>JBFMDO010000078.1:0-9942 GCA_040753615.1 Nitrospirota bacterium | reverse complement strand
TTTCGCCTTCTTTGATAAACTTTCTCTCATGGGTATAGTTCTCCTTTCTCCCTTTTAGGGAGTTGTTTAAACCATTGAGAATTATACCCTAAATGAAATTTGCATAATTGATGTTACAGCATCGGAGAATACCACTAAATATCACTTACTATCTTTATTTTTTTGTTTATAAAATTCTATAATTGTCCAGATTTTAATTGTCTGAGAAATTTTAAGTAAAGGAGAAATATACTTATTTTTTTAAGAGAGATTAAATCCATCCTTTACAAACTCATAAATATCCTCACCTTTACCCATCTTCCAATACGCAAAAAATTTATACTTTTTTCTACAGGCACCCTTTTCTGGCTTGTTGTAACTTCTGCTATTGGCTTTATTATGTTATTTAATTTAAGGGCTGAATCCAAAAAATTGGTTGATTTAATAATCCCCCAGCAGAAAGTTTTAAATAGTGTGATTAAAAATTTAACAGATGCAAACATTTCTGTTCAACAGATATTTCTCCATGAGAACAATGACATAATCGACAAAAATTATCATAAAGCTAAAGCTACCATAGAAAAATGTTATTTTTATCTCAAAACAATGCATAAAGGCGGCTTTATAAAGGATTACTTACAGGCTGAAGACATGTCCTATGATGAATTCTATGTTCCTCCTATTATTGACCCTAAAATAAGGACACAGATAGAAGATATTACTGCCAGAATTCTCAAACTGGAGAATCTCTTAAATGAGATGGCTTATTCAAGGATGAAAAATAAGCGCATTACATCCTCATTGCAAAAGAAATTATCCGAATATATTACCCTCACGCAAGATGCTGTAATTATTTTAAACAAATATATTATAAGTTTAGGCAAGGAAGAAGAAAATATTTCACAAATTACAAAAAAGGAATATAAGACCGCCTTAATTCTCATCATTGGTGTCTTTGTAATGGGGGCATCGCTTTCAATAATCTTTGGAATTCTTATATCACTTAACCTTGTAAAACCTATTAATGCAATAGTTGCAAACTTCAGGGCATTTACTTCGAAAAGGGATTTTGCAAAAGAAATTCAAATAATATCAAAAGACGAGCTCGGCACCCTTGCGAATGAATATAATAAATTTATGAATACAATTAATGTGATGACTTCCTTTAAGAAGATAATCGAAGAGGATGAAACAGTGGATGATATATACCTTCGTCTTGGAAAGATTTTTACTCAGGAGTTAGGTTTTGAAAAATGTGTTATTCATGAGATTTCAGTATATAAAAATACTATAAAAACAGTATACCCTCCTGAAAGTATGGCATCTGACATTTATTGTAGTATGGACATACTGCTTAATTGTGATTTATGCAGGGTAAAAAGGACAGGGCATATTGTTTCATCAAAAGAACATAAAGATATCTGCAAATATTTCAGAAAGGATACAGGAGAATTTCATATATGTATTCCAATCTTCATTTCTGGTAAAACAGGAGGTGTTGTGCAATTTGTCCTGGATAAAAGCTTGGTGGAATCGCCTGAATTTCAGGAAAAGATAATAAGGGCGCAGCAATACATATTAGAAGCTCAGCCTGTACTCGAGGCAAAGAGAATCATGAGGGCATTCAAGGAGTCTTCTATTAAAGATGCTTTAACAGCTATTTATAACAGAAGATTCCTTGAGGAAACTTCAGAGGCATTGATCGCCGGCGTACAAAGAAGAAATGCTACTATTGGCTTATTAATGTGTGACCTGGACTTCTTCAAGGAAGTAAATGATAAATATGGACATGACACTGGCGACATCGTTCTGAAAGAAACCGCAAACGTTATAAGAAAAAGCGTCAGAACTTCTGACATAGTTGTTCGTTTTGGGGGGGAGGAGTTTCTGGTAGTATTATCAGATATTCTACCTGAAACTTCTGTAGAAATCGCTGAAAAAATACGGTCAAACATGGAAAAAACAAAAGTCACTATAACAGGAGGATGCATCAGTAAGACTATCAGCGTTGGTGTCAGCGAATTCCCCAAGGATACGCAAAGCTTCTGGGAGGCGATCAAATTTGCAGATGTTGCACTTTATAAAGCAAAAGAAACAGGGAGAAACAAAGTCATCAGGTTTACCCCTGACATGTGGACAGAATCGCGATATTAACCTGAAAGATGCAATTGATTATTCTAAACGCATTATTCAGGTTAACCAAAAAAATACAATTCATTTATTTGCCTTAATTATTTTTTGGGCTAACCTATAATCTCAAGTTTCTTTGGAAGGCTCGTAAGGACTCTATACCCCTCTGGCTTTACTGCCACCATATCTTCTATTCTCACTCCCCCGACTCCTGGAACATAAATTCCCGGCTCTATTGTAAAAACCATATTTTCTTTGATAATATTTTTTTTATCCCATGATATGCGTGGTAATTCATGTATCTGAATGCCGACACCATGTCCAGTGCCATGCCCAAAGAATTCTCCATAACCTGCCTTTTTTATAACCTCTCTGGCAGAAAAGTCTATATCTTCAGACTTTACGCCTGGTAAAACCCGGGAAATAGCTTTCTTATTTGCCTTTAATACAATCTGATAAATTTCTTTCTTCTCGTTGATATTATCTCCTTTAACAAGCAATGTCCTCGTCATATCCGAAAAATAACCATCAGCCTCTCCACCCCAGTCTATAATTACGAGATCACTTTTATTGATTTTTCTATCTGTTGGCTTTGCATGGGGCATAGATGAATTAGGTCCTGAGGCAACTATTACCTCAAAGGGAATATGCAGACATCCTTTCTTTTTTAATCTTTCTTCAAGTCTAAGTGCTATAGCCCTTTCTCTCATTCCCTGTCTTATATACGGCTTTATCTCAAGAAAGGCATTCTCTGCACGTCTCACTGCCTCTTTTATTTTTTTTATCTCAAAGGTATTTTTTATTTCCCTCAGCCTTTCTATAAATCCTTCTAATGCCTTTAATTTTATGCCTGTATCAGATAACTTTGCAAAAAATTTATAGGTAACAGAGGACTCAAAACCCAGTTTTTTTATGCCTGTCTTTTTAAGAAGATTTTGTATTGTTTTTACCAGATCTCCTTTTCCTGTAATAATTTCCCACTCTTTTACCTCTTTTTCTGATTGTTCTTTATATCTAAAATCAGTTATGAAAAAGGCTTCCTGAACTGTAATTAATAGAATAGCTGAAGAACCTGAAAAGCCTGTTAGGTATCTAACATTGTTTATGTCTGTAATAAGAAAGCATTCAAGCCCCTTTCTTTTAATAGATCCTTTTATTTCGTTAATTCGTGAGGGGTAATATTGGGTCATTGGTTATTGTGACTTGGTTACTGGTTATTTAAGAAGATGCTCTGTGCTGCCCTTAAAGCCAGCAGATAGCTATCTGAACCAAAACCGCATATCTGTCCAGCAGCAACGTCTGTTATGAAAGACTTTTTTCTGAATTCCTCTCGTTTATAGATATTAGATATATGGACTTCTATAGCAGGCTTGCCAATCGCGGAAATAGCATCTCTTATAGCTATGCTTGTATGAGTATATGCAGCAGGATTTATAACAAGTACATCATAATCACCTTTATGGATAGTTTCTACTATTTCCCCTTCACTATTAATCTGTATCGTCTTTACCTTGATGTCTAATTCCGAGGCGAGAGAGAGGATGTCTTTATTTATATCATCGAGAGATTTTTTACCATATATTTTTGTCTCTCTCTTACCGAGAAGATTTAAATTTGGACCGTGTATAACAAGGACTTTCATTACTTTTTATGCAGGATGCTCAGAACTCTCCTTCCAGCTTAGGAATTACAGTCTTGAGGATGAACCTGCCTTTTCCATAATTACCTTCAGGTCTTATTATAAGGGCGACATAATAGTCAGCATTTATTTTCCGCATAATAATGCCACATCTGTCAGATATTATCGAAAACTCTCTGGCTTCTCCGAGTCCAAGATTATCAGCAGCCTGACCTATATCCTTAATCATTGCTGATGCCTCGGCGCTGAGATCTGCGAGATCTAAGAGTTTCTCTTGTGCATATTCCTGAACAGATATTCCATCCGTACCAATTACTATTGCGGAAACAGCGCCATCTACCTTTTCTACAGCTTCTTTAAGTATTTCCGAAAAACTCATTTTTCCTCTTTCTAACAGCTTCAAGAAAGCTATCAAGTCTTGCTATCAAATCTTCCTTGTCTTTACCGAGAAGTTTCAGAAGCGTTTTTAATTCATCGAGGCGTTGCATTACTTGCTTGTTATCAGGCTCTATGGAGAGGAGTCTTCGATATACTGTTACTGCCTCTACATACTTGCCCTGAGCAACAAAAGAATCTGCATCACTTACTGTCAAAAAGGGCTGTTCAGATACTTCTTTTACTTCTTTCTCTTCTTTTTCTTCAACAGCGATTCCAGGTTCTTTAAATACATCTGCAAACGACAATGGTTCTGCTTCAGATATATCTTCCTTTTCTATACCAGTAGCCTCTATCTCTGGCTTTTTAAATATATCCCCAAACGACAATGGTTCCTCAGTTATCGCTTCTGTCTCTTGTCCTATATCAACAGCTTTTGTTTGTATATCTTCTTCTGTTTCCTCACTGAGTTCGGGTACTAATTCGGCTACAGCACTTTCTTCATTAACAGAAAGTTCAAATTGCTCTTCTTTTATCTCTTCTGGTTCTATTGATTTAACTTCCTCTGGTGCAACAGGAGCTACATCTTCAGCTTTTGTTGGTTTCTGCATCGCGGGAGGAGATTCAGGGATCTTTTCAATATCTTGGAGGTTGGTGGTAGCCCATTCATCCATAGGGTTCAATTTTAAAATAGTTCTAAACTCTTTAATCGCCTTATCCCTTTGTCCGAAATCTCTGTAAATCTCTGCAAGTTTTTTATGAGCATATAAATTATCGGGTATCGCCATAATTACCTTTTCAAATTCAGCCCTCGCTTCTTCAAGCATGCCTTTGTCAAGATATACTTTACCCAGGGCAACTCGAGCACTCATATAATCAGGCTGTTTTTCGAGACCCTTTGTAAGAACCTCTATAGCCTCATCAAATTTACCTGTCTTTTTGTATTCCTCTGCGAGCGGGACAAAAAACTTTGAAGCAGGGTCTTTATCTACTTTTTCTTTTAATCTCTGTATATCGTCAAGTGCCATGATATGCCAAAATTTTCAACTAAATTAAAAAAAAAGTCAAGCCTTGATTTCAATCAGCCTATCCAAAATTGCGTCAGCAACAGCTTCTTTGCTCATAAGCGGAATTTTTATTTCTCTTTCTTTATCAATAATTATAACACTGTTTGTATCAACGTCAAATCCTGATCCGGGATCTGTAACATCATTAAACACAATCAGATTTATATTCTTCTCTTTTAATTTCTTTTTTGCCCGCTCGATTCCACCGCCTGTCTCTGCTGCAAACCCGATAATAAAAGGGCGGTTTTTCTTTTTTGATATCTCAGAAATAATATCAGGAGTCTGTGTTAACTTTAAAAATAATTCTTTGGATTTTTCAATCTTATTTTTAGCTTTTTCTTCAGGCATAAAATCAGAAACTGCAGCAGACATTATGACCACAGTAGAAGAATTTATCTCTTTATTTACAGCATCCAACATATCCGCAGATGTTTGTACAGAGATAAAATTCACCCCTTTAGGTGGGCCTAACAATGAGGGACCGCTTATTAACGTCACTTCAGCGCCTCTTCTAAAAGCAGCTCTTGCAATAGCATATCCCATCTTGCCTGATGATCTGTTAGATATAAATCTAACAGGATCAAGATATTCCCTCGTAGGTCCTGCTGTTACAAGTATCTTTTCCTTTTCAAGGTCTTTTTTTGTAAAGGATGATATTATTGCCTCAATGATATCATGGATATCTGACATCCTTCCTACACCTTCTTCACCACATGCGAGGTCTCCTTTTTCAGGTCCTACCTGTATAACGCCGTGTGATAAAAGATATCTTCGATTTTCCTGTAGAGCAGGATTTTCATACATCCTCCAGTTCATGGCAGGAGCAATGATTACCTTGCCCCTGAAAGCAAGCACTGTTGTACTCAGAAGATCATCGGCAATACCCCCTGCAATTTTGCCAATTATATTTGCTGTTGCAGGAGCTATGACCATAACATCTGCATCAGTAGCCAGTTTTACATGCGACATGGGTTCACTAAATAAATTTGAATAGACCTTGTTCTGGGATGCAATCTCTAAAGACAAAGGCGTTACAAAATTCTTAGCAGCCTCTGTCATGATAACAGTAACCGAAGAACCTTGTTCCCTGAGTCTCCTTGTTAAATCAACAGCTTTGTAAGCTGCAACTCCGCCAGTAATACCGAGGAGGATCTTTTTATCCTTCAGTATCTCCTTCCTGTTTCTCACTGAACAGACCCTCCAGTGCATCTTTATCTTTTTCTTCCTTTTCGTGCAGATAGACCTTCAGATCTTTTTCAAACTCTGAGAGCTCTTCTGTGCTCAACTCCCTCTTTTTCTCTTCAAGAAGCTTCCTGTAGTCAAGTTTTTTAGCCTCTTCTTTTGCCTTCTTTGCACTTTCACCTGTCAGGAATTCGATAGTGTTATTTATTGTCTCCTCGAGTGCTATAGTAGTGATCTTCTTTGCTTTTGTTTTGACCTTAGGTTTTACACCCAGCGAAAGATCCTTTGCTCTCTGAGATGCTATCGCGACAAGTCTAAATCTTCCGTCAATCTTTGTGTTATCATATTCAATCGGCAAAGAAATAATATCCATTTTTACCTCCTGCTTTTAAAAAATTTTTTCTCAACCCAAAGGGGGTTAATTATCTTGGTGCTAATCCGTTGTGAGATTATTATTGCCTCAAATTCTTTGAGTGCATCTTCAAGTTTATTGTTAATTATAACATAATCATACATCTGGTAGTTTTTGATTTCAGAAATTGACTTCCTTAACCTTTTTTCTATCTCTTCTTTTGAGTCTGTCTTTCTTTTCTCAAGTCGTTCTTTAAGGACATCTAACGACGGCGGAAGTACAAAAATATATGCTCCCTCTTTATATTTCTTTTTTATTTGCATTGCCCCCTGTGTATCAATATCCAGAAGCACATCAACACCCAAACTCAGAAGTTCCTCAATTGTCTTTTTTGACGAGCCATAAAATTCTTCATATATCTCTGCCCATTCTATAAATTCCCCTTCATCAATCATCTGCTTGAACTTTTCTCTGCTGATAAACTTATAATCCTTGCCATTGATTTCTCCCTTTCGCTTCTGTCTTGTTGTATAGGACACTGAGAACTTAAGATTCGGCAATATAGAGACAATTTTTTTACATAATGTTGTTTTGCCAGCACCTGACGGTGCAGAGACTATAAACAGTGTCCCCCTACTCTTTTTCTCCTGCAAGACTATCCTTCCCCTCCAGAAATCTCTGTGTAATCGTCTCTGCCTGAAGTGCTGACAATATGATATGATTGCTATCGGTTATAATTATCGAGCGGGTACGTCTGCCTTCAGTTGCATCAATCAATCTGCCGTCATTTTTTGCCTCTTCACGAAGCCTTTTCATGGGTGAAGAAGCTGGTGTTACAATTGCTACGACTCTGGATGCTGCTACAACATTACCAAATCCTATATTCACTAATATCGGACTGAGATCACCCCTTTTCATCATCTTCATTCCTTTCATTGAATATTCTGAACCTGTTCCCTTATCTTTTCAATTTCTGTCTTCATCTCTACTACAAGCCTGGAGATATCATAATCACATGCCTTACAGGATAAAGTATTCACTTCTCTGTTTATCTCCTGGAGAAGAAAATCGAGTTTTCTTCCAATAATATTACCATTATTAAAGATTTCTATAAACTGCTTTATGTGATTTTCTATCCTGTTTATCTCTTCGGATATATCCATCTTTTCAGCCATTATTGCTACCTCTTGAATTATCCTGTTAGTATCTATCTCCTCTGCACCGAGTATTAATTTAAGTTTTTCAGTCAATCTTTCTCTAAAATTTTCCGTTTCACGATGTGCAAGTAATTTTATTTCATTATTTATATGAGTTAACAATTCTATCCTGTTATGTAATTCATCCATAATAAATTTGCCTTCTTTAATCCTCATGGCTTCAAGTTCAGAGATGGCTTCACGAAAGGCAACATATAATGCATCAACATTATATTCAGGTTCTTCTTCTATAATAAAGAGAGTCCCATATTCTGTAATGGTATTTATATTAATTTCTCCGGGAAGAGAAAGGTCTTTTTGTAAATCCTGTAAGGCAGCATATACACTCTTTGCTGACTCCTTATTTATTTTTAGAGATGCTGACTCCTTATTACTTATGGAAACAGAGACATCAAACTTTCCCCTGTAGAACCTTTCTTTAATAATATTTCTTAGAGGAATATCATACTTATTCATAAAAGGATGTACTTTTAGCGATATTTCTATGAACCTGTGATTTAAAGAACGGATTTCGACCCTGAAACCATTTTTTTCTCCGCTACCAAAGCCTGTCATACTCTGTATCATATTTTTATAAACTATAAATCAGTGAGGTAATTTAGTCAAATAAGAGTAGCAGCAGTGGAGTTAAAAAAAACTTGACAAAGATAAAATTCCGAGTATGATTATAAGTTATACGGGCAAATTGGGCGCCCGGGAAAATTTTTATTTTCAAAAGGAGGATAAAAAATATGCATGCACCTGATGGCTTTTTTTCTCCAGCTGTAAATGTTGTGAGTGGAGCAGTGTCTTTAGGTGTGATTCTGTACTCTTTTAAGAAGACATTTAAAAATTTAGAAAAGTACAGAGTCTATATGATGGCTGCTGTAGGAGCCTTCATTTTTGCTGCACAGATGTTGAATTTTACAGTGAGCGCTGGAACCTCAGGCCATTTTCTGGGAGGGGTAACCGCAGGGATTATGCTGGGTCCATGGGCAGGCACAATTGTTATGACAACCGTTGTTGTTTTACAGGCGATTATTTTTCAGGATGGCGGGATAATTGCTCTGGGCCCAAATATCTTAAACATGGGCATATGGGGAACTTTAATCGGTTATTACATATATGCGTCTTTAAAAGGTACCGCCACAAATCTAAAATTAGGGATGTATTTTGGCGCATTTGTTGCGTCATGGGTAGCTGTAATGCTGGCTGCGTTCTTCTGTTCATTGCAGCTCGCTATATCAGGTGTATTAAGCCTCGGAGAATTACTGCCGCCAATGTTATCTGTACATGCAAAAATCGGCATTGGTGAGGGGCTAATCTCGGCACTGTTTATATTCTTCTTAATGCTGTTTGAACCGCAGTTGGTATGGCATGATGTTAAGTTTGAAGAAATAAAAGTTTAGGGAGGTATATATGAAATTATGGATAGTTGTTTTAATAATCGGAATAATCTGTAGCTTTTTTCTTTCTCCTATTGCCTCTTCACATCCAGATGGTCTTGAAAAAGTAGCAGAGGATCAGGCATTTATTGACCGCGGTGCTGGAGAACCTCTGATTAATTCTCCCATTCCAGATTATACGATGCCAGGAATAAGTAATGAAAGGTGGGCCACTGGCATTGCCGGGATTGTGGGCACTCTAATAGTTTTTGCGGTGACATTAATAATTGCGAAGATTATGGAAAAACCAGAACGCTAATTAAAAAGGAGAGGTAAGCGGTGAAAACACATATACGAGTCTTTAATACTGAAGAAGATTTTAATGCCGCAAAAAAAGTCCTCGCTGCAAACGGCATTAAATATACAGAAACGCCAAAACCTGATAGGCTACCCGGTAATTGTTCAAAAGGTATTGTATATAATATGACAGACGGGGTAGCGATCTCAAGCATTTTGATACTGTCAAGTCTTTTCTGCAAATTCTCTCAAAGGGTCTATTCTCAATGGTTTTCATGGTTCCTAATTAAGCTGCAATCCTCTCAAGTTTAGATACCTTTATCCCTGCAAGGATTGCCCT
>JBFMDO010000077.1:0-64909 GCA_040753615.1 Nitrospirota bacterium | reverse complement strand
TCAGAACACCTCATGGGTAAAGGTCTTCAAGGCAGACGGCAGAGAAATATCAAGTTTCCTCGCATACCCAGAAGGGACAAAATATGGCGTCAAGGTCTCAACAGGAAATACAGGACAATGATATGGAGGGCGGGTAAACTGAAAGGGTTTACCCTTATTGAGCTTTTAATCCTGCTTTTTATTATTGGAGTGGTTTCAGCTCTAACTGGCATCACGATTTACAGGAGCACGGATGACCTTTACCTGAAGACGTTTGCAAAAGAATTATCATCATCAATGAGATATGCAAGAAGCCGAGCTGTGTCAGAGGGGAAAACCTATTCATTCTTAATAGACGATACAAACCGTAAATGTGGTTTTTACCCTGCAGATGAAGAAGAAACTGAAAACATACAGAGACCAGATGATGCAAAAAAAATTAATGAAATAGTTTTTCCAGCAGGCATAACAGTAGAAGATATAGCTAATAATTCTAATCAGGGATCCGAAGGCTCGAAAAATAATATCAGGATAGATTTCTTTGCTCAGGGAGATTCAACAGGAGCTGGGATTAGCGTAAAAAACCAAAAGGGTACAATGTTTCAGATAACTGTTGAAAAAATTTCCGGAAGGGTAAGGACTGAAAAGGTCCAGAGTTCAAGATGAAAAATCAAAGGGCTGAATATTTGTCAGCCATTGCAAATATTAAAACTGGATTCACCTTAATTGAGGTAATGGTTGCCATTGCTATCCTCGCAATAGGAATTGTTACTGTTATGCAGCTTTTTTCAGGAGGACTAAGGTCAGGAAAAGCAGCGAATGACTATACACAGGCGGTAATATATGCAAAGGGGAAAATGGAAGAGATGTTGATCAATCCTGTTTCAGGCTCAGGAGAATCTTCAGAAGGATCAGATTTCGATAATAAGAATAATTTCCGCTGGGAGGCAGAGATTCAGGATGCATCTGAAACATCACAACTTACTGAAGGCACATCGCTGAAATTGTTAAAAATAAGGGTAAAAGTTTTATGGAATGAGTCAGACAAACAAAGAACAGTTGAACTTGTCAGCATGAAGGCAGTGACAGAGGATGCCAAATGAAGGGTATTAATAAAAATACAGACGGCTTTACTCTTATGGAAATTCTTATTGCAATGACCATATTAAGCATGATTACTCTGATAATCGGGCTAAGTTTTAACCTGGGAATTAAGGCATGGGATAAAGGAGAAGCAGATATTGAGAATCTTCAGAGAATGAGATTCTATTCTGAAAGGATTTCACAGCAAATAAAATCAGCCTATCCATACCAGATAGATGTTGACGGGAAAAAGAAAATAGCATTTAAGGGCGAATCCGAATCGCTCTGGTTTGTAACTGCATCTGACACAGGTGTGAAATGGATATCTTATTCCTTAAAGGGTGACGACTTGCTGTTTGCACAAGGCACTCTTCCGGATAAAAAAGTCTTGGAGAAGATTCAAGAAGAAGGCGAGATCATTGATGCGGAAATATCGCAGCTCAAGTTTGAATATTATTCAACAGAGGACAAAGAATGGAAGGACTCGTGGGACTTTAATACAGAACTTCCGTATGCAGTGAAAATGAGGGTGGACAAATTTCAGCCTGTTATAGTATCTCTGCCTATTGGAACAAAGACAGATGAAGATAAGTAAAATATCGCAGCGGACGCCAATTTCAAGGGAGTTTTTATTGCTTCCTAAACAAAGGATAGCCAATCAGGACGGCATTGCATTGATGCTCGTTTTGTGGGTAATGGTTCTTATTACAGCAATCGTTGCTGAATTCGCCTATTCAATGAGAACAGAGGTGAACATCACAAACAATTTTAAGCAGAATGAAGAGGCATATTATGCAGCGATTGCCGGCATCGAGCAGGCAAAGGCAGAGCTGCTCTCTGCCGGAGATAAAATGTATCTTGACGAACAAGGGAATCTTATAATAAGCGACGATTCTAAAGTCCCTGAAAGAAAAGGAAGGTTTGGAAATACAGTATATTCTTATGAAATTGTTGACGAAGACAGAAAACTTAACATTAATTCAGCAGATGCAGAACAATTAAGGTATATATTTAAAAACTCAGGGGTCGAAGGCGAAGGACTTGATACAATAATTGATTCGATATTTGACTGGCGGGATGCAGACAACCTCCACAGGCTTAACGGAGCTGAAGAAGATTATTACCAGTCTCTGGAAGAGCCGTATAGTTGCAAAGACAGTAGTTTTGATATAATAGAAGAACTCCTTCTGGTAAAAGGCATAACGCCTGAAATTCTTTATGGCCCTGAGAAAAATAAAGATTCCCAATATAAAGGCGCTGCTCAATATCTTACTGCAAAAAGCTCCGGCATGGTTAATATAAATACTGCTGACAGAGTTGTTCTTGAGGCAAAGTTTGGAATAACAGCTGCCGGGAATATAATGGTGCAGAGAAGCACAGGACAGATTTTGGTACCGGTTGCAGGAGGAGATGTTAAATCACGTTACTTTTCTATTATTTCAACAGGCAGAAGCAATAATACAAAAAGGGCTGTTAAGGCAGTGTTTTTGAAAAAGGATGATAAGACAATCGAGACGCTATACTGGAATGATAACTTTGTTCATAAAGGAAAAAATTGAATTCAGGTATGATTAAAGATAAATTTACGAGGGCTGTCACAGGCATAGAGTTCAGAGATGACTCTTTAGTCATAACATGCCTTAAACCAACTCTTTCTAAAATAAGAATGTCTGCCTTTGCAACTATCCCTCTGAATAAGGATGAAGCGGTGACAGTTTCAGAGATTAAAAATTTTCTCAGCCAGCATAAGATAAAAACACAAAAAGTTTTTGTAAGCATCCCTAAAAAATGGGCAATTATCAAGTTTATGGACATTCCCTCTCCGTCAAAAGACAGGCTCAAGGAGATTATCCATTATGAGATTGGTAAACATATCCCATTTCAGGTTGAAGATATACTGTATGACTTTCATGCTTTTGGAAAAAACGGCTCCAGCTTCAAGGTTGTAATTGCGTGTGTCCCAAAAGAAAAGGTTGAGTACATTTTAGATTTTCTGAAAAAAATACCGCTCCATGCCCGGTCAATTAACATCTCATCGTTCTGCCTGCTCAATGCAATAGAAACAAGCGGTAACAAGACAAGTAGATTCCAAGAGATATTAGGACTGACTAAAAGATCAGAAGTCTTTGGAACACAGGATGAGGTATGCATATCTCTTTATCTAAAAAAGGGCTTATCTGATATGGCAGTAATAAAAGGCGGCTCATGTGTTTATCTCAAAGATATAGATATTAATATTGATGACGAGGATCTATTTTTTCAGAAACTCGATTCTGAACTGAATTCGATTCTTCCTCTGATTTCAGCAGACAGGATTGACAGGCTGATTCTCTCTGGACCTGAATCAACAAACCATGAGACTGCCCGGTCGGCCGCAAACAGACTGAATGCCGAAGTAACAGAGATTAATCCGATATCAAAGTTTTACAACAAAGCCAACGATCCCGATGTGCAGGAGCTTGCTTTTTCTCTTGGCGCATGTCTTCCCCATTTCAGACTCGGCAGTATGAATATGAATTTACTGCCTTCCATGCTCAGGCATACTGACAGATACAAAGGTCCTTTAATTGCAAAGATGCTTTTATCAGCCATTGCAGTGCTTGGCTTCGGACTGCTTGCATCAGGTTTATTTAAAGAAAAGATGCTTTTGATGGCAATTGAAGAAAACCTGAAAAAGAACAATCCTGAACTATCAACAGTTGAAAAGATATCGTCGGAACTTAATGAGATCGAGAAACAAATGAAATTTCTATCTAATTTCGAAGATGAAAACACAGGCATTCTCGATATTCTTGCAGAGCTAACAAGAGTAATGCCTTTAGATGTATGGCTTACAAACCTTGATTTTAAAGAATATGAGAAAAAACCAGAAAAATATTACGGAGAGGTTATCATCAGCGGGTTTTCTTCTTCTGCATCAAAGCTCATATCAATAATCGAGGCTTCGCCACTCTTTGAAAATACCGAGTTCATCGGGTCAATTACAAAGACTACTGGCAAGGAAGGATTCAGAATAAAGGCATCGGTAGTAAGGCGTACCTCAGAAAATACAGATAAGGAAATATCTGCAAAAAATGATAAAGCCGTTTAACATTAGATTACAGAGCAGAGAAAAGAAAGCCCTTTTAATAGGATTGCTGCTAATAGCGTTAATATTTTTGTACTATTTCTTTGTATGGTACAGCAAAACAATGGTTTCCACCCGTGAAAACACTGAAGCAAAAAGACTTTACCTCATTAAACAGGTGGATAAGATTTCTGAGAAAGATGCCTTAACAAAAAAACTCGAGGCTGCAAGATTAAAACTAAGAGAGACCGAAAAAAGACTTCTTACTGGAGATAAACCCCCGATTGCAGCGGCAGAGCTGCAGAAACTCTTCAAAGATATGGCAACGCTGCTCGGAATAGAAATACGGTCTGAAAGAGCTCTGAACCCTGTTGACATGGAGTTATATTATGCAGTGCCTGTTGAAATTGGGTTTACAGCAACAACAGCAAAACTAAAGGAGATGCTTCTGCACATAGAGAATTCAATTTTTTTGCTTATAATCCCTGAGATAAAGATTCGTGTTATGAATATAAGCAAGCCAGATGAATTGTACGTGACGCTTACAGCGAGAGGGTTTATAAAAAAGAGCGGTGTCTCGGCACAGAAAAACCAAGAACAGAAGGCAAAAATTTAAATGCTGCGCAACTATTTTTTATTGAATCTTATGCTTCTTGGACTTGCAGTCTTACTGGGATTCAAACTATATGAATCCTTTTCAAGCCCTATGAACAAGTATGTTTCACAAAAACAAAGCCAACAGTATAAATTTGAGATCGAAGAGATAGATAATACACTCACTAAGCAAGTTCCGGATGACATTCAGATAATTGTTCAAAAAGACTTATTTAGACCGAGTAGAACAGAGCCGGGGCCAGAAGATTTGCCGAAACCAACAATGGTTTCTGCTCCACCCCGGCTCGTGGGCATAACAATTATGGGTGACGACGCAAGGGCATTCTTTGAAGATACATTAACAAGGTCAACAAAACCATACAGGATAAATGACTTTATAGTAGGTTTTATTGTAAACGAAATAAAAAACGACAGGGTAATTCTTTTAAGAGGCGAAGAAAAAATCGAGGTGGGGATGACGAGGGTAAAGACTATGGCTTCTCCTGTGAAATCACCATCGCCTTCTACTACACCATCTCCTGCCCCTTCTCCTACGCCAGCGACTATGCCGACACTTACTCCAATGCTTCCTCAGAAGTCTGATATTCAAGCGATTGGTCCAACTACTCTACCACTATTACAAAAACAGACGCTTTCACCCCCGGCTTATATCCCGCCGCGGACAACGGTTTTACCGCCGCCGCCAACACTTGATACACAGGAGTCAGAACAATAATTTTTATTGTAAAATATATGTGTTTAAAATAGACTTTAAGAATTAATCGCGGGGAGTAGATTTATGCTTTTAAGGATTATCCTAAGAGTTCTATGTATCGGGACACTGTGTCTCATTGTTTCATGTGCAGCTAAAGGTACAATTAAAAAAGAGCCGGCAGTGGAGACAGATATGTCCCCTGCTCCTATTCAGGATGTTAAGCCTGTTGAACCGACGTCTGAGCCGCTTGCTCTTGCACAGCAGCAGCCTCCTGAGATCAAACGTGTGGAACCTATAAGAATCGAGGCAGACGCCGAAGAAAAATATGTGATTTTAAACTTCGACGATGCTGATATCCACACAGTAATTTCTGCCATAGGGAGCATGCTCAATATAAACTATGTGCTTGCCCCCGGAGTAACAGGCAAGGTAACAATTCAGTCGCATAAAAAATTTCTTATTAAAGACATCTTTCAGATATTCCAGACAATACTCGAGGTCAACGGACTTACTGCTGTCAAGGACGGCGCATTATACAGGGTTGTTCCGATTGACACTGCAAAGCAGCAGCCCCTTGACATTACGCCGGGGAAAGAACTAAAACTTCAGTTAGATTCAAGTTTCATAACGCAAATTGTCCCGCTGGAATATGTTAAAGCCAGTGACGTCTCAAACATGCTCAGAAACCTGATGCCGAGAGGCGCAGACCTTATTGTATATGAGCCGACAAACCTCTTGATAGTCACTGCACCGCCTGCGAGCTTAGTTAAATTCATGAAGATAATAGAGGCAATTGACATCCCATCTGTAGAAAGAGAATCAATAAGAACTTTCGTATATTTTGTTGAAAACAGCGAGGCAAAAATCCTTGCAGAACTTTTAAAAAGTCTCTACGGTGATAAAAAGACATCACTTCAGCCATCGCATGCTCCTCTGAAAACAACTGCTGTTCCTGCCCCATACACACCTTCAACCCCAACCTCAAAACCTGCACCTCCTGCTGTTTTAGAGAGCAGTCTTTCTGCTGATGTTGAAGGAGACATAATAATTGTGCCATATGAGGACATAAATGCACTCTTAATCAAAACAAGCCCAAGAAACTATCTCTCAATACTTGAGACATTAAAAAAATTAGACATACCTTCAAAACAGGTATTGATAGAGGTGTTGATTGTAGAGGTTTCACTCACAGACAATTTTCAGTTTGGAATTGAATGGATGTTGAAATTACCGGTCACCATAGACGGCGGAAACATAATGACTCTTTCAGGCTTCACATCTGAAACACAGCCAGGCACGATATCTTCGAGCATTGATACAACAACCGGTAAGGTAGGCGATGTTATTACTACTCCTAGTTCGGGCACCCCATTCGCTGCGGTTATTGACCCTGATAGATACGGGGCAATACTCTCTGCATTCGCTTCTTCGGGAAAACTGAATGTGCTGTCAAATCCGCATATCCTTGCGATGGATAATAAAGAAGCAAAGATAGAAATCGGAGACGAGATACCAATAGCAACTGGTTTTTCTCAACAGCCTTCGACCTCAACCACAACAAGCACAACCTCCTTTGTTGCCGCAGGTCAGATACAATATAGGACAACAGGCGTTATCCTTACAGTCACGCCTTATATATCAGAAAACAATAAGGTAAAATTAAAAATTAATCAGGAGATAAGCAGCAGAGGCGTTGACGTGTCTCTCGCAGGAATAACTTCCCCGAGTTTCACAACGAGAAAGGCTCAGACAACAGGCATTGTTATGAGTGGACACACGCTTATTATCGGCGGTCTGATATCAGAGCAGAAAAACACAGTAAGAGAAGGAATCCCGCTTTTAAGCAGCATACCAATAATAGGGTATCTTTTTGGAGTTACTAAGGACGAGGTAAAGAAAACTGAGCTTCTGGTTATGGTCACTCCGCATGTAATCAGCTCTCAGGAAGAAGCAGATGCACTTACAAAAGAATTCCAGAACAAGGTAAGAACTATAAAGGAACGTATTGAGGATATTCAAGAGGGGAAAGGAAGAGAAGAAAAGGAATAAGAAAAATTTTATATAATTTAAGTATGAAAGAATCTGATGTCAATAGCTCACCCGAAAAAAGACCCCGACTCGGAGAGATAATTTTCGAATGCGGACTCCTAACCAAAGAAAAACTTGATATTGCATTAAAGGAACAGCAGAACAATTCAAAAAAGATCGGTGAAACACTTGTCAATCTCGGATTCATATCTAATGAAGATATGCTTAGAGCGATCAGCCGCCAACTTGGAATTAAATATCTCACATTTTCAGAATTCCCGAGGGTTATTCCTCATGATATTTCGCTTTCAGTGAAATTTATGCGGCAATATAAAGTCGTTCCTTTAGGAAAGGATAACGGCGTTATAAAGATTGCGATGGCAGATCCTCTCGATACCTATGCCCTGAACGCACTCCGCTTATTTTTTAACAGCGAAATCGAAATTTATCTAAGCAGTGAAAAGGACATAGCAGAAACCATTGAACAATATTTCGGAGATAATATTCAGATGACATCCATAATGGAGGGCATGAGAGAAGAGGAAACAGAAACCATAGATGCAGGATTGCAGGAAGACGTACACCATCTCAGGGATATGGCTCTTGAGGCTCCGATAATAAAACTCGTTAACATGCTGATTACGAGAGCAGTCGAGGATAGGGCAAGTGATATACACATCGAGCCTTTTGAAAATAAACTTAAGGTCAGATACAGGATTGACGGCGCATTGATAGACGCTGAATCCCTGCCTAAGAGACTTCAGTCAGCAGTAATTTCGAGAGTAAAGATCATGTCGAGGCTGAATATTGCAGAAAGAAGACTTCCTCAGGATGGCAGAATAAAACTTCGGGTATCTGGACGAGACATTGACCTCAGGATTTCAACGCTCCCTACACTTTATGGAGAAAGTGTAGTAATGCGTATATTAGACAGGGGAATCGCCTTGATAACCCTCGAAGAAATTGGTTTTATGGAAAACACGCTTGAGCAATTCAAAAAGCTTATAGCAATGCCTTACGGAATGATTCTTGTCACAGGACCAACAGGAAGCGGAAAAACAACAACGCTATATGCATCATTGAGCCGCATAAATTCTTCTGATAGAAAGATAATCACAATAGAAGACCCTGTTGAATATGAGGTAGAGGGCGTTAACCAGATACAGGTCAAACCCAAAATAGGACTGACATTTGCGAGTGGACTTAGGCACATTGTGCGTCAGGACCCTGATGTCATTATGGTTGGCGAAATCAGAGACAGAGAAACTGCAGAGATTGCAATTCATTCAGCACTCACAGGGCATCTTGTTTTCAGCACACTCCACACAAATGATGCCCCCGGAGCAGTAACCCGGCTCCTTGACATGGACATCGAAGGATTCCTCGTTGCTTCATCAATTATAGGAGTCCTTGCACAGCGTCTTGTAAGGGTAATATGCCCTGATTGCAAAAAGCCATTTAAAGAACCTATACCAGTGAAAGATGCAGAAATTGATTTCCCAACATATTACGGAGAGGGCTGTGAAAAATGCAGGCATAAAGGCTACATAGGAAGAACAGGGATATTCGAGTTAATGATAATGACAGAGGACATAAGACAGTTAATACTTAATAAGGCAAGCGCGGATATAATAAGACACAAGGCGGTATCTGAAGGCATGCATACACTGAGAGAATACGGCATTCAAAAAATCAAACAGGGTGTTACCACTATTGAGGATGTCCTAAGGGTAACACAGGAGGAAATTTAAATGGAGGTATTCTCATACGAAGCAGCCACATCAGAAGGCAGTATTGTAACAGGAACGATAGAAGCAGTCAATGAAAGGCTGGCGATTGACCGTCTCCAAGACATGGGTTACTTTCCATTAAAACTAAGCAAGACCTCCAATGCCGCTGGCTTGACATCATATTTTACCTCTATCCTGAACAACAAACTAAAAGAAAAAGACTTGATGGATTTTTCATATCAGTTAGGTGTTTTATTAGAAGCAGGTTTTCCATTAGATAAAAGCCTTTCAATACTTTCTGACCTTACTGAAAAAAAAGCTCTCAAAGAAATTATAAAAGACCTCTTTTCGAGCGTGCGGAGCGGGAAATCTCTCTCAGATTCATTATCAAAATACCCGTCTCTGTTTCCTCCATTTTATATAAATATGATAAAGGCAGGTGAAACAGGAGGATTTCTCGAAGAAACAATTTTAAGACTCACTGCTTATCTCGAAAATTCACAGAAAATAAAAGAAGAAGTGCGTTCGGCGCTGATTTATCCTGCACTTTTAACCATTGTCGGCGGCGCTGCAGTTGGAGTGCTTCTTATATTCGTCGTTCCAAAATTCACAAGGATATTCTCAGACATGGGGCAAGCACTTCCTCTTCCAACTCAGATACTACTATCTATAAGCTCTGCTCTCAAAAATTACTGGTGGCTAATTGCATGTTTCTTGTTTGCAGGATTTCTGTCATTCCGCCGTTATCTCAAAAGCCCTAAGGGAAAAAATTACTGGGATAATCTCAGATTCAATATCCCCATCTTTGGCAGGCTTTACAGAGAAGTTACTGTCTCGCGGTTTACAAGAACACTCGGCACATTGCTTCAAAGCGGAGTGCCGATTCTTAACGCTCTCCAGTCAGTTGAGGGCATACTGGAAAGCGAGAAAATGAGGGGAACAATATCATCATTAAGAGAAGCCATAAGAAAAGGCAAGAAAATCTCAGGCTCATTAAAAGAAAGCGATATATTTCCTCCTATCTCCATTCATATGATAACAGTAGGAGAGGAAACAGGAAAATTAGACGAGATGCTGATAAAAATAGCTGACAGGTTTGATTCAGAGGCAAGGACAAGAGTGAAAAGACTGCTTTCGCTTCTCGAACCTGTTCTTATTCTTTTTATGGGACTCATTGTTGCGTTTATTGTTATCGCAATGCTCATGGCAATATTCAGTCTTAATGAATTACCGTTTTAGAGGGGAGAAGGGATAATTTAAACTGGAGGTTATTATGAAAGATAAAATGAACAATGAAAGTCATGTATGCCGCATTCTGAGTTCTAAAAAAGGCATTACCTTAATAGAACTCCTGGTAGTAATTGTTATACTCGGACTGCTTGCAGCACTTGTTGCTCCAAAGATGTTTGGAAGGGTTGGACAGGCAAAACAAAAAACAGCAAAGGCACAGATAGAACTTTTTGGCACAGCGCTCGATTCATTCAGGCTTGATACAGGAAGATACCCAGCAACCTCTGAGGGATTAAATGCCTTGAGGACAAAATCCTCTGATATTGAAAACTGGAACGGTCCCTATCTTCCTAAAGAAATCCCACTGGATCCATGGGGAAATGCATATGTTTATATATCTCCAGGAACCCACGGAGATTATGACCTGTATTCGCTCGGTGCAGACAAAACAGAGGGAGGCGAAGGAGAAGATGCAGATGTTGTGAGCTGGAAATGAAAAAATGTAATTTTGCTAAGTTGAAAAGATACCAAAGCTGATTTGCAAATCAGGCACATTATGTGGTAATATTAGCCAGAATTTAAAGCCACGAAGGCTTAAGGTGGTCAGCGGACCAGGGAAAAGCCTTGTGGCTTTTTTGTTTTTAGGAAAAACTTTAGATTTTAAAGGAGGTACGTCATGCATATGGCAGATGCGTTGCTTTCACCCGCAGTAGGTGGCGCCTTCTGGGCAGGCACACTGAGTGCGATTATCTATTCAGCCAAAAAAATAAAAGACAAGTTCGATGAAAAATTAATTCCCCTTATGGGGATTCTGGGTGCATTTATCTTTGCAGGACAGATGATTAATTTCACGATACCCGGAACAGGCTCCAGTGGACATATAGGCGGAGGCATGTTGCTTGCTATTCTTCTGGGCCCGTATCCAGCATTTCTTGTGATTGCGTCTGTTCTGACAATACAGGCGCTTTTTTTTGCTGATGGCGGACTGCTTGCCCTCGGAGCCAATATATGGAATCTTGGTATTTACCCCTGTTTTATAGGATATCCACTCATTTACAAAGCGATAGTAAAAGGAAATAATTCAACCAAAAGAATTACAATCGCAGCAATTGTCAGTACAGTAGCGGCACTTCAACTTGGTGCTTTTTCTGTTGTTATTGAGACAAAGCTCTCGGGTGTTACAGAACTGCCTTTCAGTACATTCTTTTTACTAATGTTGCCAATCCATCTGGCAATCGGCATGGTTGAAGGATTTATTACAGCAGGAGTTGTGAGCTATGTAAGAACCCTCAGACCGGACATGGTTGAAAATATGGAGAGTGTTAAATCCTTTTCTGCAGAAGGTTCGATAAAGAAGGTTGTAATCGCTATAGCAATACTTGCTGCTATTACAGGTGGCGCCTTTTCATGGTTTGCCTCTACATATCCTGACGGACTTGAATGGTCAATCGAAAAAATTTATGGTCAACCAGAAATATCTGAAAGGACAACCCCTGTCAAAGAACAACTATCTGAAATTCAGGAGAAAACTGCTATACTCCCTGACTATTCCCTGCCCTCAGGCAATGAAGAAGAGACAGAGCCTTTATGGCCTGCTATAGATCCTGGCACATCCCTTTCAGGTCTTATCGGCAGTCTTATAGTATTAGGTTCGATTGTTATTTTTGGGATAGGAATAAAGATGTTGAGAAGATCTAAGGAAAGGACATGACCTTTGATTCTGAATACTTTAACATAGGCTATCTCGACTCTCTTTCATATAAGGATACTTTTGTCCACAGGCTTGACCCGAGGGTAAAAATTCTCGTTTCATTCATATTTATCCTCTTTGTTGTCTCTGTTCCAAAGTATGAAATTTCAGCCCTAATCCCATTTTTTGTCTACCCGGTCTTCATACTGACAGCAGGCGGCATCCCTTTAAGGGCTATTGCAAAAAAGGTGTTATTCATATCACCTTTTGCCATTTTCGTGGGGATATTCAATCCACTGATTGATAAAGAGGCGATTACTACGCTTTTTGGAATCCCGGTTTCAGGCGGGTGGATTTCCTTTTTTTCGATTCTGATAAAATTTATGCTTACAGTAAGCACAGCAATTATACTGATTGCTGTTACCTCTTTTCCCGGCATATGCGAAGCCCTCGAGAGAATGAAGTTTCCAAGACTATTTGTGGTTCAACTGCTCTTTCTTTATAGATATCTTTTTGTCCTTCTTGAAGAGACTTTAAGGATGATCAGGGCGAGAGAGGCAAGGTCTTTTGGGAATAAAGGAAAAGAGATAAAGGCATTCAGCAGGCTCTTATCAGTTCTTCTTCTGAGAAGTGTTGAAAGGGCAGAAAGGATTTATCAGGCTATGCTTTCGAGGGGGTTTAGGGGCGAGATAAGGATTTCTGATAGACATAGCATCGGGTTTAAAGATATTATATTCACAGCATTTTCTATTACTATGTTCTATATTTTCAGAAACTTCGATATAGCGAATCTAATTGGAAAAACTGTAAGAAGTTCTTTTTAATATGAGCCACCATATAGTCGAGCTTAAAGATGTTCATTTTACTTATCCTGACGGAACAGAAGTGCTGAAAGGCATTTCTCTCAGGATATTCCATGGTGAATCTGTAGGCATAGTAGGTGCAAACGGTGCTGGTAAGACAACGCTCCTTTTAAATCTGCATGGGCATCTCCTTCCAACAAAAGGCGAGATATCCATAGGAGAAATACCACTTACAAAAAAGACACGGCAGGAGATAAGGAAGAAGATAGGTTTTGTTTTTCAGATGCCTGATGACCAGTTGTTCATGCCAACTGTTTATGAGGATGTGGCATTTGGTCCGGTAAATCTTGGATTAACTCCTCAAAAGGTTGAAGAAAGGGTTAAAAATGCCTTAGAGGTCGTAGGCTGTAGTCATCTCGCGCAGAGGCCGCCTCACAGGCTATCAGAAGGCCAAAAAAGGGCGGTTGCAATTGCCACTGTTATGGCAATGTATCCGGACATATTGGTTATGGATGAGCCTGTATCAAATCTTGACCCAAAATCAAGAAGGCAGATTATCAACCTCCTCAGAAGTTTTGAACACACAAAGATTATAGCCTCCCATGATCTCGACATGATACTCGATGTCTGCAGAAGATGCATTATCATAAAAGACGGAAAGATTGCAGCCGATGGCGCTACAGAAGATATTCTCTTAAATGCACTTTTGCTTGAAAAAAACAGTCTCGAACTCCCTCTTTCAAGCCAGAATAGACAAAGAAAGATATGCTAAAATGCTAAATGCCTGATCTGCTGAAGATATCGTTTATCTTCATAATCATAGTACTCCTGCTCAAGAAGAAACTGAACGTTGGTATTGTTCTTTTGATTGCCGCATGTGTGCTGTTTCTTCTTTATCAGATGTCATTCGCCTCAATAGGGAAGACATGTAAAGGCGCCCTCACAAATAGTGTTACGATTAAACTAATCCTCGCCTTATCATTTATCAGGATATTTGAAATGATACTCAGGGAGCATGCTGTACTTGCACAGATGATGAATGCTGTAAAGGCAATACTCAAAAACAGAAAATTAGTGATAATATCAATGCCTCTCCTGATAGGGCTGATGCCTTCTATTGGAGGTGCATATTTTTCTGCGCCAATGGTGGCAGAGACAACCAGAGATACTAAAATGAGCGCAGAAGAAAAAGGATTTATCAATTACTGGTTTAGGCATCCGTGGGAATATATATTGCCTTTATATCCAGGGATATTACTTGCATCTGCTATTTCGAAAATAGAGCTTTATAGCCTGATTACTGCAAACCTAACATATGCTATCTTAATGCTCTTAACAGGATTTGTTTTTGCTATGAGGGGTGTTAAGGGAGGTATAAAAACAGAAAGCAGTTTTTCAAAAAAGGGGATATGGAGTTTCTTCCCAATTGTTACAGTTCTTCTGCTTGTGTTTATATTTCGTATTGAACTGCATTACGCACTGATTGGTGTTGTAATATTTCTGCTTTTATTTTATAAGTACAATCTAAAATCTATTTTTAGTGCATTCAAGTATGGTTTTTCATTCGAGGTGATAATACTGATATTGGGCGTTATGATATTCAAAGAGGCAATGGAATATTCAGGGGCAGTAAAGAACCTCAGTCAGTTTCTTATAAAAGAGGGTATCCCCCTGTTTCCTCTTCTTTTCTTTCTTCCCTTTATTACCGGATTGCTTACAGGCATTACTGTGGGTTTTGTGGGGAGCACTTTCCCCCTTGTTATCAGCCTTGCCGGCAATGTATCAATAGAAGCAATATCATTTGCATTTGCATCGGGATTTCTCGGCGTACTTCTTTCCCCTGTGCATGTATGCCTTATCCTTACAAAGGAGTATTTTAAGGCAGATATGTGGGTGATGTATTATAAAAAGGTAATCCCGGCGTGCGTCTTTGTCTTCTGTGGAGCAATTTTGGAATATGTGATATTAAGAGGTGGCATATAGAGTTCATGGTATAGCGCGCGGCAGATAGACCTTAAATGTTGTCCCCTTGCCTATTTCACTTGATACATTAATCCAGCCATCCCATTGTTTCACTATACCGTAAATAGTGGCCAATCCAAGTCCTTTGCCTTTATCCATTCCTCTTGTTGTAAAAAATGGTTCAAAGATATGCTTCTGAGTTTCTATATCCATACCAATCCCATTGTCAGATATAGCAATAAGAACATATTCACCATGGCGAGCAGATGAATATAGTTTACAATATTTCTCATCCATCTCAATATTCTCGGTTTTTATAGTAATAAAGAAAGATTCCTTCTCCTTGCAATCATTTCTGAAAAGTCCTTCAAAACACTCAGAAATAGCATCTCGTGCATTCATAATCAGGCTTATCAGCATATTGCTTATTAGTACAGGGTCTGCCATCACTGTCCACAAGTTTTTATCAGGGTTAACAATAATCTCTATGCGTGGGTCAATTGTCTCGCTAAGCAGGCTGACTGCCTTAAGGATTTCTTCATTAACCGAGATTAGATTATATGTGGTTTGCAATTTGCTGGAAAAGGCAAGCAGCCTCTTAATAAGTTCTGCTGCCTTTTGAGCTGCTGTGTCGGCACGCTCAACAAAACGGTACTCTTCTGAATCCATGTTGATCTGTGATTGAACTAAACTCAGGTTGCCGATGATACCTGTTAAAAGGTTATTAAATTCATGTGCTACTCCCCCGGCTAATCTTGCAATAGCCTCTACCTTATTGAATTGGAGCAGTTGTTCTTCAAGCCTCTTATGTTCCGTGATATCTCTATAGGTATGAATGATATAATCAATTTTCCCAGAAGGTGTATATACTGCATATACATGGGCGAGTACCCACATATCGAAAAATGGAATTTTTACCTCGTGTCTTCTTATAGATAAGCCCTGCTGTATTTTTTTAAGTGAACAATTTTCTTTTTTATCATAATCACATTTGAATATCTCCCAGCACGGCTTACCTACTAAATCATAGGGCTGAAATCCTAATTTATCAGCCAATGAACGATTTGCATGCCTTACAACACCTTCTCCATCTGTTATAAAAATCAAATCCCTTATGGTATTAAAAGTATTTTCCCACTCATCTTTTATGTGCTGATGTTGCTGGAAGGATTCAAGACTATGTATTTTTTTCCGAAGGGATTTGAGATCTTTAATAAGTTCTGATTTTGTCTTTTTTATATCATCGTCAGCCATATGCTGAATTATTAATTAAACTTTAGAACATAATATCTTAAAAAGCAAGTCAAAAGGGCTTCACCTATTGGCTGATGAGCTATGATATTCCTGTAGGGATTGAATATTTATTTTTTTACTCTTAAGCATCTCTATCGCATTCACTACTGCTATCGCCCCTGACATTGTTGTAGTAAATGGCACCCTGTATTGAATAGCACTCTGTCGTATGGAGAACGAGTCTTTCTGTGCCTGAGTGCCGCTGACTGTATTGATTATGAAATTAATCTCCTTATTCTTAATTAAATCTACAATATGAGGCCTTCCTTCAATGACTTTATTAATCACCTCGACATTAATATTACGGTCTTTAAGGTATTTGGCTGTACCTCTGGTTGCAATTACAGAAAAACCAATATTAAGTAGTTTTTTTACAACATCAACTGAAGCAGGTTTATCTTTATCTTTAAGGCTTATAAATATCTTTCCTGACAGAGGTATTCTGTTGCCACACGCTATTTGGGATTTCCCGAATGCAATGCCAAAATTACTATCTATCCCCATTACCTCACCTGTGGATTTCATCTCAGGACCAAGTATTGTATCAACTCCGGAAAACCTGTCGAATGGGAAAACAGCCTCTTTAACTGCGATATGCCGTATAAGTTTTTCTTCTGTGATGCCGAGTTCGTTTAATGTCTTGCCGATCATTGCTTTAGCAGCAAGTTTTGCAAGCGGCACGCCTGTTGCTTTCCCCACAAATGGAATTGTCCTTGATGCCCTTGGATTTACTTCAAGTATATAAATGTCGCTGCCCTTCACAGCAAACTGGACATTCATTAATCCTATTACATTAAGCTCTTTTGCGAGAACCTTTGTCTGTTTTTTTATTTCCTCGATAGTTTCCGCAGGCAAGGAATGTGGTGGTAGAGAACATGCTGAATCCCCTGAATGAATACCTGCTTCCTCGATATGCTCCATCACGCCTCCTATAATTACATCTTTTCCATCAGAAATTGCATCAACATCAAGTTCTATGGCATCCTCGAGGTATTTATCAATAAGGACAGGATGTTCAGGAGATGCCTTGACTGCCCGCTCTATATATTCCATCAAGGCTTTTTCATCATATACTATCTCCATTGCCCTGCCACCGAGCACATAAGATGGCCTTACCATCACAGGATAACCTATCCTTGAAGCAGCAGTAAGGGCTTCTTCTATAGACATTGCTGTATCACTCTCAGCCTGTTTGAGATTGAGTTTATGGAGGAGTTCTTTAAACCTTTTTCTGTCTTCTGCACGATCTATAGAATCAGGTGATGTGCCAAGAATCTTCACGCCTTCTTTTTCAAGCGGTACGGCAAGTTTTAGCGGTGTCTGCCCCCCAAACTGGACTATAACCCCTTCGGGTTTTTCTGTTTTTATAATATTCAGCACATCCTCTATTGTAAGAGGTTCAAAATAAAGTCTATCAGCAGTATCATAGTCTGTACTGACGGTCTCAGGATTACAATTTACCATTATAGTCTCATATCCCAGTTCTCTGAGAGCAAATACTGCATGAACACAGCAATAATCAAACTCTATGCCCTGTCCTATCCTGTTAGGGCCTGCGCCGAGGATAAGAATCTTTCTTCTGTTACTTGGATTAGCCTCACACTCAACAAATCCCCCCTCGCCCCCCTTTAGTAAAGGGGGGGTGGGGGGATTAATCTTATAAAATGGTTTTTCATACGTTGAATAAAAATATGGTGTATATGCAGCAAATTCTGCAGCACAGGTATCAACCATTTTGTATACAGCATGCAGATTATATTGTTTTCTTAAATGTCTGATATCAGACTCTTCTACATTTAACAGATCTGCTATTCTTCTATCTGAAAAACCAAAGCCCTTTGCTTCCATCAGCAATTTCACAAGTTCGGAGTTAGCAGTTAGGGCATCAGAGATTTTTAGATCTTGAGTTTTGAGTTTTAACTTCTGACTTTTTAATATAGCTTCCATATCTATTATCTGCTTGATATTTTGCAGAAACCATGGGTCTATCCATGTAAGTTCATATATCTCCTGAATACTCATGCCTTCTCTGATAGCCTGTGCTATATACCAGATTCGCTCAGCGCCGGGTGTTTTAAGTTTTGCCTTTATTTTATTTATATCAGCATTGCTCTCTTCAAACCCATAGCTATCAATCTCGATACTCCTTATAGCCTTCTGCAAAGACTCCTTGAAAGTTCTTCCGATTGACATCACTTCTCCAACAGATTTCATCTGTGTGGTAAGTGTTGGGTCTGCTTCAGGAAATTTTTCGAATGCGAATCTCGGAAACTTTGTTACAACATAATCTATTGTAGGTTCAAATGACGCGGGTGTTTCCTTGGTAATATCATTTGGTATCTCATCGAGTGCAAGACCAACCGCAAGTTTTGCTGCAATTTTTGCTATTGGAAAGCCCGTTGCCTTTGATGCAAGCGCTGAACTCCTCGATACCCTCGGATTCATTTCTATGACTACCATCCTGCCGTTTCTCTGATTAAGGGCAAACTGGATATTTGAGCCTCCTGTATCAACACCTATCTCTCGTATAATTGCGATAGCTGCATCACGCATCCTTTGATATTCTTTATCAGTGAGTGTCTGGGCAGGAGCAATAGTAATCGAATCTCCTGTATGTATTCCCATTGGGTCAAAGTTTTCTATTGAGCAAATAATAACAACGTTGTCTTTTACATCCCTCATGACCTCAAGCTCGTATTCCTTCCAGCCGAGGACTGACTCCTCAACAAGAACCTGGCTTACAGGGCTGAGTTTTAAGCCTTTTTCGAGCAGATATTTATATTCTTCTATGTTATAAGCTATGCCGCTGCCAGTGCCTCCGAGGGTGAATGAAGGCCTGAGGATTGCAGGAAATCCAATGTCTTCTATCACCTCAAGTCCTTCCTTTAATAATCCCACATAAGCAGATTTTGGAACTTCCTGTCCTATCTTTTTCATGGCATCCTTAAAAAGTTCTCTGTCCTCTGCCTTTTTAATTGCATCGATCTTTGCACCGATGAGTTCAACTCTATATTTAGAGAGGATGCCTTTGTTAGAGAGTTCAACTGCTAAATTTAAGGCAGTTTGCCCACCCATTGTCGGAAGAAGGGCGTCAGGACGCTCTTTATCAATAATCATCTCAATGACCTCAGCAGTTAAGGGCTCTATGTAGGTTACATCAGCTATCTCAGGGTCTGTCATAATAGTTGCAGGATTAGAATTGACGAGAATTACCTTATAACCCTCTTCTCGAAGAGCCTTACATGCCTGTGTCCCTGAATAGTCAAACTCACACGCCTGTCCTATGATTATAGGACCTGAGCCTATTAATAATATTTTTTTGATGTCAGTTCTTTTTGGCATAGATTCCTCAAAATGTCATTGTTTTTAGAAACTCTGACACTCTATTACCATTATTTATCCTATATCTTTCCCTCACGAAACATCTCCTGAATCTCGATAGTTTTCTTTGGAAGACCTTTTCTCATTTTATTTGCATAATAAAGCCATTTCAACCTGCGTTCCATTGACCATTTGCGATAATCATCCAACTGTTCTTGACTTACAGTATAGGTGAAACCCTTTAGAGAACTTTGACCTCTGTCAGTGGCTTTCTCTAACTGGGTGAATCCCTTTCTCCGTTCTTTCATTATCTCTCCAGAATTATCTTCAGATATTCAACATCTGCAATGTCCTGCTTACGACCTGATTTCTGTTTAAGCTTAATAAGGTCATGGATTGAGACAGTAGGGATTTTTCCTCCTTCAATCTCAATTATAACAGCTCTACTTTTCAATTCACTATAAGGAATCGGTGAATCAAAAACAATGTCAATCTCTCCGATAGGTGATTTCTCATTGTAAAAATTCATTGCCTTCATCCCTTTTTCTTTTATCCACGAATTTCTTTTTGCTTCATCAGCAAGTTCCACTGGATTAACCGGAACTTTTGGGCGGTAACCCCAATTAGTAAGTTTTGAAACTAATTTTTTGATATTTTCTGCTTGTAGCAATATCATCAGGTCAATATCATAAGTCAATCTCGGAACACCATAAAAATTAACTGCCAACCCTCCCACAACAAGATAGTCGATCTTTAATTTATTAAGCTCCGTAAATATTTTTCGAAAATCCAATTCCATTTACTAACATCCCCTCTGTATCATCTCCCTGAATCTTTTGAATAGATGTGCTGAATCATTCGGTCCCGGCCCTGCTTCTGGATGATGCTGGACTGAAAAGATAGGCAGTTCAACATGCTGCATGCCTTCTTCAGTGCCATCGTATAGATTTTTGTGTGTAAGTCTGACCTGTCCATGAAGACTTTTAATATCAACACAGTAATTATGATTCTGTGATGTAATCTCAACCCTGCCTGTGGCTAAGTCCTTTACAGGGTGGTTGCCTCCGTGATGTCCAAATTTGAGTTTATATGTCCTTCCGCCCATTGCAAGACCGAGTATCTGATGGCCAAGACAGATTCCAAGTACTGGTTTTTTCCCCATGAGCTTTTTTGTATTTTCAATTGCATAACTAACTGTTTGAGGGTCTCCAGGGCCATTACTAAGGACAATACCGTCAGGGTTCATCTCCAGAACCTTTTCAGCAGGTGTTTGCGCTGGCACAACAGTTATGTCAAAAGCAGCGTCATATAGATTTCTCAGGATATTAAACTTTACTCCGAAATCGTAAACAACGACTTTACCCCCCCCCTGCCCCCCCTTGGTAAGGGGGGGAGGTAGAGTTTCGTCCCACTTCCAACAACCCTCTTTCCATGAATAGATATTTTTTGTTGTTACCTCTTTTACCAGATCAAATGCCGAGATAGCAGGATGTGATCTTACTTTTTCTAAAAGACTTTCGGGATTCAGGTCTATGGTTGAGATTATCCCCATCTGAGCGCCATGATTTCTTAGATGTCTTGTTAATGCCCTTGTATCAATACCTTCTATAGAGACTACTTTGTGATCTTTGAGATACTGACCGAGAGACATGGAATATCTCCAGTTGCTTGGGAAATCAATATATTCTTTAACAACAAAACCCTCTACCTTTGGGCCGTTGTGAGATTCTATATCTTCTTCATTAATCCCATAATTGCCTATCTGTGTATAAGTCATAGTAACAATCTGTCCTTTATATGAAGGGTCAGTGAGTATCTCCTGATAACCTGTCATAGAGGTATTGAATACCACCTCACCAATAGTCTCACCTTCATCGCCAAAACTATTTCCTTCAAAGACAATTCCATCGGAAAGGACTAATAATGCCTTACCACTCATATAATTTATCCCTACATATTGTCAAAGCTGACATCCCTTTCAAAAACCATCCTTCAAATGGCGTATTTCTACCTTTTGATACGAACTTGTCAGTATTTACTGTCCATTCTTTATTAATATCCACTACTGTAATATCCGCATCAGAGCCTATTTTAAGTGTGCCTTTCCTGATATTCAAAATCATAGCTGGGTTAAGTGCCATCTTCTCGATAAGTTGATTCAACGAAAGGATACCTTCGTGGACGAGCCTTAGACTCAACCCCAATGCTGTTTCGAGTCCTGATATGCCAGAGGGTGACCTGTCAAACTCTCTTAGTTTTTCATCCATATGATGGGGGGCGTGGTCTGTTGCAATCACATCAATAGCACCATCTTTTAATCCCTCTTTTATGGCATTGATATCACGGTCAGTTCTTAGAGGCGGATTCACTTTTGCATTCGTATTGTAATCTTTAACAGCATCTTCTGTAAGAGTAAAATAGTGAGGACATGTCTCTGCTGTTACATTAACACCCCGTTTTTTTGCATCCCGGATTAATCTTACAGAGCCTTCTGTTGAGACATGAGCAATGTGCAGTCTGCCACCTGTAAGTTCTGCCAATAAAATATCCCTGAAGACCATTATTGTCTCTGCCTCAGCCGGGATACCTCTGAGTCCGAGTGTTGTAGATATCAAACCTTCATTAATTACTCCTTCTTCAGAAAGGGTTATATCCTCGCAATGAGCAATTATCGGCACATTAAATGCCTTTGAATACTCAAGTGCCCTCCTCATAATAAGGCTGTTCATCACAGGTCTTCCGTCATCAGAAAAAGCAATACAACCTTCTTTTACCATAGTGCCTATCTCTGCGAGTTCTTCGCCTTTTTGTTCCTTTGTTATAGCGCCAATAGGCAGAACTGTGCAGGCGCCTTCCTGTATCGCCTTTCTTATTATGAATTCTGTTACACTTGCATGGTCATTAACAGGAGATGTGTTTGGCATGCAACATACAGTTGTAAAACCACCTTTAACAGCAGCCATAGTGCCTGTTTTTATGGTCTCCTTATATTCATAACCGGGTTCCCTTAGATGAACATGCATGTCAATAAGACCGGGAAAGACGTACAAACCGGTTGCATCTATAGTTCTGGATTCTGAATTTACCCCACAATACCCCCCTTTAGTAAGGGAGGGATTAGGGGGGGTAGCTGTGTTCTGTATTCTTATTTCTTTTATCTTCCCGCCTTCGATCAAGATATCCCCAATCCCATCAATCCCCTGAGACGGGTCTATAACATGTCCGTTCTTGATTAATATCTTCATCTCTTTACTCCTGCGAGCAGATACATGACTGCCATCCTCACAGCAAGTCCGTTTGTAACCTGATCGAGGATTACTGATTTTGGGCCATCAGCAATCTCTGAGACTATTTCAACCCCCCTGTTCATTGGTCCGGGATGCATGACTATTGCATCACCCTTTGAAAATGAAAGCCGTTCTGATGTGAGTCCCCAGTTTTTGGAATATTCCTCAACAGATGGGAAGAACCCCTTGCCCTGTCTTTCCAACTGTATCCTTAACATCATTAAAACATCAACATCTTTTAGACCTGCTTCCATGCTATGGAAGACCTCAACCCCTAAGTCATCCACTTCTCTCGGTATCAAAGTCGGAGGGCCGATCACTCTTACTTTTGCCCCGAGCTTTGTAAGACAATATATATTTGATTTCGCAACCCTGCTATGGGCTATGTCTCCTATGATTGCTATCTTAATGCCTTCTATTCTTCCTTTCTTTTCCTTTATGGTGAAGGCGTCGAGGAGCGCCTGTGTAGGATGCTCATTTGTACCGTCTCCTGCATTTATGATTGATGCCACGAGTTTTTTAGCAAGGAGATGTGGTACACCTGATGAAGAATGTCTTATTATTATAAAATCTGCGCCAAGCGCCTGAACAGTCAGAGCCGTGTCAATCAGACTCTCGCCTTTCACTACACTGCTTGTGGGCACAGAAAAGTTTATAACATCTGTGCTAAGCCTTTTCGCTGCAAGTTCAAAAGATGTCCTTGTCCTTGTTGAAGGTTCAAAAAATAGATTAACTGTGGTCTTACCACGCAGGGCAGGAACCTTTTTTATATCCCTTCCGAGAACATCTTTAAAACCTGCAGCAGTATCAAGGATGAGGTTTATCTCTTCCACAGAGAGTTCTTTTATGCCGAGCAGATCTTTCATGGTTAACATCTTTTATTCACCTTTTTCTGGTTTCTCGAGGATTACCCTGTCTTCAAGACCCTCTTCTTCGAACTCAACCTCAATATTTTCAATTAATGCAGTTGGTACATTTTTTCCAACATAATCAGCCTTTATTGGAAGTTCCCTGTGTCCCCTGTCAATAAGGACTGCGAGCTGTATAGCAGCAGGTCTTCCAATGTCAAATAATGCATCCATTGCTGCCCTGATTGATCTTCCAGTAAAAAGGACATCATCAATGAGGACTACTTTTAAATCTGTTATCTCAAATGGCACCTCTGTTTTCCTGACAGTCGGCTGACCCTTTCTTATATTCAGGTCATCCCTGTAAAATGCTATATCGAGTGACCCCACAGGAATATCCTTTTTCTCAATAAGCTTTATCTTTGAGGCAAGTCTTTTTGCAAGATATACCCCACCTCTTTGTATCCCAACAAGACAAAGATTCTCTATGCCTCTGTTTTTTTCGATTATCTCATGGGCTATCCTCATCAATGCCCTCTCAATATCTTTTTTGTTCATTAACTCGTTATGCATTTTCTTTGCTCAAATAAACAGACATAAAAAAACCTTCCATCTTCAAAACAAATGGAAGGCTTATTATGGTTTTGTTTTTGCAGCTCACGCTGCCTCCTTTACCTTTTTAGCCTCACCGGGCTACTTTTAAAGGTAGATTATTAAATCATAAATTTCTGGATCCTGTCAATTTCAACGAGAGGGCATTGAGAAGTGACTGTTTTTAAGGTGTATTTTCCATCAGGCGTTCTCTTCCGTGAATAAGATCTTCCTTTTTTGATTTTCCTGAAGAAGCCATACTCATAATCATATAAAACACAACAGCTATTATTAATACAAAGATTGTGACCTTAAGGAAAAATTTTGGATTTCTCCATATAAGGAAGATAATTAACAGACCGATAGGAATTGCAATTATGGGAGATGTTTTGGCAAAGGAAACGATATTGTTTATAATTTCAGAAAAATCCATAAGTCATTTCTTACATTTGGTATCTGAAGAAGCTCTTACAAGAGTCTTCACATTTCCACGTGGATTGAAATCTCCGATTACCTCTAAGAATCTTGGCTTTAATCTTTTAAGAAGTTCCGAATATATTTTATTGGTTGCTTCTTCGTGAGACATATAAACACTTCGAAATGAATTCAAGTAAAGTTTGAGTGATTTCAGTTCAACAATTTTTTTATCAGGCGTATAATTTATCTTTATTGTAGCAAAATCAGGATATCCTGATCTGGGACATAAGCACGTAAACTCAGAGAAACTAATATTAATCTCATAATTACGTTCAGGATTTGGATTATCCCATATCTCTAAGTCAGCCTTCTTTATTGTCTTTTCACCATATTTCATAAAAAAACTCTACCATCTAACATATGAAATTGTAAAGAGAGCAAAGAAAATATTTTTCCAATCTAATATAATAATTTATGATTGCAATTGTTGATTATGGAATGGGTAATCTTAGGAGTGTTGAAAAAGGATTTTTAAAGGTTGGTGTAGATGCAAAAGTTGTATCGCACCCGAATGCAATAGATGATGCAAAGGCAGTTGTGCTTCCCGGGGTTGGCGCCTTCAGGGATTGCATGAGAAACATGGAAGATATGTTCCTCATAGAACCAATTATAAGGTCAATCCAGAAAGGAAAGCCTTATCTCGGTATATGTCTTGGACTTCAGGTCTTATTTACAGAATCAGAAGAATTCGGTATTTACAAAGGGTTTGATATATTAAAAGGAAAAGTTGTTAGATTTCAGGTAAATCTTAAGGTTCCGCATATGGGCTGGAACAATATAAAAATTTCAAAGAGACCACCAATCCTCAATGAGATAAATGATGGGGCATTTTTCTATTTTGTCCATTCCTTTTATGTCGTTCCTTATGACAATGAGGTAATCGCGGCTACGACTGAGTATGGGATAGATTTCACATCAATGATATGGAAGGATAATATCTTTGCAACACAATTTCATCCTGAAAAGAGTCAGGAATCAGGACTGAGGCTATTAAAAAGTTTTGGGGAGTTTGTAAGGAGGGCTTAAATTTTGTTCATGGCTTCAGGCTCTCATCACTAACATCTCTTATAATGCTTAAACTGGTTTAACCTGTGGGATAATATCTCTGAACGCATGACCTACAAGGTCATACCTTATTCCGAGTTAGATTCTGAGAGATTTGCGCCTTACTCAAATTCGACCAGAACATCCAAATCGCTTCCGCGATTCTGATCGCCTCTTATATAAAAACCGAATATGCACGGGTTCTTCAAAGGGATTGTTGAGTATCGGTTCATTAACTGCAAGAGACATGGTTTATTCGGTGTCCTGTTTTAAATTGTTACAAATCATTTCTTGTCCTTCAAAATACCAGACCGCATCTTGCATTTTTAACAAATTTGGCAGAAACTGTCTGTGCCGATTACATCATTCTTGCCTCATTCATTGCCTGTAATTAGTCCATTGTGAGCCCTTTCTTAGCCCTTCGCCTTACCAATTATGTATTCTGTTCCCCTTCCTGTTATCTCAGATACTTCACTCTTTCTATGATCTCTTCCGGAGACGGCAGATATTTTTTCAGTTCACGCGGCAGCTTTTCCGTCAACTTGTATGTAGATACTCCTATCGGCTTTTTCGTATCCTTCAAGGCATATTCAACAATCGTCCGACTTTTGTCCTTGCATAATACAATTCCAATTGAGGGATTCTCATCAGGAAGCTTTGCCATATCGTTCAGGGCAGAGAGATAAAACTGCATCTTGCCGGCATATTCAGGCTTGAACGCGCCGACTTTCAACTCAATAGCAACGAGGCAACGCAGTTGACGGTGGTACAATAGCAAGTCAATAAAGAACTCTTGCCCGTCTATCTCCAGCCGGTATTGGTTGCCCACAAATGCAAAGTAGCCGCCCATCTCTATCAGGAATTTTCTCACATTTTCAAGGAGGGCCAGTTCAAGCTCCTTTTCAGAGTGCTCTTCGCCGAGTTCCAAAAAATCAAATGAGTATTCATCCTTAACCGCTATCTTTGCCTGATGACGATATTTTTCCGGAACGGTTTTATCAAAGCTCGTTTGATTCGCCATATACCGTTCAAATGCCCCGGCTTCAAGCTGGTTTATCAAAACATCTTTTGTCCATCCAAATTTTTTTGTTATCTTGAGATAAAACTCGCGTCGGATATCGTCCTTGCAACGCTCCATGATAATGACATTCTTCGTCCAGCTAATTTCTGCAACCAATGGCTGCAGTTTTTGATTGTCTTTGTAAGCAAGATAAAATGTTCGCATATTCCAAAGATTTCTTGCGGAAAACCCTTGTATTCCCGGAAATTCTTTTTGCAGATCTTTTGCCAGTGTTTCAACAATTGCCTTGCCCCAGCTAAGCTTTTCCTGCTTTGCCACTATTGATCTGCCTATGTCCCAATACAGATTTATAAGCTCTTTGTTTACAGTCTTGAGAGCGTCATACTGGGCTTTATATATGCGATCTTTTATCTCTTTAAGAAATGTCTTATATTCGGCGGTTACAACTGCTGACATTTAATTACCTCATCTCCCTTTCTTTTGAGATACCATCCCGCCAGTTGGATTTAAATTCCACGTTCTGTGATTCAACTGATTTAAAAGCCATATTTCCTCACCCCATCTCTCTCACTACCATTACCTTATTCCCCCTATGGTCGATGACTTTGACGGCAATGCGTTTTCTTTGCCAAGTTTGAATATCCAGAACACTCCAGCCATAAAATTTACCATCAATGATGGCTCATATAGCTTTGGTTCCTGCTTGTCAGGAAAAGCAACCAAGTTCATTACCTTGTTTTTAATATGCTGACAGTTTTCAATATCTCTATCAACTATATCAATATAAAACTTTTCTGTCTTTTCCTTCATTCCAAAATGAATTGCTTGAGAGTTGGGAATTTATCCAGACTATCGACGGATACAGCATTATTGTCGAATAAATCGACAATCTGCTCAACTATATTATCTCTTATTTCATTAAGTCTTTTTGAGAGCGATTCATTATTTTTTTCAAACCGTAAACATTTCAGATCAAGCTCTGTTATGAACTGCTCAATATTAGGGAATGTTTTCTCATAATCCTCTGTTATTTCGGGGAAGTCCGAAAGGATGAGCTTAGGCATAATTTCATCGGTTAGAAGAGCCTTTGAATCCATGACTGCTCGTGTAAAACCTGCGCCCAAAAGATAAACGTGATTCATCTCATAATCTTTCCCTGCAGTTGTTATTATTTTGCTCCCACTCCCACATAAGCTCCGTCTTCCTTGTGATCAAAGGATGCGGGTCATATTCATACTTTTTGGGTTTTGAGGTTAAGGTATCGTAAGAGGCAATGCCAACTGGAACAACATTCTTTCTTGCTTCACTTTCATGCCGGTAGGCTTCTACATCTTCATCGGCAGAAGCTTTTCTTTTTCTTCCCTTCGCCATACTTTATTCCTGATGATACATTGCATTAATAATAACTTATTATTTTTTGCCGAAGCATTTGATGCTGTAATTTCTACAAGTTCATCCCCTTTATATCTCAAGAGAATCCCATTTTCAAGCATCTCGGAATTAAGCCACTACTTTTTCCGGTCTCACCCATGCGGGCAGAGGCTCGCCTGTTGCCTCATGATAAAGTGTCTCAGGTGCGATATCCAGACCATCGGGCCAGCATAATGTTCCGATTTCTTTGTTCACGTAGAACTGTTTAAAATATTCAATGTCGGAGAAGCGGTTAAAAACACCGCCTTTATGTCTATACTCCCTCAAATCAATAATTCCTTTCTTGCCATTTTCAAAGACAAGCTCAAGCTTATATCCTTCAATATGCCGTGCTTCTGAAACATCATAATACATTGCACCTCCTTATTTTAGGGGTTCTATTAGGAACAAGGGCTTCTGATTTTTTGCCAGTTCCCAATCCTTCGATAGTTCCTCCTTATGAATATCTGCCCATTCTATAACAAGTCCTAATGCCTTCGGCGGCAAATATCCTTCCAGTATTGCAAAGTCCTCAATTCTTATCGCTATAGAATAACTTCCGTATCTTGCATGAATCGGTAAGATAGTTTTCGGCTCCAACCCAGTCAAGCAGGCTCAGCTAAGATTTTTTTAACTCTCTCAATTTTTTCCATTTTTTCACCTGATCATTGCTTAATTTTATCATTAAGAAATTAGACTCATTTTACCACAATGGCACAGCATTCTTCCTTGTCTCTTTTTCATGCCGATAGGCTTCTACGTCTTCTTCCTTTTTAATAACTCGAAAATATTAATACTATTTCTCTGTTGCTTATCCCTTTTGTAAACATACAGTAAGAATTGATAAATTAAAATGGAATGTTAGTGGATAGCCTCTCTAAAAAGCTCTGCCTCTTAAGGACTTCCGATTAGGCATTTCAATTCTTCGATATTGACTTCATCAGAATATCATAAGGCAGACTCGCGCAGGTTAGCCCTTTATATATTTTGACCATTGGAAAGCTTTTGCATGAGATCTTTGACGCTTAAATTTAAGACAGGGTGTTTAATATCTGGTGCAATCTCGCAAAGCGGCATCAAAACAAAATCTCTTTTGTGCATTGATGGATGGGGAATCTTCAGATCATTTTCATTCAGGACAATATCATCAAAAAGCAGGATATCGAGGTCAATAATGCGAGGTCCCCATTTGAAAGTTTCTTTTCTTCCAGCTTCTTTTTCTACATCCTTCAATAGTCTTAAAAGCTCCTTTGGCTTAAGACCTGTTTCGATTTCAATAACCATGTTTATAAATACAGGCTGGTCTTTAATACCCCATGGAGCGGTTTCATGCATGGAAGACTTTTTTTTTACGATAATCCCTCTTTTTTCAAGAAGTTCTATTGCATGCTCACAGTTTTTATGACGATCGCCAAGATTAGAACCAATTCCAATATACACAACAGACATTATCAGATTGTCTTCCCTATCCTTTCAACCGCCTCCTGGATCCTATGACTTGGAGCTGTTAATGCAAACCTTACATATCCTTCTCCTGCATCTCCAAAACCATTGCCTTGTGTTGCAAGGACAGATGCCCTGTTAACCATATGTGTTACAAAACTTGTTGAGTTGAATTTGGGAGGGACTTTAACCCATATATAAAAAGTGGCTTCCGGTTTCACGGGATGCATACCGAGATTTTTTAAGCCATTATAAAGTGTGTCTCTTCTCTCTCGATATATATTCCTTATTGATAAAAGAGCATTGTTATCCATATCAAGGGCAACAATAGCTGCTTCCTGTATTGCCTGAAAGACACCTGAATCAAGATTTGTCTTTACCTTGCCAAGCCCTGCCAGCACATCTTTATTACCCACAGCAAAGCCGATTCGCCATCCTGTCATATTGTATGTTTTTGAGAGGGAATGAAACTCTATCCCTACATCCTTTGCACCGGGTATCTGCATAAAACTTAAAGGCTCTCTATCATAGTATATTTCTGTATATGAAGCATCATGGCAAACGATTATATTGTAATCCTTTGCAATTCTGATTGCTTCTTTGAAAAACTTCATTGGAGCAACTGCTGAAGTAGGGTTATTCGGATAATTAAGGAAGAGAAGCTTTGTCTTTCTTAAAACCTTTTTGGGGATTGCATTAAAATCAGGCAGGAAATTATTTTCTTCTCTAAGGGGCATAAAATAACTTTCTCCGCCTGCAAATAGAGTTCCGATTGAATAGACCGGATAACCCGGGGATGGCACAAGCACCATATCTCCTGGATTTACAAAGGCTAAAGGGATATGTCCTATCCCTTCCTTTGATCCAATTAAAGAAAGGACTTCTGTATTGGGATCGAGTTTAACGCCAAACCTTTTCTTGTACCACTTTGCTACAGACTCTCTGAAAGAAAGCATGCCTTCGTATGATGGATAACGATGGTTAGCAGGCTTTTCAACAGACTTTTTCATAGCCTCAACAATAACAGATGGTGTAGGAATATCAGGATCTCCGATACTAAGATCAATAAGGTCTGCACCATGTTCTATTGCCTTTTGTTTCATTTTGTCGATAGATGCAAAAAGATACGGTGGAAGATCCTTCACGCGAGAAGCAAGATTAATTGAAATTTCCTTTCCCAAGCCTAACCTCCCTATATTTTTTGAATTTTATATTATATACTATTGCTAACTCATTTAATTCATAATTTTTCATGATCAAACAGGGGATAGAGTATTTTCGCTATTTAACACTCAGTGAGCAAAGAACCAAGGGAAAAACATTTTTTATATAAATTAATAAAGGAATCAGCTTCAATGAGGCATGATACAAGCAAAAAGTGCTGGGATGTATACTTTAATGCTATAAAGAAGGAAGATTGGGAACAGGCTAAGGCATCTTTAGAACATCTTAATAATATTGAACAGGACAACCCGCAGGTTCAATTAAAACTGGGTGATGTATATCAGAGGATGGGTGAAACATTCAAGGCAATAAAGGCATATCATAAGTCTGCGTGGATTCATGAAAAACAGGGTTTTATTCAGAAGGCACTTGCGCTTTATAAGGTAATACTGCGGCTTGACCCTGATAATTCAGAGGCAATAAAGCAATCTAAGAGATTGATAATGGAAATCGAGACTTCCAAAAAAATACCTTCCCTTGAGGAAATCAGACATTCTATCGGCACAAAAGAGACAGTGCAAGAAATAAAGATAGAAAGCAGGACTCCCATTGAAGCAGCAAAAGAACCAGAACAGAGTATGTGGATGGACATTGAGGAAACCGAAAAGAGTGAAGTTCAGCCCTCAGAGGGAGTAGAAGGTTTTATCGAGAGAACCTCTTATTCCCCTGAAGAATCTTCTCTGACATCTCCTCCTAAAGAATCCACTTTATTCGCTCCAACAATATTTTCATCTCTACCCGAAGAGGAAATAAAATTTTTGATTAAAACAATAAATCCCAAAATATACTCTTCTGGCAAGACAGTTTTGAAAGAAGGGGATACAGGTGATTCAATCTTTTTCATAAAATCAGGACATGCAAAGGTTGTTGCACATATTCTCGGCAAAGAAATAGAACTCGCAAACCTCTCTGCTGGCGATTTATTTGGTGAAGTTGCGTTTATTACCGGAAGGCCAAGAACAGCCTCTGTAATAGCTATTGATGCTCTCGAAGTATTGGAATTTGATAAGTCTATTCTCAAAAATATATTCGAAATACATCCTGAAATATTAGAAAGACTTCATGATTTTTATCAATGCAGAGTACAGGATACCATCCAGAAGGTTAAAAAAGAGATAAAGAGATAGAAACAAACGAAAAACGTCATTCTGATTTTTGAACCGATATAAAAAAGATTTCATTACAATGAAAACATCTGAACTTAACCACGTTGAGAAACTGGTCAACTGCATACACCTCGCTGGAGCCACAAAAGGGACATTTAATTTCCATTTAGATCTCCTTCAAAAAGACTATATTTTCCCATTGAGATTTAATCCAAAATTTTTTAAAATCACGGTGCTGTTGAATAGCGGGTTCATATACGTTGAGAAATTTAAGATGTGTTAATATCTCAAAAATCAACATATTTACGGATGATTATATATAAATGCGAATAATATGTCAAGAAAAATATGAAATATGAGAACGATAGATGAAATCCTCGATAAGATTAAGCAGTTAAAAGGAATTAAAAAGGATACGGATTTGGCTAAAATGCTTAATGTCAAGCCAAATACATTAGCAACATGGCGTATTCGCAAGACAATACCCCATGATGTTTTATTTCGATTTTGCGAAGAGCATCAATATGATATGTCATGGCTAATCTCAGGGGAGTTAACAACTAAATACATAGAAAAGGATGGAAAAAAAATATTAGTATTTTCAGGAGAACCAGCATCTTACAAAAAGGAAGAAATTCCCTCAGTAGTTGCTGAAAGCTCTGCTGATTATATAGAAGACCCTGAACTTGCTGAAATAATAGATATCCTGAAATACGACCTGCCCGAGGCGAAAAAGGCAGTCTTGAAAATTTTAAAATACAGAAAGGGTCTCAAAGAAGGGATTAAAGACCTTATGGAGATTGATAAACCAGTAGAGGATGGGTGAAAAGGATGGGCATAAGACAAGAAAAGGGCGATGAATTCATCGCCCTTTTCTTGTAAAAGACTATTTTGCTGGTTCTGCCTTTTTCTCTGCAGTCGCTGCTATCTTGATGGCAACACCCTTTGCTATATTTTTACCATCTTTTTCTATATACTTAACAGTCACCTTATTGCCGACCTTTACATCGGCAAAGGTTTTGTTATCCTTGTTGCAGGTAATCTTGGTCTTATTATTGATTGTAACAACGGCATCCATAACCCTATCTTTAATCTTCTTTGCTACTGTGATAGTCATAGCTCTTGTATCTACTGCCTTAACCTCGCCTGTAATCTGCTTTACTTTTAGCGGTGCCTCTTTCTTTTCTGCAGGTACGGGGGGCACCTTATTCTCTTCTACTGCAAAGGATATCGAGGTAAATGCAAATACAAAGAGTACCGCTACAATAATTGTTATCGCCTTCTTCATTATAAATCACCTCCTTTCTATATAAACTCTCCTAATAATAAAACAAAGGTAAATTTTATGCTATAATTTTTAGTTATGGATAAGGCAAAAGCACATTTATTTATTGAAGGCAGAGTTCAAGGGGTTTTTTATAGGGCATTTACAAGGGACATTGCGCATGGACTCAGTCTTAATGGTTGGGTAAGAAATCTAAGAGACGGCAGGGTTGAGGCATTATTTGAAGGTGAAAAGGGAGTTATTGAAAAGGCTATTAAAGAATGTTATAAGGGACCACCAGGTGCATTGGTTAGAAATATAGAAGTCAAATGGGAACAATTCGCTGGCGATCTTAAGGGCTTTGAAATACGATATTAATTGCTATCCGTTTAAATGCTAAAGGAACTTAGAATCAAAAATTTTGCTATTATTGATGATCTTAGGATTGAGTTTCAAAACGGGCTCAATGTGCTAACAGGGGAGACAGGGGCTGGCAAATCTATAATAGTAGATTCTCTCGGCATTGCCCTCGGCAGCAGGGCGCAATCAGATTTAGTCCGAGCCGGTGAAAAAGAAGCAGTTGTTGAGGCATATTTTGAAGGAATTAAGATTAACGAACTTCCGGATGTTGGGATTGATATATCCGACGGTATTATTCTCAGAAGGAATATCTCTGCTACAGGTAAAAGCAGGGCTTATATGAATGATATAATGGTAAGTCTGCAGACTCTCGCAGAGATTGGTAGACCCCTTGTTGATATCCATGGGCAGCATGAGCACCAGAGCCTTCTGTCTGCAGATAAGCACAGGCTTTTTCTTGATTCATATGGCAAATTCGATAAGGATATAGAAAAAGTGAAATCACTTTATGAAGAAGTTCAAGCACTCAAACAAGAAGAAACAGAGTTAAAACAGAAAGCAAAAGAAAGAGAACACAGGCTCGATCTGCTTAGGTTCCAGATTAATGAGATAGAAACAGCTTCCTTAAAGATTGGAGAAAAAGAAGTTCTTATCGAGGAAAAGACAATTTTATCAAATATTGGAAGACTTAACGAGTTAACAGAAACAACTTATTCAATGCTATATGGTTCTGATGATTCTTGTATAGAAAAACTTTCGTCTATTTTATCGAGAGTAAAAGAAATGGCATCTATAGATAGTAGCATATCTAATATCCAGGGCATACTTGAATCAACCATCCCATTAATTGAAGATGCATCTCTATCCCTTAGAGGGTATAAAGATAAATATGATTTTCAACCTGAAAGGCTTGCTGAAATAGAAGATAGGCTGGAGTTAATCAAAAAACTCGAAAAAAAATATGGCGAAGGAATCGAGGCAATTATCAAATATAGAGACGAAGCAGAAAAAGAACTAAAAAGTATAGAACTTACAGATGAAAGACTTGCCTCGATAGAGACTGAACTCAAAGCGAAAGAGGAAATGCTTCTTATCGCAGCACTTTCTCTATCAGAAAAAAGAAAAAAGATGGCTAAAAAGATGGAAGAACTCATTCAAAGAGAACTTGGTGAACTTGCATTTAATAATGCAGAATTCATAATTGATATAAAACAGGAAGCCATCTCTCCACATGGTCTTGATAAAATAGAATTCTTGTTTTCTGCAAACCCGGGAGAGTCTCCAAAACCTCTTGCAAAGATTGCATCAGGAGGTGAACTTTCAAGGGTTATGCTCGCCTTAAAAAGCATATTCGCAGATTTTGACAGCATACCTGTCCTTATATTTGATGAGGTTGACGCAGGTATTGGTGGAAAAACTGCAGTAAGCGTGGGGGAAAAATTAAAAAAGATATCCGCTAAACATCAGGTCCTATGCACAACCCATCTTCCCCAGGTAGCAGTAGAAGGGGATTCCCATTTCAAGATAGAGAAGGGACAGAAGGATGAAAGAGTGTACGTAGAAGTAAACGAGCTTAAGGGTAAAGACAGGGTAGATGAAATAGCACGCATGCTGAGCGGTAAGATAACAGATGTTTCTCTTAAACATGCAAAGGAATTACTTAATCCAAAAATGCAATAGAATAATAATTAAGTCAGGCACATATGCCTGCCCGCGAATATAATGAATTGCATTTTGGGGGTTAATGGTACTGTATGAAAGGAATGATAATAATAGATAAGGAGTTATGCAAAGGTTGTGCATACTGTGTAGAGGCATGCCCTCTCGGTGTTATAATTATTGAAAACAGATTTAACAAAAAAGGGTTTTTCCCTGCGCATGTTAAATTTCCGGACAAATGCACAGGATGTAGTATGTGTGCCCAGATGTGTCCTGAGATAGCAATAGAGGTCTACAGGGAAAAAGGAGAAAAATGCAAAAAAGATATGCAATAGGTATTGATATAGGTGGGACAAACCTAAGGATTGCTCTTGTGTCAAATGAGGGCATAGTTATAGAAAAGATAAAAAAACCAACATCCGAAGGAATAATAGAATCTATTTCTGAAGCGATAAATAAACTTCTTTCTGCTGATATTAAAAATGATATTGCAGGAATAGGTATCGGTGTAGCAGGGCTCATTGATAGAAAAAATGATAGGGTACTAGTTTCGCCGAATATCCACGATTTAGAGAAGATTGATCTTGTAACTGAGATAAAGAAAAATTTTGATGTTGCAGTGACTATCGAAAACGATGCAAATGTTGCTGCATTTGGAGAAAAATGGGTTGGTGCAGGAAAAAATCTTTCAGATTTTGTTCTTTTTACTTTAGGAACAGGTATCGGTTGCGGAATAATTTATAACAAAAGACTACTTAAGGTTCCGGCAGAAGTCGGACATATGAGCATAAATGTAGATGGCGAAAAATGCCTCTGTGGCAATTTAGGCTGTCTCGAATCCTATGCATCAGCAAGGGCAATATTATCAAAGGCAGTATCTCTTCTTGAAAAAGGCAGAGAAAGCTCACTAAAAGACTACTGCGGAGGGAATTTTTATAAACTTGCAGCAGAAGACCTCTATAAAGCAGCCCTCGACGGCGACGGACTCTCAAGAGAAGTATTAAAAGACGCAGGAAGATACCTCGGCATAGGGGTGGCAAATATTATTAATCTGATGGGACCTGATGCGGTCATCCTCGCTGGTGGGCTTATAGGAGCATGGGATATATATGTCCAGGAAGCGATAAGAGAGGCTTCGAGGAGGGCGTTTAAAGAACTATTCACCAAAGTAAAGATTATTCCTTCTTTACTTGCAGATGATGCAGGCGCTATTGGTTCAGCAGGTCTTATATTCCAGAGACGAAAACAAACATAAATAATCCGGCTTTTACTTCAGATAAAACAAACAATAAGGTCTGAACCCATGTTACTATCTATCCCCATTTTTGTGGATAATCTAGGTTATACTATAAAGATTCCCATTTATCGTATTTGGAGGTTATGAATGAAAGATAGAAAAAGGCTGATAAAGGAATATGCAGAGGCTATAATAGTAGCTTTAATCCTTGCCCTTGTCATAAGGGCATATGTTATACAGGCATTTAAGATACCATCGGGGTCTATGATTCCGACACTGCTTATTGGTGACCATATACTTGTTAATAAATTCATATACGGAATAAAACTCCCATTTTCTGATGAGAAGATTTTGGTATTCAAAAAACCCGAAAGAGGGGATATAATAGTTTTTAAATACCCGGCGGATCCTGAAAAAGATTTTATAAAAAGGGCTGTTGCTGTTGAAAATGATATGATAGAGTCGAGAGACAAGAGAGTTTATGTTAATGGTAAGGCAGTCATAGAACCTTATGCACAACATGTTGATAGCAATATCAGATCTGGGGAGGATGATCTGAGAGATAACTTCGGGCCGATAACCGTGCCTAAAGGCAAGATTTTTGTTATGGGGGACAACCGTGATAGTAGCCATGATAGCCGCTTTTGGGGGTTTGTTGATATTAAAAAAGATATAAAGGGCAAGGCATTTATTATTTACTGGTCTTGGGATACTCATAGTTGGCTGAGATTAAACAGAATAGGGAAGTTGATAAAATGAGAGTACTTAACAACGAAAAAGGGGAAGGATTCATAAAGTTCCTATTTTTCGCGCTGGTGATTGGATTTACTGTTTATGTAGGAATAAAGTTCGCAATGCCATATTACAGATATTCAGCCTTTAAATCATACACAGAAGAATTGGTCAGGATCAGTGTTTGGGATAGCGAAAAGACAAAAGCACAGCTTTTTGAGAAGGCTCAAGAGATCAAACTGCCCTTTGAGAGAGAGAATTTATACGTTACGAAGGAAGATAAATTGACGAGGGCACAGGTATCATGGTCAGAGACTGTGGATATCTTTGGATTTTACCAAAAAGAACTTTATTTTTCTATTGACGAAGAGGGGTAGCTTGTTTACAGGTCTGGTACTCGAGATGGGTGAAATCGTATCGGTTAAGAAGCGTAATGGAGGTATAACTATTTCGCTTAAATCAAATGAAATAGCCTCTGATGCAAAAAAGGGAGACAGTATCTCTGTAAACGGCGTATGTTTAACTGTTACAGAAAAAAACAATAGCATACTTTTTTTTGATCTTTCTCATGAAACTCTTCATAGTACAAATCTCGGCAGTCTTAAAATAGGTGACAGGGTTAATCTTGAACCATCATTAAGTCCTGTCTCAAAGATAGGGGGACATTTTGTAACAGGCCATATTGATGGAGTCGGAAAAATTTGTTCAAAGGTAAACATTGGAGATACAATTAAAATAGAAATTGAGTCGCCTGCTAACATAATGCACTTTCTTGTTGAAAAAGGCTCGGTTGCTGTAGATGGAATAAGCCTTACAGTTGTTGATATACTTAAAAAGGGGTTTACAGTCGTGGTAATTCCGCATACTGCAAAACTAACCACAATTGGTTTAAAAGGCATAGGGGATACAGTAAATATTGAGGCAGATGTACTGGGCAAGTATGTTGCAAAATTTTTGAATAAAGAAAGCAGTAAAGATTTAAGACTTATGAAAACTTTGATAGAAGAAGGGTATGTTTAGCATGGAAAAGTTTAAATTTAATACAATTGATGAAGCCATAGAGGATATAGCAAAAGGCAAAATGGTTGTTCTCGTTGATGATGAAGATAGAGAAAACGAAGGCGACCTCTGCATGGCAGCAGAAAAGGCAACACCAGAAGCAATTAATTTTATGGCAAAATATGGAAGGGGGCTTATCTGTCTTTCGCTTATGCCCGAGCGGGTGGAAGAATTAAAACTTCCGATGATGACAGACGATAACACCTCGCCTTTTGGCACTGCCTTTACAGTCTCGATAGAGGCAAAAAAAGGGGTTACAACAGGCATCTCTGCAGCAGATAGAGCAAGAACTATATTGACTGCTATTGATCCAAAAACCCAGCCTGAAGACCTTGTAAGACCCGGACATGTTTTTCCCTTAAGAGCAAAACCAGGAGGGGTTCTGCAGCGGGCTGGACAGACAGAAGGCTCTGTTGATCTGATAAGACTTGCAAAGCTCTATCCCGCAGGTGTTATCTGTGAAATAATGAGTGATGACGGAACAATGGCAAGGGTTCCAGAACTTATGGAGTTTTCAAAAAAACATAACCTTAAGATAGTCACAATAAAGGACCTTATCAAATACAGGATGAGGACAGAATTATTTGTAAAACGGATTGCAACTGTAAAATTACCAACCAACTTCGGAGGCGAGTTTACTGCAATAGCATATGCAAACGATATAGATAATAATGTACACCTTGCCCTTGTGAAGGGTAAAATAAAGCCTGACGAGGAGATTCTGGTGAGGGTTCATTCTCAATGTCTTACAGGGGATGTTTTTGGTTCAGCAAGATGTGATTGTGGCGACCAGTTGCATAAGGCAATGGAGATGATAAAAAAAGAAGGCAAGGGGGTCATCCTTTATATGAAACAAGAAGGCAGAGGGATTGGCCTGCTGAATAAACTCAAAGCATATGAACTTCAGGACAAAGGGCTTGATACAGTAGAAGCTAATATAAAACTCGGGTTTAAGCCTGACCTCAGGGACTATGGTATAGGAGCACAGATACTCGTAGACCTTGGAATAAGAAAAATGAGACTTATGACCAACAATCCTAAAAAAATTGTTGGATTGGAAGGATATGGTCTTAAAGTGGTAGAGAGGGTGCCCATAGAGACTAAACCACATGAGAGGAATATTATCTATCTAAAGACCAAAAAGAAAAAACTCGGGCATATGCTGGATAATGTATAAATAGGGAGGTTTTATGAAAATTATCGAGGGTGAGCTTCAGGCTAAAGGTTTAAAATTTGGTATTATATTCAGCAGGTTTAATGATTTTATTACAAGTAAGCTGCTTGAAGGAGCAAAGGATGCTCTTTTAAGACACGGGGCAAAGGAAGATGACATAGATGTTGTGAAGGTCCCTGGTTCTTTTGAGATTCCTGTTGTAGCCAAAAAACTGGCGGCAAAAGGGACGTACAATGCAATAATATGTCTCGGAACAATTATAAGAGGTGCCACACCGCATTTTGAATATATTGCTGCAGAGGTATCAAAAGGCATTGCACTTGTATCTTTAGAGACAGGTGTGCCTGTAGTTTTTGGTATCATAACATCTGACACTATCGAGCAGGCTATTGAAAGGGCTGGTACAAAAAGTGGGAACAAAGGATGGGATGCAGCAATAACAGCTATAGAAATGGTGCAACTCCTTAAAAAATTATGAGGGGTTGAGTTCAGATACCATCCTTTTTACAACTTGAGGCTTCACTCAGAACTATCATAACTATCATAATGAAACGACGCAGAGCAAGAGAATATACTCTACAAATGTTATTTCAGGCTGATTTTATAGAAAAAGATATTGAAGGCATAAATTTCAAAGAATTCTGGTCAAATAAGAGGGAAGACAAGGATCTTAAAGAATTTACAGAGGAGCTTGTGAGGGGAACTTTAGAGAGACTTGATGATATAGACAGGATGATCGAAAATGTTGCAGAGAATTGGATATTAAAAAGGATGGCTGTAGTTGATAGAAATATACTGAGATTCGCAGCTTATGAAATACTCTACAGAAAGGATATCCCTTCTGCTGTTACGATAAATGAGGCTATAGAAATAGCAAAAAAATACTCAACCACAGAGGCTGCCTCATTTATAAATGGCATCCTCGATAGTCTCGCAAAAGAGGCAGGTAAAGCCTGATGTACTATGCTGTGATATCTGATGTACACTCAAATCTTGATGCCCTTGAAGCTGTATTTAATGATATAAAAAAAAGAAAAATAGAAAAAATCTTCTTTATCGGAGATGCTGTAGGATATGGTCCTGATCCTAATGAATGTATAGATATACTTGTGAAAAGATGCAAAATTCTCCTTGCCGGAAATCATGACTGGGGCGTACTTGGATTAACGGATATCTCATACTTTAATGAATATGCAAGATATGCTGTTGAGTGGACAAAGGAAGTTCTTACAGAAAGTAATATTAAGCTACTTCAATCTTTCCATGTCAAAAAAGAGGTTAAAAACGATGACATGCTTCTCGTTCATTCTACACCTAAAAATCCTGAAGAATGGCACTATCTTTTAACACTCTGGGATGCAGAGTTAAACTTTCAATATTTCGAAAATAGATTCTGCTTCATTGGGCATAGCCACAAGCCAGTTATTATTGAAAGATTTCCATCAGGAGAACTCGGTGTACATAAAGAGACAACTCGATTTAAAAAGACTAATCGCTATATAATAAATGCTGGAAGTGTTGGACAGCCCAGAGATGGGGACCCGAGGGCGTGCTACGCGATAGTTGATGATGAGAAAATAGAAATAGTGAGAATCCCTTATAACATCAAGGCTGTGCAGGAAAAAATGAAAAAAAGACATTTGCCAGGTCCACTTATTGAAAGGCTGTCGAGGGGGGTGTGATAGATGAGGCGAGGAACAGAAGACAGAAAACAGAAGTCAGAAGTCAGAAGTCCAAGATTAAAACTTATATTGTGGCTTATATTTGTAATATTTGTATTATTCACTGCTCACAGTGCGCTGCGTACTGTTTATGCTGGCGATAACCCGCTCGATAGATTAAGGGATGAGACAGTCTCGTTCTTCAAACCTCTGACAGGCAAAATAATAATGGTAAAAGATAGAGAAGCTGTAATAGACCTCGGCACAACAGATTCTGTAAGACCGGGGATGCGGTTAAATATAGTAAGAGAAGTTGCGCCCTTTAAACATCCTGTTACAAAAGAGGTTATAGGGAATATGGAGTCATTCGTTGGCTTGCTCGAGATAAAAGAGACAGGGATGGAATCATCTTCGGGTGAAATAATCGAAGGTTATGCAAAAGAGGGCGATAAAGTCAGGATATCAGAGGCAAAGGTAAATATGCTTTTTTGCGTATCAAAAGATACAGACTGGAATTTAGCAGACTCATATTATAGAAACCTCAAGAAAAACGATAGATTTAACCTGATTGATACAGGAATTGAAACAGACGACCCTGCAAAAATTATTATTGAGGCAAAGAGACTCGGCGCAGAAGTAGCGCTTTTTCTAACAGATGGCTCTGTTGGTTCAGAAGCAGTTATTACTCAACGTCTTTTCTGGGTATCTGATGGTTGCAAGTTTCACGAAATGAGCTCAAATATTGAGACCGCCTTTAAAAAGAATTTAAAATTTGGTGAAGAATTCTTTTCTTTAGACAAAGAGGATACGCGTTTAAACGTTGGTCTTCCATTCAATGCAAGGCTTATAACAACAGGTGATATTGACGGAGACGGAAAAGAAGAGCTTATTTTCAGCACAGGAAAAGATATCAGAATATATACATCAAGTGCAGATCCGCAGCCTGCGCTGGGAGGGATTAAAATAGATGGGACCAATATGGATAATCACCTATGGCTTGATTCAATTGATCTCAACAGCAATGGAAGAAATGAGATAATTATAACTTCGATGAAACATGAAGAAGTTATCTCTTACATTTATGAACTCAGCGGTACCGAATTTATTCTCCTTTATAAAGGAGATATCTTCCTGAGAAAAATAGAAGACAAACTTATAGCTCAGGCATATTCACATTCTGAAGGTTTTAAAGGTGCTGTCTTCGAGTTTATTTTCGAAGGAGAATACAAGAACGGAAAGGAGATAAAACTTCCTGCGAATGTTAATATATATGATTTTATATATATTGATGCCTCCCCATCAGAAAAATTAATGCTTGCTTATGATGAAAAGGGGTTCTTAAATTTATATGACGATAAAAATACAAGGCTTTGGAAAAGTAACGCCGCTACAGGAGGTTCCCCAGCAACATTTACAAAATCTGCACCTTCAATAATGGTAGAACGTGGTGAATGGGCGATTAAAGATAGATTTTTTCTTATAGACAAAGACATTTTTTTTGTTAAAAGGATCCCCTTTCTTGAGATGGTAAAGGGGCTTGGTTATAAAAGTTATCAGATTAGAACCCTGCGATGGAACGGGCTTTCAATGGAAGAAAATATTCTTATAGACGAGATAGACGGTTCTTTCCGCGATTATCTGATTTCCGGAGATAAAATAATGATCCTTGTAAAACCTAAATTTGGTTCTAATTTCGGGAATATCCTGAAAGGTAAAAGTCTAATAAGATCAGTGCTTTATGTACAGCCAATTAAGGAGAGCGGAGGATAAGAATTGTTATTAAGCGGTCGCATACCCAAGCATATAGGCATTATTATGGATGGGAACGGAAGATGGGCTGAGTTGCGCGGCATACACAGGATAGAAGGCCACAGGCGCGGTGCAGAACGCTCAAAAGAGATAATCGAGGTTTCAGTAGAAATCGGCTTAAAGGCATTAACTCTTTATGCCTTTTCTACAGAGAACTGGCGAAGACCCTCTTTAGAGGTAACTACCCTGATGAAGCTGCTCGAGCTTTATTTAAAAAAAGAACTTGACAGTTTGATGAAAAAGGATGTTGTCTTCAGGGCAATTGGCGAAATAGATAGGCTGCCGGATCATATATACAAAATTATAAAAGATGCAGAGAAAAGTACTGCCTCGAATAAAGGCATGACTCTCGTTACAGCATTAAGTTATAGCGGGAGAAACGAGATACTGAGAACTGTGAAAAAATTGCTGCAGGCAGGTATCAATCCTGATGAGCTTACAGAAGATTTATTCAATTCCTATCTCGATACTGTCGGCATATCACCGCCGGACTTGATTATAAGAACGAGCGGAGAGATGCGTATTAGCAATTTTCTGTTGTGGCAGAGTGCATATTCAGAACTTTATTTTACAGAAACCCTCTGGCCTGACTTCACAAAAGATGAATTCCTTCTCGCAATACAGAATTATCAGCAAAGGGAGCGTAGATTTGGCGCTATACCAGCGAGGGCAGATGCACCTTAAGAGATTAATTGTTGCTATAATATTTCTCCCTCTTCTTTATTTCAGCATTATGTACCTGCCCCAATGGGGTTTCCTCCTCATGCTGATAATCGGAACTTTATTAGCCTTATCAGAGTTTTACTCCATGTATAAAGTTCCAAATGCATTAAAATATATCTGTCTTTTCCTCGGTGTATTTATCCTCGGCGTTTCCTATATCTCAAAAGATATTCTCTTTGATGTTATAGTGTTTTCTATAACATCAATAATTGTCATGAGGCTTCTGATCAGGAAAGACCCTCTTTCCTCACTTTTTGATATCGCACCACCTGTTATTGGACTTCTATATATTCCGGTTCTCTTTACATTCCAGACGCATATTAGAAAACTCGGGCCTGAATGGATAGTCTTTCTTTATGCTACGGTATGGATGTCAGACTCAACGGCATATTATCTCGGCAAGGGTATAGGAAAGAGAAAACTCTACCCAGAAGTAAGTCCTAATAAGACTGTGGCAGGTGCTGTAGGTTCGGTTATAGGAGGCTTGATAGGTGCGGTAATTATAAAAACCACTATTTTACCAATGCTTTCTGCCTTATATATGGTGCTGATTGGGATAATGATAGGGTTTGTCACCATAATAGGTGATCTTGTGGAATCCATGTTTAAACGTGACGCAGGAGTTAAGGATTCAGGCATAATAATCCCTGGACACGGGGGTATTTTAGATAAAATTGACGGCATGTTGTTTGCAGGTCCTGTGCTGTACTGGATGTTAATGGGACTGAAGATAATAAAATAGGATTTTAGCCCAGATTATTCATAAACTATGGTTACCAGACAGGACATAGTATTTTCGCTCATTCTCGTCCCGACTTTAGTCGGGACTGCGAGGCTTTTACCTCTTTATTTTCATATAGTCTATTTGACTATCGGCAAAAAAACCCGCTTAAATACTATGTCCTGTCTATATTTGAGAAAATTCATGAATAAAAAGGGCTAATTTTCACAACATCTGTATGACATTATGAGAGGTTAAATGAAACGCATAACGATTCTTGGATCAACAGGTTCAATAGGAAGAAATGCCCTTGATATCATCTCAAAACACAGGGATCGTTTTAAGGTTGTTGCGCTGACAGCAGGAAGCAACATAGACCTCATCCAAAAACAGATAAAGTCTTTTTCTCCTGAGATTGTAGCTCTCGCAAATGAAGATGCTGCAAAGAAATTAAGAAAAAGAATAGAGAAAAAATATTCTTCTCTTCATATATTATCAGGGCAGGACGGTATTAGGGATGCAGCGGCTTATACAGCGTCTGATTTTGTTCTCTCTGCAATAGTTGGTGCCGCAGGTCTTGTCCCAACACTATCAGCCATACAAGCTAAAAAAACAATCGGTCTTGCAAACAAAGAGACACTCGTGATGGCAGGAAGGATAATGATTGAAGAAGCAAAAACGCATAACGTAAAAATTCTTCCTGTGGACAGTGAGCATAGTGCAATATTCCAGTGTATAGAGGGGCACAGAAAATCAGATGTGAGAAGGATTATATTGACTGCATCAGGCGGGCCTTTTGCCGGCAGGAATATTTGTGAACTGCATAATATTACACCGAGGGAAGCACTAAAGCATCCGAAATGGAAGATGGGAAAAAAAATAACAATAGACTCTGCAACTCTTATGAATAAGGGGCTCGAGGTAATAGAGGCTCATCATTTATTCGGTCTTCCACCTCAAAAGATAGACGTTCTCATCCATCCTGAAAGCATTGTGCATTCCTTAGTAGAGTTTAATGACAGAATGTGCATAGCACAGCTTTCTTTACCTGATATGAAGGGTCCTATAGCATACACACTTACTTATCCTGAAAGACTTAATAATGTAATAAAGGGGCTTGAGCTTGATAGAATCGGCGCTCTCACATTCAAACAGCCTGATAAGAGAAGCTTTCCGTGTCTCTCTTATGCATATACAGCCATTGAGACCGGAGGCACAATGCCATCTGTGCTCAATGCAGCAAATGAGGTTGCAGTGGATGCATTTCTTAAAGGTACAATCAGATTTACTCAAATACCTGTTATAATTAAAAAAATCATGGACCAACACACTATTATGCCTGACTCAGACCTTGATGTTATTATAGAAGCTGACAGATGGGCAAGAGAAAAGGCAGAAAAAATCATAGGGAGAGTTAGAAAATGACATTTTTATCAGCAATAATCCTTCTCGGAATAATAATATTCGTACACGAGTTAGGTCATTTTTTATTAGCAAAGCTGACACGGGTTAAGGTTAAAAAATTTTCGCTCGGATTTGGGCCAAAACTTATTGGGAAAAAATATGGCGATACCGAATACCTTCTTTCATCAGTACCTCTCGGTGGTTATGTAAAGATGCTCGGCGAAGAACCCGGAGAGGAATTAAAAGAAGAAGAAAAACGGTTGGCATATAAATATCAGCCTGTATGGAAGAGATTTTTAATAGTATTTTTTGGGCCATTATTTAACATGGTTTTCGCTATTACTATCTTTTTCTTTATCTTCTTAGCCGGGGTCCCTGTATTGCTTCCGGATGTGGGTGAGGTTATGGATAATTCACCTGCTTCACTCTCAGGTCTTGCAAAGGGAGACAAGGTTACAGGGATTGACGATACTACTATAAATCAATGGGACGAGATGGCAGAAATTATTCATAACAATCCTGGTAAGTCGCTCAATTTCAGGATAGAAAGAGATGGTAATATTTTCACAAAGATAATAACGCCTGAGAAGATGAAGATAAAAAATATTTTCGGGGATGAAAAAGAGATTGGGCTTATTGGAATAAAGCCTTCTGAGAATACCTTCATAAAAAAGGAAGGTTTTATCGCTGCATTAAAAGGTAGCATTATCAGAACATGGGATATAACAGTATTAACAGTCGTATCTGTTATTAAACTTATCCAGAGGGTTATACCAGCAGACACTATAGGAGGTCCCATACTTATTGTACAGATGGCAGGAGAACAGGCATCGAGGGGTCTTATGAATTTTTTCTTGTTTATGGCTATTATAAGTATTAACATTGGCGTACTCAATCTGCTTCCCATCCCGATTCTCGACGGCGGCCATATATTGTTTCTCGGGATCGAGGCAATAAGAAGAAAACCATTAAATGAAAAATTCATCGCAGTCAGCCAGAGGATAGGACTTGCCCTCATACTCACTATTATGGCATTTGCACTATATAATGACATCATAAGATTGATTACAGGAAAAACTTTTCCATGATGAAACCATCTGCTTTAAAGACCCAGATATCCTCAGGCGGGGTAATATTCAGAAGACAAGATAATATTATAGAAATAGCTATGGTGGCAACAAAGGGTGGTCGGGCATGGGGACTTCCAAAGGGACTTATTAATAAAGGAGAAGCCCCTGAAAAAACTGCCCTCAGAGAAGTTGCAGAAGAAACTGGACTTAAGGGTAAAATTAGAGAAAAATTAGGAGAAATAACATACTGGTTTTATATAAAAGAAGATAATGCAAAGTGTAAAAAAACTGTACATTTTTTCCTCCTGGAGTACGAATCTGGCGACATCTCAGACCACGACTGGGAAGTGGATGATGTTGTGTGGTTTTCTGTTGATGAGGCGCTGAAAAAGGCAAGTTACAAAGGGGAGAAGGAGATGATAGAGAAGGCAATATTAAAATTAAAAGGTAAAAATTAAAAACTCTGGAGATTTATTTTTAAGTTTTGAATTGTAATTTTACATTTTGCTTTTTAAATTTTACTTTATCTTTATGGGCAAGATACTTAATTGGAATGAACTAAAAGAGGCTGTTAAAAGGCTAAAAAATGGAGGGAAAAAGATCGTCTTTACCAATGGCTGTTTTGACATTATTCATATTGGACATGTCAGGTATCTCAAAGAGGCAAAAAAGCTCGGAGATTTGCTTATTGTTGGATTAAACTCTGACAGGTCTGTTTCAGCAATAAAACCAAATCGCCCAATTAATCCTCAAGAATATAGAGCAGAGGTTTTATCTTCACTCGAGATGGTGGATTATGTAACCCTCTTTAATGAAGAAACACCATATGAGTTAATTAAGCTCCTTCAGCCTGATGTGATCGTCAAAGGTGGCGACTGGAAGAAAGAAAATATTGTTGGCTCTGACATTGTAAAAGAGACTTACAGTCTTCCATATATAGAGGGAGTTTCGACTTCCGAGATAATCGAGAGGATAAAGAGACTCTGATCTTACCCCGAAATTGCATGTTGGGTTTAAGTCCACCCTGCAATCATTTATGTTTTTCTCTGACAACAATAGCATTAGCATGGGCATCCAAGCCTTCGATATCTGCAATTGCCTTAACTGTCTTTGCAAGTTTCATAAATCCATTCTTATCAAAACTCAACAGACTTGACCGTTTGACAAAATCATAGACTCCAAGAGGTGATGAAAATCTTGCTGTTCCACTTGTTGGAAGTGTATGATTCGGACCTGCTGAATAATCACCCAGTGCCTCGGTTGACCATTTCCCCAGAAATATCGCGCCGGCGTTTTTGATCAGGGGTAAAAGTTTCTTTGGATTTTTTGTCATTATCTCAAGATGTTCAGGTGCAATATAGTTAGAAATTTCAGCAGCTTCTTTTAAATCTTTTGTAATTATTATTGCTCCATAATTATTAATAGATTTTCTTGCAATCTCCTGTCTCGTTAAATTACATATCTGTCTTTCGATTTCTTCGTTAACAGCACTGGACAGTCTTCTGGAATCACTTATTAATATAGCTGATGCAAGTTCATCATGTTCTGCCTGACTCAATAAATCAGCAGCAATAAAATCAGGGTTTGCTGAATCATCTGCAATAACAAGTATCTCACTCGGTCCTGCAATCATATCAATATCCACATCTCCAAAGACCATCTTTTTTGCTGTTGCTACATAAATATTTCCAGGACCTACAATCTTATCAACTTTCTTTATTGTCTCTGTACCATATGCCATTGCTCCTATTGCCTGTGCACCACCTATCCCATAAACCTCTTTAATGCCGAGCAATTTTATTACAGCCATGACATAAGGATTTATATCTCCTTTAGGAGTAGGCACACAGAGTGCTATTTCTTTTACACCTGCAACTTGTGCAGGAATAACATTCATTAAAATGGTCGAAGGATATGAGGCTTTCCCTCCGGGTATATATACACCGACTCTTTCAAGAGGCAATATTATCTGCCCGAGGAATGTTTTGCCTTCAGAAAAAGACCATGATTTTTCCTTTTGCATTTCATGGAAGTCCTTGATCCTTTTTGCAGAAAGTTTGAGAGCGTTTACTGCTTTTTTATCAGCTTTATGTGCATATTCCAGCACTTCATCTGGGGTTATTTTTAAGTCCTTTGCTTGTGGAAAATCAAGTGCCCTCGTATATTTAAGGACTGCCTTATCGCGGTTTTGCCTTACGTCATCAAGGATATTCTTAACCTTCTGCTCAATCTCCTGACTGCCGCCTGATGCACGTTTTTTCAGAATTTCTAAGAAGGCAGTTATCTCTTTCTTATTTCTCAGGATTTTCATGAATTTTATCCTATTCCGCTGAGTATTCCATCTTCTATATATCTTGAAACCCAACCCTTTTCTGATTTATATCTCCTGTATATATAGAGCAAACTATCTACATATGCCCTCGCACGGCTATAGCCTGTTTTTCGTGCATCTTCGATGATTTCCCAGTCACCTATTTCGACAAATTTCTTAAATGCGTCCATGATCTCAGGGAATAAAAGCTTTCTGTAGCCATCAAGGAATACAATATAAAAACCGAGTGAGCCTTCTTTTCCATTTTCAATAATATATTTAAGCATGCCCTTTTCAGATGTATCTGACAAAAGGTCTTTAACCCTTCTTGCAAAGATTTCTGCTCGGCGATACGACAAAAGCTCTGCAAAAAGAGAGTGCCACTCATTTCCGAGTTGTTCTCCTTCAATAGCTTCACCAACTTCGTGATAAATATATGTATCAATTTCAGAAGATGCAATTAAAGAAAGCTGTTCGGCTATATCACCTATTAGTTCATTTTCAGGCATAAGATTATATTTTAAAAATGCAAATACAAGATACTCAGGAGCACTTTTTATACCTCTAAGTCTGAGTTCTTCAAATTTTTCCCATATGAGCAACTTTGCAGCCTCTGTCCTTACAAAGATTGCCTTCTCCTGTAGCGTGGCAGGATAATCTGAAAGGTCTCTCGCATATTCATCACCTGCAATATAGACATCATAGCCATGTATTGTTTTTCTGGATAGGAGGTCTGCAAGGAAGAAAGAAGGTTTCATATAAACTCCCAACCCAGCGCCGTAAATAAATCCGTCTTTCTCTAATTCAGCATTAATTTTCTTGACCTCAAATGGGCTATAAGAATTTCCATCAATAAAAATATCTCCAAAGTCTTCTTTTTCCAGTTTTTTCCAGAGTTTCTCCCTTTCCGATATCCATTTATCAATTTCATTTTTCTGAATCTTTTCCCATGGTTTTACACAATTTTCAGTACGATATAGTTCTCTTAATTTGAGAAGAAACGTGCAGATAGAAAATGCACCCCAGTATTTTGCGTCAGAGATATCACAGTTTCTCTTGATCTGGGGGGTGATTGCCTGAATGTCTACCATGAAGATATTTTATCAGAAGGGGGGAAGAACTTAATAGCTATTTAACAATAAAAGATAAGATTCAAAGAAGCGGAGTGAATAAAAATCATGGTGGGCAGTCGCAGAATCGAACTGCGGACACGAGGCTTTTCAGGCCTCTGCTCTACCGACTGAGCTAACTGCCCATGTATTTAACCCCTCTAAAATCAACGGCTTTAACTCTTTTTTGTTTAAATATATTACCACAACTTTATATGGTTTTCGATATATTTTTTTCACGACTTTTTTCATGCAACAAATTGAAACCCAAACGCAAGTTCAGTGAAGTATATTCTTTGCGTCAAGGTTCAGCCGATATGTAAATTATTGCTTTTTGAATGCACTGCCTTTCGTACTTCCGTTAATGATCCTCACCCTCGTGAATAAATATCTCAGCAAATATCATAAGAGCAAAAAACTACCCTCAGATTCCTCGTTTTACTCGGAATGACATTTTTGTGTTAGATTATTTTTTCTGGAATGTATAAAATTATTCTACTGTAAAAGTAACAGCCTTTATAGAGTTTCCTGCAGAATCCTTAAGTTCTACCTTCCAATTACCTGTATTTCCTGCTATCGTCTTACTTGAAAAAGTTCTCCATCTGGCACCTTCTTTCAAGGGAAGCGTTACATTAGCTACTTCTTTTCCATTAATATACCAGACAAACTCTATCTCTGTATCTGCAGAAATATTTCGGGCATCCAGAAAGCAGATTACCTTTTCTGTGGTTACTGGAAATTTCTCTGCAACTCCAACAGGTTCTCTGTTCTCGACCCCCTCACATACCACCATTTTTGCTACTTCAAACTCTGTCGCAGTCATTTCTGCTGGCCTCTGCATCTCCTGCGCACCTACGGCGGTTCCCATCATAATTAATACTGCAAAGATAAGAATAACCATCTGCTTTTTCATAACCCCTCCTTTTTTAAAAATACTATAATTTTTTATGTTAAAACATAACCTTATTAAACCATATACAAAAAAATCTCTTTTGTCAACAATATGTACTCGTTCATAACATGTGAGGCTGATAGAGGGGTTTATAATCGTCAATAATGCCATGAGCTTTTAGGAATTGGGCTGGTGTTTTATTCCTTATTGGGAAATATATTTCTGAATAACCTTTATCGCTTTATCAACAGCACCTGAATTTCTTCTATATAATTCCTGTGCTTTTAATCCGATCTCTTTTGCTTTTTCAGGTGATATCAAAAGTTCCTTTAATTTTGAATAAAGCCCTTCTTCCTCAACCTCGATAGCTGCACCATCTTTGTAGAAATCTTTGATAACAGGGAAATTCTCCATATTAGGACCGCATATCATTATCTTTCCCCAGAATGCCGGTTCAAGGGGATTCTGTCCTCCATATCCTCTAAAGCTTTTGCCAATAACTGTAATATCTGCTCTCCCATAGACTGCAGATAATTCACCAACCGTATCAAGGAGGATAATAATGCCCTTGAAGATTTGGGACTCTAAAAATCCCCCCTTACCCCCCTTTACTAAAGGGGGGATGGGGGGATTAGGAGTTTCAAAGGCTGAACGCTTTACAAATAAAACCCCTTTTAATTTCAACATATCTTCTACAGGTTTAAACCTCTCCGGATGTCTTGGGGCAATAATAAGATTCAGATCAGGGAATTCTTTTTTAAGGTCAATATAAGCAGAAGTAATTAATTCCTCTTCTCCTTCGTGTGTGCTGCCTGCCACTATAACCTGTCCTTTTATTTTATGTGTCCATTCAGGAATTTGCAGAGGAGGTCTTGCATCAAATTTGAAATTTCCCAGATTCATAATCCTGCTACTTTCTACACCGAGACTTCTTATCCTTTCAGTATATTCCTCATTCTGCATCCCAAAAAAATCAACATAAGAAAGGACTTTTTTCATAAAAAAGGAAATCTTTTTGTATCCTTTGAAGGATTTTTCAGAAATCCTTCCATTAAGCAGAATTACAGGTATCCTGTCTTTTTTAAACACCCTGAAGAGATTTGGCCAGAGTTCTGTCTCGATTACTATCAGGATTTCTGGCTTTATCTTTTTCAGGACCGAATTCAGGATGAGGGCAATATCAAATGGCAGATAAACAACTGCTGTTCCTTCAGGCGATTTTTCCTTTGCTATTTTCTGTCCTGTGTCTGTAATAGTAGAAAGAATAAGGTTTTTTAATGGGTATTTCATCCTCAGGTTATTGAGCAATGGGATTGATGCTGTTACCTCTCCAACAGATACCGCATGAACCCAGATGCTACCCCCTCCATCCCTTTTATTAAAACAGGTGTGTGGAGGTTGGAATGGAAGCTCGAAAAGACCAAGTTTTTCCTTCAGCCATCTTTTTCTGAGGATTTTTGGTCTTTTCAGATACTGAAAAGGCAGTATAAAAATTAAAGCTAAAACATATAAAAGGCTATAAATTAGAAACATTATCTTGATGCCATCTCTATTACCATCTCGGCAACCCTTTCTGATGTTCTCTTGTCCAAGAAGGGTTTTTTAATTAATCTATAATTATTAAGTATTTCTTCTTTATATTTCATATCAAAAATAATCCTTTTAATCTCTTTTATTATCTCTTCTGGATTAGCTCTCTTCTGAATGAGCTCTTTCACAACCTCTCTGCCAGCAAGTATATTAACAAGCGAGATGTATTTTACATTCACAATAAGTTTTCCCAGTACATATGTGAGTGGAGAAAGTTTATATACTACAACCATTGGAACCTCAATCAACGCAGTCTGAAGTGTTGCCGTCCCAGAAGCGACTACAGCTATATCGGATGCAGCGAGCACCCTGACGGATTCACCTTTCTTGATCTCTACTCCTTCGTGCCTTAACTTGTTGAGATAATCAGCATATTTTGATTCTTCTGTGTTTGGAGCTAAAGGGATGCAAATCTGATATTTATCAGCAGACTCCTTAACTTCAGTCTTAAATTGCCTGACAACATCTAACATTAAAGGAAGCAATCGTTTCAGTTCGCTCGGCCTGCTTCCGGGTAAAAGAGATAGCAGAGGCATGCGCGGGTCAAAGCCGAGAATGGTTTTAAAGTGAGCTCGGAGTTCAGGGTGTTGTCTGCTACTTGCTGTTTGTAAAACAGACTTAATCTCTTCAAGTATTGGATGTCCTACAAATTCACATTTTACCCCTGCTTCCCTGTATATATTTTCTTCAAAAGGGAGTATAACTGCTATTCTATCAACAATCTCTGCTATCTGTTTTATCCTGCCCTTTCTCCATGCCCATACCTGCGGGCTTACATAATACAATATCTTTATACCGGCTGCCCTGGCTACTCGCGCCAGTCTTATATTAAAATCTGGATAATCAATAAGAATAAGAACTTCTGGTTTAAATTTTTCAATTGCTTCAACAGCCTTTTTGAATGCTGTCTTAACCTGACGGTATGCAGAAACAGCTTCTATAAGTCCGAATGCATCTGATGTGCTTGCGATCAGATCTACCCCTGCATCTTTCATCTTCTCGCCGCCAACCCCCAGCATATGTACATCTGGCAATCTGGCTTTTAATGCCTTTGCAAGGAGTGAGCCGTATAATTCACCCGAGCTTTCACCAGCAACTATCATTACAGTTTTCATCTTCAATCATCTACCTATCTTTTTTATTATATCTGAAATAAGCCAAATTGCCTCATCAATTTAGTAACTGCCCATGCAATAGGGGCTAAAGTATTTTCGCTTATTCTCGTCCTGACGTAAAGTCGGGACTGCGAGGCTTTTGCCTTACCCCCCTTTAATTCCCCACTTATCAAGGGGGGATGAAGGGGGGTGTATTTGACAATACCAGCTTGTATTAGGCAAATTAGATAAATTATGTTTAACATAGAATTCTTTGATTTAAACTCAGGGCTTTTTAAGCTGATAAATAACCATAACAATTCTTTCCTTGATATTATTTTCTATTTTATAACCTATCTGGGGAGCGGCTGGATAATTATACCCATTATCCTTGTCCTGTATAAAATTGAAAGAGAGAAAATATTGCCTTTAGTTTCTTCATATTTAATGTCTGGTATCATAGTTCAGATTATAAAATTTCTCTCGGATGTCCCTCGGCCAGCAGCCTTATTCGATGATGTTCATATTGTGGGAGAAATACTCAGGACAGATTCTTTTCCTTCAGGGCATACAGCCACTGCTATGGCACTTTTTTATGTCCTTTCGTACAGAAAGACAGGATATCTAAAGATTTTTTTATTAATACTCGCATTGGCAGTCGGATATTCAAGGATTTATGTTGGGGCACATTTTCCTCTGGACATAGTGATTGGAGGGATAATAGGCTATTTAGCAGGGTATGTTTCCATAAAATACAATGATTTTTTCAGTAAATATAAAAAAGAGCTTCTTGTTACACTTTTAATCCCGGCTGTTCTTTTTTTCTACAGACTGGACGCATTTCCCTTTTATATTGTGGATGAGGCGCGGAATGCAGAAGCTGCGAGGGAGATGTTAGAACGGTCAGACTTCTTGGTGCCAACATATAATTATGAGTTAAGGACAGACAAACCCCCCCTGCATTACTGGGTTTTTATCCTCGGGTATAAACTCTTTGGCGTAAGCGAGTTTTCAAGCAGGGCTGGAAGCGCCATAATAGGTATCGCTACAGTCTTGTTGGTCTATCTTTTTGTTCTAAGGCTTCTGGGCAGAAAGACCGCTTTAATCTCAGCTTTGTTATTACCTACTGCCCTGTATGGTTTTCTGATTTTCAGGATGGCTGTACCTGATCCTTATCTTATATTCTTCTCCACGTTAGCGCTTTTTTCTTTTTATCTCGGAATAGTTAACAATGCCTATAAATATATTTTGATCTTTTATGTATCACTCGGTTTGGCTGTACTTACAAAAGGTCCTGTGGGTTTTATTCTGCCGTTCGGCGTAGCTTCTGCTTTTATATTCTTCAGGGAAGTGTTGAATAATTATAAGACTGATAGAAAAATTTGGTCTTTGCTGCAGGGAATTAAATCCCTCAGGATATTTTTAACAGGAAGACATATAGTTGGTTATCTAATAGTAGGTATTATTGCCATTCCATGGTATGTTATCGTTTCAATTAAGACAGGCGGAGAGTTTGCATCCGGCTTCTTCCTACATCATAATATAGAGAGATTCTTCTCATCCCTTGAGGGACCCAGTGGGCCTTTCTTTATTACGCTTTTATTCCTACTGGTAGGCTTTTCCCCGTGGTCTTTTTTTATAGTTCAAACATTGATTTCTTCATATAAAGAAAAAAGAGAGCCTTTGATATTATTTCTCTTCCTGTGGGTTGTATTGCATGTCATATTCTACTCGATAAGCGCTACAAAACTGCCTCAATACCTAATACCTGTTTATCCTGCAATTTCTATCCTTACTGCAAAATATCTTTCTGAAGGGATGCCTTATAAAAAGATTTCTGTTGCTTTCCTGAGTATATTTGGTCTTGCAATTTCTACCGTCTTATTTATCCTGGGTAAAAAATATGCAGGCGAATTAATGCCATGGGTAATATTCCTCGGGTTTCCATTTTTGATCGGTGGCATTATCTCAATAGTTTTTAATAAATATACCTATCACATAATTGCGGCTTCAGCCATAATCTTTTCATTGATTCTTTCAGGGTGGCTTATGCCTCTTTCAAAAAAATACTTCATGCCCCAGAAGATCGCCAATGTTGTAAGGGAACAAGCCAGAGAATCAGAAGTTCCTATTAATGAAGTTTATTCTTATAAATATTATGACCCTGCTTTTGAATATTATATAAGAAAGAAGATTATAAAAATAAAGGCAAGAGACATTATTTCAATGCCTCAGGGAGCCTTACTTGTTAGTACAGAGGATGACCTTAAAGATTTTGATATTAAATATCAGCAACTATTTAAAGAGAGGGATCCTCTGAGAAGCACAGATGTTCTTGTGGTTAAGATAGAAGATAATTGATTGCCTGATATTTGTATGTTATGATGTTATGAACTTAAGTGAAAATGGGGAATTATTAATGACACTATCTGTAGTTATACCACTTTACAATGAAGAAGAAAATACCCGGTTGCTTTATGAAAAACTTAAGGCAGTTTTGGATTCTTTAAACAAAGAATACGAAATAGTCTTTGTGGATGATGGCAGTACAGATAAGACACTTTCTATCCTTGAGGAGATTCAGGTAAATGATAAAAATGTAGTTATACTCAGTCTGAGGCGCAATTTTGGACAGACTGCTGCGTTTGCAGCAGGTTTTGATTTCTCGCGAGGAGATGTGATTGTGACAATGGATGGCGACCTGCAGAATGATCCTGCAGACATTCCCAAATTGCTGAAACTTATAAAAGATAATGACCTCGTGAGCGGATGGAGAAAAAAGAGGAAGGACCCATTTTTTTCAAGAAGGTTTCCCTCCATAATAGCGAACTGGCTAATAAGCAAGGTAACAGGCGTAAAGCTTCACGATTACGGATGTTCCCTTAAGGCATACAGACGGGATGTAATAAAAAATCTGAAACTCTACGGAGAGATGCACAGGTTTATCCCTGCTGTTGCAAGCTGGTATGGTGTAAGGGTTGCAGAGGTAGAGACAGTCCATTATCCGAGACTGAGGGGTAAATCAAAATATGGCATATCCCGGACAATAAAAGTAGTTCTGGATTTGATTACTGTAAAATTTCTTCAGAGTTTTTCTACCAAACCCATACAGTTTTTTGGACCAATAGGTGTATTAAACGGATTTCTCGGATTTCTTATATGTTTATATCTCGCTGCAGATAAACTCTTTTTTGGACAGGCTATTGGAGGAAGGCCGCTTCTTCTGCTCGGTGTCCTTCTGATTATTGTTGGAATTCAGTTAATCGGGATGGGACTTCTCGGAGAAATGATCGTGAGGGTTTATCACGAAAGCCAGAGAAAACCCATATATGTGATTAAGAAGATACTTGGCCCTGAAAGCAAATAGAATATTCCTCTTTATACTCAAACTTACCGTAAGCTTTGCGTTGCTTTATATTGTTTTATCCAGAACAGGAACTGAAAGGATTTTATCCATACTAAAAGGTCTAAATCTTTTAGCGTTTATCTCTGCTGTATTTCTCTATTTATTTGCACAGTTTATATCCACAATAAGATGGAAGCTGCTTCTTAAGGGAGAAAGAGTTTCTATCAAAAGGCTTTTTTCACTGTATATGATAGGCTCTTTCTTTAATATCTTTCTCCCCGGGATAATTGGAGGGGATGCTGTTAAAGGCATTTATTTATATCAGGCAACAGGTAAAGGTGGTTTAACCCTTGCCTCGATTTTTATGGACAGATATCTCGGCTTTGTGGTGTTAATGGTAATAAGTATTATTGCCTTCCCCTTTGGATACAAATATCTTCAAGGGACAGATGCAGTATGGCTTTTGCCTCTTGTTGTGGTATGTTTCATCGGTGTAAGCCTTTTGATATTCGGTTTACGCCTTGGCAGAAGAATAAAAATACTCTCAGATTTTTACGGTTATTTTCATACATACCGCAACCAGAAAAAGATTCTCATAAATACCCTCGCATTATCCGTGATAGTTCAGGTTTCTGGTATAGCTGCTGTATATATCCTCGCGATTGGCATTGGGCAACACATTCCCCTTTTTACATTTATGCTCTTTCTGCCACTCATAATCCTTTTTTCTACATTGCCTATATCTGTTTCCGGCATTGGTGTAAGAGAAGGTGCCTTTATAATATTTTTCGGTCTGGTAGGAGTTGATCCTGATGTTGCAACTGCAATTTCCTTAGCATGGTTTATTTCTATAACAGCAGGGAGTCTTTGGGGCTTATTTGAGTATATAAGATACAAAAAATACCAAATAGTAGAGGACCGACTTGATACTTAAATTTCTCGGAGGAGCAAGGACTGTTACAGGCTCATGTTTTTATATTGAGTGCAACAATTTCAAAATCCTCGTTGAATGCGGCATGTATCAGGGCGAGGGGGCTAGTGAAATAAACAGGGCTGCATTTGATTTCGATCCTGAAGAGATCAATTATATTTTTATCACGCATGCTCACATTGATCACTCAGGTCTGATTCCGAGAATCGTTAGGGAAGGGTTTTGTGGCAGGATTATCACCACACATGCTACAAGGGATCTTCTCGAATTAATGCTCTATGACTCTGCACATATACAGGAAAGCGATGCAGAGTGGTTTACGAGAAAGGCTATCAGGGCTGGTAAATCCCCTGTAGCCCCGCTTTACACAGCAGATGATGTCAAAGAGGTTCTCCCTCTTTTTGATGTAAAACCTTATGAAAAGATATTTCATCTTGGGAACGGCATTAAATACAGGTTTTTGGACGCAGGACATATACTCGGTTCAAGCTCCCTCGAATTATATTATCAGGATAATAGTGAAGAAAAGAAAATTGTTTTTTCTGGAGACATAGGTAAAAAAGGCAATCCAATAGTAAGAGATCCGTATATCCCTGTGAAGGCAGATTTTATAGTTATGGAATCAACATATGGAAACAGGTTGCATAAACCATTAAAAGAGAGTATAGATGAACTGGTAGATGTTATAAAAACAACATTCAAGCAGGGAGGCAATGTATTTATTCCATCGTTTGCAGTAGGCAGAACTCAGGATCTGCTTTATATCCTGAATAACCTTGTGAGGGAAGGCAGGCTTTACAGGATTAATGTCTATCTTGACAGTCCGCTTGCAGAAGAGGCAACACGGGTATATCTTGCACACCCTGAATGTTTTGATGACGATGCAAGAAGACTTTTTTCCACCAGAAATATTAATCACTCTCTCAAATTGCATTTTGTTCATAGCGCCAAAGAGTCAATGGAATTAAACAAAATAAAATCAGGCATACTTGTAATTGCAGGGAGCGGCATGTGTGAAGGTGGAAGGATAAGGCATCACCTGAAGCACAACTTATGGAGGACTGAATGCAGTGTTGCATTTGTTGGATTTCAGGGCAAAGGCACACTGGGGAGAAAGATTGTTGATAAGGCAAGGTCTGTTCATATACTCGGAGAGGAGATAGCAGTCAGAGCTTCTATTTACACAATCAATGGGTTTTCAGCTCATGCTGATCAAAAAGGGCTTTTAGAATGGTTAACAGCTTTTAAGGATTCGCCCAAGGTTTTTATAGTGCATGGCGAAGAAGACGTAGCAATATCATTTGGGGAACATATAAATGAAAAGTTAGGTTTTAAAACGCATGTGCCTGAAAAAGGTGATGCCTTTGAACTATAACTAATCTATTTCTTCTGGAAATTTTTTAGCTGTGTGGTAGCTGTATCAATTGACTTTTTTATCTCTTCGTTTTCAGGGTCAAATCTCAGGATGTCTTTCCATATATAAATCGCTTCTTCAAATTTTCCTTCTCTATATGCTATAAGTCCCTTTGCAGCAAGATTCTTTGAACAGGTCTTAATCCTGTTATCTAAAAAATATTGGTCAAATGGTAGTAGGTGGACAAAATTTGTAAAGTGTGGATAGTTAATCAATAAAATATAATAAGTATAGCCGGCTGAGGCAAAAATTTCACTGTTAAATGCCCTGTCAGCATTTTCTTTTATATATTCAATTGCTTTAAGATAACTATTATATAGTTCTTTGTTATTCAGATTTTTAGCAGATGCACTATTATAAATCTCTATAGCTTTCTGAAAATCGCCCTCAACAAGATATTTATGGGCTGTCTGGATCGCAGCTTCCAGCTTAAGAGGCTGTATAGTCTTGACACATGAAGCGAGAATCAAAAATATAGTAAATAAAATAATAAATCTTTTAGAGAGGTTGCTCATATTATCCCCGGCTTGTATAGTTCTTCTACAGGCCATTCCTGCCTGCTCATTACCTGCATGAAAGTTTCCACAAGATAGGGATTAAACTGTTTCCCTGAAAAATTGCCTACCTCTTTGATCGCGTCTGTTTTTGACAGAGGATTTCTGTAAGGTCTTTTTGAAGTCATTGCATCAAAGGCATCTGCTATGGATATTATAGCTGAAAACAGGGGAATCTCCTCTCCTTTAAGCCCTTTGGGATAACCATTACCATTATACCATTCATGGTGATGTCTGATTGAAGGTATATATTTATGAAGTGAAGGTGCTTTGCTGAGAATATCTGCTCCGGTCTCGGGATGGCTCATTATTTCTCTGTATTCTGTTGAAGTAAGTTTTCCTACCTTTTGGAGTATAAAGTCAGGGGTATTAAGTTTTCCAACATCGTGAAAAAGGCATGCTATTTCAAGGTCTTCAAGCTCTTTCCCGTTAAGTCCTATTGCTTTTCCGAGCATTAAGGATAGCCTGGCAACCCTTGCCGAGTGGCCGAGTGTATAAGGATCTCTGGCATCTATAGCCGCGGCAAGGACTTTTACTGTGGAAATATATGCATCTTCCAATTCCCTCGCATATTCATTAAGGCTTTGTTTCTGCTGTGTTATAAGTTCAGCCATTTCATTAAAACTTTCTGTTAGTTTTCCAAGTTCATCTTTAGAGTAAACCCTTAATGGCCTGCTTCTTTTTCCTTCTTTGAGATCATTTACACCAACAGAAAGTTCTTGAAGTGGCCTCGTTAGAAAATAGGATAGTATGATAATTCCAACAGCCCCCAGAACAAGGGCAACAGAAAAACCTACCAATATCCTGGCGCGAGCACGGCGATTAACATCAAGCAACACTGATTTATTAACACCGAGAAGGATTGTTCCAAATTTTTTATCCTTAAAACTAATAGGAGCAGATATCTCAAAATAATCACCTGAACCAGATGATACTTCATTTATAACTAATCCATCCCTTCTTTTTTTAAGAGTTCTTCCTTTTACAGGCTCTATTTTTTCTCCACTCTTGTTAGGATCTGTATGAGCAATTACATTCATATCACTATCAACAACAGCGACATATTCAACATCCTTATTTAAATCTTCCAGTTTGGCAATAATATTATCAATGCCTAAAACATCTCCTAAAAGAATACCGTGAACTGCAGATGCTGCCACACTTCTGCTTAAAGATTCAGCCCTCTTGATAAGTTCATTCAGGATGTATTGATCCATCATTCGTACCGTGAGTATATAAAATACTAAGGTAGTTATAATAAGCAGTACAAATATGAAAACGGAAAGTTTAAATCTTATATTTTCAAATATTTTGCGTTCTATTTTACGAAGTTTAGTGATTATAGGTTCCATTTAAACCCTTTGTGTTCCTTGACTTAAATTTTTATAAGATTTTATAATTTTATTTTAAACTATTTTGTCCTTAAAATTCTTAATTTTAATTGCGCCTGTAGCTCAGTTGGACAGAGCAACTGCCTTCTAAGCAGTGGGTCAGGGGTTCGAATCCCTTCAGGCGCGCCATGCAAATTTTGCAAACAAAATTTGCAGTTGTTAGTTTTTAGTAAAATTTAAACCTGTCTAAAATAATTTTATATAAGAGGCTAAATGCCTCATAAACACACTGAATCGACATGATTATTTATTTATCAAACCTCTTTTCTGTTATCTTGGACAGATATGGGTAAAATTGATTTTTATCTGTTTTTTCTTTTACTATTAACTATTCACTGTTGTTAATGGTGAGTGTAGCTCAATGGTCAGAGCACTGGACTGTGGCTCCAGGTGTTGGGGGTTCGAGTCCCCTCACTCACCCCAACCAATTTTGCTTAGCAAAATTGGAGTTAAAAGTTTAAAGTTCAAAGATTGAAAGTTTCAATCTGAATTTTTTTGTTGTTTATATTTAACTTGCAATGTTGAACTTGGAACTGTTTTTAATTGCGCCTGTAGCTCAGTGGATTAGAGCATCGGCCTCCGGAGCCGAGGGTCGGAGGTTCGAATCCTCTCAGGCGCGCTCAGAAGACAAGGGCCGTTAGCTCAGTTGGTAGAGCAGCTGACTCTTAATCAGCGGGTCGGAGGTTCGAATCCTCCACGGCTCACCATGAAAAATCAAGGACTTAGGAGGTTCCCCTGAGTCCTTTTTCATTTTAGCAATTTATATTACTTTAAAGTATAATACTCGTAAGTAACCTTTATATTTTCTTGCCGACAAAGTTCCTGAAAAAGAACAACTCGGTCTCCTCTCCGAAAAGGTCGGCATTCTATACAAGGACCAGTTCCTGCTTTCACGGGGGTTCGGAAACTGGCACGACTTCTTCACATACATTAAAGACAAGGGCAGTGCCTTTTATCTTCTTGGGTAATCTCCTGTTTGAGGGTTTCCCTCTGGATTTGTGTATTATCCCTATGTCGCCTTCTTCTTCTACTCTCTTGATTAGCCTCCTTATCTGACGATTGCTTAATGTTAGCAGCTCTGCTGCCTCTTTTTGCTTTAATAACCCTTCTATTGCTTTATGGATAATGAGCTTGTCGAATTATGTGCAGACGCCTTAACTCCCTCTGACTCATTTGTACTATGTCCTTTCCTGCCACCCCCCCCTCCTTATCAAAAAAGAGGCAGTATAGCACTTGTTGAAATAGGACATTTCTATTTTGGCAAAAGATGTAAAGAAGCATGTTTCGGGTTAATGATCAATGGCACATCTGCCTTCAGACTTTACGGCTCTATAGCACTATGCCTCTGTAGTTTTTCCGGCACATACCACTTAGGAAGATTATAAAATATACCTATAGGTGAAGGCGTTATGCCCTTAAACCGTGCATGGACAATAGGAGTTGCATCAGGAACATATAAAAAGATATAGGGCAGCTCCTCTGCAAGTATTTCCTGAATTCTGTAGTAAGCCTTTTTTCTTTCCTCGATATTAAAAGTCCTTCGACCTTTCTCCAGAAGCTCATCAACCTCGGGATTATTATAGCTCACAAAGTTAAACTCCTTTTCTCTTGTTTTGCTCGAATGCCAGATATCATATTGATCAGGGTCAATACCAATGCTCCACCCGAGTATAACAGCCTGAAAGCGTCTTTTATCAATAAACTCATTTATAAATGTGCTCCATTCAAGCGTCCTGATTTCTACCTTGATGCCAATATCTCGAAGCCTCTGCTGTATAATAGTTGCAGTGTTTTTCCTGAGGTTATTTCCCATATTCGTGAGAATAGTGAATTCGAAATCTTTGCCATCCTTATCAATTATAGTGTCACCGTCTGTATCCTCCCACCCTGCTTCTTTCAGAAGCTGTTTAGCCTTCTCTAAATTAAACTCATACCTTTTTACATTTGGGTTATACGGCCACGTATTCGGAACATAGGGGCCAGTAGCAGGGCTTCCGAGACCGAAAAGGACTACGTCAACAATTTCAGTTTTATCTATGGCATAGGCTATTGCCTGTCTCACACGTTTATCTTTGAACCACGGGTGTCTTAAATTGAATCCTAAATATGTATAGGCAAAAGTAGGATAATGGAATTTCTGAAAATTATTCCTGAAGAATTTATTATCAGTCTGTTTTTTATACTGTATTGGCGTTAATCCCATCATATCAATGCCGCCTGCCTGAAGTTCAAGGAACATGGTTGCAGGGTCTGGTATAAACCTATAAATATAGCCGTCAATATATGGTCTGCCCTCAAAATAGTCCTTATTTGAACTGAGTTTTACTTCCTGTCCGGATATCCATTTTCTGAGTTTGTAATGACCCATCCCAATAGGGTTTCTCCCAAAATCAGTTTTTGTTATATCTTTCCCTTTAAGGAGATGCTTTGGAAGAACCACCATGTTTCCCCATGAAGTAAGTGCAGGTGCAAACGGTTTTTTATATGTTACCTTGAATGTATATTTATCCACGACCTCAGCCTTTTTTACCTGAAGATAATCCTCCTGATATGCCGTAGGCGTCTTTTCATTAATAATAGTGTTATAGCCAAACAACACATCATCTGCTGTAAACTCAACACCATCAGTCCATTTTACGCCTTTTCTGATGTGGAAGGTGATAACAAGTCCGTCATCTGAAATATCCCATGATTCTGCAAGGTCACCGATAACACTGAGGTCTGTATCGTATTTGACAAGGCCGTTAAAAATCAGCCCTGCGACATCATGGGAAGCGCTGTCACCAGCGAGCATCGGTATAAGAATGCTTGGCTCTCCAATATTACCTGTTATTAAAACATCGCCATATGCAGGCTCGTATGAAACGCCTTTATCTGACTGCACTGTTTTCGGTATTTTATTTTCGCAGCCAGCGAGTATAAAAATTATTAAGAAAAGGTAAATTATCTGTTTCATCATATATTTTTATAGCACAATGTTTTTAATTATATACCAGATCACCCACTTTATTAACTCTGGGGCATTTTCTCCCTCTAACCAGCCTATAAACAATTCTTATCCCCCCATAAACAAAAACAAAATTGACAAGGGAAGTATTTTTTGATAATTGTTGTGATTAATAGCCACCGAAAAGGCAAAGCCTGGTTAACCGGGTGACGCAAAGCCGCCTGTCCTTAAAAGGACAGAGGGGTTGCCGAAGTGGTAGAGGTAAGAGACAAAGCCCGCCTTTTTGGAGGCGGGCTTTTTTTGTTGTAAGCCTGTCTGCGTGCATCGCACAGGCAGACGTGATAGACAACAAAGTGAAATGAGACAGAGAACAGAGAGATTCAAAGGCAATTTAAGGAGATATTTATGCATAAATTTTTTAGGAAGCAGCGTTTAATAACTAATCTATTTATTGCAGGGATATTATTGTTATTAAATTCCTTTGATGCAATAGCAGCAGGAACCTGTGACC
>JBFMDO010000076.1:0-39404 GCA_040753615.1 Nitrospirota bacterium | reverse complement strand
GAAAGCGATTATGGATTTTATTGAAACACATAATGAGAATCCTAAAATATTTACTTGGACAAAGGATGCAGATACCATCCTTGCGAAGGTTTCTAAATGTATAGATCTGTTAGGGACAGCACACTAGCATCTTTTTGAATAATGGGACCAAAATACCAGAAAATAATTCTCTTTGAATAAAAGTTATTGTTCCATCTTTATTTTCAATAAATTCAAAGATATGCTCACCATCAAATAATCCAGGTATTATAAAATGACCAAGCCATCTGAGCTCTTTCTTTGGTAACAATGTAAGTATTTTTGGTTTGAATGTCATTGGTTTGGCATCTGGAGGTGTAAGTCTAATTTTAATAATATTATTAACAGATACATTACCTGAAATACTATAAATGAAAGGATTCCATTCAGGATAATGACTAAAATCAGTGAAAAAATCCCATACTTTATTTAAATTTGATTTAATAACTATTTCAGTTCTAATTTCTTTCATCTAATTCTCCAAAAATAATTTATTGGGTGAGCTTTCGCACAACTTATTCACATCCTCACTTAGTGCGGATATACTCCCGGTTTGGGGACGATATCAGCACCTGTTGCGGATATTCTAATTCTGGCTGAATTGATAGAATTCCCTTTCATTGTCAAAACATGTCACTCATCACCTCCCTTTGGTAAATTTAGTGTGTCCAATGGGCTCATTATTTTCCCCAAGCTTTTTGTACTTACATGTGTATATATTTCGGTAGTCTTGCTATGAGTATGGCCCAAAAGCTCCTGAATATATCTCAAATCAGTCCCGCCTTCCAGAAGATGTGTGGCGAAACTATGTCTGAGGGTATGCAGCGAGACTTCCTTATTAATTCCGGCTTTTTCAGAGGCATTCCTGAAAATTTTATCCACTGTCCTTGTTGAAATGTATCTTCCGACTTTTGCCCCCTCAAAAAGCCATTTTTCAGGTCTGTATTTCTTCCAATATTGCCTTAGGATTTGCAATACCTTTTCAGAAAGCATTGTATATCTGTCTTTTCTCCCTTTTGAACCTCTAATGTGGATCAGCATTCTCTTACTATCAATGTCTTCTGGTTTTAATCTTACTACTTCCCCTACTCTTAATCCAGCAGAATATACGAGCATTAAAATGGCTTTGTGTTTAATATTATCAATTTTTACAACTTCTTCTTTGCTTAGAACTACAGGCAATTTTCTATCTTTGCGAGGTCTTTTGACTTCATATACGAATTTCTTCTTCAGCATTGTGCCATAATAAAATTTCAAGGCATTTATCGCCTGATTCAGCGTAGAGGTTGCTGATTGCTTTTCCTCTGCAAGGTGAAGGAGGTAGTCTTTTATGTCAGAATCATTAATCTCAGGGGGATCCTTGTCTATGAAGTTGAGGAAATCTCTGTTGTAGTAGATATAACCCTTTACAGTTTTATAACTGTATTTTCTTGAAAGAAGTTCTCTACGAAGGTCTTCAAAATTATCCCTCTCACCCTTACCCTCTCCCACAAGGGGCGAGGGGACAGAAGTGGAAAGGTCTCCCGCAAGAGAAGATGGGATCTCTTTTACTTTGGAAGTAGCTGATAAGGCAGGATCTATATGAATTTCTTCGCCTTCAAAAACCTTTAGAATCTTTTCCAGAGTCCCATCTGTATCTGGAAAGCTCCAGTATTTTTCGGCAGGATGCCATTTATGGCTGGGAATAGATTTAACCTTTGTCACAAGGTCAGGATTATAACGAAAGGCAACTGTTATCCTGCCTGAATCATCTTTACCCAGCACTATCACATTAGTGCTGAGCTTATTGACTGTTACTACCCCATAGATAACCCCCATTGGAAAGGTATAGGTTGATGATTTAATTATCGGTTAAACCTTTTATGTTGTCAAGAAATTTTCTCATGGGTTTATAGGGATTTCTGAGGTTACTTCTACCGACTTTCTTATTGCGAATCTTTAGGTCTGAGTACGATTATGCCTGGTTTGTTGATTATATAGTGTTTAAAATCATTATCAACCACTTTTCTACAATTTTTTTGTGACGAGGCATGTCTTAAAAAAATTCTGTCTTTGTCTTTGATAATAATCCCTACATGCGATACATCTAAGCCTTGCAACCTTGAATATACCCCGGCATAGTCTCCTGTCCTAAGGTTTTTTAAAATCGAGTCATCAATTGAATCTGCTGGGATATATTTAATTTCACGTTGAAAAGGATGAATTCCCTCCACAAAAGATGTCCTGTCTCCTTTCGCATTAAGTGTTTTTTTAATGTGTATTACCTTTTCCCCTCCTATCTCTTCTGTAACATCAGAGATAAAATCTGAGTTAAATACTCTCCAGTCTGTAAAGAAATGATTTCTATTCTTAAAGGTGACTTTTCCAGATTTATATCTTATTCTTCTTAAATTCTTTTTAAATTCAGAAAACGAGCCTGATAATCGCATTGCCTCTATATAATCAATAAATGTGAAGCAATCAACTCCTTTAAGGTTTATTACAAACACTTCTGGTGTATTAGTATCTCCGATCAATGTTGACTCAATGTAATCTAAATCGAGAAATTGCCTCGAAAGAAAATCTATCCGCATCCCAATATTGTTAATTCTGGAAGAACTGCGGATGAGACGATCTAAATCCTTTCGGGAGAATTTACCTAATAGAATGCTCTCTTTTGTTATAGAAGTTTTCGACATGGCTTTGAGCTTATATTTTAATACTACAGATTGTACAAAAATTAACTGCTATAAATATATACAAAAATTACATTACAATTTTAACAGGATATACCTCTATGTTATGATAAAAAATTCGATGAAAATCATAGATATACATACACATGGCATATGCGGTTATGACACAAGAACGACTACTGTGGAGCATATTCTCAAGATAGCTGAAATTCACGGTTCATATGGAGTTTCTGCAATCATACCTGCTATATATCCTGCTTCCATAAGTGTAATGAGAGAGAACATGGAAGTAATTAAAAAGGCAATGGAAAGACAAAATAAGAAACACAAGATGCAGGATGCACGATGCAAGATACAAGATGTTCTTGCACCATGTATCAGACATCCTAAACCAGCAAAAATTCTTGGTGTTCATCTTGAGGGTCCGTTTCTTAATCCAACAAAATGCGGTGCGCTGGATTCAGCGTCATTTATTAAACCAACAGAATATAATTTTAAAAAACTTATTGAGGGCTTTGAAAATATAGTAAAAATAATTACCATTGCACCTGAAATAAAAGGAGCAACAACACTTATCAAAAAGATGTCTGACATGGGGATTATCGCGAGCATGGGGCATTCTGATGCAACATATACTGAGGCAGAGGCAGGGTTTAATGCAGGTGCAAAGGGGATTACGCATGTGTTTAATGCAATGCGTGGTTTTCATCATAGAGACCCCGGGATCGCAGGGTTCGGGCTTTTAAATAAGGAGATTTATATTGAGGTTGTTGCAGATCCTTATCATTTACACCCAAAGACCCTCGACTTAATATTTAAAATAAAGAACCCTGAGCGGATAATAATTGTATCGGATACAGTAAAAGAGGCAAAAACAAAGAAAGGGCAGACCAACAGGTTACATGTCATTACTGACATTTACGGAAAACTTTCAGGCGGTTCCATGACTATTGCCGAGTCTTCAGAGAGGCTTGTCAAGATGGGTTATGATAAAACTGCTGTAATAAATTGCATAACTAAAAATCCTGAAAGATACTTGTCAGCCTCTTTTTAGACAGCAGGTATTGACTTTTCTCTTCATATGAGTTATATAGATTACCATATAATGGAGGTTTAATAATGTGGAGAAATAAGACTATTTCTTTAATGATTATATGGATTTTTATCTTTACAAACTTTATATCTCCGATAACAGCATCTGCGCAAGAACCCATGGCATTTGGAGAAATTAAATCTGCAGGTGATGTCCAGATTGAATCTTCAACAGGAAAATGGATAAAGGCGCTAGATATTTACCCATTGCTTAAATATACAAAACTCAGGACAATTGACGGAGTTGCTTTCATTACCACAGTGGATGGCTCGAAGATAGACCTTTCAGAAAAAACAGAGGTGACTATTGAAGCAGCAACTGGAAGTTATACTATTAATTTAGAAAAAGGGATTATCTCTTTTAATATTAAACCATCTGCAACAGTTGTTTTTATAACACGAGATGCTACTATTAGTGTCTCGCCACAGGTAGGAGGGTATTATTCTCTTGTTGCAGGTCCAGGAGCTCCTATATTGGCTCAAGATTTAGCAAATATTCAGGGTGTAATTTCCTGTGATGAGAAGGGTACTTTTATTAGAAGTATTTCTGGAAAACTCAAGGTAATCCCTGAAGGCTTAGAGGCAAGAATACTGGATTCAGGGGGTAGCATATTTGCTTCTTCAGCAGGTGTAACAGGGGCACCTGTAGCAGGAGGAGGCATTTTAACTACAAAGACTGCCTTAATTGTAGGTGGAGTTCTTGTTGTCGGAGGTGCAGTTGTTGCATTAGGAGCATCCCGTGACGAAGACGAAGATAAGGGAGTTGCAAGCCCTTCAGGTTTTTAGTATTTAATTTGTTTTCCCGGTTCTTTAATGATTAAAAAATGTACGGTATTTTTTTTATTATTTATTATAATCTTAATAAGTAATTGTGGTAATAAACATACCATAAAGTCCCCACCACCTATTGATTTTGCTGCCAAAGAAAAAGCTGAAAGATTAAATGAAGCCATTATGGTAAGTGTTGCAAGCCTGCCAAGAAATGAATATTTTGTTGGTACCGAAGACCTTCTTGAGATTGAGGCATATAATGTGGAAGAGCTTAAAAAGACTGTGAGGGTAAATTCGCAGGGAGATATCGCCCTGCCGCTTATCGGAATTATAAGGGTCAAAGGTATGACTACATCGGAGATTGAAAGTTTAATTGCAAAAAAGCTCGAAAAGTATGTGCAGGAGACTGTTGTTAATGTATTTGTAAAAGAGTACAGGAGCCAGAGGATTATTGTTGTAGGAGCTGTGAACAAACCTCATGTATATGCAATAACAGGGCAGAGACATCTTCTCGATGTGCTTATGACAGCAGAAGGACTCAGAGAGGATGCAGGAAATATATGTTATGTTATCCGTCCTTCAGGGGAAGACTCTGAGGGAAGGAAAGCCAGCACCATTGTGATTGACCTCAATGAACTACTGATTAACGGCAATTTTAGTCTGAATATACCTGTCTTTGCAGGAGATGTGATTAATGTGCCAAAAGGTGGTGTTATATTTGTGGATGGAGCAGTCAAAAAACCAGGTGACTTTCCTTTGAAGGGTGATAAAATAACCTTTATGCAGGCAATAGCAATGGCTCAGGGTGTAACTTCAGTAGCTAAAACAAGTGACATAAGGATATTCCGAGATAATGGAAAGGGTGAAAGAGATATTATAATGGTAGACTATTATGCCATTAGTAAAGGAGAAAGTCCTGACATACTACTTGCAGAAAACGACATAATAATAGTACCGGAAAGCGGTATAAAAAATTTTTTTAATGGTTTTGTGAGGAGTCTTAGGGGATATATAACTTTCGGTTCAATAGGTGTTGGAATAGGGATGTAACCCCTTGAAGCAACAATGAAAGAAAATAGTAGAGAAAAAGATAAGGCGCTGGATAAACGCCAGCAGTATCCTGTAACATCTCCGCAGCCCTCATACTACTCTCCTGATGAGGAAGTCCATCTGAGAGATTATCTACAAGTACTAATTAGAAGAAAATGGGTTGTGATTACTTTTCTTGTAGTGGTGGTCACGACCGTTATAATAGGCACTTTTATGATGAGTCCTCAGTATAAAGCTACTGTTACAATAAAGATTGACAAAGAAAACCCGAATATCCTTGCTTTTAAGGATGTGGTTGGTGTCGAAAGGGTCGAAGAAGATTATTATCAAACACAGTACAAGATATTAAAGTCAAGGAATCTTGCAAAAAGGGTTATACGTTCACAGAGACTTAATACCAATCCTGAGTTTGTTCCGGCTGAGAAGAAAAAAGAAGATAAGCCTGACAATAATCCTCTTTTAAAACAGGACAACCCACTTGAAGATGACGGTATAAGTTCTGACTTGATAGATTCTTTTCTTGCGAGGATGGATGTAGATCCTGTCCCAAAATCAAGACTTGTTAATGTGAGTTTTATATCACATGACCCTGAACTTTCTGCAAGCATTGCAAATGCAATTGGAGATGCATATATTGGCTTTAATCTCGAATCGAAGGTAGAGGCAACATACCAAGCAAGGATATGGCTTGAAAAACAGCTTGAAGATATGAAGGCAAAGGTTGAACAGTCAGAAGAAAAACTCAATAAATACGCTGAGAGAAATAAGATTATCTTCCTCAAGGAAAAAGAGGGAGAGAGCGATAGCGAAAATATAATTATGAAAAAGCTATCTGAACTTTCTACCAATCTAACCGTGGTAACCGCGGACAGGATAGGCAAAGAAGCACTTTATAGGGAGACGCTCTCTGCCGATCCTGAATCAAGTTCGATTGTAATAAACAATTCATTGATTATGTCACTCAAAAAGGAATTTGCCTTATTAGAATCTGAATACAATGAACAATTGAAGATATATAAACCTGATTATCCTAAAATGGTGAAACTTAGAGAGCATATTGATCAGATTAAAAAGAAGATTGACCATGAAATGGAAAAGGTGATATCGAGCATAAAGGCAGATTATGAGGTGGCAGTACAGCGTGAAAAGAGGCTCGATGCAGAGGTTGAATCCCTGAAAAAAGAGGCTCTTAACCTGAATCAGCGGGCTATACAGTATCAGATACTCAAAAGGGAAGTTGATACAACTAAAGAACTTTATAATGGTCTTTTACAGAGGCTTAAGGAGGCTGGTGTTTCAGCAACACTTACTGCAAGTAACATACAGATACTTGATAGAGCAGAGTTTCCCCAAAAACCATTTAAACCCAGAAAGAGCCTTAATATCATCCTGTCTATGATAATCGGCATTCTGGGTGGCATTGGAATGGCATTTTTTATTGAGTATTTTGATAATACGATAAAAACCCCTGAAGATATCGAGAAAAAAATATACCTTCCATCGCTTGGACTTATTCCACACTATACTGACAATAAGAATATACATGCCTTAGAATATATTACACATTCAGACGGACAGAGTCCCATTTCAGAGTCATACCGTTCTATAAAAACATTTTTACTTCTTTCAGCAGGCGGAAGTCCACCCAGGGTAATAATGGTTACAAGCGCCGAAAGGGATGAGGGGAAAACTACAATATCTACGAACACAGCTATCGCCCTCATCAGATCAAATGTTAAGGTTGTAATTATTGATGCTGATATGCGGAGGCCGAGATTACACAGGATATTTGGTCTCGATAATGACATAGGACTGTCCACATTTCTTTCAGGCAATGTAGAACTTGGAGATGGTATGATAAAGGTATCTGAAATACCAAATCTTGATATTATTGTAGCAGGGCATACTCCACCAAACCCTGCTGAACTTCTAAGTTCATACAGGTTTAGGGATCTTATACAAGACCTGTATTCCAGATACAACTTTATAGTTATTGATACCCCTCCGACACTTGGAATTTCAGATCCTCTTATCGTGAGTCAGCATGCTGATGGTGTTATTTTGGTTGTGAGATGCGGAAAAACCCCGAAGGAGGCGGTTCAGGAAACAAGGCGGTTGCTTGATAATGTGAATGCAAAGATATTGGGGGTAATACTTAATTCAGTAAATCTTTCAGATATAAGATTCGGGCATTATTATAATTACTACAGATATTATTATAAATCCTATTATAGCAATGAAAAAAAATGATCGAAAAGTCCTTTTATTATTAATAACATTACCCTTATATTTTTTTCTATTATGGGTCATATCCAAGCCGTTTTTAGGTCAATTTTTTTTTAATAAGAAAACTGAAAAAGGATTTCTTTCAGCAATCCATTATGACACCAGGAATGCAAGTTACCATTATATACTTGGAAGATTTTATCATTATAACAGTAAACAGCCTGACCCTTCCAATGCAATCAGATATTATGAAAGTTCTATAAGTTTAAACCCTTTGCAAGGAGGTTGCTGGCTTGATCTCGCAAAGGCATATCAGGCAGCAGGACTAATAGCAGAAGCGGGTAATGCTATCGAGAGGGCAATAAGACTGATCCCGAAGAATCCTGCAGTAATGTGGGAAGCGGGAATCTTTTACCTGGTAAACAATGAAATCGAGAGAGCTATTGAGAGTTTCAGGGAGTTTATCATCCTCAGACCCCAAAGGCAGGAAGAAGTCTATGATATGTTATGGAAAATCCCGTTAGAGTCACAATATCTTCTGAACAAACTCGTGCCAAATTCGTATCCTTATTATAAAAGATATCTTTTATACCTTATTTCAACAGATAGGATAAATGAGACTAAAAAGATATGGAATGCTATGAAGGGGCTGACTATAGAGGATGAAGTATTTCTGCATTATATAGAATTTCTGATCTCAAGGCATCTTTATAATGACGCAAAGAACATATGGGAAGACTTTATAAAGGAAAAGTTTAAAGAAAAGAAAGAAGGATGGTCTTCACTCATATGGAATGGCAGTTTTGAAAATGATATCATGAACGGAGGATTTGACTGGAAGATCAGGGAAACAGATGGAGTTGATGTGTTTTTGGATAGGGATATCCGACTACTCGGAGAACGGTCAATTGGTGTAACATTCGATGGATTGCATAATCCCGATATAACTATAGCTTCACAGGTTGTTAGGGTTGTCCCCGGAGCTAAATATTTCTTTAGAGGAAATATAAAGACAGATTCTCTTACAACAACGAATGGTCTTTTTTTTCTGATAACAGGACATGACTGCAAAAACCTGCACAAAAGGTCCGAGGTAACAACAGGCACAAATTTCTGGAAGGAAGTTAGCATGGAATTAGATATCCCTGCAGGATGTAATGCCATATTGATAAGTATAAAAAGAGAGAGGTCAACTAAATTTGATAACAAGATTAGCGGGAGCGCATGGATAGACGGGATAAGTCTGACTCAAAGATAGCTATTGCTGCAACAGCAATCCTGATATTGTCTGTACTTTCTTTTGGGGCAGTGGAGATATGGTCTTCAACATTGATCGAGGCTTTTGTTTTAACACTAATAATTGTATGGCTGATAAGGACAAAAACTTGGCAGTCACAATTTGCTACTACCAGTAAGGAAGAAATATACATATTTATTGCCCTCGTTAGTTTTCTCGTGTATATCTTTATGCAGATGCTGCCTCTTCCTCCTGTTATTCTAAAATATATATCACCTAAGTCTTTTGAGCTTTATTCATTTTATACTGCTGATAAAAATCCCCAAATGCACATAAGCCTTTATGCTTATAAGACAGAGATAGAGTTCCTGAGGGCGCTTACATATTCTTTCTTTTTTGTCCTCTTTGTCTTTAACATAAAAGATATGCATACACTCGAGAAGATACTCAAAATATTAGCTTATTTTGGTTTTGTGCTTGCTATTTTTGCTATCCTGCAGAAGGCTATATGGAACGGGAAGATTTACTGGTTAAGGGAGGTGATAGCAGGAAATCCATTCGGACCGTTTGTGAACAGAAATCATTATGCTGGATTTATCGGCATGCTTATACCTCTCACACTGGGGCTTGCATTCACAAGAAAGAGCAGGGAAAGGCAGTTGTTATTTGGTTTTTTTGGAATAATTATGTCTGTATCGCTGTTCCTTTCACTTTCAAGGGCTGGCATAATCAGCTTTTTTATGGGCATTGCTGTTTTTGGATTTTTTCTCTTATGGCATAAATTCAGGGCTAAAAAGGAAATGGCTATCGCAACATTTTTATGTATAATCTTTTTATATCTGCTTTATATTGGTATTGATCCTGTTATAGACAGATTTTATAAAACTGACATAACACATGAGGAAAGGCTTGTTGTATGGTCTGCAACATTAAAGGCATTTAAGGATTTTTATCTCACAGGGAGCGGAATAGGCACATTTTTACATGTTTTTCCTTTGTATTCACCAGAGAACATTACGTCTATATATGACCATGCGCATAATGATTATCTCGAACTTATTCTCGAAGTAGGTATAATCGGGACAGTCCTGCTTTTTTCATTTCTCTTCTTCTTTATCCGGTTTATACTTAAGGGAAAATGGGAAGGGAGGATAGGCATTATCAAGATATCCATGCTCTCTTCTATAACCACTATAGCTATACACAGCATATTTGATTTTAATCTTCATATACCCTCAAATGCCCTTATGCTTTCGGCCCTTTTTGGTATGGCATTCGCATCTTTAAGGTTGACAGATAAGAGATCTCAGGATGTTTTGAAAGGGGATATCCTATAATGTGGTATGCTATATACACAAAACCAGGCAAAGAGGATGCTGTTGCCCTTCAGCTTCAGGGTATAGGAATCGAAGTGTTGAATCCGAGACTTAAATTAAAAAAATACAGGCGTAATAAACTTGTAGAGGTCATAGGGCCTCTTTTTCCATGCTATCTCTTCGCAAACTTCGAAAAGGAAAAGTACGCACATCTTATTACCTATACGAGGGGTGTAAGATATATCGTCGGCAAAAATATGCCGATTGTTGTACATGATGAGATTATTAACACCATAAAAGAAGGCACAGAAGTTAATGGTATAATTGTCATTAAACCTCAGAGATACCATAAGGGTGACAGGGTCGTTATCAGAGAAGGCCCTTTTAAGGATTTCTACGGAATATTCGAAAGAGAGATAAAAGGACAGGAGAGGGTTCTGATCCTTCTTGAGGCGATACATTATAAACTTGAGCTTGAGGCAGGCTATTTGATTAAGGCGTAATAATGCACAAAGGATATGAATTTAGGCGGGGGTATCTTTTGTAGGTTAACTCAGAAAATGCAGCTATTGCTTAAAGATCAAAATCAAAATTGAAAGATAAAAATGCAAGATTACGATTCAAAATTCAAAAATAAGTTCCTTAATCTTAAATGGATAGCGAGCGTATTCCCTGCAGCAAGCTGCAGAGCCAAGCGAGCGAATATAAAAATAATTCCTTGCATTAAGATTTCCTGTACTACATGGAATCTTCAATTTCTATTTTTGATTTTTAATTTCTCTGTAGCAAAGGTATTGAAAAATAAATTTTTTTACAATCCCGATATTCATCGGGACATTTCTTTAAATTGCATTTTTCGGGTTAATGCGGTTGTATTGGTTAAAGGATACTGATAATAATTTTTAATACATAATCCCCCCCTTTAGCAAAAGGGGGGTGAGGGTGGATTTGGAAGGTATGGACATATGGATATTCTCATAACAGGTGCAAATGGACAGCTTGCAAAGGAATTTCAGAAGTGTTTGAAGAACTATAGTTATAGGGTAACAGCCTTAGATAAAGAAGGTCTGGATATATCTGACCTGAATGCTGTTACAGAGGTTTTTTTTAAGTATAAACCTGATGTTATTTTAAACTGTGCAGCTTATAATTATGTGGATAAGGCTGAGGAAGATTTTGATACCGCATGTAAGATAAATGCCTTAGGTGTAAGGAATCTGGCTATTGCATGTAAAAAGAATAATTCCCTATTAATCCATTATAGCAGTGATTACATATTTGATGGTAAAAAAGGAGACTTTTATACAGAAGAAGATGAGCCGAATCCAATTAACAAATACGGGGAAAGCAAACTGCTGGGCGAGAAATACCTAAAAGAGGAGACTGATAACTTTTTATTATTCAGGGTTAGCTGGGTGTTTGGAGAAGGAAAACAGAATTTTCTTTATAAATTGTCAGAATGGGCGGATAAGAATAGAGTCTTAAAAATAGTTTGCGACCAGATATCTATTCCCACATATACAGCAGATATTGCTAATTTAACGATATTCTCACTAAATAAAGGACTTAGGGGCATTTATAATCTTACTAATAGTGGATATGCCTCAAGATATGAGGTTGCACGTTATTTTCTGGAAGGTCTTGGTATGGATAATCTGGTATTGCCTGTAACATCGGATTATTTTCCTACACCTGCCAGAAGGCCATATTTTTCAGCAATGTCCAATCTCAAGCTCTCAAAAGAACTCAATGTTGATATGCCTGACTGGAAGCTTGGCATTGATAGATATATAAAAAGTGAAAGATCAAAGATAAAAAAACTAATGACTAATGACTAATGACTAATGACTAATGACTAATGACTAATGACTAATGACTAATGACTAATGACTAATGAATCTACTGGTTAGAGGTGGCGTTGGTTTTACAGGAAACGAACAGAATGAGACGGAAAATGCAAGATAAATCTATAAAGTTTTTTCTTTGTCTTATTATCATATTATTTACAGTCAACACATGTCTTGCTGGAGAGAAAACCTACACACTTAAATTCAGCACAGTTGCAGGACCTCAACAGCCTCAGTCCAAGGGAATGGAAGTCTTTGCAGATAATGTCAACAAATTAAGCAGTGGAAAGATTAAGGTTAAGATATTTCATTCAGGGCAGTTGGCTAATCAGCAGACCGAGGTCATCGGGGTAATGCGAGGGTCAATTGATATGGCATTTTCAGACCCAAATACCCTTGCTCAATTTGATAAAAGCATTGGCATTATGGGAGCAGCGTATCTCTTCAGGGACATAAATCATCTTTATAGGGTGATGCTGGGTGATATTGGAAAGGAATATTTTGAGAGGCTTGCGAGAAATCAAAATATACGTCCGCTCGACGTATGGTATCTCGGCACCCGTCAGCTTAACCTTCGCAATAAACCTGTGCGGACCCCTGATGAAATGAAAGGAGTAAAACTCCGTATGCCTAACTCTCCCCTATGGATTGCTATGGGAAAGGCACTGGGTGCTAATCCAACACCGCTCGGATTTGGAGAGATTTATCTGGCTCTTAAAACCGGGGTTGTTGAGGGACAGGAAAACCCTCTTCCTGCTACTAAGACACAAAATTTTTGCGAGATTACAAAGTATATCATTCTTACGAACCATCAGATTGGGATGATATGGCCGATTATTAACGAGAAGCTCTGGAAGGATATGCCTGAGCAGTATAGAACGTGGATAATAAAGGCTCTCGAGATTGCCCGTGAGTATCAGAACAGGTTGGTGCTTGAAAGTGAAGCAAAGCTCCTGAGGGATTTTGAGAAGAAATATGGCATGATCATTATCCATCCTGATATAGAGGCATTCAGGAAGAATGCAAGGAAAGTATATGCTGAATTTGAAAATGAGTGGGGAAAAGGCATGTACGACAAGATTTATAATATGCGATAGAAAAGTCATGTTAGCATAAACTAAAATGAAGAAACTTCTGGAGATACTGAATCTTGTTGAGCGGTTTCTTGGAATCATATTTTTCATAGGACTTTTTGGTTCTATATCTATTCAAGTGTTTTCGAGATATATCCTCAGACATCCGCTTACCTGGCCCACAGAATTTTCAATCTATTGTTATATCTACATCGTCTACATTGGTGCAGTTCTGGCGACACGCGAAGGGAGTCATGTGGGCTTTGATATTATCTACGAGCGGTTCTCTAAAAAAACCCGTCTGCTTATTAATATCTTCGGAAATATTTTTGTCATTTTGCTTATCCTGACGACTTTTTCTGCAAGCATTGATTACATAAAACTTGTAGGTTCTATTAAATCCTCTGCAATGAATATCCCATGGTCGGTTATCCTCATCTCTTTTCCTATTGGAATGGGGATGATCATACTTCATCTCGGAATATGGACAACCCTGCATATAAGAGAATTTATATTATTGAGGAAAACATAATGTCAATCGCATTCATCATTTGCTTAATTATATTTTTCTTATCGTTTGCCCTGAGGATTCCTGTTGCCTTTGGAATGATTATCTCCTCGATTTGTTATTTTCTGATTAAGGGCGATGATCTCGGTATTATCACTGAGGTTATGGTATTTGGGTTTGAAGATAAATTTATACTTCTGGCAATCCCGCTCTTTATCCTTACTGCAAGGCTGATGAACAGCGGAGGAATCACAAACCGCATATATAGATTTGCAGATACCCTCGTCGGTCACATGAAAGGTGGAGTAGCACATGGTAATGTTGTCTCAAGTATTATATTTTCAGGGATGACAGGTTCAGCATTGGCAGACGCCTCTGGCCCCGGGCTGATGGCAATAAAGGCAATGGACGATGCCAAATACGAACGCCCTTTTAGTTGTGCTGTGACAGCAGCATCAGCAACAATTGGGCCTATAATTCCACCAAGTATTCCGATGATTATATACTCTATGCTTTCAGGAGCCTCTGTTGGCAGCCTTTTTCTCGGCGGCGTTATCCCGGGTCTGGTCATGGGAGCAGGCATAATGGCACTGATATACTTTCTTGCTGAAAGGCGCGGCTATCAGAAGGGCGAAAAATATCCTCTGAAGGCAATATTAAAGGCTTTTAAGGAGGCATTCCTCTCCCTCATGACACCAGTAATTCTGCTGGGCGGCATCTATAGCGGAGTCTTTACACCTACTGAAGCATCCGCAGTTGCTGTACTCTATGCGTTATTCCTTCTAATAATTGTTTACAGACAGTTTAGATTTAAAGACTTAGTTTCGGTGATCAATGATGTGGTTGAAAACACGGGTTTTCTCGGCTTTATAATAGCAGGCGCATTTATCTTCGGGCATGTTATAGCATTGGAACAGCTCCCTGCAGTTATTGCCGAATTTCTCACAAATCTTAACCTTAACAAATGGGTATTGCTGTTATTGGTGAATGTCCTTTTTCTTATTCTTGGATGTTTTCTTGATACAATGGTGCTTTTACTCATTGTTATTCCTATTGTTCTTCCAGCAATCTCGCAAGCAGGCATTGACCCTGTACATTTTGGAGTTGTTGTAGTACTTAACCTGATGATAGGGCTTATCACGCCTCCATTTGGCATGCTCCTGTTCACCCTGAGCGGATTAACATACACCCCGCTCTCACCAATTATTCGTGAAACAATTCCCTTTATTATCATGCTCATCCTCGTCCTCCTCATCTGCACTTATATCCCCGAGATTGTACTCTTTTTACCTAAAATATTAGGATAGTCACATGCTGTATGGATAAAAATATTCGTAATTCGCACGCTCATTATAACATCAGTTCAAGGTATACTAAGGTATCGTCCCGAATTATCGGGACATTATTCTATTGCATTTTTCAGGTTAAGAAAATTTCTTGACAAGAAATGTTTATTAGGTAGAATAGAGACAGTATAAATTATAATTTTTAGGAGGTACTCATGTTCAGAAAATTGGCCTATTTTTCATTGACTATTTTCGTACTCTCCCTTTTTATAGGGTGTGAAAAGCAAGATAAACCTAAAGAGATCAGTCTTGAGAAGAAAGAATTAGCTGATATTAAACCTGTCGCAATTGCAGGCAAACCCCTAAGGATTGCTGTAGGAGGGATGATTACTCCAAAAGAGGGTTTTGCATATTACAAGAAACTTCTTGATTATATCGGGGAAAAGATAGACAGGAATGTGGAGTTTGTCGATCGAGAAAATTACAAGGAGATCAACGAGCTTTTAAAAAAGGGCGATATTGACATTGCTTTTGTATGCAGCGGCCCATATGTTGACGGACATAAGGAATTCGACATGCAGCTTTTAGTTGCTCCATCTGCGTATGGCGGAACAGTATATTACTCGTATATTATTGTCCCTCAAAATAGCCCTGTTAAAAGTTTAAAAGAGCTGCGGGGTAAAAAGTTTGTATTTACCGATCCTCTTTCGAATACTGGCAAGTTAGTCCCTACCTATATGCTGGCAAAAATGAAAGAAACCCCTGACTCCTTCTTCAGCCATTATGATTTTACCTATAAGCACGATAAATCCATCAGGGCGGTTGCTGAAGGTGTTGTAGATGGTGCCGCAGTTGACAGCCTTATATGGGAATACCTGAATCGAACAAATCCGGAATTTACTTCAAGGACAAAGGTTATCGAAAAGTCTCCTCCATATGGTATCCCGCCTGTTGTTGTCCGCCCGGGATTAGAAAAAGAACTAAAAGAAAAGCTGAAACAGGTATTTATGAATGTACATAATGATGAAAAAGGAAGAGAAATCCTCAAAGGTATGATGATAGATAAATTTATCGAGATAGACGACAAGGCATACGATTCAATACGTGAGATGAAGTCATGGGTTGCAAAACAGGATGACAAGAAATCTCGTTAGAGAAGACAAAACATCCTAATCCTATGCGAAGATTTAGATTAAAAACCAAATTCCTTATCATAACCGTTGCATTCGTTGTTTTGGTCAGTCTGATAATGATAATCGCCATCAATACCTCGTTATCGAATAAACTTCATAATGAACTCAGGCAGAATGGAATTTTCATTACAAAGCTTTTAGCGGAAATGAGCAGCAATTATGTCTTAACTGAAAAGTGGATTCCACTTCAATTGATGATCAATGATTATATGAGCGGAGATAAGGATATCAAATACATTTTTATCTCGGATGAAAATGGGAAGGTTTTGGCACACACCTTTAAGCAAGGATTCCCTGCTGATCTAAAGGAAGCAAACATACCCAATATAGGAGAAGAATATAGTATACAGCACTTTAAAACAGAAATGGGACTCATCCATGAAGTTGCAGCGCCGGTCATGAAAGGAGAAATTGGGGTAGTTCATATCGGAATCTCTGAAGACAAAATTCAAAGAAGCGTCTCTGATATCAACAAAATGCTCTTATGGATAATGCTGTCGGTCATGGTCATCGGAGGGATTATTGTAGTTGTATTCTCTATGCGGCTCACACAACCTCTCTCAGTGCTTGCAGATGCGGCAAAGGCATTCGGAAGCGGTAACCTTGAAGGAAAAGTTAATGTTACAACAAGAGACGAGATAGGACAACTGGGGGATACGTTCAATCAAATGGTCGAGGATTTAAAGAATACAACTGTGTCACAGAAGACATTGCAAACGATTCTTGACTCTATGCCATTTGGCGTTGCTATTATTGATAAAGACAAAAGGACCCAAAGCCTTAATAAAGCTGCTTTGACGCTGACAGGTTATGAGTCAGAAGAAGAGATTGTTGGAATGAATTGTAACAAGACTTTTTGTCCTGCTGAAGAAGGTAAATGTCCAATCTTTGATTTATATCAAGAGATTGACAACTCTGAAAAAATACTTGTGACCAAAGAAGGCAGGCGTATCCCAATATTGAAAACGGTTGTTCCTATTGAGCTGCATAATAAAGAAGTTCTCCTTGAGGCATTTATTGACATCACTGAACGCAAACAGGCAGAAGAATCGCTTGTATCTGCCAAGGCTCGGCTTCAGCATCTGCTTATCTCAAGCCCTGCTGTGATATACAGTTGCAAGTCTGACTTTAACATGATTTTTACATTTGTAAGCGATAACATCAAGAACCTGCTCGGCTACGAGCCTAAAGAATTCATCAAAGCATCGAATTTCTGGATAAACAATATCCACATAGATAATCTTGATCAGATAACCGCAGGCATGAAACGTCTGTTAAGCAGGGGGCACCATATCCATGAATACAGATTCAGACATAAAGACGGCGCATATCTCTGGCTTAGGGATGAGATGCGGTTGATCTATGATGATGAGGGCAATCCGATCGAGATCGTTGGATACTGGCTCGACATCACGGAAAGGAAACAGGCGGAAGAACAGCTTTCGCACCGCGCATTTTACGACCCATTAACTGATCTTCCGAATCGTGCATTATTTATTGACCGACTTCAGGTCTTAATCGAACAAAAAAAGAGATATAGTCAATATCTATATGCTGTTCTCTTTATAGATATTGATCGTTTCAAAATCATCAATGACAGTCTCGGACACTTAGTTGGGGATCAACTTTTAATCCTTGCTGCGCAAAGGCTGAAAAAGAGCGTGCGAGCTGTTGACACAGTCTCACGCTTGGGAGGCGACGAATTTGCCATTCTTCTTAAAGATCTCAAAGAGAAAACCGATATATATGTTGTTATCAACAGGATCCAAAATGAGATGAATCTGCCTTTCAATTTATCCGGCCGTGAGATATTCTCTACAATCAGCATAGGAATTGCCATAGCAGATACAATTCAATACAGCAATCCTGAAGAAATCCTGAGAGATGCAGATACGGCAATGTATTATGCCAAAGACAGAGGCAAGGCATGTTATGTGCTTTTTGAACCGGAGATGCACACTCATGCAGTAAAGGTTCTTCAGATCGAGACAGACCTTCGGAGGGCTATAGAACAGAAAGAATTTGTGCTTAACTACCAGCCTATCGTATCCATGAAAGATAATAATATTGTCGGCTTTGAGGCGCTTGTCAGATGGCAGCATCCTGAACGCGGACTTATTCCACCGGATGATTTCATTCCAATAGCAGAAGAAACAGGACTTATCATCCCTATAGGCAAATGGATATTATATGAAGCATGCAGGCAGATGCGGGACTGGCAGGAGAAATATCCTGATTATAAACATTTATCCGTCAGTGTGAATATCTCCTCAAAAGAGTTTTCTCAGCCTAATTTTGTTCAACTTATAGAAAAGGTTCTTCAGGAAACATGCCTTAACCCAACCAGCCTGAAACTCGAAATCGTAGAGAGCATGATTATAGAGAATTATGGCCATGCTTCAACTATATTTCAGCAGTTAAGGAAATTAAATATCCAGATACAGATTGATGATTTCGGTACAGGCCAGTCAGCCCTGAACTATATGCTTCATCTGCCTATAGATGCTCTGAAGATCGATCGTTCTTTTGTCAGAAAAGCAGCAATTAATGAAGATGGAAAGGAAGTGGTAAAGACAATTATCGCCCTTGCCCATATCATGAAGATGGATGTAGTTGCCGAAGGGATTGAAACAGTATCGGAAGCTTCACTCTTCAAAGATATGGATACCGAGTATGCACAGGGCTTTTTCTTCTCAAAACCGCTTGACAGTGAGACAATCGAAGATAAGTTTCTCTCTATGTGATTGGTGATTCTATTTATAGAAATATACGGCTGAGATATAGGCATATAGATATAGGGGACGGGTTGTATATGCTCAGTAATTAGGCAACTCTTTTTAGGTGTCACAGTATAAACTGTAACACAGAAGGAGGGATTAAACGAATGAGAATATTTATTATGTGGTTGGGAATTGTTGGCTTTGTCCTTCTAAATGGTTGTATTAGTCCAACTGCGGTAGCACCCGCTGAGGAACTCGCAAAGGAAACGATTCAGGAACTATTGAAAGAAGAGCAATTTGAAAAACTGGATAAAATAGCTGAGGAACTACGAAAAAGCAGGAAAATGCTAATCAACGGAAGTTCAGCACTCAGTATATTTTATAACGAACTCACCGATAACAACGGTAGTGAGCAAGAGATTGTCAGCCTGATTAATCTTTATGAGAAATGGAAAAAGGCTTATCCAGACTCTCCAACACCTCTTGTTGCCTTATCAATAATCTATACGGATTACGCTTACATGGCAAGGGGTAGCGGATGGGCCGGTGAGGTAACAGATAAACAATGGGAATTGTTTTACATGAGAATGAATAAGGCAGATGAGTATGTGAATAACACAATTGCTGAAAGGGATATGCGGAGTTACGTTGAAAAAATTAAAATCATCAAATTGATTGGTAAAAATAATGCAAAAATTAGGGCATATGCAATACTTGATAAAGGCATCGCCATTGACCCTGATTACCACTCAATGTATTTCACAATGGCTGAATTGTTTATGGAAAGATGGCATGGTGATAATAGATATGAAATGATAGATTTTATTGACGAATATTCTGCGAGGAGAAAAGGCTTAGAGGGTACAATATTATATATCAAGATGCTACTTCACATGACTTTTTATTATGAGCCTTTTAATTACTTGAACCGGATGAACGTATCATGGTCTTCGTTGGAACAGAAACTCAAATCTGTTTTAAATGAACAGCCAGAAAATATATTTATATTGAACGCCTACTGGTACTTTGCAGGTATTGCTTTAGATTTAGAAAGAGCTGAAGAATTAGGTAGAAAACTTGATAAAATTAATGGATGGCTAACAGATATATGGTGGGATAAGGACCACAAAACAAGCAATAAAATAAAAGATTTGGTAAATAAGAGGAACCAAGTTGCAATATTTACCCTCAATATAATAGATATATGGGATTATAGAGGTGATCTTGTTGCATATTATGAGTTTCTTGATGTTGATGGCAATAAGATTATTGGAGCAAGTGGTAAGAAAGAGACGATCTCATCTTCTGATATCAATTTGAAATATTCAGCCGATAAAATCGTCAGATATGTAAGAATTCCAAACAATTTACTAGGAGATAAAATAATCGTTAAATACATCTTAGAAAATCCTACCAATGGCCAAAAAATTGAGACTGTTAAGATTTTCTCTTTTACGGGGCAGGCATTGGGTGAGGCAAAAGATGCTGGCTTCTGGAATACAAATCTACTTAAGAATCCTTCCGCCGAGAACGGGGTAAAGAATTGGAAGTTATGGGGGGAGGGCGGGACTATTAAAACAGAAGCAGTTGACAGGGGAAATGTTTTCTATACAATGGACACTCTTGATAAAAAATCACATTTTTACCAAGATATCATCTTGCCTCTGGATGCGGCAGATGCATATATGGTGGTGGCAGGCTATTTATCAGCCGATGAAGTTGTCGCAGATTCAATAGCCAATCGCCCCCTTCTTCAAGGTTATTTCATGTACCAATGGAATAAAATTATCTCAAATGTGAGCGGTAAAAGTATTATGTATGACTGTCCGGCTAAATACTGGCAATCGCGCTGGGGAATATTTAAAATACCTGCACAGGCGGATACAGTAAGATTATTTATAGATCATGCAAGCGTGAAAGGAGTTATACCGAACAATTCCCGTTTCTATTATGATGACCTTGAGTTGCGAGTGTTTAAAACCTTCCAAGAAGCTGAGGAATTTATTAATGAGTATAAAAAGCAACATCCGCAGGAGTTAAAAGACTAAAAGGGGACGGCAGGCTGTCCCTATTTTAGACGGGATAAAAGGGGACGGTTCTATTTTATTGACAAATATAACTAAAAGAATGCCTGCAATGGACAGCTAACACAGCTAAAAATAACCTTCATTATTGGTTTTAATTTATTATAATTTATCATAACCGATAAAGACAGCTATGCAATTTTACTCGATGATAAAGACTTTGAAACTGGAAGTCTAAAGCAGCCGAGTAACATAAAACCTAATTGCATATTTACATCTGATAGTCACATTGTCCTATATAAAGTGGGTAATCTTAGGACAGATAAACTCAACCTTGTTATTGAAAAGGAGATTGATAATTTAGACCTAAAACCAAATGTCTACAGCAATCCCTTAATCAACTCAACAACCTCTTTTATCGCCTTTTCCACTTTTGGGGTACACTTTTCTGAAATCGTGGTTATATCTTCTGCTTCAACTGCGATAATGATTATATCGTTGGGCATTTTCCCCGGGAATAGTTTACTTCCAAGTTTCAACACTGTAAGAAAATCCACATCATGTGTTGAATATGAATGCAAAGTTTGTTTATGACTTAGATCTTCGAGGGAGAGTTTGTAAATCGTTCCTGGCTCAACATTGCTTTTTATTGCATCAACTATAATAACTCTATCATATCCGTTTATTGCATCGAGTACATCAAGTCCTGACAAGCCTTCGTTTATATCTATTTTATTATCTAAATTTTCTTTTCTTAGAGAATCGATTATATGTATCCCAATACCGTCGTCAGAGCGTAATAGATTGCCAATGCCGAGGACTAAACATTTCATCAAAATTTTGCATGGAAGTCCCGACTTTTAGTCGAGGAGCTTCACTTATTTAAGATTTTTGCTGCTTCTTTTGCGAAATAGGTGAGTATTAAATCAGCTCCTGCACGTTTAATTGATATGAGTATTTCCATCATCATGCGATTTTCATCAATCCAGCCGAGCTTACCTGCTGCTTTTACAAGCGAGTATTCACCGCTTACATTATAAGCAGCAACAGGTACATCAAATGCATCCCTCACATCAGAAATGATATCAAGATATGCGAGGGCAGGTTTCACCATAACAATATCCGCACCTTCTTCAATGTCAAGGGCTACCTCCTTTAACGCCTCTCTCCTATTTGCCGGATCCATTTGATATGAACGTCTGTCACCAAATTGTGGAGCAGACTCTGCTGCTTCTCTAAACGGCCCATAAAAAGCTGATGCGTATTTTGCAGCATAGGACATAATTGGAACTTCTGGGTACCCTTTTTCATCAAGTGCAAGGCGTATTGCCTCAACCCGTCCATCCATCATATCTGACGGAGCTACCATATCCGCTCCTGCCTTTGCATGAGAAACAGCTTCCTTTGCCAACAGCTCAAGGGTTGGGTCGTTCTGGACATCTCCGCCCTTTATGACCCCACAATGGCCATGGCTTGTGTATTCACACATGCAGACATCTGTAATCACAAAGAGTTCAGGGACTTTATCTTTAATAGCTTTTATAGCTCCCTGCACAACACCATTATCATCCCATGCACTCGAACCAATTTTATCTTTATGTTTCGGTATGCCAAAAAGAATTACAGCAGGTATGCCAAGTGAATAAGCCTTTTTAGCATTTTTGACAAGCTCATCAACAGATTCCTGAAAACATCCAGGCATTGATGAGATTTCTTTCTTAACGCCTTTGCCAAAGGTTGCAAAAAGAGGATAGATAAAATCAGCAGGAGAAAGAGAAGTCTCTCTCACCATCCTTCTGATGGCCTCATTTTTTCTGAGTCTCCTGCATCTATGAAAAGGAAACATTTTTTAAATTAAACTATTTGCAACCGCCACAAGTCGAACCACAGGATGGAACAGCACCTGTGATTACAAAACCTTCCCTGACTTCATCTGAGTAATAATCGAGCTGCATAGCTGAAAGATTTTCGAATACTTTCTTATCCATAAATACTTTTAACCCGTCTTTCTCGATAACCTCATCATTAGACAGTGGTTCTTCCTGCAAATTCATGCCGTAAGAAGGCCCGCAACAGCCTTCCCCCACCATATAGATTTTAATCCCCCAGTCACCCTTACCCTCAAATGCGAGTACTGTCTTTGCCTTCTCAGCAGCCTTATCTGTTACTGTTAACACTTAACACCCCCCCTGAAATTGTAATTTTTTAGAATAAAGGATTAACTCTAAAAAAAGCAAACATTAGCTAAAGTATTTCCCTAAACTTTACCAGATCAGAAAATTTATACAGGGTTGACATTGCCTTGCTCATTGTATGAATCCCTGCTTCTTCAAGTGCAGCTATAGGATTAAGTCCTCCTACTATTATCATGCCTGCCTTATCCATTGTAACAGGCATCTCAAGGAGTGGCTGGTTCGGGTTGCCTATAAGTACCACCCCCCCTATGTCTCTTTCTTTCATAACCATATTTAATTTTTCTGCCTTTTGAATGCTCACAACAGGTATCTCCCTGAAACTTGCGAGGATTTTCCCATTATGATTTTTCGTTGCCCCGATCACATCAGTCATCCTGCTTTTTATGAAAATCTCAAGCGGGTCAAGCGACGAACCTTCATAACTTATGAGGGCAGTAAACCTCAGAGGAAGAGAATCTTCTATCTGTAATACACCGCCAAACTTTGATGTAATCGGTATGCCTGCTTTAAGAAATATCCCGTTGATCGTAACACTGCATACTGTTCCAAAGCCTACCTGCTTTTGGGGAATAATAAGGTCACCTATCTTCTCACCGCCTTTTTTCAAAACTACCTTATTAGACATAACATATGGCGATGAAAAAATAGGTTTCATTATCTTAAGGGCATCTTTTAGTTTTTCTTCAGGGAAAAAGGAAACATTCAGAATTATATCGCCTTCCATTTTCTCAAGATCAAAACTTGTGAGATAAGATAATGTCTCGATCTTACTAATCACAAAGCCCACCTTTTCAGACACAAGTGATTGAGAGAGTTCTTCCTTTCCTTTTTGTGTAATCATTCTCCCTTCTTTGCCATATACCTTTGTGAAACCCCTTTCATCAAGTATCCTTAGATGGTATCGAACAGTCCTTTCAGTAAGTTCTACACCATGTTGTTTCAATTGCCGTGATATTTCCCGTGAACCGATAATCTCTGAATGCTTATCAAGCACTTTAAGAATAGAAAGCATCATCTTATTCATTGGTTGCGCCTTTCATTGCAAGCGTCAGCGAAAAGTGCCAGAATTTATTAACTGGCACTGATCACCGACACCATGCATTTATTATCTATCTACTTTTTTCATATCAGGTTCAATCTCATGCTAACACAATCGCATTAAGTAAAGTGTCATTGCAAGGAGCGAGATTCCGTTTTTAGACCAGCAAGCTTATTTGGCATTAATTATCTTAATCGCTTCCTTCCGATAAGAATCCATTAAATACGGTATGCCTGTAACCTTGGCGCATTCCTCGGTCAAAGACATCAAATCATTTCTTGAAATCGCCCCAACATTAAAGCAACGCGCCCCTGCCATTAACTGCTGTAATCCGACCTTGATTTTCTGCGAATAACTATAGATGCCGATTGCTCCTAACGGGATATTTTTAATCTCGCTGGCGCCAACAATATTTTTCACATCCTCATAATTTACGAATATCTCTTCGACTGTGGAGCCGTATTCGCTTACACTCTTTGGCAGGTCGTTTTCTTTTATCCATCTTGCGATATTCTTGCCAACCATTCCCGGAATCATTAATGCGCGTCCCATGCAGACAGCCTTTGTATATGGAGTACCTAATGCCACAGCCTTAAATACGCCGTCTTCACTGCTAAAGCCGCCTGCAAACGCAATATCAGGAACACGCTCGCCTTTTTTATCGAGCATCTTGCTTAATTCATAAGCAGCAGCGTGTAAATAGAGTGAGGGCATACCCCATTCTTCCATCATTCGCCATGGGCTCATGCCAGTACCGCCGGGAGCGCCGTCTATTGTCAACAGATCAATCTTTGCCCTCGATCCCCATTTGATTGCCATTGCAAGTTCACGTAAGCCGTATGCGCCTGTCTTTAGAGTGATTCGCTTGAAGCCAAGTTTTCTGAGCCTGTTGACTTCCTTATAAAAACCTTCTTCATCTATGAAGCCGAGACGGCTATGACGTTCGAATTCTTTAATTGCTTTGTCTTTATATGCCTGCTGCACAACAGGATCAGAAGGATCAGGAGTGACGATATAACCGCGTTTTTGCAATTCAAGTGCTCGTTCAAGAGAATGCACCTTAATTTCTCCGCCTATACATTTTGCTCCCTGTCCCCATTTTAATTCAATTGTTTCAAGTCCATGTTTGTCAATAATGTATTCGGCTACTCCAAGACGTGTGTCTTCGACATTCATCTGAACAAGTATCTCGCCATATCCCTGATGATAACGGCGATATATTTCGATCCTGCGGTCCATGTCTGGAGACCTTACAATCTTATTTTTGCTGTTTAACTCAAGCTCCGGGTCAATACCGCATACATTTTCACCGCAGACAATAGTGACACCGGAGATCGCAGCTCCTACTGCAAAATGTTCCCAGTTTTTACGTGCAATTTCAGTAGAACCAAGCGCACCTGTAAAGATTGGCACTTTCATCTTTACCTTTTTTGTCCAGCCATATTCTGTTTCCGTATTGACATTTGGAAACTTGGCTGTATCAGGGTCTCCTTTCTGCCCTTTTGGAAGACCCTTGGCGCCGAGGGCATAACCATGAATATTCAGATGCGAATAATCTACTGGATAATTTTTATCTCCGCCTGCAGTTATTTCGCCGAATGGCCCGGGATAAAGCACCTCTCTACCTCTAAAGGTTGCCTTAAAAACCTCACAATTCCCTCTGCATCCGTCAATACATCTTGTGCAAAGTCCACTCATAGGTGACACGTTTTTTGAACGGTTGTGCGTTTTTGTTGCATCATTAGAATTTGGTTGCTGTAAGTTCATTGAAAATTCCTCCTTAAATTAGTTTTTTGTGTGTTGATAAACGCTTTTACTTACTACTTCCTTTTCTAAATTCTATCCCTTTCACCTCCCCCTATTAAGTAAAAATAAATTCCTACTTAAAAACTTAAGTATTTATGAAGTTAGCAGGCAAAAAAAATCCCTAATGGATTTTTTTTGCCATGCACAAACTCTTACACGATTCAGCCCATTAAATACATACCACTAATAATTCAACTTCCTCATCTGACATATTTTTCCAGATGGACGGTAAAGAATGTTTTAAATATATCGAGTCCCCTGAATTCAGGTCCTTCTCTGAGTTCTCTATTTTTACAGAGATATTTCCCTTGATCACATGAATCAATTCATCTCTTTCGTTATTCAGAAAGTGCTTGTATAATTCAGCCCCGGGATGTATTACAGTAAAATAAGCATCTGCCTTTTCATTAGATGTTATATTGAATAAAGAATATCCCTGTTCTTTTTTGAAAAGAGATTGTAATACGTGGGCTTTCTTAAAGAGCCAATCTACTTCATGGCGTTTTTTTCCCTTTTGCAGAAGAATAGACGGATTTATTCCGAGAGTTTCGGCAATCTGGAGAAAAGAATTAAGAGAAGGACTTATCTGGTTGTTTTCAACCTGTGAGATAAAGCTCGATGTCAGTCCGATCTTATCTGCAAGGTCTTTTTGAGACATGCCGAGCCTTATCCTTACATTTTTTATCTGTCTACCGATATCAAAAGAGGGTTCTTTCCTTGCTGGTATAATAAAAACAGTATCGTCCTCAATCTCGTACGAATGCGGTTTAAATGCCTCTCTCTTTGTTCTGCCGTCGAGTTTGAGAGCCTTCAAGAAAAGCTCATCTTTTTTCTTATAAAGTTCAATAACAACCTGAGTAATATGACGAAGGTTTGCCTTGAATGTCTGGCTATGCGCATCTTTTTCGAGTATCCAGTAAGCAACTGTGCCAAGGTCATAGAGACGGGGACACATATACGTAAAGAATTTGTAAGTGTTGCTTTCATCTCCCCACAAATCTTGCATTCCGGTTAAACTATCAAATATATATCTTGCTCCTTCTGAAAGCTTATCCTGAATTGAGTTTACAGTTTCGCTGAAGAATGATATGTCTCCTGGCCTGTTTACTTTGATGACATGCGGAGCGGATTGCTTGTTGTTTTCGTAAAATTTCAGGAATGCCCTGTCGCTTTTGCCTTTGCCAGAGGTAAAACAGTCAAGGATAGTAAGTTTTTCTATATGTTCCTTAATTTTGATATGAAGAAGAATGCTTTGGGGAGATCTGTTGAAGCTCACATATATAATATCTTTGTTTTCTGAAAGTGACTGGCTAATAAACTTCTGTATGAAAATGTCTTCGGATGTGCCGGACTCGGTTTCCCAGACCACATTATCGCCTATATGCGCTGAGTCAATAAGGCTATCGAGACTCTTTATTCCTGTGGATATCTTATGCATGGTAAACGGTTACCTATTAGAAATACAACTGTAACCTATATAAAAATTTTTTGTCAAGGATACAACATTAATCTGTTGGTGCTGTTCTAACCTGAATGAGAAATTTGGCTTGACAAAAGGTTTTCTTCCTTGATATCGTTATGTCAGCTTTATTTATGGAAACTAATTCATTTTTAAATGAAAGGGGGGGAATGAATATATGACAAAGGCAGAACTTATTGACAAGATCGCTTCAGGAGCAGGATTAAGCAAGGCAGGTGCGTCAAAGGCATTAGATACTACCTTAAATTCGATCAAGTTAGCTCTGAAGAAGGGTCAACAGGTTACTCTCGTTGGATTTGGAACATTTTCAGTTTCAAAGCGGAAATCAAGAAAAGGGCGCAATCCGAGAACAGGCCAAGTTATCACCATCCCAGCTGCAAAGATACCAAAGTTCAGAGCAGGCAAGGCACTTAAGACTGCGGTAAAATAAAATCTATCTTTTAACTAAAAGGGGCAAGAATAACTTGCCCCTTTTTTAATTGTTAATTTTTTGATATCCTTTATAATATAAGCTTTAAAAAAGGAGAATTTTTATGCTTGCCGAATTTAGTATTATTCCATTGGGTGTTGGCAGCAGCATCGGTGATCAACTTGCTGAAGTCCTAAAAATAGTTGATGCAAGCGGCATCCCTTATAAGGTCAATCCCATGGGCACGGTTGTTGAAGGTGAATGGGATGAGATAATGAAACTCGTAAAAAAATGCCATCAGGTTATTATGAAATCTGGTGACAGGGTGATTACTACCATATCGATTGATGACAGAAAAGGGAAACCCAACAGGATAGATGAAAAGGTAAAATCAATAGAAAAGAGAATTGGAAAGCCTCTGAAAAAGTGAAGAAGGTTAATATGGCCGATTTATTCAGGTTTAGCCCTGAACGTGAATGAGTTTCTGAACAAAACCTTCTTCGTCTTCAATCGTCTTTAAATGTCCCTTTATTTTTTCTTCAAGAAGCTTTTTCAGTATTTTTGAATAAATAGGGCCGGGTTGTATCCCCATCCTTTTGAGATTATCTCCTTTCAGAAACGTCTTCACCTTTCTCAATTCAGTCAGATACTGTGATATTGCCTTTTGTTTATCCTTATCTGTACTTAAAGCCATTGAGAAGAGAACTATCTCAAGCTTAAATTTGCTAAGCAGGTTATATATCTCAACAGGATCAGCAGGAGAAAGTCTCCTGAGTATATCCTTTGCATGAGACAACCCTTTGAGAATCATGTCTTTTGCCTTTGGCGGAGGTGATAATCTTTCTATAGCAGCATTAGTTTCGTTGTTTTTTAAGCCGGACAACAGGGCTATCATATACAATATCCCTCTGTCAATATTTTCTTCAAGGAAAAGGAGATTAAACCACGAGAGGATATCACGAAGTGATTTTAATATTGTCTCAAGTTCTTCATTAAATACGAGATTTGGATGTATAACCTTTAACAGCCCTAACTCTGAAAGCTTCTTGAGTGTTTTAATGGGATCGGTTTCATTAAACGAAAGCAGGATTTCTTCATAAAGCCTCGAGCCTGAAAGCTTGTCAAATAACTTCATATCCAATGCAGACTTAATGAGATTTTCTGTATGTTTGCTTATCTTAAATCCAAACCTCTCAGAAAACCTGACTGCCCTGAACGCCCTTGTAGGATCTTCGATAAAACTTAAATTATGAAGGACCCTGATTGACTTTTCCCTCAAATCCCGCTGACCACCAAAAAAATCTATAAGGAGTCCGAAGTCCATTGGATTTAATTTTATAGCGAGTGTATTTATCGTAAAATCTCTCCTATACAGGTCTTTTTTAATTGATGATGTTTCGACCTTTGGAAGGGCTGCAGGTGATTCATAATATTCTGTTCTCGCTGTTGCAATATCAAGTTTGATCTTATCAGTAACTATCTGTGCGGTTCCAAATCTCTGGTGGGTTCTTACCTTCGCAGCTAACCTTTCCCCAACTGCCTTAGCAAACAAAATACCATCGCCTTCTACAACAATATCAATATCAAGATTTTCCTCATTTCGTAAAAGGTCCCTTACAGTCCCTCCAACAAGATATGCGCTATAACCTAATTTTTCTGCTACTTCGCCGGAAAGCTTCAGGACAGCACAAATCTCTGAAGGGAATCTCTCCTTCATCCATAAGGACAGGTTTCTACTTATACCAGGTTTTTCTTTTGTAACTGTTTCTTCTATCTTTCTTCGCCTGAGAAACTCTTCATAGAGTGTGCGTAACAGATCTGTTCTTGTAATCGCGCCAACAATCCTGTTGTTTTCTATAACAGGCATAAATCTCTGATTTTGTTCGATCATTAGTGTTTCTATTTCTCTAATCGAAGTATGAGGGCTAACGGTTATTGCATCTGTAGTCGCAAAATCTATTGATCTGTTTTTACCAAAGCCGTGAAAAAGGGACTTCTCCACAATTTCCCGTGATATAAGCCCCTCATATTTTTCTCCCTTCAAAACCGGCAGAACATTTACGCCATAACGGGTCATCATCGCCTCTGCTTCTTTTATTGGGCTATCCCACTGGATGCTTATTACAGGTTTTGTCATTATATCGAGAGCAACTTTTTCTGGCTTTATATATCTCTCAAGCAGCTCAGCTAATTTCTCTTCAACAATCTCAAGAGATGCCTCTTTTATTGTGGCTGAAGCTGCTGTTGGATGTCCTCCACCTCCAAATTCTATCATAACCTTTGATACATCAAGCTCTGGGGTCTTGCTTCTTGCAATTACCACTATCTTCCCTTCCATACTGAGCAGAACAAAAACAGCATCAATGTCTTCGATCTCCATCATACGGTGAGCAAAATAAGCTGCGTCTTTCGGATAATGCTCACGTGAAGCCTTTGCCATTCTTATCCTTATGCCTCCGACAATTATTTCTTTTGATGTCTGGACAAGCTCATTAAGGAGGGCAAGGTCTTCTGTGCTCATTTCCATTTTTATAAAATTTGAAACAATATTCAGGTTTGCTCCTCTTTTCAATAGATATGAAACAGCAAGCAGATCACGCTCTGTTGTGGATGGGAAAAGCAGGCAACCTGTCTCCTCATATATCCCGAGTGCAAGGATGGTAGCTTCCATAGGTGATAGATGTAATCTTCTGCTTCTTAATATCTCGGTAAAGATGGTTACTGTTGCGCCAATATTCTCGATCTTCTCAACCTCTCCCCTTATATCCCCCTTGCTGAATGGATGATGGTCGTATATGTGGATCTTTACACCCTTTTTAGAAAGCAGATCAGCGAATGGGCCAATTCTGCTCGGTATCTTCGTATCAACTATAATCAACCTTGTAACCTTTGAAAGATCAATGTCTTTTATACGCTTTATTTCTGCCGGTTGAAATGTCTCTATGAAATCCCTTAATTTCTTTTCCTGTGATCCAGGGAAAACTATATGAGCTTCTGGATAAAGCTTTTTTGCAGCAATCATTGATGCAAAAGAATCAAAATCAGCATTTGTATGACACGTTATAATATCCACGCTTTATTTTAACCTTATTTTTATTAATGGACAAGGAATATTACGAAGTCCCCTGCTTGAGATAAGGCAAACAAAGGTGATAAGATAAATTTTTTACAGGTATAATAATTCATAGCAGGAGAAAATATTGGATCTTTATAGACTTACAATTTCAGAATTAAGGGCATTAATAGATAAAAGGGAAGTATTGATTAAAGAATTAGTCGAGTCTATCTATAAAAGGATAGATTCTGTTGAAGAGAAGATAAAGGCATTCGTTACCTTAACACAAGATAAGGCTTTGGAAGCGGCTGAAGAGGCACAGAAAAAGATCAATATGTCAGACGCACAGACTCCTAAAGGAATTATATTAGGGATCCCGATAGCGATTAAAGATAATATGTGCACAAAAGGCATCCGCACAACCTGCTCATCAAAGATACTGCACAATTTCATACCACCTTATGAAAGTACTGTTACAACAAGACTCATAAATGATGGATATATTCTCGTTGGAAAGACAAATCTCGATGAATTTGCAATGGGGTCGTCTACTGAAAACTCAGGATTCCATACAACAAGAAATCCATGGGATTTAGATCGAATCCCGGGTGGTTCAAGCGGAGGGTCTACTGCGGCAGTTGCTGCTGACGAATGTATTGCTGCACTCGGTTCAGATACTGGAGGGTCAATCAGACAACCTGCTTCTTTATGCGGAGTCGTGGGATTAAAACCAACATATGGAAGGGTGTCAAGATATGGGCTTGTTGCATTTGCATCATCCCTCGACCAGATTGGTCCGATTACAAAAAACGTTAGAGATTCTGCAATGTTGATGAATATTATCTCTGGTCACGATCCTTATGACTCAACATCAGTACCCATGCCAGTCCCTGATTTTACAGAGGCGATTGGTAAAGATATAAAAGGAATAAGAATTGGAATCCCTAAGGAATATTTTATCGAGGGTATAGATAAGGAAGTAGAATCAGGGGTAAAAGAGGCAATTAAAAAACTTGAATCATTTGGTGCAATTCCTGTTGAAATATCCCTGCCGCATACAGGGCATGCTGTTGCAACATACTACATACTTGCTACATCAGAGGCATCGTCCAACCTTGCACGGTATGATGGTGTGAAATATGGTTTCAGGGCAGGCGGAAAAGATCTGCTGGAGATGTACATGAACACGAGGTCGCAGGGATTTGGTACAGAAGTCAAGAGAAGGATTATGCTCGGCACTTATGCCTTATCGTCAGGTTATTATGAGGCATATTATAAAAAGGCACAACAAGTGAGGACGCTGATAAAAAGGGATTTTGAAAATGCCTTTAATATCGTGGATATAATCGTAACGCCCACATCTCCAACGCCAGCATTCAAACTTGGGGAGAGGACGGCGGATCCCTTGCAGATGTATTTATCTGATATATTTACGATCTCGGTAAATCTTGCAGGAGTCCCGGCGATTTCTATACCGTGTGGTTTTACATCACATAACCTACCGATTGGATTGCAATTGATAGGAAGACATTTTGATGAAGAAACTATTTTAAAGGTCGCCTATGTCTATGAGCAGGCAACGGATTGGCATAAGAGGAAGCCGATCTTATAGGGGATATCTTTATGGGAAAAATGAACAAATGCTGAAATCCTATGTAAAAAGAATATTTGATGTTGCAAAAAGAGGGGATGCAACAGAATCAAGCTACTACTCTTGCCTTGAAGATCTTTTCAGAAATTATGCCGAATCAATAATTAAGAAGAAGATACATGTTACAACTATTCCCAAAAAGACCGATGCAGGAAACCCGGATTTTAGAGTCTGGGATGGGAAACAGCATATTGTCGGATATATTGAAGCGAAGACACCCCCCTTTGAGTCCCCCCTTGATAAGGGGGGACATAGGGGGGTTAAATATCTGGACCAAATAGAAGATACAGAGCAATTAAAACGCTATCTACATACCTTTCCGAATTTAATATTAACCAACTTTTTTGAATTCAGACTTTATCGAGATGGGAGATTAATTGATAATGTCCAGATTGCAAGGCCGTATGTTATTCATAAACTCGGCACAATCCCACCTGTTGAAAAAGAACATGAGTTTTTAAATCTCCTTGAACGATTCTTTTCTTTTTCTTTACCAAAAACATATACGGCAAAGACCCTTGCTGTAGAGCTTGCGAAAAGGACAAGATTTTTAAAAGAACAGGTTATTATTGAGGAACTGAACGAAGAGGAGAAAAAGGGCAAAGGTTTTATCCTCGGCTTTTACGAGGCATTCCAGAAGTTTCTTATACATGGACTTACAAAAGAAGATTTTGCAGACCTCTACAGCCAGACAATAACCTACGGCCTTTTTGCAGCAAGGACAAGAGCAGAAAATGGTTTTAACAGAAAGCTTGCATTCGATTATATTCCAAGGACTATTGGAATATTAAGAGATGTTTTTAAGTTTATCTCCCTTGAGGATCTGCCCGCCCAAATGGAATGGATTGTTGACGACATATCCGAGGTTCTTTCAGTCGCCGATGTAAAACAGATACTTCATAAGTTCTATCATGAAGGTAAAGGAAGCGATCCTATAATCCACTTTTATGAAACATTTCTTGCCGAATATGATCCTAAGGAAAGAGAGAAGCGCGGTGTTTATTATACGCCTGAGCCTGTTGTCTATTATATTGTCCGCTCTTTGAATATAATTCTTAAGGAATATTTCGGGAAAAAGGACGGCTTTGCATCAGACTCTGTAACTGTATTAGACCCTGCTGCCGGCACATTAACCTTTCTCGCTGAAACAAGCAAACTTGCTGTTGAGGAGTTTATCTCCAAATATGGTGAAGGCGGTAAGAAAGACCTCGTTAAGACACACATCCTCAAAAACTACTATGCTTTTGAATTGATGATGGCCCCATATGCAGTCGGCCATTTAAAGATGTCATTTCTTCTTGAAGAGCTTGGATATAAGTTACAGAGGGATGATCGATTTAAACTCTATCTCACAAATACCCTCGAGATGGAGGAGCTTGAGCAGACCTCTCTGCCCGGCATGGCTTCGTTGTCAGAGGAATCGCATCTGGCAGGCAAAGTCAAAAAAGAGAAGCCTATTCTTGTCATACTCGGCAATCCACCTTATTCTGGACACTCTTCAAATATCGGCGATTGGATATCAAAAGAAATTAAGGCTTACTTTCAGGTCGATGGCAAACCACTTGGTGAGAAAAACCCAAAATGGCTTCAAGATGATTATGTGAAGTTTATTCGTTTTGCCCAATGGAAGATTGATCAGGCAGGCGAAGGAATTTTAGGCTTTATAACAAATCACAGTTATCTTGACAATCCGACCTTTAGAGGTATGCGCCAGTCTTTGATGCAGAGTTTTGACGAGATTTATCTGCTCGACCTTCATGGCAACAGCCTCAAAAAAGAAAAATGTCCTGACGGCTCTAAAGATGAGAATGTCTTTGATATCCAGCAGGGTGTTGCTATTGCTTTGTTTATCAAGAAAAAAGGCATAAAGAAAAATTTTTCTCATTCTGAACTCTGGGGCATCAGAGAAGACAAATATAACTGGCTCAATAAGCACGATATTAAAACAACCAAGTGGAAAACGATTAAACCTAAATCCGAATTCTATCTTTTTATTCCGAGAGATGAAGGGCTTCTCTCGCAATATGAAACTTATCCTAAAGTTACCGATATCTTTCCTGTAAATAGCGTAGGGATAGTTACATCGAGAGATGATTTTGTTATTGATCGTGATATATCTGCCCTCAAAAGAAGGATGACGCAGTTCAGGGACAAAAAAATGCCTGATGAGATTATTGCACAGACCTATGGACTGAAAGACAAATCTAACTGGAAATTGAAAGATGCAAGAGAAAGCGTTATGAAAGATGACGACTGGGATAAAGCGATTACAAAAATCCTTTATCGTCCTTTTGATGAGCAATGGATTTTTTATCATGATGCGGTTATTGAACGCTCGCGAAAAGAAGTTATGCAACATATGTCGAAAGATAATTTAGGACTTATTACTGTAAGGCAGGTTGCAGAAGGTAATTTTAATCATGCCTTTATAACAGGTAGCATTATTGAAAGCCGTGTAACACTCAGCAACAAAGGGATAGGCTTTGTCTTTCCACTTTACATTTACAAACAAAAAGATAATCCTAAGAAACCTTCTCTAAGTAGTATCATGATGCTCTTTGAACCACAGGCAGAGTATGGAGTAAAAAAACCGAATTTGTCTTCTGCATTTATCGAAAAATTAACAAAGGAGTTTAAAAAAACAACAACCCCAGAGCAAGTTTTCTATTACATTTACGCTGTTCTTTATTCAAATATCTACCGCACAAAATATGCAGAATTCCTGAAAATAGATTTCCCAAGGATTCCTTTTACAAAAGATTACAAATTATTCAAAAAGATGGGAGAATTTGGAGAGAAGCTTGTTGCCTTGCATCTCCTTAAATCGTCTGGGCTTGATTCACCTCTCGCCCGATTCCAGGGTAAGGGAGATAACAAGATTGAAAAACTGAGATATAACCCCCCTCCTTCCCCCCTTAAACTAAGGGGGGATGAAAGGGGGGTTGTTGGGCGCCTCTACATTAATCAAACCCAGTATTTTGAGGGCATACCTCAGGAGGTCTGGGAATACCAGATTGGCGGTTATCAGGTCTGTGAAAAATGGCTAAAGGACAGAAAAAACCGTGTATTGTCACTTGATGAAATTAAACATTATTGTAGGACTGTAACTGCAATTCAAGAAACAATAAAAATCCAAAAAACGATTGACAAAGTTTATGAAGACATCGAGGAAGATGTCATATGAAACACTTCTCAAAGCCAAATAAATATTCTCCCCTTATCTCTAATCTTGCATTCCTCATATTCAGGATACATAATTTTTAGAAAATGAATAAACATCCATTCGGCAGGACATGGTGGGGTAAGGCGTGGGTTACCGCGATGGAGAATATAGACTACAACACAAATCGTCTTCCTCGAGGAAGACGATATGCTAAAAACGGCAGTGTCAAGACAATTGACATTCATAACGGAATAGTCTCAGCAAAGGTTCAGGGCTCAAGGCCGAAGCCCTATGATATCAGGATAAACCTCAAGGGATTTAATACTTCACAGATTAAACAGATAAAAGAAACCATTTCATCCAATCCGGCAATTGCATCTGATCTGACGCTCGGCAGGCTTTCCGAGTCACTCCTGCCGCTACTTAATGAGAAAAAGATTTATATCCTTCCCAAAAACTGGGAAGATATATCCGCAGACTGCTCCTGCCCTGACTGGGCAAATCCATGCAAGCATCTGGCTGCTGTTTATTATATAATCGCCAATGAGATAGATAAAAATCCTTTTCTCTTATTTAATCTAAGAGGCATTTCAGCAGAGTCTTTAACTGAGGCTGCAGGATTTGTTGCTGCTCATAAAGATGAGGACAAAAAACAGGCGGTGGATGTCTTTATTCAGTTGGATAAAATCAATCTTTCAGAAATTTACTCTGACTTATCACATCAAGCCCCTTTTTCAGAATCCGATATTCCTGACCTTGCCTTTACTCCTATTGATATTGAATCAATCTTCTTGCTGCTGCCGGATAATCCCTTATTCTATACAAGCGGCAATTTTAAGAGTATTCTGCATAGTGCATATAAAAGCATAATGATCAGGTCTACATATCTTGATATTCATGAAAGCAATGACCTGTCATTTAAAAATGCGGATTATTATCTGGTGCATAAAAAAGACATCGCTTCTTTTTTTGTGAAACAACCTAATTTAATCCCCCATAGCCTTAAAGCAAAGCATGTGTCTTTTAAAATACCTTCATTATCAGACAGAAAGATAGACTTTAAAAAAGAAAAAGGCAGTGAATATTCTCTTAAAGATATATTAAATCTGTTTTTAAATATCCCTCTGGACATAGACCCCCGCCGCAACTCACCTTCTTCGGTATTCTTGAATGCATTGACATCCGTTGCCCTTGCATTCATGCGATCTGCTTCATTTATTCCTGAAGTTGCTATGCATTGCGACGGTGAATTCACCATTAGATATGTCCCGATAATCTATGATGAAAAAACCAACAAGGCTGTTGATTATTTAAGATCTATTATGCCCTTAAACATCAGCTTCAGGCAATCAGACAACAGCATTATGAAAAAAGATGGAGTGCATGATCTTATATCAATGACTATTACTGCCTTTGTTTACAAATTTATGGAGTCGATCGAAGGGTTTGATTATGACAAGCTATATTCTGCATTTTTCAGAGGCATAAATTATAGGCCCGAAAGATTTGAAGAAAGGCAGACAGCAAAGAGTGTCTCTGACTGGCTCGAAAGGCTCTCAATCAGAAATAAAGAGATAACGCCAGTTATTAAAATGGAAATCCAAAAAGGGGATAAATTTACTGTAAATATAGATGTGGAGAACAGAAAGGAACCGCTTCTGCCTGTTATTCCACTCGCAAAAGTCTTTAATTCAAAAGGCAGGATTTTGGGTTATCCCGCAGAAATTGTCAGAACAGATGTATCAAGGCAGATAAGCATTGCAGCAGATTACATGCCTAAATTAAGGAATATCTTAAATAACCGAGGGAAAGAAGGGATTGTTATCACTACAGATGAAATGGCTGATTTCATGACAAATGCGTCACAGATATTAAATATCCTCGGTATCAGGAGCGCAATTCCAAAGGAGCTTAAAAAGCTTGCATCTCCCCAAACAGTATTAAAGGCAGAAATGAAAGGCAAAGGCGGAGCCTTATCATATCTTTCACTCGGTTCGATGCTTGATTTTTCATGGGAGGTTGCTATTGGGGATAAGACTGTCTCTAAAGAGGAATTCGTTAAACTTGCAAGGTCGGCAAGAGGAATCGTGAGATTCAGGGATCATTACATCCTACTTAAACCGGAGGAGATTAGTAATATCCTTGATAGGCTCAACAAACCTGTTCCTAACCTCTCATCAGCAGAGGTGATCCATTCTGCGTTTACAGGAAAGTTCGAAGGGACGGTGTTCAGTCCTGATGAAGCGATTAAGGGTATCTTGGATAATATTATAAAAATTGAAGATATAAACCTGCCCAAGAAACTTAAAGCTATTCTCCGCCCTTATCAGGAGAGAGGTTTTAAATGGCTCTATTCCAACACAATAAAAGGCTTCGGTTCCCTAATTGCAGATGATATGGGGCTCGGCAAGACTGTTCAGGTAATCACACTCATACTGAAACTAAAAGAGGACAAAAGACTTGCTCAGCCTGCCATAGTCATATGTCCCACAACATTGGTAGGCAACTGGGAGAAAGAATGTGAAAGGTTTGCTCCTTCCCTTAAGGTGCATATATATCACGGCACAGAGAGAAATCTGACAATAAAGAATCAGGATATTATCATTACTACATATGGAGTTTTAAGGAAGGACATCGAAAAGTTTAAAGAAAAGTCGTGGGCTTTAGTTGTTATAGACGAGTCACAGAATATAAAAAATCCTGAAACTGAGCAGTCCAGAGCCGTAAAACTTCTAAAAGGCACTGCTTGTATCGCAATGAGCGGAACGCCTGTTGAGAACAGGCTTACGGAATTATGGAGTGTTTTTGATTTTACAAATAGGGGATATCTTGGACAGATCGGAAGGTTTCATAGACAGTATGCTGTTCCGATAGAAAAGTACAGAGATAGAGAGCAGATAGAGAAATTGCGGCGAGCCACAGCCCCTTTCCTTTTAAGAAGGCTTAAAACAGACAAATCAGTAATAAGCGACCTGCCTGACAAAATCATATTCGATGGGTATTGTTATCTTTCAAAGGAACAGACAGTGCTCTATCAACAGGTTGTAGATACTACAATGAAAGAAATCGAAAAAAGCGAAGGAATTGAAAGGAGAGGATTGATATTCAAACTCATCACATCTCTTAAGCAGATATGTAACCACCCTGCCCACTACTCTAAAAAGGGAGAGCCTCTAAGAGCGCTTTCAGGAAAGGCAGAGAAGACAATAGACATTCTCGATAAGATATTAGTGGGAGGGGAGAAGGCGATTATATTTACACAGTACAAAGAAATGGGCGAGCTTCTTGTTCAAATGATAAAAAGAGAAAATAGACAGGACGCCTTTTTCTTTCACGGCGGTTTGCAGAGGACAAAAAGAGACAGAATGGTTTCTGATTTTCAGAATGATAATTCTCATAGGTTAATGATAATATCTCTTAAGGCAGGCGGCACAGGGCTGAATCTAACTCAAAGATAGGTAAGCCACTGGTTTGACCAGTGAGACTTGAAAAGGTTTGACCTTGCAGGATTAAGTAAGATATTCCTCCTGAGAGGCTTGACGGAGTCAAAGGCTATCAGGAGGAATAAAT
>JBFMDO010000075.1:0-89443 GCA_040753615.1 Nitrospirota bacterium | reverse complement strand
TTTTGAGCGTGACGCTTTTTGAGAAGATCCCCTTGTTACAAGCATTTGCAGATGTTGATGATGAAGAATTAAAGAGCGTTTTCTGTAAACAGTTGAATTTATTCACTTAACGTTGGGACAGTAATGAATTTATTATACTATTTATAGCCAGATTTTCCGTCATTTTCCCTTATTCCAAAAATTCTTGTTCATGCTCATTTTCTTTATTACATTAAGAGGAAGTCTTTCATAGTTCTGCCCCAATATAAAACCTGAATATTTAAAAATATTTCTCACAAGGAATTCAGGGATAAGATGATATTTTTTATTTTTTAATAGAAGTTCAATCTCTGATTTAATAAATCTTCTTCCCTCGCCTTCAGCCTTGCCAAATGTCTTCATAATCCATTCCTCTTTCTTATGAAAGACCCCTATATCAAAATACCTCTTGAATTCCTCTAAAGCTGTATAATTATGTGAATGATAAACCATAGCATCCGAAATATAAGCTAATTTATACCCAGCTAACAATATCTTAGCTCCAACATATGTATCTTCTGCCAGAATAAGATTTCCTTTAAAAAGTCCTACTTCCTGTAATACACTTTTCCTATAAGCAGCAAGGGAATTAGAAAGAAAAGGGGCTTTAATGCCTTTATCCCCATTTTTTAAGGACTTCACATAAGAACTATCCTGATAATTGAAAATCCTTAAATGTGATGCAAAAAATGTGGCATCAGGATTTGGCAGTTGTCTTCCATATGTAGCTCCGATCTTTTCATCTTCATAAAAAGGCTTTGTAAGCCGCTCAATTGTATGGTCATCTGCAGGCATTACATCCTGAGTTAAAAAGACTATGATATTTCCTGTGGCATGATTGACAGCAAGATTCCTTGTTCCGCCATGATCAAAATCTTCTTTTTTGATTGTTATGGTCTTTACGCCATAAGACTTTGCAATTTTAATGGTATTGTCAGAAGACGCAGAATCGATTACAATGACTTCTATTGGAATTGTCTGTTTATTTAAAACAGAAAGAAGTCTGCGGATATGCCTTTCAGCGTTTAAAGTGGGGATAATTATACTAAACACAGATATTGTTTTTGTGAATATGTTTTGCTGAATTATAATACTTAATAAAATCTACAACCCCTAAAAACATCATTTTAATTTTTTTTACCTTGTTTTTTTCCAAAATCAATATTTTGAAAAACTTAGCAATTAATCTGAAAATATCTTCATAAAAAAATGACTGGAAGTTCTTCCCATATCTGAGAAGAACAAAAAGTCTATTTTTTGTTTGATAATATAGTCTTTTAGGATCATGTTCTTTAAAACTAAACATATATTTATGACTTTGTTCAGCCATCGAATGCATCAATAAAGCATTTTTACTCAATAAAATATTGTGCTTAGCTTCTATTATTCTAAAGCAATAATCATAATCTATATAATCAATAAAAAACATTTCATCTAGTAATCCAATTTTAGGAATATTATTGTTTTTTAATAAGCTTCCTGAAGTTATGTGAAAATGGACAAAGGTATCATTTTGAGGATGATACAATTTTTTATTAAAAAATTTGGTAGTAATTATCGAAGGTATTTCCTTTTTGCTATCAACATCAAGGACAACTGGGACAATAACCGCTGTTTGACTTTGATTACTCGCGTTCATCTTATTATAAGAAAATAGCATTTCTTCAAGCATATTTTTTGTTAAAACACTGTCTTGATCTAACAAAAGAGTCCAGTCAAAATTATTATCAAGGGAATATCTTATCCCTTGATTGAGGGCACTTCCTAACCCCATATTAACTGGATTTAATATAAAATGTACTTTATCAGGATACTTTAACTTGCAGATAATTTCCTTTGTTTCTTTGCAACTATTATCAACAATAATAATCTTGTCAATTTGATGTATAACAGATTCTATGCATTTTTTTAATTTGTCAGGATAATTATAGGAAACTATTACCGCACATATTGACTGATTCATCTAGATTTCATATGGAAATAAATTCTTTTTAAGAAATTCTTGAGCCATATTGATTTTATTTTTTTACCTAATTTATGAGCCATCACATTTGAATCAAAAGATGTTGATAATAATTTATCATAAAAAAATGCAACTGATTGGTTAGTCTGTTGTCGCACTGCATTGAATTGGCCATATTTGTTTTCAGCTATTTCCATGAAATATTGCTCTAATTTATCAATTGACTTTTCCCAATCCCATTGTTTGGCAGTTTCCAGTCCATTCTTTTTCAGCTTCTCTCTCAGTTCCCTGTCTTCCATTATCTTCAGAACGGCTGAACGGGCCTGATCAATATTAGTCGGATCAACAACAATCGCATTTTCCCCATCCACAATATATTCATCGTAGCCTGTTACCTTTCCAATAACACAAACTCCACCACATGCCATCATCTCTAATGGCGGACCGAAAAATCCTTCAACTCTGCTTAATTTCAGCAAAATATCGCAACTCGAATAAATTTCTTTCATTTTTGTCATCGGGACTTTTTCAAAAAATCTGTCGCATTTCCAATAAGATTCTGGTTTTCCGTATGAACTAATACACCAGACTTCAACATCCAGGTCTTTTACAACATCAAAAGCCTCCCTTACCCCTTTGTAAGGAAGCCAGATAGCTCCTTCTAATAAAATCCTAAATTTGTTGTTTCTTTTTTCAAGTGGGGCGGTGGGATAAAATATATTGCTATCTAAACCATTTGGAATTAAAGTTGCTGTTTTATCGAAATTTTCTAACAACCATCTCTGAAGCCATCTCGCCTCTGTCAAATAATGGTAATTCATCAGATATGTTAATTGAGTAATATGGTAAAAATCATTTCCGTAGTCATGAAACCTTGTCTCATCAGACTGAACAAAATAGCACTTATGCTTAGCCTTTATTTTAGCTGTAGCAAAAGCAGTTGCCCAAGAAGTTGCAACAAGGATATCAAGATCAGCCGGAAGATTTTGTGCTGTAATTACAGGGACTGACTGATTTGGGAACCAATTTGTTTTGGTTACTTTATCAGTCGTTGCTACTAAAACATCATGACCTCTTTTCTTCAATCGATTTGAATGTTGCAAAACCACTGCAACTCCGCCAGACACATCGCAATTAGGAAGCAAATAAGCTATTTTTAATTTTTTCATATTATTTCTTTAATAAAATTTATTGTCTTAGTCTTAATATTTAAATAAATTAAATCATGGCAACAGCTATAAAAACCTGAGTAAAGTGTGTCTATGAACTATTTGCATATCATCGAGCTATGATTAAGGCAATAATAGTTGATGCAAAAGATATTATCGTCCATAGAGTATTCAATTTTTATTTTAGAATTCTTATCCAGAAAGAGCAGCCGTTTTTCTCAGTTTTTTTCAGATTCCCATAATTCCACAATTCATTCAAACCTGACATCAGTTCATGGTCAAATACTACAAATTTATTGGGTAGCACAACTTCGAATTTATCCCCTTCAGCCAGCATATAACAGGCTAGCCCATATTGTTCGGAATAATATCTGTTAATCCAATCTTCAGGATAATCATAAGGCAAGCATATGTCATGAAATTCTACCAAAACACCCTTTCTTAATCTCGGCAGGATATCCAAGAAAGTCACAGTTGAATCTGAATTCATAAACAACCTATGGGAATTATCAACAAATAATATGTCGTTTTCCCATAAAGTGTCAAATATATCTAACTCAACATCTTCAAGATTTTTTCTTATAATTTTATCACATATTTTATCGATCTCTGCTACGGGATGAGGATCGATGGACGTTATTCTTGTTTTTAAATTACTATCAATTATAGCTTTCCTAGCAAATTTAGTTGAATTGCCAGAGCCGATTTCGATATAACTTGTCGGGTTGTACTTAGTTAGTAAAACATAAAGGCTCATGCTATCTAATGCAGGAATCCATCCGTTTTCCCAGACTGGATCAGTATCTTTAGCAGCAAAATTAATTTGAATATTGTTAAATTTATCTTTGTATTCAATGAATTCTCTCAGTAAATTCGCATAGTTTGTTCTATTTCTGTCAATAATATTGTATAAATGAATATTTGGCTTGCCTGCATAATATCGTGGCTTTGAAACAAAAGGGTAATAATCATCTATAATTAACACATTATCCTTTTTAATTGCTGGATTTCTATGAACAAGTTTTTTTATTAGATTCTTCATGTAAGATTAGACCTCCTTAATTTTTTTAAAATATGCGATATTGTAAATCAAATTAGTTTGTGCCCAATATATTCCAATCAAGCATGGAGAATTCGAGGCAGAAAGAACCTGATTAAGGATGCTGTCAGTGGCTTCCATTTATCGCTATGTACGGACATCAATACGGCAACTTTGGGTGTCTTTATCATTATAACTCACTTTATGAAGCCCATAAGAAGACGTCGGCATGGTCTTTCAATGACTATGAGCACTAAGAATGAGATAATAAGTAAAAAAAACAGAAATATTATATATAAAAGTACTTGAGGAATATATGAAAACAAACCAGCATTAACTGTATAAAATCGGAGGATTATCTGATGAAATAGAAAGATAGAATAGCTGGCATCACCCAATAAGACAGGTAACTTTAAATTCAATACCTTAGATATAAACCCTGCTTCCATTGCCATTATGAAAATGAGAGATGCAAAAGCAACAGCGGATCCCGCATGACACAGATACTCCGAGCCCGCTGGTCCGACGAGTCTTACCAGATTGCCAGCAGATATAGAGTAGTAGACTGAAAGAAGTACCACACAGATTGCAAACACTTCCAATAGCGTGCCGACTATTTTGTTAAGCTTGATATGATGGTAGTGCTTTCTCCATAGGAGAGCAACGCACATTCCCAGGACAAATTCAAATAAACGACAGGGTGGATTAATGTAGACAAGGGCTGTTCTTGAAATCGTAGTTGGCGATACAGCGCCATCACTTGGTAAATGTAAGACGTTGCAAAAACTTACTATGCCAAAGACAAGCAGTAGCGACAAAGCTATCTTTCGCAGATAAGTTGTCTCGAAGTCTTTTATCAACAGGGGAAACAACAGATAAAAAAATACTTCAACTGAGACAGCCCACGTGACTGCATTAAATGAAAAAAATATCTCACGTACTGGAATCCAGCTATGCACTAACAAAATGTTCAGCATAGCGACAGAAGCATGATTAACTCCCTTTATAGAGTAAAAAGACCCGGGTAAAAATATTACAAACAAAGCAACAAAGGCGGCCAAGTGATTAGGCCAGATTCTTGCAAATCTTGCCAGATAAAATTTTTTGACCGATAATGTGCCGCCTAACATAGGATAGACGTATGTGAGAACAAAGCCAGACAAAACGAAAAAAAAAGAAACAGCTTGATCTAAAGCCCAGTGTTTCAAATGGTCTGGGGTCAGCCATAATACCCCACGTGAGTGATGGACTACAATCATCGCAGCAGCCAAAAACCTAAGTGAGGTGAGACAATGGATCTTTTTATATGTCATCGCAATCTTTGCTTAAAGAGGAGAGTTTTGTAATGTCTGCATATATATCTTTAATATCAAGTTTATTCAGATGGTCAGTATGTTTTTCTTCTACGACATCCATGCTCAAGTAATTTTCATTTAGTATTTTATTCAATAAATCATAAATCTTTATGGATTTACCGCTTCCTACATTATATATTTCACCAGCCACTCCATACTCCATAATAAGTTTATAGTCTTTTACAGCTTCTTTGATATCTATATAATCGCGATTATTCTGCAAATTCCCCAAAATGATTTTTGGTATGTTCCCCTTTTTATACTCATCGATTTGCTCGTAAATACGTCCTATGAAAAGCCTATTTGAAATACCCTTACCCATAATATTGAAAGTGCGCGCCATTACAATATCCGTATTGTGAACATTATGATAATATTGCATAAGATGTGTTTGATACGTTTTTGTTAAGCCGTAAATACTTACAGGGTTTAAAGGGTGATCTTCTTTTACAGGGTTATCTCTTTGGGAGACGATACCATATTCAGCAGAACTGCCTATCAGTAATACTCTGCAATTCAAGTTAAGTCTTAAACAATTGTCCAAGATATTCTTGGTTGACAAGACATTGACTCTGTAATCAATCTCATATTCATTACTGAAACTGCCGGCTAAGTGATAAATTTGCTGTGGTCTTGTCCTGTCCAACAGATGATAAACAGCTTTGTAATCAGCGAGGTCGCAGGGATGCCATGCTTTATCATCTTTGCACTGCAAGTCTGTGCAGAATAACTGCAGTTGGCTTTCATTGGATAACAGAGAAATCAAATAAGATGCCGAAAATCCATTGGCACCGGTAATGAGCACTTTCATTTACAAGCCCAGTTTCTCTTTCAGTTCTTGATAGTTCTCATTGGCGCTATCGTAATCATCTGGACGCCCAATATCAAGCCAAAAACCACTAAAAGGTTTTGCTGCTATTTTTTGCTTTTTCTTTATTCCGTCAGTCATTAAATTGTCGAACCCATAAGGCTCGCCCTTTGACAACTGCTCAACTATAGAGCGATTTAAACAATAAATGCCCATGCTGACATCAAAGTGATACGTTGGTTTTTCGCTGAACTCGGTAATACGATAATCCATATTATATTTAAGGACACCAAAATCAATTTTTGCCTCTCTTTTATAAACAGAAACAGTTATATCATTTTTTCTTTCGACATGATAATCATAAAATTCCTGATAGTTTAAATTGCAGAGGATGTCACCATTCATAACAAGAAAGTTTTGTGGAAGGTCTGAGAGCAATGTTAATGGGCCGATAGTGCTTAAAGGCTTGTCTTCTAAGGAATAATCAATTTTAACCCCCCATCTTGATCCATCTCCAAAAAAAGCCATTATTAAATTTGCCATGTGATTAACAGCAAGTGTTATATGCTTAAAGCCGTGCCTAACAAGCTGGCATATTACAACCTCCATGATAGGCATTTCGCCACCAATAGGTGCCAATGGTTTAGGAATCGTTGTTGTATACGGTCTTAGGCGAGTCCCCTTCCCGCCTGCCAATATAACTGCTCTCACAATTACCCCCTTTACTTTAAATGTTATAAATATCAGCTTTATATTGTGCAAGATTCTCCGAATATCTAAGCCATTCAATTGTTTCAATAAGGCCTTGCTTCAAATCATATTGTTGCTTCCAATTTGTTAGAGCCAATAATTTCTTATTAGATCCCATCAATCGCTCCACTTCCGATTTTTCAGGTCTCAAACGTTCCCCCTTGCAAATAATTTTAGCTTCCGGATTTAGCAGATTCACAATTTCTTTTGCTAATTGACCGATAGAGATTTCTGCTTCAGTAGCAATATTTATTTCTTCACCTAAGGTTTTATTCGACTTTGCTATCTCCACAAAGCCCTTTACGGTATCTTTTACGTAAACAAAATCCCTGGTTGGGCTTAAATTGCCGAGGTGAATTTCGGTTAAACCGACTAAAAGTTGTGAAATAATCGTTGGTATTACCGCTCGCGCTGATTGTCTTGGTCCATAAGTGTTAAATGGACGAACAATTACCACAGGTAAATCAAACGATCTATAAAATGATTCTGCGAGTCTGTCAGCACCTATCTTAGTTGCACTGTATGGCGATTGACCCTGATAAGGATGTTTCTCATCAATGGGTATATATTGAGCAGTACCATAGACTTCTGATGTTGATGTTACCAAAAGTTTATTAACATTTAATTTTTTTGAAGCCTGTAGGACATTTAAAGTGCCTTTTATGTTTGTATCTACATAAGAATCAGGTGAATGATAAGAAAAAGGGATTCCTATTAAAGCTGCGAGGTGAAAAACAACTTCACATCCTTTCACTGCAGTTTCTACGCCATTGGGATCCCGGATGTCACCGGTAAATATTTCTATATCCTTAAGTTTTTCTTTAGAAAAAGAGTCCAACCATCCCCATGAATTAAAAGAATTATAATAGACAAAAGCCTTCACTTTGCATCCCTCATCAATAAGAGCTTCAACAAGATGGCTCCCAATAAAGCCATCTGCCCCGGTGACCAATACTTTCTTGTTTTTCAGAAGCATACTATTTTACTCCCTATTTTTATAAGTTATTAAGTTTAAAAAAGTTTCTTTATATTGTTCGAGCATTTTAGTGATATCCAATTTTTGTTCTGCGTAAAGCCTAGCATTTTTTGACATTTCACTCCTGAGCGACTGATCTTTATATAAAAGGTTTATTTTCTCTATAAACGCATCGGTATTTTTATACTCGCATAAAAAACCATTTTTATAATCTGTGATGATTGACGGCATGCCGCCAACATTGGACGCCACAACAGGAATTCCCATGGAAAGCCCCTCTAAGAGAATAATTGGGATTCCTTCAATTTTAGATGGGATAACCAGCACATGCGTCCTGCATAAGAATGGCCTTATATCGTCCACAAACCCAGGGGCATAAACCTTATGTTTGAGACCTATTCGTTCTATTTTTTCCTTTACGTTACTGTATTCTGGGCCATCGCCTGTCATTACAAAATGTATATCGTCTTTGTCTTTAAACGCATCAATAATATCTACAAATACATCGGGACGTTTTTCTTTGGAGAAACGTCCAAAATAGCCAACGATGAATTTGTTGTCTGGTAAGACGTCTACCGGGGGAAGGTTGAGTTTTTTCAGGGATACAGGATTGAACTCTTCTTGAACATCAACTCCATGGATAATAACCTTTACTCTATCTTTTTGCTCATGATATTGATGGGATAGCATATTTTCTATAGTAGTATTTGCAACGATATTGCAATCAATAAATTCTGCATATTTACGATTGTTCTGAATATGCCCAAATTCATTAAAAAGCTGGTCAACAACTATTAGACTAGGGCACCTTACCTTTATTCCGGGAAGCATGTGGTAAACAAACTCACAACCCACGATAAATAATATATCTATCCGTCTTGTTTCAATTAGATAGTATATGAAATCCTTCCAGTATTCTTGGCTTTCCAAGAACTTATATAAGTGATATACCTCTTTGGTGATCGCTTCATATCTTGAAGTATTGTCCCCCCAGTTTTCATCGACTGGAATTGTCGTAATGCATGAAATATGAAAGTTATTAAGACTGAGATATTTGGCAATTTTTAGGAGTATTGTATCGGCACCACCTGTAATCATAAATGGCAGTGCAAATAATATTTTTTTATGGTTAGTATGGTCTTGAATTAAGTTTACAAATTGATTTTGCACAGAATAACTAATATTATTAAGTTTTTTTATCCTTCGTAAATTCTGTTTTTCAAAAAGTTTCTTATTTGCCTCTCTTATAAGTTTTTTTTGATCATCTGAACTCTTCTTATTCGTAGCCGTCAAACTGTTGTGATGAACGCGATATAACATGAGGGGTTCAGGTAATCGCTTTGCCCTATACCCATGGCCTAAAAGGCGCACCCAGAATTCCCAGTCTTCTGGAACATGATGCACGCCTACTCCCCAATCTCTAAATCCTCTAACTTTTTTCCATGCTTCTTTTTTGAAAATCGAGACGGTAGACAGGTTATCCCCATCAGCACAAGAAAGGAGATTTACCACATTAACTGCCCAGAGAAAATTATCACCTTCAAAACATTGGACAGATGGATACACAATGTCGTAGTTATAAGTTTCTGCAAGAAATAGCCCCTTTTCAAGATAAGATGGTTTAATCATGTCATCTGCATCTAAACAACAAATATATTTCCCCTGAGCTTTTTCAATACCATAATTACGGTTATCCCCTACCAGATGCCGTCCTTCTCTATAATATATAGTCGTTTTTGGTTTGTTTAATGATTTTAGTTTTTGAATAGTAGCTTTATCAGTTGAACCGCCATCAACAACAATAATTTCAAAATTATGAAATGTCTGATTTAAAACTGAATCTATCGCTTCTTCAATATATTGACCATAATTGAAACAGGGTATAACAACACTCACTATAGGATAGTTTTGTGGCCATGCAACGTTTTTAATGCTTATAACTTTTAAAATTAATTTGTTATATGTATTTTTTATTTTATGATAAATAACTTTGATTTTATTCTGGGTATCTACGGAGAGGAATAGCCAAGGAATACGTAAGGGCAACAAAAATAATTTTTTTTTGCTATGCAGAGCATCTTTAAATATTTTCATTAGCCTGTAGGTTCTTGAGTGAAAAATCTGTTGCAAATAAAATGCAGTATCCTGTAATCTTTGCTCTGTATTCTGTAATCGCTGTGTTGTGGTTTCTAGTTCGCGTTTTAAGTCTTGGTATGCATGGATATCAATGTCTCGTATTTTTTGAAATTCTAATAATATATTCAGGAAATTATTTTTATAAAAATTTTTATTATTCTCTATTATTTGATTATAAAGAGCATTTCTTTTTTTATCTGAGGTTTTCAGCATAGAATTTTTTCTTATCCGATAATAAAATAATGGTTCCTTAATGATTTTCCACTCATACCCTTTTGCTGCTATAGAAATCCAGAAATCCCAATCCTGATAGCCAGAGAGATTAGTAGAATAACCACCGACCTCCTCCCAGCATTGTTTTCTGAAGAGAGAAGCTACATGGATTCGATTATCGACAGCTAATCTATAAGGGTTGTATTCTGCTGTCTCCCAAATATAATTTTCTTCACCAAAGACTTGTACATATGAAGTCACAAAACCATATTTATGTTCTTTATCCCCATCAAGACTCGCCATTGTCTTTACCAGAAACTCGGGATGATATTTGTCATCTGCATCAAGACAACAGATACATTCCCCTTTAGATCTTTCGATTCCGTAGTTTCTTGCAGCAGGAAGCCCTTGATTAGGTGTAGTATAAATTGTGCATTTTGGTTTTGAATAATCTTTCAGGAGATTGTTAGTGAACTCATCTGTCGATCCGTCGTTGATAATTATGATCTCATAATCCTGATAAGTCTGCGCAAGCACCGAATCTACAGCTTCATCAAGATATATCCCCAGATTGTAACAGGGAATGATTACAGAAACTTTTGGCATTTATTAGCTTGCTCCCGTGGATTCATAAACTAAGCAGGGAGATTCACGATTTCCGCCCAGATTTCACCCCACTTTATGGTGTAGTGGATTACTGTTAGTCCTGCACTCTTAAGTTCGTCAAAAAACTCTTCCTGACAGTATTCTATATGATGTGTGGAATCAAGACGGTAGTCAACCCCAAGCTCTTTCTTTAATGGCACACGCCAATCCCTTTCGAACATCGGAACCCTGATTAAAATTTTTCTGGGTTTGTATTTTTCGCTCAATACTCTGAGAAATTCTACCCTTTTTTCGATATGCTCCAGGACATTGGAAAGGACAATCACGTCAAATTTCTCATCCGGCAGATCGTTTAAAGCATCACCATGAACATAATTTATATTCTTTAACTGAAACCTTTCTTTGCAGACTTTTATGTTATTCTCAGCAACATCGACACCATAAACGAAAACATCCGGAACCTTCATCGCTATATCATAGGCCAATGCTCCGATACCGCACCCAACATCGAGTACCCTGCTACGCGGAGGGATGTTTTCAATAAAAAAATCGTGATATTTGATATGCCAGTGCTTTGTGTGCACGCCGTTGCCGTAGCGCACCGAGGCATGTCCCTCCAGTTGATAGTTTCTGTTTTCGATATCGAAGAGGAACTTTAGAGAGTCGAAGGGCGAAAGCATATCGCTTTTCTTTTTTATTAACCCATGCAGGTAATCGGCCAATTCCTCAGGCTGTTTTTGCAGCAGCCATTTTTCAAACAACGCTACGGTGTACGGATTCACCACCGAAGACGATATGTGTTCTTTAAGTGAAACTTTCACAGCAGAAACAGCAGATGTGCGCCTGACGGTGCTTTTAGTCATAACTTTTTCAAAGACTTCAATATACTGTTTACCACACTTATCGAAGGAATATAGGTGTGCATGAGCCAGCGCCTCGTTCTGATAGCGCTCGTACTGTTCAACCACAAAATGAATTTTCTCTGCCAGCTTTTTATAATCAAAATCCTCATACGCATGAAATATCCCATCTGAAACATGTGCAAGCAATTCTTTAGAGAAGAAGCACAATTCAGTCATCGCTCCGCTGTCAAAACCGACTACCGGCAGTCCGCAGGATATGGCTTCGATAACGGAATTGGGGCATGGAGGATTTAGATGGGAATATAAGAAAATATTATTATTGCGAAGAATTTCTGCTATTTCATATAGATTTTTATTTCCTAAAAGATTGATATATTCCCTATGGAAAAACCATTCGATAGTGGGATTTACAATCGGCCCCACAATATTTAGTTCGAATTTAAATCTGCCTCTCATTTTATCTAATGCTTTTACAACTGGCTCAATCATATCAATATTTCTGAAATTGCCGGTGGTGACAAATTTCACTCTTTTCCCTATACCTTTATGTTTTTCTTTCTCAGGATAAAAAATAGTTTTATCAACGCCATTCAGCACCATGGTGTGTTTATCTTCCGCCTTTTCTCCAAACATTGCGAAACACTGCTGCCTGCTGTAGGAGCTCTGAAAAACAACAAAATCAGCATAATCTTGATAAATTTGCTTCAGTGCCTTGTTCATTTCTCTATATTTGTCAGGATGTTTCAAAGGATAATACACACCGTCGAGCCGCTGGATCACCTTCCCGCCTCTTTCTTTTATCCTCTTGATGGCTTCCATGTCGTGCGATATTGGGAAAAAGATCGCCTGAGCCTTGTCTGCTTTCGTCGAATACGGATAGTGCACCGAATCGAGATACCTCTGAAGATTACCCATAAATGTCGATGGCCCACCGATCGAGTTATAGTCTGGGAAGGGGATGTAGAGAGTGCGATTCTTTATTTCAGCAACTCCTTTGCATTACAAGAAGCATCATATGCGACGCAAAAGGCTTCAGAAGTTTATCAATTGTTGCTCTGTAACGCTGAAGAATTTTGCCGTCATAGATTTTCTGCAATAAGGGCTTGGAGACCTTGACCTCGTCCTTAAAGCCCTTGACGCCGTCGAACGGTACCTTTTCAACAAAGGTAAATCCAATAGCTTTAAGATCAAAAATTACCTTATTGTAATCAAGGGCGAATTGATAGAACTTATCAGTCTCACAGTTATCGACATCCCGATTGTATAATCCCAAAGAAACTTTACATTTCCTTAACGGAGACATATAAGGAAATGTGATAAACAAATAGCCGCCGTTTCTGATAACCCGTTTCATCTCATCAATGATCTTTTCGTATCCCTCCCAAAAATGCTCGATTACCCCGAATGACCAGTATCCCGCTATTTCTCCGTCCCTGAAGGGGAGATTTCTGATATCGCCGAGCCTGACATCGAGATCAGGAACTGCTGCCTTGACCCGCTTTATCGTTTCTCCGGCAAAATCAATACCCACTGCATTGTACCCCTGGCATTTGAAAGCGTGAACCATTTGGCCTATACCGCATCCGCCTTCCAGAATGAGTCCCTTTTCATTCGGCAAATATTTCTTCAGAAATGAGACAAACCAACTGTCTGTACAAGCCGTAATTTGATTGTGTAGGTCATCACATTCCCAGTGTTCATCCCAAAACTGAGGCGTTGCCTTACTTTGTATAAAAATCAGAGCTCTTTTTTCGGCGGAGTAAATCTTCGTCATCGTTAGCAACCGTTTTTGCCATGCCGTAGTCCTGTAACTTTCACTCCCGTCCACACATAGAAGGTGTCAATAAAAATCTTCCAGACAGAAGTGTAAAAGGACTCGTTGCCTCGTTATGAATTTTTCATTGCTATTGCGAGGCCGGCGCTGTTTTCTTTGGAAATGCTACCTGACAGTATTTCGGCTGCAATATATTTTGTGGAATATATCGCTCATTTTGCTGCTCCGATTTCGTTCATTTAAATAGACTTATGTCCTCAGTCCAAAGCATGTGATAAATTCCGAGCTTGCCCTATCCATGCTCGGGGACACAACAAGATTACGGAAAGCTTCATAATTTTCTATGAGTCGCTCAAGAAGGATCGGAATATCTTCTCTCTCTTCAAACCCGAGTCCGCCTGCCCCTACCAGCTCAGGATGGCCACCCCGATTTCGATAGATAGTGGGTAGCCCGCATGAAAGGGCTTCTATCAATGCATTCGAACAAGGGTCATTATCGCTTGCAGTTATGAAAATATCATGCTGCTTAAGGATATCAGCCAGAACTTCGGAGGGTACAGGTTCTACGTGTTTAATATTTTTGAACTTTTCGGATGCACGCCCTACGAAAGTATATTCATAACGGTTCCAGTCCAGGGTTTCATCAAGCCATTTGTATATGGGGCCACCTTTGCGTGGGTTGTCCGACCAGCTTGTGGAAATAAGCTTGATCTTTCTTCCTCGCATGTTAACGTCTGTCTCCTTTGGCCTAAAAATATCAGGATCTGAAGCGTTCACAATAATAAGGGGATTTACAGGCATGTACCCGAGCTTGAGGGTTTCTATCAGGCTCCACAGGGATTGAAAAACGGATATATCGGCCACTTCATTATTCATTTTGAAAATACTATCATCAAGTTCCTTATCTTTTCCTCTTACAAGAATTGTGGGCCCATCAATTCTGTGCAAAATCAAGGCTCTCGAACGATTTAATCGCTTTATTTTGTCAAACTCGATGTGAAAGGAATTAATGAGTACAACCTGAGAATTTCTATTAAGGTCATGATTAACAGACCATCCTTTTTTTACAAGCATCTTTGTCAGGGCAAGCAAAAACTGATTTCCACCTCCCCACGGAGGTTTCTGGAATCTGAAGTAGATGCTTATCTTTTTACCGTCCGATCTTCTGCCAAACAACCTGTCCCTGAAACTCACCGGGGCTTTCTTTATTTCTTTGAAAATCTGAGCCCCCTGTTTTCCTCCCGTTTTGAGATGCCTATAGAAATCGCTCAGAACCGGCTGTATAGCGTCCATATGATGCTGTTTTGACTTGGCAAAATTCCTAGAGACATATTGCTTCAAGGAATTGTTCTCTATGTCATCAAGTATGAGATCTACAGCCTCAAGAATATCGCCGTAAATCTGTTTTTTTTCGAGGATGTCTTTTGCATGGCCAACGTCCGTGGATAAGATTTTGGTTTGCGTACTGGCACATTCAAGAACCGCCTTTGGCCCACCCTCCATCCTGCTCGAGACCAAATAGACATTTATAATGTTATATAAGATATTGATAAGAGAACGGTCAATAGTATTTTCTATCAAATCATCTTTTCCCTCGATGAGTTCTCCTACAAAGGTAAATGGGATGCCTGATTCGGACAGTTTTCGCCGTAACCAGAAGCGCCGCGGGCCAGCCAGAACGATATGTATATTTTTATTCTTCTCATATATCTTCTTTACAATTTCGAGAAAAATATCAGGACCTTTCATATATTTTGGAGTAGTCAAATCCGAACCTTCAGTATCTCTCTGAAAACTTCCAATCAGATACTTGTCTGCCGGAATATTATACTGCATCTTAAAATCCTTGAACACTGCGTCGTCCTTAATTTTGTAGAAAACACCTGGATCTATACCGTAAGGAACGTATATATTCGGCAGTCCCAGCCATTCCATGTACTCCTTTGCTCTAAAAGAGGGCACAATCCAATAATCAACAAACGGAGCAGCCCGCAGATATTCCGGTTGCATAAGCATATTCCTTACATCATGCGGTATATGAGAAACAACAACTTTGTTTCTTAAAATGTTTCTATCTATTTCCATGAGGGCATGCCAGTTGATGGAGTGGATTATTTCTGCACGCTCCATGTCTTCAGTAACCTCGACAAATGATGAAATCATCCTTCTTATGAAGAAGTAATCATCATCAGTCGCCCAGTTGACGTTGTCCCGTCCAGTCAGCCAGACCCCCCTGGTCGCTCGATAAGAAGGGACTGAGACACCCAATGAAACTTTATCCTTAAGAGTAGGCAACATCAATGGTTTGAAAGATTCTTAAGCAGGACCAGACCGTTTTGACCGCCGTAGAGTTCAAGACCATCAGGCACTTTTTTTCTGGAAACCAGATTTTTCGCGACCTTGAATCCGGTCTCCCTCGACAGCTTTCTCGCGAAAGAAAGCGATACCCTGAGATTCGTCTCGTTGACTCTTGCCGGTATTTCCCTGTATCCATTTTTGAGCGTATATCTCTCCCTGAATCTGTCGAATAGATACAAAAGTCGCGCGCGCTTATTAATAGAATACTTATACTCCCTTCCGAAGTAGAGAACTGCAATACCATGCGGTTTCAATACGCGATATGCCTCCCTGAAATAGTTTTGGAAGATTTCGATCTTTTCAACATGCTGTAAAACTATAAATGAATAAACAATATCGATAGAATTGTCTTCAAGGGGAATGCGGGTCCCATCGGACCTTACTAATTCGATGTTCTCAATCCCGCGTCTTTTAAGCTCCGCAAGCACCAACTCGTTATCTTCATGTATATCTACCCCTATCGCCCTACCGAAGAACCTCGCCGCCGCCGCCAGGATCCTTCCACCTCCATGACCTATTTCCAAAACAGTAAGGTTTTCCGGGTTCTTTACGAATCTCTCGACCGGACGGACAATGTGGCAGGCAAAATCCCAACTTCCTCTCAAAAATACCTCATCCGCATCCTTTCCGGCATTAAACCATGTAAAAAATGCGTCCCTTGAGGCATCTTTCGCCTTCTTTATTTCCTCTTTGAAACCTGTGATGTGATTCCTATCTTCAATTCGGTCGCCGACAGCCATAACGCACCTCACATATCTCAGCTTTTCTCGCAGACGATTCCATATCCAGTTGTATATCCCGAAACAATGGGACTATTTCGTCCGCCTTCCGAATGATCCCATGCAAAAGCCCTTCGCTGCATAAAAAAAATCGTCCTGCGAAGGAGCAACCTCTTCACTTTAGACTTTGGCCTGCCGCTTAATAACAGTTCTTGTGCCCACAGTCTCAACATGTTTGTCAGCGTACTGAAAAACAATCCCTGTTTTTCTATCACAATATTTTTAAACCCGATTTTGCCGAGAGTTTCCCTGAAGAAATAGTCGGTATACCTTCCATAGTCATAAGGATCAGCATGGACGTGGTATGTAAAAGGATTGCAGATCAGTGTCCTCCCCCCAGGTTTTAATACTCTGAAAGCCTCTTGCAGGACAATTTTAGGCTCGTTCACATGCTCAAGGACCTCAGAAAGGATTACGCCATCAAAGGAATTGTCAGCCACAGGAACAGCGGCTATGTCACATAGATAATCCGGGTTTGTTTCTTTAGCAATATTGGCATATTCAACCTTTAGATCGAATTGTTCAATATTAAAGAGGCCGCGTTTGTTAATCTTTTTACCTCCCATATCGAGAATTCTTGCGCCAGGCTGAAAAATGCCGATATTCCGCAGGAAGAATTCATCCACAAAATACCTGCGCACACTGTAAGAGAGATCTTTTTTTACTCGCTCAATGGGTTTCATCTACACGACGGCACCTATTCCGCAACACCATTCAGGTGATAGACCAGCTCGTGGCAAATGCTAACTTTCCCTTTTGCGCAAAAACCAGAATTGATTATGTGGAATGCCAACGAGAACAGTCGTCCAGTAAATGAGATTCATCCCGAATGTTCGATTGTCAAGCCATTCTTTCGACCAGGGATGAAAGAGAAGCATGCTATCAACGTTTAGATGTTGCAGTATATTTCTGACGCGTCTCGTTGTAATCTTATTTATTCCGTAGTCGATAAATTGGGTTGGCCGATTCTTTAGTCTTAATAAAAGCTTAAGAAGAAATTTAGGCAAAAACATCGGTAGCGTCAATTTGTAATGACCTTCCCAAAACTGTCGCATGTCCGGCATACTCAGGAATGCCCAGCCCCCTGGCTTTAAAACACGACACAACTCTTTAATTGATCGCTCTATATCTTTTACGTGCTCAAGCACCGTCCACGACCAGACCATGTCGAAAAAATTGTCGGCATAGGGTAATCTTTCGGCCATTGCAGTTGAAATTTTGTTTTCATCGAACCCATAATATGCACACTTCATTTTTATTATTTGTGCGGCCTCTTCGTTTGGCTCAATGGTGTATGCATCGTAGCCCCTTTGAGAAAAAGTTATAAATTCGCCACCGGTGCCGCCACCCAGTACCAAAATCTTCTGATAATTAACGGGGTAGCAAAAAAAAGGAAATAGAGCTTGAAGCTTTGAGATATTAGATTCAGTATTAACTTCCTCCTGAAGTCGCCGGGTAACTCTTTCTTTATAATCAATTAATCCCAGCTCATCTTTATAATAGTGAGTATAATAAGCAATCATTTTTTCCTCTATGCGGTCATTTTCCATCGCCTATTTCTTCTTGCGTTCCCTCCGGTCAGCTATTACTCTCGCGCCCGCTGATCCCCTCACCGCCATTGCCCAGTCTCTGAAAAGCCCATTCGTCTTTTACTGCAACTATACCTCTTTCCAGCCTGCTACCGTCAGACAAAACCCTGAAAGAACAATTAGGCAAAATTCTTTCATATGTCTCTCCCGTTTTGTTATTTCTTATAGCAATATTAGGTATATAAACCGAGGGAACGAGGTGATGCTGAGGAAATTTGACAAGCAGGCGGTATTTACCTCGTTTTACTGCCTCAAACTGGGCTTTGTTGTTGTCATTGCTCATAACCCATATGCAGGGCTTAAGCTCGTCATTCAATATGCCGACGCCAAAATACAGGCCATCTATGAAATGCTTCACCTCAATATCACAGAATACGTTTAACGGGCCGTTCATCGGGACGCTGTCGATCTTGTTGTTATTATTGTCACATACCCCGATATCGAAGAACTCAATCTCTTCCATACTACTTTGTCTGCTTTTTAATTTATTGTCATCTGGAGAACCATTTCCCCTTCTGATAGTCTGCAGTCTCATCTCTCTGGTCACTTCCTCATAATGAACACAGCCTTCATGTGTAGTGCCATTATAGATTATTTTTCCTTTATCTAAAATTATAACTCTGTCGCAGAGAACCCGCACCTGTTCAAGGTTATGACTTATAAATATTATGCCCCTTGCTTTTTCACGAAGATTCGCCATATAACGGAGACTTTTATTTCTAAAGCTTAAATCTCCTACAGAAAGTACTTCATCGATCAGCAAAATATCAGGTTCGCAATGTACAGCGATAGCAAATCCAAGCCTGACACGCATACCAGATGAATAGGTTGAAACGGGCGCGTGCAGGAACTCGCCGATCTCGGCGAATTCTACAATACTGTCGAACTTTTTCGTAATTTCTTGCTTGGTCATCCCCAGGATTGTTCCGTTCAGAAAGATGTTTTCCCTTCCTGTCATATGGGGATGAAACCCTGCGCCCACAGCGATGAGTGAGCCGACCCGTCCCCTGACTGTGATTTTACCTTTATCCGGAGGGAAAATGCCTGACAGGAGCCGAAGCAGTGTCGACTTCCCCGAGCCGTTGAGCCCGATTATGCCGAGCACTTCCCCTTTCTTCAGTTCGAAACTTACATCGGAGAGCGCCCAGAACTCGTCGCTCCGCAGCCGCCCGAGATCGTAAGGGATATTGCACATATTCCTCAGGACATCAATCGCTCCATAGAAAATGCTCCGCTTGAGATTGCGGCAGAATTTTTTCGAGAGGCCTTCAGCCTTTATGACCACTTCGTCATACATACAGTCTCCATCAGATCATTTTCTCGATCACCTTGTCTTCGGAAACGAAAAAGAATCGCCATGAGAGTATGAATACGACAAGGGCGAAAAGCGATGAGTAAAGATACCGGTCAGGATGATCCATCCTGCCATAGACAATTACGTCCCTCACGCCGCCGACCAGATATGTAAGTGGGTTCCACTTGATGATATTCTGGAGCAAGGGGTTATCAAACTTGGGAGAATAGATCACAGGGGTAATGTAAATCACCATGCCGAGCAGAATATCAACACTCTTCTGCATTTCGCTCGTAAGGACGTTGATCACCGAAATAAACAATCCGATGCCGGCACCAAGTAGAAAGAGAGGAAGCACAAGGGCAGGAAAAAAAATAATTTTCCAGTCAGGGATCACGCTAAATAAGAGAAGAATGATGATATTTAGCCCAAAGCTCAGAATGAAATTTGCCAGATGCTGCGCCGTCTGTTTGATCAGGAGCGCTTCATGAGGGTATTTCACCTGATCGATGAAGCCCTGTCCCGCGCTCAAAGTGCCAGCCGCAGCAGAGTAAAATCCCATGAAGAGTCCCCAGATCGAAGAGCCTAAAAGAACATAGGCAGGATAGGGAATTCCCACATCACCGGGATGAAGAATTCCCGTTGCATTCATGAACACCCATGATATGATTCCGACGATAGGCGCCACCACTATCCATCCGATGCCGAGAAAGGATTTCTTGTAAGAGGCAAAAAAATCCCTTTTGAAAAGTTGCACTATCAGTTCCCTTGAGGATATGATGTTCCTGATCATCAGGATCCATATTTTGAAGAAACCGATTTTATGTCGCTGGTTCGGCTCATATACAATAATTGATTCCCTTTTCATATTTATATTTTCTTTATTGTTTTATACCCTATCAAGGCAATCCCGATTTGAGTGTCATAAATCTCAGATTTAGTAAATGTATCTTTAATATAATAAATCAATGTTGCCATAATATCTTGAATTTAGCCCTCGTCATATTTCTGAAGAATTCTAATCAATGCGTTAGTTCAGCCTCGCCAGTCTTTCCGGAAATTAAACAGGCTACCGCCATTCATGTCCGACCGGGCATGTCATAAAACAAATTGTAATTTGCTCCAGCAAAGCTTAGAGTTTTTATAAAAATATAATAAGCGGCGTTCTCTTCAAATATGGAAATACGCCTATGTCACGTCTATTGAGTTGTTCCATATTACTAATGCTTTTTCGATGTTTAATCTATCCTTCAACCGAATTAAATCTTCTTGAGTTAAAACCAGAACACGGATTTTTCTCTTAATCATTTCTTCAGCTTTATCAAGAAGATGTTGTAAAAAGCCTCGTTCGATCTCTCCGACTATCACAAGATCAATTATTCCTGAATCTATACCTTTTGCATAATCGCCTGTTATAAAAGCCATTTTAAGACTTCCTATTTGAGTCAGAACATTATCTACCAACTGCTCAATCCCAAGATATTTTTTAACAAGACTATGCAACTCGGGGAACAAGGTGTGCTTTGTATTGGCTTGATATAACTTTGTCCTGCCGTCATTACTTGTTTCCAATAATCCGGCTTTTGTCAGGCGGTTGAGCTCTACGCGCACAGCATTTGTAGATGCACCCATCTCTTCAGCCAGACCGCGCAGGTAAGCATGTGTTTCAGAATTTGAAAAGAATTTTAATAATAGCTTTATTCTTGTTTTTGATGTTATCAAAGACTCTAACAAATTTACACACCGTCAATTCATGAGTAACAAAAAAGTGCTTTTACAAGTAAAATTGTTACTCTTTTAGGACTGAAAAGTCAAGTGAAGATTTGAGATTAAATTCTAAAAGTATAGTTCCTTTCTATCCATTTCATATAGTCACCACTCCTGATACTCTCCACCCATTCTCTGTTTTCCATGTACCAATTTACAGTGTGATTAATCGCTGTCTTGAAATCATGCCTCTGCTTCCATCCAAGTTCTTTCTTAATCTTGTCGCAGTTTATTGCATAACGTCTGTCGTGTCCTGGACGATCTTTTACAAACTTTATCAAATCTTTGTAATGTTTCTTTGAGCCGTCTGAACCGTTTAAACTGTTTGAACTGCTTGAACTGTTTAAAACAGGGTTATTTTTTACAGGATAGAGTTCTTCCAGTATCCCGCAGATACTATTTACAACTTCTATGTTCTGTTTCTCGCATTCTCCGCCTACGTTATAAATCTCTCCTGTTTTGCCTTTTTTCAGGATTAACCATATGCCATCGCAGTGGTCTTCTACATAAAGCCAGTCCCTTACATTTTTACCATCTCCGTAAACAGGCAGTTCCTTGCCTTCGATAGCATTTAAGATTATAAGCGGAATCAGTTTCTCCGGGAATTGATATGGGCCATAGTTGTTTGAGCAATTTGATAAGGTAATCGGGAGATTATATGTATGGAAATATGCCCTGACAAGGTGATCTGATGCAGCCTTTGAGGCTGAGTAAGGGCTCCGTGGGTCATAGGGGGTTGTCTCATAAAAACAACCTGTGTCTCCAAGTGAACCAAAGACTTCGTCAGTGCTTATGTGATGGAATCTGACATCTCTCCTCTGTCCCCAGAATTGTCTTGCAGCTTCGAGCAGATTAAATGTGCCAATAACATTTGTCTCCACAAAATCCTTTGGGCCGTATATAGACCTGTCAACATGGCTCTCAGCAGCAAAATGAACAACTATGGCGATATTATATTTCTTAAAAATTTCCTCTATTGTTTTGTAATTACAAATATCAGTTCTTTCAAAAAAATATCTTTTGCCTCCAAATTTTGTGTCAATATCAGTCAGGTTCATGAGATTACCTGCATAAGTTAGCTTGTCGCAGTTTATAATCTTACCGTTAAATTCTGTCTTTTCAAAAATATATCTTATAAAATTAGAGCCGATAAATCCTGCCCCGCCTGTTATAAGCATATTTAAACCGTTTAAACTGTTTGAACTGTAATTATTTATAGTATTCAAAATTATTATCAGCCTCTCTTAGAAACGGAAGCCTTCTGTCTTTCTCCGAGACCATAGGGTCTTTCACATGCCAGTTAATCTTCAGATCAGGGTCATTCCATATTATTCCGCAGTCATTTTCAGGTGAATACTCTGCTGTGCATTTATATATAATGTCTGCTGATTCACTTAAAACCAGAAAACCATGTGCAAATCCAACAGGAATATAAAGCATCAGATTATTTTTTTCTGATAGCTCAGCGCTAACCCATTTCCCGAATGTTGGAGAACCTTTTCTTATATCCACTGCAACATCAAATATCTTTCCTGATATGCATCTCACTAATTTGCCCTGCGCATGTGGATTTTTCTGATAATGCAATCCCCTCAAAACACCTTTTGCAGACCGAGAATGGTTGTCCTGCACAAAATGTTCTTTTATGCCTGCATTTACAAAATCAGTATGTTTATATGTCTCTAAAAAAAATCCTCTGCTGTCGCCAAAAACCTTTGGTTCAATAAGCACGACTTCAGGAATTTCAAGTCTTTTAAAAGTGAACGACATGGCTATTCAATGAGTTTAAGCAGATATTGCCCATATCCATTTTTCTTTAAAGGCTCTGCGAGTTTTAATAACTCTTTCTTGTTTATGTAACCCAGAAAATAAGCAATCTCTTCGATGCAGGCTATCCTCAGCCCCTGTCGTTTTTCTATTGCAGCAATATATTCCCCTGCATCTAAAAGACTCTCATGTGTGCCTGTATCAAGCCAGGCAAACCCTCTGCCCAGAAGCTCAACACGAAGATTGTTTCGCTTGAGGTATGCCTTATTTACATCTGTTATCTCAAGTTCTCCCCGCCATGAGGGCTTAACCTTTTTAGCAATCTCTACAACATTATTATCATAAAAATAAAGCCCTGTAACTGCGTAATTCGATTTTGGTTTTTTGGGTTTCTCCTCAATAGAGACTACCCCGCCATCTTTATTGAATTCAACCACGCCATATCTTTCAGGATAATTTACATAATAACCAAATATCGTAGCGCCGCCTTTTTTATTAATGTCAGCAACAGATTTTTTTAATAAATCTGTGAGACCATGTCCGTAAAATATATTATCACCGAGTATCAAACATACGTTATCGTCGCCGATAAACTCTTCACCCAATATAAATGCCTCTGCAAGCCCGTTTGGTTGCGGCTGCTCCTTATATGAAAAATTCAATCCAAAACGAGAGCCATCACCAAATATGCCTTCAAATTTAGGGATGTCCTGAGGAGTAGAGATAATAAGAATATCTCTTATGCCTGCAAACATAAGTACAGACAATGGATAATAAATCATGGGTTTATCATAAATTGGCAGCAACTGTTTGCAGACAGCTAAGGTGATAGGATAAAGCCTTGTTCCACTGCCTCCTGCTAAAATTATCCCTTTCACTGTCTCTTAATGCGCGTCCTCTCTTTTCAAGATACGTTTAAAATAAGATACCAATATCCATCCACAAATTCAAATCACTTCCTTCTTCTTAAGGTAATCGAGAATAATGTTTATGCTTTCTTCTATGCTTGATTTATCTGTTTCAATTATTATTTCTGCTTTCTCCGGGTTTTCATATGGATCATCTATGCCTGTTAATCCTTTTATTTCTCCAGATAGGGATTTTTTATACAACCCCTTAGGGTCACGCTGGATACATATATTCAGAGGGCATTTCATAAAGACCTCTATGAATTCGTTTCTGCCAACCAGTCCTCTCACCAGTCTCCTCTGTTTTGTGTATGGAGAGGCAAATGCACATAAGATAAGTATTCCGGCATCCAAAAAGAGCTTTGCAACTTCTCCAATCCTCCGAATGTTTTCATCCCTGTCTTCTTTGGAAAAACCTAAATCTTTGTTCAGTCCATGTCTTATGTTATCACCATCGAGCAGATAGGTATGAATACCCATCTCAAATAATCTTTTTTCAAGGTTTTTTGAGATTGTTGTCTTCCCTGAGCCGGGAAGACCTGTAAACCAGATTACCGCAGATTTATGTCCTGTATTTTTTCTCCGATCTTCTTTCGAGACATTTAATTTCTGCCAGTAAATATTATTATTATTTAATTTATTAACAGACATTTAATATTTTAGCTATAAAGTAGTTGCTAATTTCAAGTTTTACGAATTCTTAATGATTTTATACAGGGAAGTTTATACTGCCGTTTTTATTATAAATATAATGTTTTTTTTATTTTAATTTGGTAAAATTTGTTAGTAATGCAAGACGAAAGGGCAACAGAGTATATCCTCATTGTTGAAGACTCAACAACAACAAGGGCTCTTATAAGGGCTGTCATAGAAGAGCTGGGAGATCTTAATACAGTCGAGGCTGCTTCCGGGTTTGAGGCATTAAAGCTCTTGCCTACTCAGGAATTTAAACTTGTTATAACTGATATAAATATGCCTGACATAAATGGTCTTGAACTCATAAACTTCATGAAGAATAATCCTAAGTACAGTCACATTCCTTTAATAATTGTCAGCACAGAGAGAAGCGAGGAGGATAGAAATCGCGGTATTGCATTGGGTGCAATGGCATATATTACCAAACCTTTCAAGGCACATGAACTTCAGGAAGTTATAAAGCAGGCAATTAAATTATGAAGGCATCTAAAAAAGAATTTGTAGCAGAAGCAGAAGACCTCCTGTTTGAGTCCCAGCAACTATTGCTTGAGATACAGGATACTTACCAGACAGAAATAAATCCTGATACAATTAATGCACTCTTCCGGTCAATGCATACGCTAAAAGGACTTTCAGGACTCTTTGGAAGTCAGGGGATAACAAATCTCAGCCATGCCCTCGAATCATTATTAGATGACATAAGACTCGGGAAGATGGATGTAACTGATGATGTAGTAAATTTCCTTTTTAAAAACATAGATGTAATGAAAACTGCTATTGATAATATTAAGGAAGACAAAGAAACAGATTTAACAGAACATATAGATGGAATAAAGAATTTCAGGGAATCAGTAAAAGCAGGTGATAAGAGTTTTAATCTTCAAGGCGTTATAGATGAGTCCATAGTAAAGGTTCTTTCAGAATATGAGGAACACAGGCTTAAGGCAAATATAAAAGATGGCAAGGGTATATATATTGCAAAGGCAGTATTTGGACTTTCTAACTTTGACACATTGCTCGATGAGATGACAAAGAAGATAAAATCAAAAGGTGAACTTATATCCACACTTCCTACATCCACAGATATACCTGACGGCTATATAGGCTTTAATCTTTTATTTACCAGCGGGCATCCAATAAATGAGATAAAAGAAGAAATAGGAAGCGATATAGACGTACTTGTTCAATCAAAACAGGCAGGGGCGCCACAGACCAGAAGACTTGAAAGCTCTATTAAAAGTGCAGCAACTACTGTAAGGGTTGATATAGATAAACTTGATAGAATATTAAATACAATAGGCGAGCTTACCCTCGCAAAGGATGCTGTTAAGAGAATCAGTACAGAGTTATCCGATGCATATCGCTATTCACCGCTTGTGAGTGATGCCCATAAGATTTCTCAGACGTTTGAAAGAAAGCTTCTGGAGTTACAGGATGAAGTCCTTGAAATAAGGATGGTTCCAATAGGTCAGATATTTTCAAGGCTTGCACAGGTGATAAGGCGTTATTCAAAAGAGATGGGGAAAGAAATAAATCTTATGCTTTACGGCGAAGATACAGAGATTGACAAATCGCTGGCTGAAGAGATAGTTGACCCCCTTATGCATCTTGTAAGAAACTCAATTGATCATGGTATAGAAACGGCTGAGGAGAGAGTATCTAAGGGGAAGAAAGAAGCCGGTAAAATTACTTTAAAGGCGTTTCAGAAGGGGAATCACGTCGTAATCGAGGTAATAGATGACGGCAGGGGCATTGATATGGAAAAGGTCAGAAAAAAAGCTATAGAAAAAGGATTACTCGAACCCAACGCCGTGATTGATGAGAAGACAGCGGTTGATCTCATTTTTACAGCAGGATTTAGCACAAAGGATACTGTAACCGAGATTTCAGGAAGAGGCGTAGGCATGGATGTAGTAAAAGAAAAACTTTCTGCAATGGGCGGCTTTGTAGAGGTTTATACTAAGAAAGATGAAGGATTAGCATTCACGCTTACTCTCCCGATCACACTCGCAATAATAAAAGCGCTTCTTGTGAGAGTTGGCACAGAGAAATTTGCTATACCATTAACAGCATTATCAGAAACAGTAGTAATCGAACATAAAGATATTCAGACTATAGAGTGGAAATATGTGTATTACCTCAGAGGAGAAATGCTTCCAGTAATGAGTGCAGGTAAAATATTCAATATAGAGACTGCGGAGGGCGACATATCATTCGGTGTTGTTTTAGGTCTTGGTAAAAGAAAGTTAGGACTTCTTGTAGACGAACTTCTGGGGCAACAAGAGATTGTTATAAAGCCGCTCGGTGAATATTTTAAAGGGCTAAGCGGTTTCGCTGGTGCAGCGGAGATAGGCAAGCATGAGGTTATACTCGTCCTTGATGTTGAGTCCCTGATAGAGAAATCCTTAGTAAAACAGGAAGGCGTATCTTATGTATGAAGATTTTTACGGCTTGAAACAAAAGCCTTTTACAAAAACACCTGATCCTCGGTTTCTTTTTTTAAGCAAGACCCATGAAGAAGCCTTAGCGAGATTGCAATATGCAGTTGAAGAAAAGGAACTGATATTGCTTACAGGCGAAATAGGCAGTGGGAAGACCACGCTTACACGAGCATTGATAGATTCTCTCGATGAAAAGCACAGGATAATATTGGTAATAAATCCAATGCTAACACCTCTTCAATTTTTGAGAACGATTGCAAAGCGGTTTGATTTAGATATCCCTTATAATTTTAAAGATAATTTACTTGAGGCAATTTACGAAAAGGTCTATAAGGACTATGAGTCAGGGATATGTCCAGTAATCATCATAGATGAGGCACAACTAATACCAAGCAAAGGCACCTTTGAGGAAATAAGACTCCTTACTAACTTTCAGCTTGATGATACAAACCTTCTCAGCCTTATACTCGTTGGACAGACAGACCTGAGAAGAAGGTTAAATCATAAAACATACCTTCCTTTAAGACAAAGGATCGGACTATATTATCATCTTGGGCCCTTAACAGAGGATGAAATAGAAGATTATATAAATCACAGGCTGAGGGTTTCTGGTCTTGGACATCCTTTATTTACAGATGAGGCGATTAAAAAAATTTATCAATACTCAGGTGGCATACCGAGAATGATAAATAATATTGCTACATCGGCACTCCTCGAAGGATTTGGAAAATCGCTAAAATCTATAGATGAATATATTATAAATAATGCAGCGAGGGAGCTTGGACTCAATGGATATCGCGAAAATTAGAAAAAAGCTGAAAGAAACAAAAGAAAGCCAGCAATCTGAAGTCAATGATCAAAAGGTAGAGGACAGCAAGAAGGTAAAGCCTGAGGAAAAGACCCCCGAACCAGAAAAGGCAGAAGATAAAACAGAAGGTAAAGAGGTACCGCATACAGAAGCTGAAGAAAAGAAACCAGAATTAACAGAAACATCGGCTGGCTTTACTCAGGAAGCGGAAATAACAGAGGAAAAAGAGATAAGGGAAGAACCTGTCAAGGCTAAAGCTGAAATTGAAGAAGAAATGCCTGATGATATTGTTGAGTTAGTTCTTTTTAGCCTGCTAAAAGAAGATTTTGCCTTTGAAATCTCTCAGGTTGCAGAGATATTAAGATATCAGAGGATAACCATGGTTCCTAAGACGCCCAATTATGTTGTTGGGCTAACTTCTCTAAGAGGCAAGGTTATCCCTGTAATAGACCTTAAGGTCAGACTTTCACTTACAGACAAACTCCCGAATATAGATCAGAAGTGTAAGATACTGATAATCAAGGGAACAAAAGGACCAATCGGCATAATAGTAGATAAAGTAGTGGGTGTTGCTCGAATTGCAAAGACTGAGGTTAAGCCTCCACCTGCGCATCTTACAGAGGCGGAACTCAAGTTTATAGGGGGTGTAGCTGTAATAGGCAATCGTTTTACATCCATAATAAATATGGAAGAGGCAGTAGCGATAAGTTTATGAATGTTATAAACCTTGTACGTGAAAGACTCGAACTACGATATATGATTTTTGTGATGGTTCTTTTGATAGCCGGCATTATCTGGTCCCTTTCTGTATCTGCATATTTTAAAAATAATCTTTATTCCACAGCCGAAGAAAACTTAGATGCAGTGGCTACCATAGTTACAATTGACATCACGAGGGCTATGCACGAGACGGTCGAAAAAAAATCTCTGGTGTCCAATGAGATTATTAATGGACTTAAGACTGTAAAAAGCATAGATGAAGTTAAAATATTGAATGCAGAGGGCAGGGAGGCATTTAATAAAACCTCTGAGGTAACAGAAGCGGATGTTATGCAAAAAATATCTAAAACCGCTGCCCCATTTTTATCCAAATCTGATAAGACCATTGTGTTTTATAAGCCATTTGAAAACACTCTTTATTGCAAGAGCTGCCATGCACAGGAAGGCAAAATATTAGGCGCTGTTAAAGTCGGGGCATCACTCGAAAAGATTTATGGAAAAAGTTTGAGCTTTATCTTATGGACTACTATAATCTCAATAGCTGGCATTGCCGCATTTACTCTTTTTTTTTGGATTATCTTAAGAAGGATTGTGTTATCACCGATACGATCTATTGAAACCGCCTGCCAATCAATAGCTGAAGGAGATCTTTCTTTTAAAGTGGCTATTAAATCAAAAGATGAGATAGGAAGGCTTAGCAAGTCCATCAATACCTCTATATTTTCTCTTGGGGGAGTCATTAACCGGATCAAGGGTAGCTCAAAACAAGCTTTAGAGGTTTCTGAAAAAGTAGAGACTGAATTCGAAAAGGTCTCGGAAAGTTCAAAGCTCGAATCTGAGTCAATAGCCAATATAGCAAGTTCTCTGGAACAAATGAATTCAGCCGCCGCAGAGATATCGAAAATTGCCGAACATCTTACAGCCTCAGCAGAGGAAACATCCGCTTCAATGTCTGAAATGGTTACAAGTATAAGTCAGGTTGCAAAGATTACACAAGAACTTTCAGTTGAGGTTGACTCTACAACAACCTCTGTAGAGGAGCTGTCTGCAACAACAAAAGAAATTGTACAGAGGACACAAGAACTTACTGCCTCATCAGAGGAGACGCTCGCTGCAACAGAGGAAATTTTGTCTTCTGTTAAAGAAGTGGAACAGAATGCAAAAAAATCTGCAATGTTTTCAGAAAAGGTCAAAAATGATGCCTCCTCTTTTGGAATAAGATCAGTAGAGAAGACAATCGAAGGAATGCAGAATATTAAATCATCAGTAGAAAAAACAGCAGATTTAATAATGAAACTCGGCAGCAGATCTAACGAGATAGGCAAGATATTAAATGTTATAGAGGAAATAACTGATCAGACAACCTTGCTTGCCTTAAATGCAGCTATTCTTGCTTCGCAGGCAGGCGAACATGGCAAGGGATTTTCTGTTGTTGCTGATGAGATAAAAGACCTTGCAGAGAGGACATCCCTCTCAACGCAGGAAATAGCCTCTCTTATACAAACTGTCCAAAAAGAGGTAAAGGACGCCATACAGGCAATGAATGAAGGATTAAAATCAGTAGGAGATGGATTAAAGGTTGCAGATGGAGCAAGCGATGCACTAAAAAAGATAATAGAGGTGTCTAAACAATCAGCAGATATGGCTTTGGCTATAGACCGCTCAACAGAAGAGCAGACAAAGGCAACAAGGTTTGTCTCGGCTTCAATGGAAAGGGTAAAAAATATGGTATCGCAGGTTGCAATGGCTACATCCGAACAGAATAAAGGCGTTTCCCTTATTGCAAAGGCAGCAGAAAAAGTTAGGGACGTTACCACTCAGGTTAAGACCGCAACGTCTGAACAGCTCACAACTGCCAAACGTATATCCAGTTCTGTAGAATTTGTGACAGGAGAAAGTCAAAAGATAGCCACGTCTGTCAGTGAGCAAAAGACAGGGTCGTCACAGATATTACTGTCTGTGGAGAAGATAAAGGAAATACCTAAAAATACTATGAACACAGTATATAATATAAATCTTTCTATGAGAAGTTTGTTCAGAAGTATTGAGATCGTAGCGAAAGAGACAGAAAGGTTTAAGCTCTATGAAGAAAGCACGGTTTATGATATGTCTGAAGATGTCTTCGGATTTGGAATAGAGCCTGTTGGCATATCACCTGTGGAGGCAATAAAAAGATTCGCTCCATTGGCTGAATACCTCAGCAAGAAACTTGGCAGGAAGGTTAACTTAAAGCCAGTTTCTGGGTATGAGAGCGCCATAAGAGATATAGGTTACGGTATTACACATGCCTGTTATATGGCTCCAACTACATATGTGGAAGCAAATAAGAAATACGGCGTGCAACCCCTTGTAAAGGCATTGACAGAAGGAAAGTCAACTTATCGGTCAGTTATTATAACGAGGAGTAACAGTGGGATAAATTCTATAGAAGACATCAAGGGACGAACATTTGCTTTTGGAGATCCGCATTCAGTGTCCAGCTATATAGCACCTATGTTTATGCTTCTTGAAGCCGGGATAGACTGTAAGGATTTGCTTTATTATAAATATTTTGCTTCCCAACAAGAGGTATTAGAGGCAGTGGTAGAGGGTAAGTTTGACGCAGGTGGTATTACAGATGGTATAGCACATAAGTTTAAAGACAAGGGGATTAAATGTTTAAAGTTTTCTGAAGAGCTGCCTGTATCCTGTATATGCGCAAGCAGGACAATGCCTGAAAAAGATAGAAATACCTTAAAGGCTGCACTCATATCACTGAGTGATGCAACACCTGAAGGGGCTTCAATCCTTCATGAAATATATAAACGTTATACAGGTTTTAAAGAGACATCTGGCGATGAATATACTAATGTAAGGGTTATGATGTTGAAGTTAGGAATGCTTTAGAGAGACAAGTAAGAAAACAGACTTATAAGATTGGAAAAGGGGAGATGAGGTGGAGAAATTTGCTATATTTAAGATAGGTGAAGAAGATTTTGGAGTAGAGATCAAAAGGGTTGTTGAAATACTCAAAACACAAAAGATTTATACACTGCCTGATCTGCCTGAATTTCTTTCAGGTGTTATAAATGTAAGGGGTGAAATAATACCCCTTCTTGACCTAAGAAAGCGGTTTAGCATCCAATCTTCTGTGAAAAAGCAAGACCGCATAATAACAATACGGTATGATGCTGAGAAGATCGGGCTTCTTGTAGATGAAGTAAAGGACATAATATCGCTTGCTCCTGATGAAATAACGACCCCCCCCAAGATATTTAAAGGGTTGAGGAGAAAATATCTTTCCGGTATTGGTAAGAAAGACGACAGGATAATAATCCTTCTCAATATAGACGACCTCCTAACATCAGAGGAAAAGATAATGCTAAAGGAAACAAAGGAGTCAGAAGATATAGTTAATGAGAATAGAGAATCTGGCAAAACTCCTTAAGAGCAATGATGTTGAGATCAGAAGGGGCGCTCTCGAGAGTATAAGGGGAAAGCCGAACGATCGCTACATAAATATTCTTCTATCCGGAATGAAAGATATAAGCTGGAGGATAAGGCATACGGCTATAGATATCCTCCTTGAAGATTATCCTGTTGAAAAATATGTGGGAGGGTTAATACAGCTACTTTATTGCGAAGACAACGCAGGCGCAAGAAATTCTGCAATAGAAGCGCTTGTTAGACTCAATAAAAGGGTAACAACTTCTTTAATCGAGGCATTCAACACACCTAACAAGGATGTAAGAAAATTCATTATAGATATCCTCGGCGAATTCAAGGACAGCAGATCCCTACCGCTTATGCTCGATGCATTAAAAGACGAAGATGAAAATGTGCGTGCTACAGCCATAGAGCATCTCGGTAAAGTAGGCGAATCGTCAGTAGTAGATTCTCTCATAGAAGTTCTCAAGGGTGGCGATCTCTGGAGCGCCTATCCTGCTGCTGATGCACTTGGGAGAATTGGGGACAGAAAGGCAATTCCTGCACTGATAAAGGCACTTGATAAAAAGACGCTGAGAGAACCGGCTATAAAGGCATTAAGTTATATTGGAGACCCAAAAACATTGAAATATATAGTGCCTTTTATAGGAGACTCGTCAAAGACCATTCAGGAAGAAGCTCTGCGGAGCATAGAGAGATTTTATCATAAAGGGGTTAGTGAGGATTTTATTACAGACGAGATAAAAAGTCTTATCGGTGATAAGGTTCTTGATATATTAGTTGCACATGCATGGTCACAAAAGCCTGATGTAAGAGTAGTTGCAATACTTATCCTTGGGATGATGAAGGATGAAAGGGCATATACTCCTCTGCTTGAAATTTCGCAGGAGGAAAATCTCAGAGAAGATGTGATGAGGGCATTTGTCTTTATAGGGAAAGATAGCCCGGAATCTCTGCTAAGGCTTTTTGAGACCGAGAGCTTTTCCCAGAAACGTTTCTTATGCGAAGTCGCAGATAAAATTGCTGCCCCTGTCTATTACGATATCCTCGAAAAGCTACTGGAGCATGAGGATGGACACATCCGGTCCCTCGCTGCTCTGGCAATTTCCAAGCTCGGCAATCTAAAGGCAATAGAACCTGTAAAAAAACTCCTTGCTGATTCATACGAAGATGTACAGGAATTTGCAGTAGAGGCACTTTATAATTTAAGGGATGGGCTTTCTACCACTGAACTGCTAGGCATGCTTGATAATCCTAATCCTGCAATAAGAAAAAACGCTGCCCTATTACTTGGGAAAATCAGGGCAAAAGAGGCAGTGCCAGCACTGGGATTTGCACTTAAAGATGGGAATATCAGTGTAAGAAAGGCTGTTGTTATCGCCTTTTCTAATATTAAGACAGAGGAGTCTATCAAATTTCTTATCCTCGCACTAACTGATGAGAAACCTGATATAAGGGTTATGTCAGCTCTGAGTCTTGGACGAATAGGAGGCAATGGGGTTTTTGAGGCATTATCTATTCTTCTTGCTGACTCAGATGATTCAGTAAGAGGGGCAGCAGCAAGATCCATTGGAATGCTTAAAGATAAAAGGGCAATTAAACCGCTTATTGGTTTGCTCTCTGATAAAAATGGGTTTGTTGTTGCAACAGCCATGGAGTCATTAAGCATGATAGGTGGGAGCGATGCAAGGTCTGCCCTAATTCACAAGCTTTCTTCTAAAGATAAAGAAATTATCAGGACTGCGATAAAATCACTTTCATCGTTTGATGGCATAGAGGAAAAAATAATTCCATTTCTAAGAGACGAGGACTGGGCTACCAGAATGGCTGCTATTGAAGTATTGGCTAAAAGAAAGTCTAAAAGAAACATTAAAAATGAACTCGAAAAACTTCTGGATATAGAAGAAGATCCTGTAGTAAAAAAGGCGGTTGAAGAGAGCATTGGTATTAGAAAATGAAGCGTTAATACATCTGCCGGAAGACGTATTCAGGCTTATAAGAGACCTTATAAGAGATTATTGCGGAATATATTTTGATGATGATTCGAAGTATCTCCTTGAAAAGAGACTTGCAAGGAGAGTACAAACCCATCACTTCAATAGTTTTAGAGAATATTTTAGATATTTGCTCTATGATAAAAACCGCGAGGAAGAATTTGCTATTATAACAGATATCCTTACAGTTAATGAGACATATTTTTTCAGGGAGCAAAACCAACTTACTACTTTTAATGAAGAGATACTATCTGAACTCAGGGAGAAAAATAAAGGGGTTAAGAAACTGAGGATATGGTCTGCAGGTTGTTCTACAGGGGAGGAGCCATATACTATTGCCATGTTTATACGTGAAAATGATAAATTCAATGGTTGGGACATAGAGATATTTGGAAGTGATATTAACCAAAGAGTGCTACAGGTAGCAAGAAGTGGTAAATACAGGAGAAACTCTTTCCGGACAACAGAGCCTTATTTTCTTAATAAATATTTTCAGGAAGAAGATGGTGTTTTCAGGATATCAGACAGCATCAAAAAATATGTAAATTTCAGCCATCTAAATCTTCTCGATCCTTATAAGGTAAAATTAGTAGGAGCGATGGATGTAATATTTTGCAGAAACGTGTTAATCTATTTTGATTATCCTTCGAGGAAAAAGGTCATAGATATGTTTTTTGAGAGACTTACAGATGGAGGTTATCTATTGCTGGGGCATGCTGAGTCTCTTATAAATATATCTACTGCCTTTACGCTTAAGCATTTTAAGCATGATATGGTTTACCAAAAACCTGTAAAAAAGGAGGACTTATAGTTGCCGAAAGTTAGGGTTCTTATTGTTGATGATTCTGCGTATAGCAGACAGATTGTCAGAAAAACGCTTGAAAAAGAACCTAATATAGATATCGCTGGAATTTCAACGGATGGAATAGACGCTATGTCGAAAACCATCAGGCTAAAGCCTGACCTTATCACACTGGACATCATGATGCCAAAGATGGATGGTTTTAGTTTCCTGAGATGGCTGATGAAAAACAATCCTATACCTGTAATAGTTCTAAGTTCATATTCTGATTCAAAGACTGTGTTTAAAGCGCTTGAACTCGGTGCTGCTGATTTTATAGCAAAACCACCCCGAGCAGCCTCAGAACTTCAAAATTTCGAAAATGATTTATTGAAAAAGGTAAGAGGAATAAAACAGTTGCGGCTGGATAGGTTGAGTAAAAATCTCGAGCTCCTTGAAGAGGGACAGTCCAAGATAATAAATGTAGAAAAGACAGGACGTGGCATTGAAACCATAGCTATAGGATCGTCAACAGGGGGTCCTGCGGCGATTAAGATTATACTTTCAAGATTCCCATCAGATTTCCCTGCAGGTGTGGTAATAAGTCAGCACATGCCAAGGGGTTTTACTGCCTCGTTTGCAGAAAGACTTAATGGAATCTCGAACTTGCATGTAAAAGAAGCAGAAGAAGGTGATGAGATAGAAAAAGGCAAGGTCCTTATCTGTCCTGGAGGGCATCACATGTCTTTTAGGAAAACCGGGCGAAAAATAATTACAAATATTAAAGAATCCAGTAATGCAGATAAATATATACCTTCTGTTGACATGATGATGATATCCGCTGCAGAAATTTTTGGAAATAGAACAATGGGAGTTGTACTTACCGGTATGGGAAACGACGGGACTCAAGGGATGCTGGAAATTAAAAAGCAAGGAGGGTATACTATAGCAGAATCAGAAGATACTGCTGTTGTTTTTGGTATGCCCGGAGAAGCGATAAAGGCAGGTGCCGCAGGTAGGGTTTTACCCCTTTCTGAGATACCTGATGAAATAATAAAATTAGTTATAGAAAAAAAAGAAGGAGATGATTAATGGAAAGAGAGCCTGGTTTTTTAAAAAAGGCAGATGAGTTTCTTCAGGTATTTAAGAAAGGAGAGGAGTTCACAAAGGAGCTGATTAAAGAGAATGAGAGGCTTAGATTCAGGGTTGCTCAACTTGAAGGAGCCCTTGAAAAAACAGGGAATGAGGAAAAAAATAGACTCTATGAGGAAAGGATAAAGGCGCTCGAAAATGAAATAAATTCACTCATGGAAAGGTACAAGAAGGTAGAGGATGAAAATAAAGACTTCGCTTCAAAATATATTGAAGTAGAAACAGAGAATAATAACCTTGCTAATCTGTATGTTGCCAGCTATCAGCTTCATTCAACACTGGATTTTAACGAGGTTTTAAAGATTGTCCTTGAGATAATTATTAATCTAATAGGCGCTGAAAAATTTGCACTATATCTTATGGATGAAAAGACGAATGAGTTATTGCCTGCTGCTTCTGAGGGTTTGTCTTTGAGTGATATGCCCAAGGTAAAGACAGGTGAGGGCAGGATAGGCATAGTGGCAAAGCAAGGAGAGAGCTATTTTTCAGAGAATATGATGTATAATGCTGAGACTATTGATACCAAAAATCCTATAGTATGCATACCACTTAAGATCAAAGAGCATGTTATAGGGGTTATCTCAATATATTCACTTTTTGTGCAGAAGGCTGGATTTACTAATGTGGATTATGAACTTTTCAATCTGCTCGCAGGTCATGCAGCAACCGCAATATTTTCATCAAAGCTGTATACCCAGTCTGAGAGGAAACTTACTACCATACAGAGTTTCCTCGATCTTCTTAAGGAAAAGCCAAAAAAGTGATATAAAAGGGAGAGAATATGCCAACTATCCTTGTTGTTGAAGATTCACCAACAATGCGACAATTGATAAGTTTTGCCATGAAAAGAATTCCTGATTCAAAGGTTATTGAGGCAAATGACGGTGTTGACGCCTTAAAAAAATTGTCTTCAGAAAAGATAGATATCATATTAGCGGATATAAATATGCCGGTTATGGATGGACTTAAATTATTGAGCCTTGTCAAGAGCAACCCTGTTTACAAAAATATCCCTGTAATAATGATTACAACAGAAGGTGCAGAAGAAGATAAAAAAAAGGCGATTGCTATAGGCGCTAGTAATTATCTCACAAAACCGATACAGACGCAGGAATTACTAAAAATAGTCAGTGAATATCTGTCTAAATAGGACATCCTAAAATCTTCAGTTATTTTATTTTTGCTATGTAAACACCATTCCATTCTTTTTCTGGAGGGTTGTTTATAAATTCAGTACATCTTTCAGCAAAAACGTCTGAGGGCTTATCCCCATATTCAGCAGAAAGGCATTTAAATTTTTCCTCTGCTTCTTTGAATTGCTGTCTTCTATAAAGACCCAAAGCTCCTTCAAATTTTTTGATTAATACCTCATCCAGTGAGGTAGACATCTCATAAATTTTAACAGGCTTTTCTTTACCTTTAACCCTTATAAGATCGAGTTCCCTGAATTTAAGTTCGGAGTTCATAGTACGGCGTTCAGAGAGTTTTCTAACTGTAAACTCACTCACTATAATATGTGTTTTATATATCTTATTCATGCCTTCTAATCTTGAAGCAAGGTTAACTGTATCCCCGATAGCAGTATAATCAAACCTTATATCTGTTCCCATATTTCCTACAATAACATCTCCTGTATTTATGCCAATACCGATGTCAATTTCCGGCAACCCTTTTTTACTAAAATCTTTATTAATATCTTTGAGCCTCTCTCTCATTACGAGAGCGCTTTTACATGCCATTAATGGATGTTCTTCTACTTTAAGGGGGGCATTATAGAGAGCCATGATGGCATCACCAATATATTTATCAAGTGTTCCCTTGTGCTTCAATATTATATCTGTCATAGGTCCAAGAAATTGGTTTAAGAGCATAACAAGGGACTCAGGAACAAGTTTCTCAGATATAGCAGTAAAATCTCTTATATCTAAAAAAAGGACTGTTATTTCTCTTTTTTCACCGCCGAGTTTAAGAAGATTCGGATTTTTTATTATTTCACCCACGAGTTCAGGAGATACATAACTACTAAATGCCTTCTTCAGGAAACGCCCATGTCTTTCTTCTATCAGATTCCTGTAAGCCTCAGAGACAACATAAGTAATGCCGATAGAGATGAATGGGTAGATAACATTTGTATTGAAGAAATAATAGGCAAAGGGGATGTAATCAAAATAAAAATATACATTTATAACAGCTAAAAACAATATCAGTGCATATATTGTTCTGCGAACAAGGCATAAAAGGACAGACAGCAAAACGGGGAATATCATGATAAAAGCAACTTCAAGCATCTGCACGCGGCCATCTCGTATCAGAAATTGATTCTGTAATATATTAGATGCAACTGTCGCATGAATTTCAACACCAGGGAGCACAGGGTCTAAAGGGGTAGCCCTCATATCATAAATTCCTATCTCAGTAGCTCCTATAAAAACGAGAGTGTTTTTTAATGCATCTTTATTGCTTTTGCCTCTTATCACATCCACTGCAGAGATGGTTCTAAATGTCCCCTGTTTGCCATAATAGTTAAGAGTAAATCTGCCTGATTCATCCACAGGAATTTTTCTGTCTCCAATAATAAGTCCATCCACTCCATAATAAGCAATATCAAGAATAATCTCGCTTCCAAGATAATGGCGTAAAGCAGAAAGGGCAAGAGATGGATATATATCCCCCTCATAAAGCATGAGCATGTTGGATACCCTTATGATTCCGTCTCTGTCAGGAATGATATTAAAAAATCCGGAGCTGACAGATGCCTTTGAGATAAGAGCCAAATTTGTCTCCAAATTAGGGTATGTTAAAACAGGCACTTCTGTAACATTTTCCTGAACCCTTACAACCTTTATTCTCGAGTGCTGGAGCAATTCCGTCACTGTATCCGATTTACTTTCTTCTTCGTGTCTAAAAAAATAGCCTGAAACTACATTGCCGCTTTTTCTGATAACCTCTGAAAGGGCTTTATCAGATTCAGAATTGGATGGTTCTGAAAAGACGATATCAAGGGCGATAGTCTTTACACCATATGACTTAAGAGTTTCTATTAGGTGCGCGATTATTTTTCTGTCCCATGGCCATCTTCCGAGTTCATTAATGCTTTTTGCATCTATTGCAACAACAACAATTCTACTGTCAGGTTTTATATCTCCCCTTGTCTTGAACCTTACATCCCTTAGTTTTAAATCAATGGCATAAAAGGAGTCAAAATTCTTTGCATAAAGAAAAATCGTCAGTAAGGCTGAGACAATCCCTATTATTGATAGGATAAATAATCGGCGGGTTTTCATAATTTATATTATCTCTCAAGCACATTTAATAAAGTCTCCACATTGCCTATATATTTCCCCGAAGGATATTCTCTTTTATACTGGAATAATCTCTCCTTTGCCTCAGGTTTAAAGCCCAGCTCATAAAGCGTCATCCCTGTAAGATATAGTGCATTTTCCCTCTGTGGAACAACAGGGTATTCCTCGAGTATAAGCAGATATTCAGCCAATGCAGCCTCTGGATTATTCAAAAATCTGGAATAAACTGCTCCTCTTTCGAGGCGCGCGTCACTCCTTATTTCCGGAAGGGCTGTTAAATCAAGGGCTATCTGAAATACATAAAGGGCATCATTGTATCTTCCTGAATCTGCTAAATAATGCCCATAGTTTATGTTCCACCTTGCTATAATGTTGGGTAGATTACCTGAAAGCTCCCAGTCCTCTGGAGGCATTATCCCTGTTATCTCCTCGAAATTCTTTTTTGCTGTGTGAAGTGGGGTATCTGGCTCAATCTTCACTGGATTAGTAGGCGAATATCCTCTTGTATTTTGAACCATGGTATCAACACTCAGAGTTTTCTCTGAAGTATCATAACCTGATATCTTTGCCTTTCCCTTGTTTCCGAAAAATACATTAGCATGTCCTTGTGTCATCATCATAAATTCAGTTCCTTTAATCCCTGCTACTGCTGTAGGGCTTTTCACTTTGTAATCCACCCTTTCACCTGCGAGCTTAACCACAGATGCCCTGAGTTTTCCCTGTGTCATACTGAAAACCCCGCTTTTTTTATTTTTGCCAATAACTAATTCTGTTATCTCAAGCTCTGTATTGTTTGCGAGGGTAAGGCTGCTTCCGTCATTTAATGCAAGCACAGCCCAGCCATCGGAGCCGGTTTTTATCCAGTAACCTTTGGAAATTATTGCCCCTTTTTGCACAGCAAGATAAGGGATATCAGATTTTTCCCTGTATAAGACTTTACCGCTGAGATTACTTATCTTACCAATACCCTTTACAGCACCCTCAGAAGAAACAGGATAGAACAACAAAAAAACACATAAGAGTAATATCCACCGCATTTTCATAATATTTTTAGCCATATCCTAACCTCCTCACCTTTCTATCCTTTCGAGTAAAAATTTTACCTGCCTGTCTTCAGGATTTAACCTGATAACCTCTTCAAAAGCCTTTTTTGCCTCTGTTTCATCGCCCTTCTGATAATACATCAGTCCTAAAGCCTTTATCAAAGCAGAATCCTTTGAGAATTTTTCAGCGCCCTCTTTGAGAAATCTCAAGGCTTTTTCATCATCCTTCATCTCCTGATAGCATACAGCAAGATAGTAGTATGCCTCAGCAGATGGGGATGCCTTAATAGTCTCTTCAAAAAGAGCAGATGCCTTTCCATAATTTCTCTGTCTGAAATAATTGCCCGCCTCGATAAGAAGTTCTGTTGCCTTTTGCTGGCGGTCTTCATGGCTTAATGCGGCATAGGGATTAGATACAGGGTCTACTATTTTTCCATCCGGGAACTTGTTGTCGTAAATCTTAGTTAAATTAATACCACTTATCTTCATGTCTTCTATGTTTAACGAGCCGATGTAATTTGCTCCAATCTTTGTGATAGTGTCAGAGGATATATTTCTATTATTATCAAAAATATTATTGTCTTTAATTTCTCCTGAACAGCCTTTGATAATAATACCATCCAGATTCTGGAAGATATTGTTCTGAATAATATTAACATCTGTCTTTTGAAGTTCTATCCCAGTCCTATTTCCTGAAACCGAGGAGCCTTTAATTGTAACAGAAGGTATTCCTGAGATCGAGATGCCGAGATCATTGCCTGTGATTACCCCGTTTTCAACAAACCCCTCTGTATCCTTCAGGAGCATAGCAGTCAGAGCGCCTTTTATACGAAAACCGTTAAACACTATATTTCCGCCCTCAGCAATTATACCCTTCCACTTTTTATCTCCTGAAGGAATAAATTCAACAGGCGAGTCCTTCCCATTAACAATCATTTTCCCATAAATATAAAGAGATGAATCTTCCTCAAACATCATTCTTGTTTCCGGGTCTATTGTTAGGGAAAGTCCCTTTGGAATAATTAAACTTTCTTTGATTAGATATGTGCCACCTGAAAGAACTGTATCTTTCTGGATTTTTTCTGTAAGAATTACAGGCTCTTTTGGGATAAGGCATGCCTTTACAGGATCATGAATTTCTGATTCATTCTCAGCATGGTCAAACCCTAAGACCCTGTAAAAGTAAACAGTGTCAGGTTGTACAGTTCTGTCCTCAAATGCATTCAATTCTACTCTTGCTATCTCGCTATAACCGCTTAATGGCTGTTCGCTTCTTAATACTATATATCCTTTAAGGTCAGGCGTGTCCTTTATTGCATCCCATAAAATCTCTATCCTGTCCTGAAAACCTTTTGCCCTGACATTCTTGATCTGTGATGGAGGAGTTGTATCTATTGTCACAAACCCGCTCACATCAATCCACTGGCTTTCAAGCCCTCCTGGTCTTTTCAGATATGCAATAACAGGCATATCAGATGCATTATCTCCGGGCATTACAAGATAATCACCGATATAGATGCCTGACTCTGCCTCTTTCATTAGGATGCCTTTTTTGAAATTTCCTATATCAAAAGTTGCAACTGCACCATGCTCCCCGTCCAAGCCAACTCGTATGAGTTCCCCTTTGCCAAATGGTCCCTCTTTTACATTGGTTAAGATTTCTTTAATCAAAGGTCTATCATTTGCCATAATTCCTTCGGGAGATGGAATCTTTTCATTGAATTTATATGCAAGTTCATTAATCAGCCTGACCTGCTGAATCTCCCTGAGATTCATTGCTGTAGACACCGCAGTCATTATTGCTCCTAAAGGGGATAGCGGAAAACTTCCTTCATGGTATTTTACAGAATCCTTTATCCTGAAAACCTCCTTGCCTGTTTTTATATTTACCATCCATACCTCAGCCTCAATGCTGAGTTGAGAATAAAGTGCTGCATAAACTTTTTTATAATCTGTAACCTTTCCATAGATTAGCCCTTCACAATCCATTGACTTACATATTTCAGCAGGACTTAATTCAAGAATAGTCTTACCTGTAGATTTTTCGAGATGGACTGTCTTTTCATCAACAACCGAAAGCTCTATATCCCTGTATGGCTTAGAACTGAAATGATTATAAAACGCCTTTCTGACCGTATTTGCAATACCCCACTCCTCTGTTTCATTCTGAAAAGGCAGAATTGCAACTATTCTTGGAATTTCTTTTTTTGAGACTGCTACATCAGGGTTCTCTTTTTTAATCTCTTGAGTCGGGGCACAGGATGCGAGAATCAGCAAAATAAAAAAAATTAAATATAACCATTGCCGAGTAAACATTTTTACCCCCTCACATGGTGTATGATTACTTGATTAACTCCTTTTCTATTAAAATAACCTTTTTTGGTACAAGAATAGCTTCAATACCGTGACTGATTAAAGAGATAAAATTACCCTTCATTTTCATAACCCTACATCCACCAATACTTCCTCTACTGCTTTGCAAAAACAACATCCTTATCAGGCATATATTCTTCCTTTCAGAATATTATCCTCACATATCTTCCTCGTCTGTTTTAAATCATCATATTGATTGATTGCATCCACATAAAATTGGGTATAAATCCTTTTATCTTTTGCAAAAACCAAAATACCATTTTTTAAGACTTGCATCTTTAAAATAGGCGAAGCAGAATTTAAGACAGCAATATCAATGTCTCTTTTAAATATCGAGTTCAATTTACTTTCAAGCTTATTAATCTCATGAACATCAGGCTTGTATTCAAAAAGGATTCCAATATCTATGTCGCTTCCTTCTGCCATTTTCCTGCTTGCTGCAGATCCAAAGAGAAAGACAAGCAAAACTTCAGGCGTTTCCCCCAAAAAATCTGCCAATCTTGTAAATATTTCCGTATCTTTTATATCTCTGAACATACAAATCCTTCTTTTGAAACTATTTTATCACAGAGCAAGAGAATAACCCTATATCCTTCAAATACCTTTCCTCTTATAGACTTATAGATATTCTATATCACCCCCTTAAAAATATCATCTGCTTTCCCTTTGACGCGATTATCTACAGTATGGAAAATACCCTTCAAGGACTTCCTCTTGGGATAATTGTTTCCTTTTAACTTGTTCTTTTTGTATTTTTTTATCGGCTTTGGAAAGAATGGATGTTATGTGAGATTGCTCAATGACATCTGGTTTCGGTATCATTAAATTTTTAATAATTTTCGTGTCTATTTTTTCTATCCTGCCTCATCTCGCTATCCGCCTCAGTCCGGACAGGCTTTTTAGAGGCATAGGAAATAAAGAGCAACATAAAGATTATTTCTGGTTTTTCTCTTTCTTTACTATATCTGGTTTTTTGAAGATTCCGGTATAAGACATTATAACCATGCTTCTGTCAGCAGAGACTATTTTTATATCGAGCTTCCAGTTTTTGGTTTCCGTGAAAGGCACGAGAATACCTGTAATAACAGCATCTCCGCCTGCCTTGATTACACGGAAATTTTTGTTGCCAATAGATTTTAATTGTCTTGAGAGTTCTCTTGCCATCTTTTTACCCATTACAGAAGGTTTGCCATAAATGTTGGTGAAATCTTTTACTGTAATGGTCTTTATCTCTCTTTTTTCCAGTTCGTCAGCAAAAAAATTTGCTATCTTTCTTAGTTTCTGGACATATTCTTTTGGCAAAGGTTGTTCTTTTCCTGCTGGGAATGCATTTGCAGAAAACAAAAATAGAAGCATTAGGGGGAAGCACCATTTCAACAGCCTCATTGTATTTCCCCTTTTACCTTAAATACAAAATCATAATTCAAGAGGTCTTCCCACTTATACCCTTTGAGGGTAGACCTTGTATCGTCGCTATCGCGGTATGGATTCCCCGGGATATAAAACCAGTTTGCTATTGCCTCTCCTGAATGTCTTAAAATTATCCAGTATTTGCCCTGCTTAAGAACAGGCAGTGGTTCGTTGCCTCGTGCAAAGACGAAGTTTATCCAGTAATAGCCGGGCATGAACTTTATCTTGTTAAGCGGTACAGGCAATGATCTTTCTCCCATAAAGCCCGGTTTTCCTTTTTCGTCTTTTGCAATGTCTATATAAAGTGTGCCATCACCTCCGAATTTTCGCATGGCAAGCGAAACACTCTCTATACTCATGGTGTTTTCGACTGTAAATGCCTGTGCATAAACATAGCGTGATGTTACATACTCAGATGTTTCCTTATCGAGGATTTTTGTTGCCTGATTACCACTGATATGGTAAGCCTCTACAAGTGTTGGAAATTCCATATTGCCAAATTCAATCTGTCCTTTTTTTGGTGGTGGAGGAGGCTGAGAAGGTTTGGCTACAGGTTCAGGTTTGGGTGGGAGGATAGGTTTAAGGGGCGGTTCAGGCTTTATTATTGGAACCTCAATAGCCTTTGCTATAAGATTATTGCTCATTATATATGAATCAGGAGCGTCAAATGTAGTTTCAAGTTTTATATCTACCACGTCTGCGTCAAAGACCGCATCTATATTTTCATTATATCCAGGCAGATATGGCGATGCTGACCATGAATCATTAATGTCTTTTGAATCCAGACCATGGGTTTGCTTTATATGCCTAGTTGATGTGAACTGCCTTGACTGTTGGGGGTCGTAGGAAAGCCATCCCAGATTAGGGAAGAATATCTCCATCCATGCATGGCCCCCTTGTCCCATGTCCTGCACCAGATATCCGTTTTCAACAGGAACCTTCCATTGCCGCTTGAGACTGATGCCCCCTACAATCCTTGAAGGGATACCTGACGCCCTTAGCAATGCCATAGAAAGATGCGCAAAATTCTGGCAATTCCCTTTGCCTGTTTTAAGTGTATATAATGCATCATATTGTGGCGGATTATAAGTGTATTTTACATTGTCAGACACCCAGTTTAAGATTGCATTTACAGCATTATGCACTGTTTGTGCATTTCCTGTAAGTCTTTTTGAAAGGAGTATAATCTCTTCATTATCGCTCTGAACCATGTCCGTAGGTTTCAAAAATACTTTTTCTTCCTCAGAAATGCCCTTTATTGGAAATGACGACTTGCTTTCCATAGAACGCAGTTCCGATTTTAAAAATGCATTGAATGATATAGTGACAGAGGCGTTCTGACTTAAATTTTCCCATCTTGCCCTTTTGAATTTATTACCGAATTTATCTATATCATCTGTCACAGATATTGGCTCAGGAGAAAATCTTATCTGTAATCCATCTATGTCCTGAGATGTTACCTTGTTTAAAAAGGTGGTAGGAATCGCAAACCTGAAAATGAGTGTTTTTAAATTCTTATCTATATCAAAATTGATCTGCTGTGTTGTTTTAATTCTGCTTTTTAAGCCTCCATCAAGTATAAGGGTTTTGGCAGAACATGGGAAGGGTGCAGATATAATAAAAATTATAAGAAGGTATATAAGGTATATAATTAAAATATGCACTAATCTTTTAACCCGTGCAATATATGAGTGACGGGCGGGTAAAAAGCCCGTCACTCATGACTAATTCTATCTCAGCACAAATGCAACCTTAGCGCTTGCAAGAAAATTTGCCTTCTGGTTTGCAGAAAATATCCTTACTGCATCGTCATCCGAAATCTGGAGGTCTGACGGGCTTACAGTTCCGACAGCTTTTATAATCAAAGGATTTTTTGTGCCTCTTTGTTCGAGGGCTGCCTTTGCCTTATCAACGCTGTTTGTATATTCACCGCAACCCTCCTCTACAAGCACCTTTTGGCTTACTTTTGATGGGTCATAAATTACCTCGCCCTGCTGAGTAAATATCCTGTTTATCAGTGCAGGCCTGAAATTTTGTTCTGTAGCATCAACAATAAGTCCATCATGTTTTTCATCAAGTGGTATAGGCTGTGTTTTATACTCTGTTGATGGCTGAGGCTCTACTAAATCTTTCTTTAGTTCAGGTTTTAATATCTTTCCATAGAGTGCATCAGCAAAACTGCCAGGGCCTGTCATGCCCACTTTCATTATTACGAGGGCTATTTCTTCTTCTTTGCTATATTCCTTATAAACGACCTGTGCACCCTTCACAAAACCTGCTACAGCTGTTCTGACAATGTCATACTCCAAAGAAGCGTCCTTTACTAATGAGTCTCCGACTACTGCAACACCATCCAGAAACTCAGCCAATTTCCTGTATGCCATTACCTCTGCTGCCCTTTCTGCGGTTATTCTTTTCTTGCCGGCACTTACAGTGCCTTCTTTTGGAAGACCCTCGCCAACTACAAGGATATAGCCGCTTCTGAAAGCATCGGAGGAAGACCCAGTAACAGACAGATTATTTTGATTGAGCCACTCGTTTGCCTTTTGAAACCGTTCATCAACTGGAGATGGGACTTGTTGTTCCTGTGAAGGCATTGAGGGCTGGGTTTGTTCTAAAGGTTGTTCCTGAGTTATGGCAATACTTGCTACAAGGAAAATCATACATGCAACTATTGCAAATATCTTTTTCATAATACCTCCTATATTAATCCCCCCTCAGTCCCCCTTTAGCAAAGGGGGATTAAGGGTGGATTTTTAATAAATATTTAATTTCTGTCTTAACACCCTTATTGCAAGAATAGCCTCTGCACCGTCAACAGGTGATTCTGCTCTAAAGTCACCAGAGAGTTCAGGTTCCATTATTCCTCTTGTGGTCATATTCATAACAGCATTGTACCATGGTGCTGTTGGTTTTACATCAGGAAATGGTGATCTATCATGACCGAAATAGGCAGTCGAAATCGTCTCGTCACCTGTAAGTTTTATCAGCACATCCTCGAGGATTAATGCCATTTCTTTCCTTAATACAGGCTCTGCGGGTTTAAAAAGATATGCCTTTGTAATTTCATCATATCTGGGTTCAAGTCCCCTGACCTTCCATTTCATTATCGTTAGAACTTCTTCCTTGAACTTATGATTAAGCACATCTGCAGGTGTAAATTCCGCTTGCATCTTTTCTTCCTGTGACTGTGAAGGGATACGGCCTGCAAACAACTTATTCAGTTTAAGCTCATCAATAAGAAGGGCTGCAAGGTCTGCCCTTGTGACGGTATCCTTAATTGCTATCTGTTTGCCCACATCCCCTACTGTTATTCCTGCCATTGCCCGCACTATCTTATCAACACGCTTCCATGCCCTATCTGCCTTTTCATGCCATTTGCCTTCTCTCTTCATATTAAGAACGTCAGCAAATTTATCACGTGCCTTCTGAAATTCCTTTGCCTCCAGATATGCCAGTCCCATAAAATAATCAGCAGCCTCTACGCCCTGGTAATAGATAAGTTTCTTCTCGTCAACCTTCAGGTCCTTGCAGTCATCGAATGCATCCTTTGTATCTTCAAGCCAATCTTCTTCTTTCAGTATAGTGTTCACTCTCATGACTGCTAAAAAATAGATGAACTTATCTTCATCAGTCTTGGTAAATTTATCCGCCTTTTTCAGGTATTCTTTAGCACGTTCAGATTCAATAACTCTAAATTTGGGATCGCTCTCTGCCTTAGCCTTTTCAGCATATACAATCGCAAGACCACTGTGCGCAGGAGAGAATTTTTCATCACAGTAGAGTGACCTTTCAAATTTCTCTTTCGCAACATCAACCTTCCCCTGTTCAATATTCTCCATACCCCTGAGATAATGATGAGGCGGATTATCTTCAGGAGATGTGCATTTAACTGCTGGCTTTGCACAAGCTGTAATAGATATAAGAATTAATACTAAATACAAAAACTTAAAATAACTTCTCATAAAAACCTCCTTTTCAGGGTTTTATTTTACAGAACTTACTTCATCGCCAACATGAATATCTTTTATATTGCCTTTTACAATTTCAGCAGTTGCAGAAAGATTATCAACCTCTGTTACCTTTATCTCTGCTATTATTTCTGTCAATCTCTTTATCACCTCCCCTGTTGTAGGGCTTTTTATCTCTTTTTTTACTCTGACAATGTATAGTGTCTGGTCAACGCTTACCCCCTGGTCGCTGCCAGCATCAATAATAATAATTCCATCTTCAGCATGAGCGATCTTTGCCTTTATTCCCTTTTCTGTAACCTCTGCCTCTCCTGTGTCAGCCTTGCCTGAGAGTTGCTTTACTACGTCATTTACAGACTGGCGTGTTGCCTGACCAAGCAGGGTTTCTTCAAATCCTTTACCACCTAATGCCATATGACCGCGGCCCCTAAAATCAGCAGCAGAAATTTTTAATCCTTTCTTGCTCTCAGATGCCTTGCCCTCAGCCACAGCAACTATTTCAGCAGTTGTGGTATCAACCATTCTTGCATCAATATATACGGTGGCAGTGGTTGTAGATACTCCTACATCTGCACCAACCCCAAATAATCTTCCAATCCCACCGGTGTCAATGGTTCTTGTATCAAGGCTGAATTGGGTTATGCTTCCTATAACTACATATTGTACGCCAAGGATTTTGCCAATCTGTGCTGCTGTAGAGGCATCCACAAGTCCGCTTGCGCCGAGTTTCTGCTCATTTATAACAGCTTCAAGCCTGTTTCTTTCTATAACAGAAAAAGTGCCGTCTTTTACGAGTTGTGTGACTACCATGTCAGAAATCCCTTTGCCTAAATTCCATTCACCTGGCCACCACCTGTCTCTTATGGTTCCGTATTCAAAATCAAGAACCGCAACCTTCTTTTTTGCAGCCTCTGATGTGTAAGCGCTGAAGCAAATAAATGCAATGACCAAGAAGCCCATCAAAACTTTTTTCATCGTTCATCCTCCCTCTTATAAAAATAATAAATATTATCTCATAATCAGCAGTGTTGTGTCAGTTAATATATTATTTTAGGACACTTGAGTGTTGTTATTCATCTTTCTTCTCCCCCCTATCATTTTGCTTAGAGAGGTCCTGCTTATAGAAAAATATCGTATAGTAACTTGTAATGTCTTTTAAATTTTTTAATCCCGTAATCTTTGCTGAGTTAGTATGCTGTCGGAAGTAAATATTCATAGTTTTCAATTCCTTTAAAGTTGCCATCAAGAGAAAAAGACCATGGCGGCAGTCAATATCAAGTTCACTTATTCGTTTGCAATCAAGCTGAAGTATCGCATCTCTTGAATTTTCGTCTCTCTGATCAGCTTCCTCAGATGTCTGGTTGTGTGAAAAATCCATGCTCAAGAGGACAAGGGTCTTATGATCATTAAGAAGTTGACTAATTATTTGCTTAAGTTCGACCAATGTGTACATGGAAATCTGCCCCTGTATTATAATAGGTATAATCTTGCTTCTTGGAAAATAATATCGGATAAAAGGCACAATAATTCCGATAGAGTGCTCTCCGCTGAAGGCTTCGACGTCATCACTCAGGTTGAGTAATTCTTTTATCCTGCTAACGATACTTTCATCCGCAGGTAATTCCCCAAAGGGAGTTTTCCATGGAAGTGCAGAAACCGTAATAGGGTAAACCCCTTTAGCAAAGTGGTCAGGTCCGATCAGGATGATTCGTTCAGGTTCAGCCTGCGAAGCGAGGCATTCAAAAAAATCTACCATCAGCCGGCTTGCAAGAAAATGATGAGTTACTATACCTCCACGGATAATCCCGTTTTCCTGTTTGCATGCTTCAGGCTGTGAACTCCTGTAATTTTCTATCACATTCAAAAATATCTCAGGCATATCACTGTAGTATGAAAAATGGTGATCACGGGCATAAAGCGATTCAGTAAATAATAACAATAAAAACATTATGGTTATTGTTAGTTTTCGAATCTTGAATACCATGAGGTCCCCAGCTTTTTCAACTTATCCTGATCCTCATCATAAACCAGTGCCTTCCATTCCTCATCTGTCCATCTCTTTGTATCTGCAAATTCGTACCATGAATAAACATAGCCTGTGGTAATTCTTGTACCGCCATAGGAATCTTTGACAACAACGGTGATCCTCTGAGGGATACCTACTGCTACTTCAAGAACCTGTCCGGATACTGCATCAGTAGCCACATCTGCGATAACTGCCATCTTTAGTGTTTCGGAATCCACGACGGCATAAGAATCACGGGAAAGGATAAGGCTTCTGTCAAACGATCTGGTCATGCTCAACATCCAGCGATAATCTTCCTTTGTAATAGGATTACCTTCTATTTCTTTTTTTGCTATTTCGCAAGCCCTTTTAACCAGTGATTCAAATGTCTGAAGCTTGTCATTATATTCGTCAGTTATAAACCTGTTTTTTTGAAGGTCTAATCGCATTATTGAAACCATCTCCATAAGTCTTTTGAAAAATTCTGGATTTGGCTCAACATAGCCCTTTACATAAGGCGGTTCATAAACAGGAATCTCAAAACAGGTCCCCTCGCCGTGCTCCGCGTAGCACTGCTCGGAGTAAAGGATCGTATCATGCTTAAGCTCAGTCCATGAGCCGAGTGCGGTATTTAGATTTTTATATAACCATGGCTCTTGTATCGCAAAAAGCTGTTTACTTTTAGTTGCATGGTATAGAGATGCAAGAGTATAAAGCCAGTTGCTATATGATGTTTCTTTTTTCTCTATTTCACTGACTATCTCTTTTTTAAGCTTATCTGCTTGAGATTTATAATCTTCTGCCCATTCATGTGCGCTAATTTTTTCTTTAAGTATATCTTCTGCTGCTTTTGAACCCAATATTGACATTACATCCAGAGAAGTGGGAAGATTGCGAGGGACGGATGGTAATATAAGTTGACTAAATATATATGCATCTGGAGTAAACCTCTGCCCCATGAACTTGAATCCAGAGGTCATTTCCAACCGTTCTTTCTGAGTAAAGCCACCACCTGTCTGCATACTGACAATCCTCTGGCTCGGGAGCATTTTTACAGCTTGTTCTTTAAAATCTTTTATCTTATCATTGGTTGCAATATCTTCAAGATTGGGTGACGTGGTCCCGAACACCTTTTCAATTACCTTACTATAATCTTCAGGAGACCAGTCGTCTGTTTTGCCGATAAGCCTTGCCAGCATCGCATTAATTCTTTCCCATCTTTTCATTTCACCTGAGGTTTCTAATGCCCGCGTAATCAAAATAGCAGAAATGGTTTTTATATCACCTGACAAGAGAAATGGATGCCTTCCATACCACATCATCCCGCGAAAATACCGTTCGAGCAGGTCATCTGTTACCACTTCCTCAGTCATTCCTGTTTTGTGAGTTTTTTTCTGATAATGTCCTCGAACGCGGTATTGCGTAAAATCTTCTTCGCCAAGTTCAATCTTGTTCTTTAACGAAGGCAATGGTCCTTCTGCTATCACTATCCTTTGAACAATTGATTCTACATCTGAGCGAACCTCCAGTGGCACAACAAACTCGGGATCAAAAAGTTTTGCTGCAACAGAGAAGAAGAAGAGATTATGCAAGAGTGCATTTTCGATTTTATCATTACTACTGATCTGAAAATTTGCAAAACCTGCAACATTCAGAATATGCAAAAATGCCCTTTTAGTCTTATTATAATTACTCCTGTTTGATTTAATCTCTTTTTTAGTCACTTCTACGAGCTTTTTTGTCAAGCTCTCAATCTCAGGAAATAACCTTTTCTCCTCAATATCCTGAAGCATCCTATCAAAGATAAGATGAAAGGAGTGAAGGTATAGGTCTGAGGTGATAAAAATCGCTGAGCTAACATTTTGATAGAGGTCAACCATGTCATCAATATATACTTTTTTAGCCGGGAGAACAGATTCGATATAGAATCCGCGTGCAGCAAGACGTTCTCTTTCCTCATCTGAAAAAGTTAGCTTAGAATAACGCATTGTTTTTGGGATTTCTGAAATAGCCAATTTTGACTCATCTACTTTCCCTGCTTCTAAGGGTTGAAGATCGCCTTCCTTAATATAACCAAAACGTGCAGGCTCAGATGATTCTCTTATTTTATCCTCGGAATAACCATAGTAACTTCCTTTATCAGTACTGCCGAATTTCGTCTTTATCCATGAGGTATTACCATATTTCACCTGTCCTACAACCTCAACAACCTCTCCCTGATATAATGAAATGACAATTTGAGATGTTTCCTCAGGGATAAGATAGACATCTGTATCTTGCAAGGTCATATAGAGATTTGTTGGAACTTTCATCAGAGATGGTTCCTGCCATAGCTTTTTTCTATCTATATAACCTGTAATCTTTTTTTCCTTGCGTTTATTCTGCTCCCATTCATACAGTGTTATTTTTGCCTTTACAACATCAGGATTTTCCCTTTCTACTACCCCGGTTATATTTTCTCCATAAAAGAAATGTGGAGGAAATGGTTCGCTATATATTCCATCCTCATGTGGCAATACCTTTTTAGGATCCTCACGAACAAATACTACTTCCTCTGTCACCACAAATGTCTCATCAGCATAGGAGAAGTTCCCTGCTATTAGTAAAACTGCTACAAATATGACACGAAGCAAACCGCCCTGTTTTGACATATCGCGCCTCCTCTATTTATAACCCAATATCTTTTAATATAGCTGGATCAGAATTTAGTGGCAGCGAGAACCTTTTTAAATCTCCCAATATTTCCTCTTTTTTGCTGCCCTCAGCCACCTTTGGAAAGAATGCGCGGAATCTATCTAATGGGATAACTTCCATTGAATGTAGAACTTTATCTTTAAACCTGCAGGCTAAGATAATACTTCCATCAGTGCCGTTCCCCTTCTGGTCAAAAAGGAAGTTGCCGAGGCTGTATACAATCATTTTGTCTTTGTATAGCTCTATGCCCTGCAATACATGGGGATGGTGACCGAGGATCATATCTGCTCCCCAGTCAATTACCAGATGTGCAATTCTTCGCTGATCTTCAGTCGGAAATCTCTCATATTCTTTTCCCCAGTGTAATGAGACTATTAAAAAATCTACCTTGCTGCGTAAAGTCTGGATATCCTTACGGATATAATCGAGCCGAACAGGCAATATGCCTGCCTTGCTGTGTCCTGCATACACCTGATTGGAATGAGCTACCCCATAACCGAGAATTGCAAGCCGTAATCCGTTGACAGTGATCACAGCAGGACAGCGTGCCTCCTCTAAATCTTTGCCGGCTCCGAAAACATCTATCCCCGAATCCTTTAAAAGCTGACGCATTTCCAATAAAGCAGCAGGTCCATAATCCATTGCATGGTTATTAGCTATATTGAATACAGTGAAACCAGCATCTCTGAGGGTTTTAACTATGTCTGGAGAGGCGAGAAAATTGTAAGGCTTTTCAGGGAAAAAAGGGGTATTATAATTTGCACTAATGACAGATTCGAGGTTGCCAAAGACAATGTCTCCTTTACGGAGGAATGGCATAACCTTCTCAAAAGGATAATCATTGCCTTTTACTGCCATCACCTTGCCGATGTATCTGCTCAGCATAATATCCCCGACAGCCAAAAATACTATATCAGATTCTTTGTCCTCCGCACTGACAAAATTAAGAGAAGAAATTACAAAGAAAAAGAACACAAGAAACACTATGGTTTTTTTCATCTCTTTTTTTATTTGTTTAGATATTTTTTCTTTGCTACAACACGGTTTACACTTAATCTATCTATAGTCCATTGTTGTGGAATAATTTGTGAAATCTACAAGCCTGAAATTTCTCTGAACAAGGCTGTTTATTAGATAGACTATATTCTCTGGATAGCCAATTAGAAACTCTCCGAGTTTCTTTTCCTCTACAGAGGTCACCCATGTAGTATTCTGTAATATTTCCTTTATCTCAAAATTTGTGCTTATGTCAGGCACATTTCTTACTGTAAAGATTATCTTTTTCGAAGCCCCTTGTGCATGTTTTGCCATAGCATTCAGGATGGCAGGCGTTACCTTGTCTGCGAGTTCCTTGATGCCTTTTTCTGTTGCATCATTAACACTCATAGCCATGCCTTTTGCCTCTTCCACACCTGCATGGAGAATGACGTTTTTCCCTGTCTTATCCCGCGTGATAAGCCTGTAAGTAAGCCTTACAGTAACATTATGAAATGGCATTGAGATGCCATAACCCACATCTTCTCCTTTTTTGGTTGATACAGTATAGTCAATCTTTCCAATGAGAAGGACATTAGAGAGAAATTTATACATCAGCGACCTTACAGTCATGTAATTCCCTGACTTTACTGCCTTTTCAATGTCAGCAGCATCCATTGCATGTGTTGGAGCAACATCAACTACCTGATACCCGTGTTCTATAAGCTTGCCTATCACTGTCTCTGAAAGGATATTTGTTTCTTCATATTCATCGGTTGTATGAAGATAACTACTGTGCTTTGTGTCATATTCGCTTATAACCTTTGGTTTTCTTGCAGGAATAAACACGGCTATAGAATTGTTCAATGCCAATGACATCAATGCATCCTCTGCCTTTCTCGACTCAATGCATACATTTGCCCTGACCCAGAATGTATCTTCACGAGTATCTTGAGCAAGAACTTTGTAACCTGTGACAAGACCCTGTATATTTTTGCTTACTGCATCATCAACAATAGCAAAATTCTGCACTATGCTCTGTGCCTTGACCTCAACACCAATTGTCTGTTCTATCGCAGACCATTTTGCCCTTGCAACAGCCTCTGCCTTGGAGGAAGGGATATCATTGTTTAATATAACCGCCTCGCCCTCGGCGTCAATACATTTAATGCCTGCCAACCCTTCTGAGAGATAGGAGAAAAACATAAGAAGAAATATCACAAATATTTTTTTGCACATTTGTCCTTCTACCTCATTGTTTAATAATCTATATTCGTAATATTTTTATTTAAAACTCAACTCCTGCCTCGAGAAAAGGACCCTGAAATGTAAATTCTGCCTCTACATCGCTTTCATCTATCTTTATATTTTCATATCTGTAACCGCCTGCAATAAAAAGAGGGTCTACTGGTTTAACCTTTAATCTGCCGATAAGGTCATAATAATGATTTCCGCTATATGCAATTCCCCTTGCCTCAGCCTCAACTGCTATAAGGTCAACAGGTTTAACCTGTATGCCAACATATATCATAGGTACAGGGATGGTAAGACTTGTTGATTCACTTATATTTATTGTGTCCTGACTTACCTCGGCTTCAAAATCAATAATTCTTGCATTAATCCCTATCTCTGCATTGAGTTTTCCGAGTGAAGCGGTTTCGACGAAAGGCAACCCATAATATAAACAAATATCATAATGGTTGAGCTGGACACTTGAATCAAAAGGCACATTAGCAGCAAATGTCTCGTCGCCGAATGTAAAGCTTATATCTTTGCTTCCTTCAGCCTCAAACTTCATTGGTGTTGCCATAAGGTAAATATTGGGAAGCACTGAGGGCATATCAATCTTTACCCTGCCGAATATCTTGGTTTCTGCATCATATTTCAGTTCGTCCTCAACGCTCAGAGATTCACCCTTATAACTAATATCACCTGATGGATCCTGTTGCCATCCACCAATAGCTGCCTCAAAACCGATGGCAGACGCAGTGTGCGGAACCAGAAAAGCCAGAGCTAAAAATAAGATTCCTGCAAAAACTGAAGACTTTTTCATAAAAGTCCCTCCTTTAAATTAAAAGATTTATACTACAGAAATTCTATAGTAGAAATACCAAAAGGATTTATTATTGTCAAGTTTTATTCTGATTGCAGCCCTTTTTAGAACCATTTTATTGTGATAAAATTAAAAAGGAGATAAAATGACCATTTCAGGAAGTGTCCTTGTTGTTGATGATGAAACTGATACCTTGAATGCCATCTGTGCCTTCCTCAAAAAATTTGGCTACGATGCAGTGGGGGTTGCCTCAGGCAAAGATGCACTTGAGTTATTGAAACACCAGAAATTCAACCTGCTTCTTGCTGATCTTATAATGCCGAAGATAAATGGGATTGAATTAATAAAGGCAGCAACAAAGACAGGTCCTCATCTTGTCTGCATCATGATATCAGGGAAAGGCACCCTCCCTGATGCTGTTGAGGCAATGAAGGCAGGCGCTTTCGATTTCATTACAAAACCAATAGACTTTATGATTTTAAAGGTGGTTATAGAACGTGCGATAGAAGTTCAGCGAATAAAGGAAGAGGAGGAGAGGTATCGCACTATATTGACCGAGATACAAAATTGCTTTTTCAGCACTGATATAAAAGGAACAATAACATTTGTTAACAAGTCCCTGTTAAAAATGTTTGGCTATGACGGACCGGGAGAGATTATAGGAAGACATTTTCGTGAGTTTGTTCATTCAGAAATGAGAGATAGAATATGGAAGGAATTTGAAAAAGCCATTGATACAAGGATTTTTCCTGAGAATATAAAACTTGCTGCCATTAAAAAAGATGGCAGCAAGTTTTATATTGAAGTTCAAGCCAGACCCTTTTACGAGGGGGAAAGGATAAGCGGCGTAGCCTGCGTTATAAACGATGTTACAGAGAAAAAACAATTAGAGGACAAGGCTGTCGAAGTTGCTAATAAATTACAAACAATCTTTAATTCTATCAATGATGGACTGGCTATCATGGATAAAGACCTAATTGTTAAACAGGTAAACAGATATCGTCTTGAGGCATTAGGGTTGAAGGAAGAACAAGTTATTGGTAAAAATTGCTACAAGGTATTTCAACACTGTGATAAGCCTTGTGAAATATGTTCGGCTCAACCTGTTTTTGAAAAAGGTGAAGCGGTTCGTGTGGAAAAAAAGGCGGTTTTAAGAGACGGCACCATAAAATATTTTGATAGTCAGGGCACCCCAATTTTTGATAATAATGGAAACGTGGTTCAGGTAATAAGCTCAGTGAGAGACATCACCGAACGCAAAGAGGCAGAGGAGAATCTGAAAAATTCACGCGACCAATTACGCAATCTTTACTCCCGTTTGCAAACAATAAGGGAGGAAGAGAGGGTGCTTCTCTCACGCGAGATACATGATGAACTGGGGCAGTTACTTACTGGCTTGAAAATACAATGTCGTATTTTATTTAATGGAATAAAGCCTGAAAAAAATGAAGTTGCTGCGCACATAGATTCGATAAGCCAGTTGTTAGATAAAGCTATTGATACAGTCCAAAAGATATCCAGAGAGCTCAGGCCTGCTATACTGGATGATCTCGGATTATTAGCAGCAATTAGATGGCAGGCGGAAGAATTTGAAAACAGGACACATATAAAATGCGAAGTTACTATGGAAAGAGAAGAAGAAATTAAGATTGATAGAAAGACCTCTATCAATCTTTTCCGCATCCTTCAGGAGACATTAACCAATATTGCGCGTCATGCGAGAGCAACAAAGGTCAATATTATCCTGAAAGAAAAGCCTGACAGAATAAACTTAATTATAGAGGATAATGGTATAGGCATTACAGAACAACAGATTGCCAATCCCCGCTCACTCGGACTGCTCGGGATAAAGGAGCGTATTCAGTTTCTGGGAGGCACATTTTCAATTCAGGGGATTCATGGGAAAGGGACTACGGTGGAGGTAAGTGTTCCCAGATGATTAAGATTCTTATTGCAGATGATCATCCAGTTGTTCGTGAAGGGATAAAAAAGATGCTCGAGAATATTCCAGATATCAAGGTAACTGGAGAGGCAACGACTGCTCAGGAAGTATTGAATAAAATAGAAAAGAATACGTATGACATCCTTTTACTTGATATCTCCCTGCCTGACAGAAGCGGACTGGATATCCTGAACGAATTGAGAGAAAAAAAGCCGGAACTCCCTGTTTTGGTGCTCAGTATCCATGATGAAGAACAATATGTAATTAAAGCACTGAAATTAGGCGCCTCAGGATATCTGTCAAAAAAATCTGCATTTGAAGAACTTGATTCAGCTATCAGGAGAATATCAGGGGGCAGGAGATATATTAGTGCTTCACTTGCTAAAAAATTGACCTTCTATCTTATTGGTAAAGATAAGGAGGAAAAATTACCCCATGAAAGACTTACAGAACGTGAATATAATATCTTATGTATGATAGCAAAAGGGATAAAGCCAAAAGAAATAGCTGAGGAACTTTCCCTCAGTGTAAATACAGTCGGAACATATCGCAACCGTATCCTCGAAAAAATGGATATGAAAACCACTGCAGAATTAATCCATTACGCAATTAAGCACACGTTGGTAAATTGATAGACTATATCAATAATTTCTCATATCTGTATTAAATAAGTTTTGTAACTGAAACGACTACAAATTATTAATAAAATCCACTACAAAAAATAATACATCCTGCGATAGACATATTTTTTTAAAGGATATAATCTTTTTATGTAAGGATAGGTTGTACGTTACAGGGGATTATCAATTCAGGGGGTAATTATGTCTAAGAAAATACTCATAGTAGATGACAAAGATGGCAATCGAAAATTGTTTACGGTGATGCTTCAAAAACATGGCTACGAAACATTAGAGGCAGAAAATGGCAAGCGGGGCATTGAATTGGCAAAAGAGCATATCCCCCATCTTATCTTAATGGACATACAAATGCCTATCATGGATGGATTATCAGCCTTGAAGATACTTAAATCTGATCACTCCACATCTTCAATTCCTGTTATTGCTATAACTTCATATGCGAAGGCAGGCGGCAAAGAAAAATTCCTCAGTGAAGGATTTGATGGGTATATCTCAAAGCCTGTAAATATTAAAGATTTTATAAAAACAGTTAGGGAGATATTGGAGAGAATTTCTAATGAACGTGGTAATGTAGCTCCAGATTATTAACCCGGATTATGCATAAAGTTAATCTTAAATTTGCAAAGATATGGGGTGCTGCTGACAAAACTCTTGACACCTTAACTATTTCTGATAGAATTTTAATAGAGTCCGATTTTTAATTTAAAATAAAATCAGGCATATTGTTATGAATGCTCTTGAAAAGGTTAAACTGCCTTCCCTCCAACTGAAACGTTATAGTTGGGTCGTAGCAGTGGCGTGGACGATTATCATTGTTGCATCACTGATGTGGCACATAGTTGACACAAAACAGGGGATACTTGAACAAGCGAAAATCCAAGCACGGGCAACTTACGAGAAAGATATCATATACCGCCGATGGAACGCTGGTCACGGCGGGGTCTACGTGCCGGTTACCAATGAGACGCTGCCGAACCCTCATCTGTCCCACATACCTGAGCGCGATATAACCACACCATCGGGCAAACTGCTAACGCTAATGAATCCTGCTTATATGACACGCCAGGTGCATGAACTGGAGAAGCAGAAGCTTGGTGTTCGCGGACATATCACGAGCTTAAATCCAATCCGTCCCGAGAATGCTCCTGACTCGTGGGAAACCATTGCACTCCATGCATTTGAGCGTGGAGAGATCGAGATCAGTTCGGTTGAAAAACTGGAAGGCAGAGAATACATGCGGCTAATGAGTCCGTTAATTACTGAAAAAGGTTGTCTAAAATGCCATGCTAAGCAGGGATACCGTGTAGGAGACATTCGGGGCGGGATCAGCATTTCGATTCCTATGGACTCCTTTATTGCTGTTGAGCGTGGACATATCTTAACTTTTACACTTGTTTGCGTTCTGCTCTGGATAGCCGGCATGAGCGGGATTGGACTGGCTGCCCAACGCCTGATACAGACCGAACAGAAACGCAAGCAGGCAGAGGAAGAGCTTCAGAAGGCTCATGACGAATTGGAGAGAAAAGTTGAAGAACGTACTGCTGAGCTTTCAAAAGCAAATATCCTTCTTCAACAGGAAATTACCGAACGCAAGCAGGCGGAAAAGGCAATTAAAAGGCTCATGCGTCAAAACGAACTGATTCTGAACTCAGCAGGCGAAGGGATTTTGGGCTTAGATCAATATGGGAATCACATATTTGTTAATCCATCTGCGGCTAAAATGCTCGGATATGAAGTTGGGGAACTTATTGGTAAAAATAGCCATACAATCTGGCACCATTCGAAAGCAAATGGAAGTCCATATCCAGCAGAGGAGTGTCTAATCTGCCGCGCTTATAAGGATGGAGTAAGCCATACTGTGGATACAGAGGTGTTCTGGAAAAAGGATGGCACAAGTTTCCCGGTTAAATATATAAGCACTCCTATTATAGGAGATGGCAATATTATTGGAGCAGTCATAGCTTTTACAGATATCACCGAGATTAAACAGGCGGAAAAGGCTTTAAAATACCATGAAGAACTGCTAAATGAAACCGGCAAAATTACAAAAGTCGGGGGTTGGGAGTTTGATCCAGTTAGCCTTAAGGGAACGTGGACAGATGAAGTAGCCCGAATTCATGAACTTGATCCCAGAGCAGAAACAAACGCAGAATTAGGTCTCAGTTTCTACCATGGTGAATCCCGCATCAAAATCGAAACAGCGGTCAGAGAAGCGATTGAAATTGGAAAGCCCTACGATTTGGAATTGGAGATAATAACAGCTAAAGGAAATCATAAATGGGTTAGAACAATTGGGCACCCGATTATTGAAGACGGAAGGGTTGTGAAAGTACGCGGTTCTTTTCAGGACATTACCGAGCGCAAACAGGTAGAGGAGGAGCTTAGGAAATACCGTGAGCATCTTGAAGAATTAGTAAGAGAGAGGACAGAGGAACTTGAAAATGCAAATCGTGAACTTGAGTTTTTAAACTCTGAACTTATCCAGCGAAGGCAGGAGGCAGAGATGTCAAAACTTCAGGCAATTTCGGCTAACAAGGCGAAGTCCGACTTTCTTGCAAACATGTCGCATGAATTGAGGACGCCTTTGAATTCAATAATAGGATTTTCAGAGATACTTCAGGATGAGATGTACGGAAAACTTAACGAAAAGCAAAAGGAATATATCAATGACATCGTAGGGAGCGGCAGGCACTTATTAAATCTCATAAACGAAATCCTTGATCTATCAAAAGTAGAGTCAGGTAAAATGGAACTTGAATTGACAAGATTTCTTTTAAGAAATGTTCTTGATGTATCTATGTCAATGTTGAAAGAAAAGGCGGTGAAGCACGGCATTAAATTGAGTCTTGATATCGAACCTGATGCTGATATTGAGATTGAAGCGGATGAGAGGAAACTCAAGCAGATAATGTTCAATCTTCTGAGCAATGCAGTGAAGTTTACACCGGAGGGAGGCTCTGTGCACGTCGCTGCGCGACGTGTCACGATGCACGATACAGGATACACGATACAGGAAGGACAAATCCCCCCCATCCCCCCTTTGCTAAAGGGGGGCGAGGGGGGATTAAGCGATTTCATTGAAATCTCTGTTGAAGACACAGGTATCGGCATAAAACCTGAAGACATGGATAAACTTTTTAAGGGATTCTCACAACTGGAAACACCATATGAAAAGAAATATGAAGGCACCGGGCTTGGACTGGCTTTAACGAAGAAATTTGTTGAACTTCACGGCGGAAAGATTTGGGCAGAGAGTGAATATGGAAAAGGGAGCAAGTTTACCTTTGTGATACCCATAGAGTAGACCAAAGACCGAAGACTTAAAATTAAAGAAGGTCTGTAGTCTTTGGTCTATAGTCTAAAAAGGAGTTTGTGATGTCAAAGAAGATACTCATAGTTGAAGATAATGAGAAAAATCGTCGCTTGATAAAGGATATAATGACTTATTACGGCTATGAGATTATCGAGGCAGAGAATGGTGAGGAAGGAATAAAAATGGCTAAGGAACATAAACCTGATTTGATACTTATGGATCTTCAGATGCCTGTTCTGAACGGGTATGATGCAATAAAGATATTAAAAAATGATCCTGAAACTAAACATATAAAAATTGTCGCCGTAACATCCTTTGCGATGTTAGGAGACAGGGAAAAAATTCTGGAGGCAGGGGCTGATGATTATATATCGAAGCCGATTAATACAAGAGAATTGCCAAAGGTAATGGAAAGGCTAATTGGGATATAAGAAGTAATTAAAAATGATGGATTATTGGAGAAGTTTAACTAATGCTGTAATGACGGCTGCCTGTGCAACAAGCATTCCTGCAACCCATTTAATGATACTTGCTTTTATTTCTGCCATTTCACAGCGAAGATTTACTTCAAGCTCCTTAAGGTCTGCTTTTGTAACGAGGCGTTCCTCAATCATATCTTTAATAACCGCTGCGATTTCTTTTGCAGCTCTTTCAGGCAGATCTGCTGCCTTAAGCCTTTCATATACTTTAAGGGTATCTATTGCTGTTGACATACATAATTGTATCAATGCCATAAGGTATTGTCAAGAATTCCAATTATCCCCAATTCCAATTATTTCTATTTGGCAAGAGAGTTGCCAGTGAGGGTAAAAAGCCTTTTGATGGAGAATATATGATTATTCCACGAGCGAAGATTCTCTGTGTTGATGATGAGTCGGACATTCTCAATATAAATGTGAACATCTTGCGTTCAGCAGGCTACGAAGTACTTGAAGCTGCAACAGGGAATGAATGTATCGAAACAACAAGAAAAGAACATCCTGACCTGATCCTGCTTGACGTAGTTCTCCCTGACATATACGGCTTTGATGTCTGCAAACAGATCAAATCAGACAAGGAGCTTTTTGGTACCCATATAATTTTAATCTCCGGGAAAGAGATTTCTTCAGAGATACAGGCGAAAGGACTTGAGGCAGGAGCAGATGGCTATATTGTGCGTCCTGTTTCAGGCAGGGAACTGCTGGCACGAGTACAGGCAATTCTGCGATTAAGAGATTCGGAGGAAGCTCTTAAAGAAGCCTTAAAAAAGGCAGAGGAGCTAAGAATTTTGGCTGAAGCTGCAAATAAGACAAAGTCTGATTTTCTTGCAAACATGAGTCATGAACTAATTACACCTTTGAATTCTATTATAGGATTTTCTCAGATTCTTCAGGACGGTTTATATGGAGAATTGAATGAGAAACAAAAGGAATATGTGTCAGATGTTCTCAAGAGCGGGATATCTCTGATAGGGCTGCTCAATGACATATTTGATATAGCAAAGCTGGATGCCGGCGTAGAAAAGTTGAAAAAAACCAAATTCTTTCTAAAAGACCTTTTGGCGAGCATGGTTATGTTATTCAAAGAAAAGTCGGTGGAAAAGAATATTCGTTTAAACCTTGATATAGCTCGTGAGGCTGAGATAGAGATTGAAGCAGATTCAGGTGTAATGAAACAGATTATGTTTAATCTCATGGACAATGCACTCAAGTATACACAGGAGGGGGGCTCCGTGCACGTCGCTGCGCGACGTGTCACGATGCACGATACAGGATACACGATACAGGAAGGACAAAACCCCCCCGTCCCCCCTTTGCTAAAGGGGGGCGAGGGGGGATTAAGCGATTTTATTGAAATTTCTGTCGCTGATACAGGTATCGGCATAAAACCTGAAGACATGGATAAACTTTTCAAGGAATTTACACAGATCGAATCTCCGTACACCAAAAAGTATGCAGGAACAGGTATTGGGCTTGCCCTGACAAAAAAACTCGTTGAACTCCACGGCGGTAGAATATGGGTGGAGAGTGAATATGGAAAGGGCAGCAAATTTAGTTTTGTAATATCCATTAAGACAACAGACCAAAGACCGAAGACAACAGACAACGGACTAAAGACTAAAAAATAAAAAGGTCTGTAGTCTGTAGTCTTTGGTCTGATAAAGGAGAACTTATGACTATCGGAAAACCAAATATCTTGTGTGTTGATGATGAGCCGTCAAATCTTAGACTCCTTGAGGCAATGCTCACCGCCCGTGGATATGAAGTCATCAAGGCAGTAAACGGCAGGGAAGCGATGGAGAAGATTAGTCAAAATAAGATTGACCTCGTGTTACTGGATGTTATGATGCCGGAAATTAACGGGTTCGATGTCTGCAAAATGATCAAGAAAGAAGAAATATACCGGAATATTCCTGTCATATTGGTCACTGCATTAGGGTCAAGCAAAGACAGGGTTAGGGGCATAGAGTCAGGCGCCGATGATTTTATATCGAAACCATTTGACCACGGAGAGATACTGGCGAGGATTAATATGCTCTTAAAAGTAAAGAGCCTCAATGAAAGACTTAATTCTGCCTATCTAAATATTAACAGCATGGTCTCGTATGGCGAGGAGATCGTAAAACATTTCGATCCACTTCATTTTAATCTAATGCCTATGCTGGACAACATCGTAAGCATGTGTATCAGAAAGACTGAAGACATGGTAGAAAAACCTGAGACTATTATTATCGGTCTGCCTGACAAGACAAAGCAATGGCAATGGTTTAAATATCAATGCCTCGGGGGTGAAATCACGAAGCATGAGATCGAAAATCATTTTAGCAGCAAGTTGACTGCCTTCACCTCACAATATCAAAGGCAAACAAAGATTGAATTTTCCAACAAGGCAGATATTGGAAAATCCGAATGCTGTCCATTTATAGCAGATATAGCGAAATTTGAACCTAACAGCATAGCTGTGTCAAATATGGTCTGCTATTGCAGTGATAAGCTTGTTATCCTTGCGCTCAATTACGGCAGGGATGTGACAGCATATGATGCCTCTGTTTTAAACAGCCTTGTTATGCAGAGCATGTTTCTGATGTCTCTTTCTAAACAGGTGAGAGAGACAGAGGATGCCTTTGACTATATTGTCTATGCCCTTGCGAGAGCAGCAGAAGCAAATGATGAAGACACAGGGAATCATATCATAAGGGTTGGTGCATACTGCAGTATAATCGCGAAACAACTTGGACTGTCAGAAAACTTTATAAATTTAGTGCGTCTTCAGGCACAAATGCATGATGTTGGCAAGATACATATCCATCCGGACATTCTAAGAAAACCGGGGAAGCTGACTCCAGAGGAATTTGACCAGATGAAGCAGCATACTATATACGGCGCGAAGATTTTAGGCGACCATGTGAGGCTTATGCTTGCAAAGGAGATTGCCCTCTCTCATCATGAACGATGGGATGGTAGTGGATACCCCTATGGCTTAAAAGGAGAACAGATACCGCTTTCTGGAAGGATATTGAATATCGCAGATCAGTATGATGCCCTGAGAAATGCAAGGGTCTATAAGCCTGCTTTTGACCATCAGAAAACATATCACATTATAACCGAAGGTGACGGAAGGACAATGCCCCATCACTTTGACCCACGAATATTGCAGGCATTTAAGGAAACATCCCATTACTTTGAGGAGATATACGAAACGCATAGGGAAGTGTGACACTTCAAAATGGTAACCTCAACGCAAGACGGGGTATTGACAATTTTATCTGCCTTTTAGTATGGTATTTCTAAATAGTTCTTCTTGTATAAATTATACCTAACCATAGGTACAGACCTACCAGGTTAGAAGAGAAAAACCACCATATCGAAATCCAAATTAGGAGTTTAATATGCAAAACTCAAAAAAGAGTCTAACAGCAACAGACCATATTTCTATTTCAGAACTCAAACAAAAGACCATTGATGAGCTCACATCGGTTGCAAAGGACCTCAATGTGGAAGGTGCAACTGGCATGAGGAAGCAAGACCTTATATTTGCGATTCTTCATGCACAAACTGAAAAGATAGGCTATGTTTTCTCCGAGGGCGTGCTTGAAATACTTCCTGACGGATTTGGGTTCCTGAGATCGCCTGATTATAGTTATCTTCCAGGTCCTGATGATATATATGTTTCGCCGTCACAGATAAGAAGGTTTAGTCTCAGGACAGGCGACCTCGTTTCAGGACAGATAAGACCCCCAAAAGAAGGTGAAAGGTACTTTGCCCTCTTAAAGGTAGAGGCAATAAACCATGACCCTCCAGAAGAAAATATAAATAGACCGTTTTTTGATAATCTTGTCCCTTATTATCCAACTGAAAAGATAAAACTTGAATATGATGCGAATGATTACTCCACAAGGGTTATGGATCTTATAACACCTATTGGCAAAGGACAGAGGGGTATGATAGTCGCTGCACCAAGGACAGGCAAGACCATGCTTTTACAGTCTATAGCAAAGGCTACGAGGAAAAATCACCGGGAGATTCATCTCATAATACTATTGATTGATGAAAGACCTGAAGAGGTGACAGACTGGAAACGGCAGGTGCCTACTGCGGTAATAATAAGTTCAACATTCGATGAACCTCCTCAAAGACATTGTCAGGTAGCGGAAATAGTTATTGAGAGGGCTAAGCGGCTTGTTGAATGTAAAAAAGATGTTGTAATCCTACTCGACAGTATTACAAGGCTTGCGAGGGCATATAATTCTATAATACCCGCCAGCGGAAAGGTGCTTTCAGGAGGTCTTGATTCAAATGCCCTCCAGAAACCTAAAAGATTTTTTGGCACTGCAAGAAATATTGAAACCGGCGGTAGCCTTACAATCCTGGCCACTGCACTCGTAGATACAGGCAGCAGGATGGATGATGTTATATTCGAGGAATTCAAGGGCACAGGAAACATGGAGCTCCATCTTGACAGAAAACTTGTAGACAAAAGGATATTCCCGAGCATTGACATTAATGCTTCAGGAACACGAAAAGAAGAGCTCCTTGTAGAGAAAGATGTACTCAACAAGATGTGGATTCTGAGGAAGGTTTTTACACCCCTCAGCACAGTTGAAAGCATGGAATTCCTGCTCGGCAAACTAATGGGTACAAAGGGCAATAAAGATTTTCTGGATATGATGAACAAGTAACCTCGCTTTTCTCGATCTCCACAAATGATAAACAGTTTGGAAGACGACAATTACTGCTTTGTATGCGGAGAAAAAAATCCTCAGGGGATAAGACTCAAATTTTCCCTCAAAGATGGTACGGTATTTACTGAGTTTATCCCTCAAAAACTTCATCAGGGATACAAGGACATAGTTCATGGCGGGATAATATCCACAATCCTCGACGAGGCAATGGTTAAAGCTGCCCTTTTGCAGGGAATTCCCGCTGTTACTGCTGAGATTACAATAAGGTTCAAGAATCCACTTATGGTTGGAGAAAAGACAATAGTTGAGGCAACTATAATGAAAATGAATAAAAAGATAATCGAGACATCAGCAAGCATTAGGAAACAAGATAATACATTAATAGCAGAAGGGCATGCAAAACTCTTGAGAGTTGATTCAAAATAACAGCAAGCAAGCATGTATAAAGACCGTGATTATGATGTAATTGTTATTGGTGCAGGCCACGCTGGCTGTGAGGCTGCTCTCGCATCTGCCCGTATGGGGCTTTCTACATGTCTTTTCACCATGAACCTCGATACAATTGCGCAGATGTCCTGCAACCCTGCTATTGGCGGTCTTGCAAAAGGCCATCTTGTGAGGGAGATAGATGCCCTCGGCGGTGAGATGGCAAAGGTAACAGACAGGGCAGGGATACAGTTCAGGATGTTGAATATGAGCAAAGGCCCTGCTGTCTGGTCATTAAGGGCACAGGCAGACAGGGTTTTATACAGGCTTGTTATGAGGAAGATTCTTGAATCTCAAGAAAATCTTGATATAAAACAGGCAATCATAGAAAAGATTGTTGCAGAAAATGGAAAAGTTAAAGGTGTTGTTACATCTATTGGCACCTTCTACGGTGCAAGGGCTGTTATTGTAACAACAGGTACTTTTCTCAAGGGATTGATACATATTGGACTTGATAATTTCTCAGCAGGACGGGCTGGAGAGTTTCCATCAGTAGGGCTTTCTGATTCTCTCAGAGAACTCGGTCTTAAGATAGGCCGTCTGAAAACAGGCACGCCGCCGAGGCTTGATGCAAAAACAATAGATTTTTCAAAAACAGAACCACAATATGGAGATGAACCGCCGCTGCCATTTTCGCATAGCACTGAAAAAATAACCAATCCCCAACTCCCGTGCTATATAACATATACAAATAAAGAAACCCATAAGATAATTCTTGACAACCTTGACCGCTCTCCTCTTTATAGCGGCAAGATTAAAGGGACTGGTGCACGATATTGTCCTTCTATAGAAGATAAGGTTGTGCGTTTTTCAGAGCGTGAGCGTCATCAGGTCTTTCTTGAACCAGAGGGGCTTGAGACAAAGGAATATTATGCAAACGGGATACCAACAAGCCTCCCTTATGATGTACAGGTTAAATTTGTTCGGACAATCCCGGGGCTTGAACAGGCTGAGATTATGAGGCCCGGGTATGCTATTGAGTATGATTTCGTTTTTCCGACACAATTAAATTATGCCCTCGAAACAAAAATAATAGACGGACTTTTCCTCGCAGGGCAGATAAACGGCACCTCAGGTTATGAAGAAGCTGCTGCACAAGGACTCATGGCAGGCATAAATGCGGCTTTAAAAGTTCAGGGGAAGGAACCCCTGATACTAAAAAGGCATGAAGCATATATTGGTATTCTCATTGATGACCTTATTACAAAAGGTACAAATGAGCCCTACAGGATGTTCACATCAAGGGCAGAATACAGACTTCTTTTGAGACATGACAATGCTGATCTGCGGTTGATGGATAAGGGGTATGAAATAGGCCTTATTGATAAGGATGTTTATCAGAGATTTATCGAGAAAAGAAGGCTTATCGAAGATGAAATGCAACGAATTAAAACTACTCGTGTCAAGTTAGACAGGACAAAGAGTGAATCCCTTGAGCAAATTTTAAAAAGACCTGAGATAACGTATAAATTCATAGATGAAATTTTGCCTTCTGATAAACCACTTTCTCCTGACATAAAAAGGCAGGTTGAAATACAGGTCAAATACAATGGCTATATCCTCCAACAGATGGCGATGGTCGAGAGACTCAAAAAGGTAGAGGGGAAAAAGATTCCTCAAGACTTTGATTATGCATTGGTAAGCGGACTTTCAAGGGAGGTTTTTGGCAAGCTACAGGAAGTAAGACCTGCAACACTTGGGCAGGCGAGCAGGATTCCGGGCATCACGCCTGCTGCTATTTCACTCCTGATGGTAGCAATAGAGAGATTAAAGAGACAACGTGGGCACAATGTTTAACCCGAAAAATATAATAGAATAATAATTAAGGCAGGCACATATGCATAAAAATCTTTACAAAGCAGAATTTGGGTATTAAGGGTAATCATATTGCAAAAAGGAAAACGTGATGGTCTATTTGATAATCAAACCGCCTACAACGGTGCTGCTGGTAAAGCTTTTTCTGCACATATGCCTGACAAATAATGAATTGCATTTTTAGGTTTAACCCGAAAAGAACCGCCTCATAACTTTTTAAACGCCACATAAAAGCAATATGTTAAAATAATTGTTGGTGTAAATTACCAGGAGGGTAAATGGCAAAGTTACCAGTAAGCATAGAAGAAGAAATGAAAGTTTCTTATCTTGATTACGCAATGAGCGTAATCATAGGCAGGGCGCTTCCCGAAGTAAGGGATGGTCTCAAGCCTGTTCAGAGAAGGATACTTTACGCAATGTTCAGGGAAGGACTTCTTCCCGGAAAGAAATATTCAAAATCCGCTGGTGTTGTAGGCGAGGTCTTAAAGAAATATCACCCCCATGGTGATACGGCTGTTTATGATGCACTCGTAAGGCTTGCTCAGGACTTTAATATGCGATATCCCTTTGTTGATGGTCAGGGAAATTTTGGCTCTGTTGACGGAGACCCGCCTGCTGCATATAGATATACAGAAGCAAGGCTTTCAGCAATTGCAGAGGAACTCCTTGCTGATATAGATAAAGATACCGTCAATTTTATCCCGAATTTTGATGAGACAACAAAAGAGCCTATTATATTGCCATCGAGGGTCCCAAATTTAATTGTAAACGGCTCATCAGGAATTGCTGTTGGTATGGCCACAAACATACCGCCACATAATCTTGGGGAAATTATAGATGGACTTGTAATGTTGCTCGGAAATCCCCATGTGAGCATAAAAGACCTTGCCACTGTTATAAAGGGTCCTGATTTTCCAACAGGGGGCGCCATTTATGGCGCAGACGGAATTATTCAGGCATATAATAGCGGAAGAGGACTTATTAAGATCAGGGCAAAGGCGAGGATAGAGCGCGAACACAGGGGCGGCGAGAATATTATTATTACTGAAATTCCTTATCAGGTAAACAAGGCAAGATTAATTGAAAAGATTGCCGAGCTTGTGAAAGAAAAGAAGATCGAGGGGCTATCTGAGATTAGAGATGAATCTGACAGGGATGGGATAAGGGTTGTGCTTGAACTCAAACGGGGCGAGATGGCGCAGGTTGTACTGAACAATCTCTATAAACACACACAGATGGAAACTACCTTTGGAATAATTATGCTCGCACTTGTTAATGGACAACCGAAGATTTTAAACCTAAAAGAACTTCTTGACTACTTCTTGCAGCATAGAAGAGATGTTGTACTTAGAAGAACACGCTTTGAACTCAGGAAGGCAGAAGAAAGGGCGCATATACTTGAAGGACTTAAGATAGCACTTGACCATCTGGATGAGATAATAGCCCTTATAAAAGGCTCAAAGACACCTCAGGATGCTAAGGACGCCTTAATGAGGGATTATCCATTGTCAGAGACACAGGCACAGGCTATCTTAGACATGAAACTCCAGAGATTAACAGGACTCGAAAGGGAAAAGATAGTAAAAGAATTTGCTGATACTCTAAAAGAGATAGAGAGATTGAAGGCTATACTCGGAAGCGACGCCCTTGTTTCTAAGATTATCAAGGATGAACTTCTTGAGATCAAGAACAAATACACAGACGAGAGAAGGACAGAGATTACCTCGGAAACAAAAGAGATTACCATAGAAGACCTGATAACCGAGGAAGAAATGGTAATTACACTTTCTCATACTGGGTATATAAAGAGAAACCCGCTTAGTGCATACAGAAGCCAGCGCCGTGGAGGAAAAGGTTCAATCGGAATGGAGACAAAAGAAGAGGACTTTGTTGAAGAACTCTTTATTAGTTCAACTCATGACTACATGCTCTTTTTTTCGAATCTCGGACGGCTTTACTGGCTAAAGGCATATCAGATACCAGAGGCAGGAAGGGCAGCAAAAGGCAAGGCACTTGTAAATCTTCTTGCCCTTTCAGAAGGCGAGTTGATTACAACAGCTCTCCCTGTCCGCAACTTTAAAGAGGGCTTTCTCGTGATGTTTACAAAAAATGGCATAGTAAAAAAGACTGCGCTGGAGAAATATAGCAACCCTCGGGGAAAAGGTGTTATCGCTGTAACACTCGATGAAGGAGATGAACTGATTGCTGTAAGAAAGACTGATGGCAAAAGCGATCTTATTATAGGTACAAAAAATGGCCTTTCAATAAGGTTTAATGAAGAAGACGTGCGCGAGACAGGACGCACTGCGAGGGGGGTTAAAGGGATTAAACTCATGAAGGGAGACGAGGTTGTCTCAGCAGAAGTTGCAGAAGAAAAGACATCTATCCTTACCGTAACAGAAAAAGGACTTGGCAAACGAACACAAATAGAAGAATATCCTGTTCAGGGACGAGGTGGCAAAGGAGTTATTTCAATAAAGATTACTGAAAAAGGCGGCAAGGCAGTTGGACTTATGCAGGTGAGGGATGAGGACGAAGTCGTGATGATAACAAGTTCTGGCAAGCTTATACGCACACTTGCACAAAACATTTCAATCCTCGGAAGAAACACTCAGGGCGTGAGGCTTATGGATGTTGAAGGAGAAGCTAAGGTTGTGAGTATTGGAAAGGTTGTGGAGAAAGAATGAGAAACCTTATTAACCTAATAATCAAAACACAGTCCATTGTTGCGGCAGAAAAAGCCTCTCATATGTCATGAACGCAAATCTGTCAGTCATTCCTGCAATAAAATCGCAAACCATGCGGTGTTTGTTTATTTTTTCTTCCTTGGGTATATCAACAAATATCTCTTCCATATGTTCAAGATAATAGAAATATAAATCCCGCAAAATCTTCTTTGTTTTTTCAAATTCCTTCAATATCTTATTGCCTTCGTATACATGCTCAAAGAGAAAATCTCTCAGCATATAGATAGCGGATAAGATATCATTGCTTATGCATAATTCCTCCAGATCAGTCTTTCTTGAGTTATATATAAGATCCTCTACCATCGTATTTATTCTTTTTGAATGTCTCTCACCGAGAATCCTGATAATCTTTCCCGGGATATCAGAATTTTTTATTACACCTGCCCTTAAGGCGTCATCAAGGTCATGATTTACATATGCAATAATGTCAGATATCCGTACCACCAGCCCTTCGAGAGTAATTGCCCTGTCTGCCTTTTTGTCAGGTATTATAAGACCTTTTCCTTTAGAATGTTTTAATATTCCATCCCTTACTTCATGTGTAAGATTTAATCCCCTTCCGTCTTTTTCGAGAAAGTCAACCACACGCAGACTCTGCTTATAATGTTCGAATCCCCCTGGGTGTATCTCTCTGAGAATAGCCTCACCTGCATGACCGAATGGTGTGTGTCCGAGGTCATGTCCCAGAGCAATTGCCTCTGTCAAATCTTCGTTCAGTCTTAATGCCCTGGATATTGTCCTTGCTATCTGCGATACCTCAAGCACATGTGTAAGACGTGTTCTGTAATGGTCCCCTTTTGGAGCGAGAAAAACCTGTGTCTTGTGTTTCAACCTCCTAAAAGACTTGGAATGGATAATCCTGTCTCTATCGCGTTGAAAACATGTCCTTATCTCATCTTCATTCTCAGGCTTTACCCTCCCCTTGCTATGCGAGCTGAGACAAGCCTTTGGATGAAGTGTTTTTCTTTCAATATCTTCTGATTGCTGCCGTATGTTCATAAGATGCTATTAATATAATAAATATTTAGACCATATTTCCCTGAACCGCTCGAGTGATTCCTGCCAGCCCATTATAATAGAATGAGGATCTTTTCCAGCCTTTATATTTTCCATAACCTTACGTGATGCAATAAGATCAAGCGTTTTGTCAATCTCAAATTCCTCTGGATAAAGATTATAAATCGCACTTATAATCTCGATCCCAAGCGCAGATGTATCCAGCGCCTCGCGGTCCAACAAGATAATCTGAACGCCATGGCATAACTGATTCTCAAACTGGCTGCTTCTCGGTATGAAATCTACTGGCATAAAACGAACGCCCTGAATCTCGCGTTCATTCAGATATGATGCCAATTCCTTTGCATTAATCCAAGGCGCTCCAAGAAGTTCAAAGGGCGTATCAGTCCCCCTTCCTACGCTCACATTTGCACCCTCAACCATTGCTACCCCTGGATAAAGTATAACCTCGGTAAGAGTCCGTAAATTAGGCGATGGATTCACCCACAGCAGTCCTGTTTCATCGAACCAGTCAGTTCGTTGGTAGTCCTGCATTTTTATTATGTGCAGTTTGGCGCCAATCTTGTTTTCTGTATTAAACATCTGAGCAAGTTCTCCTATTGTCATACCATGCCTGATCGGTATTGGAAAATAACCTGTAAAAGACTTTAAATCCTCATCTATAACATGTCCTTCAACAATTGAGGCAGTAATGGGGTTTGGTCTGTCGAGAACATAAAACGCAATGCCTTTTTTGGCAGCAGCCTCCATCGCATATCCCATAGTAGTGATATAGGTAAAGAAACGGGCACCAACATCCTGAATATCAAAGACCAACGCATCTATCCCTTTAAGCATTTCTGTAGTAGGCTGTTTTACATTATTGTATAGACTATAAACGGGTAATCCTGTCACTGGTTCTGTGCCTGAAGACACATGCGTCTCTTCATTGCCAGATAAACCATGTTCAGGAGTGAATATAGCCACCAGCTTAACTTTTGGTGCTTTATAGAGCAAATCTATGTCCCGTTCTCCAGAAGAATTTATGCCAGAATGGTTGGTTATCAATCCTATACGAAGACCCTTAAGCGGCGCAAATTTTTCAGTTTTAAGAACATCTATCCCGGTTTTTACTCTTCCATTCCTCGGTATTTTTATCCCATAGCTTTTCATCAATTCGTGATAGCCTGTGAGAGATCGCCGGCTATTCGTGATATGTTCTGGTGAGAAGTTTCTAATGGCTGCAGATACAACTGTAGATATCTGTGAGCGTAAATTCGGTATATCCCCATTATTCCCGGGATAAATACGATTGAGCAGCAAGATAACATAAGTTTTGGTGGCAGGATCAATCCACACAGAGCTTCCAGTATATCCTGTATGTCCGTAAGAACCTACTGGGAATAATCCTCCCCTACTGGAAGAAAAGGGTGAATCAATATCCCAACCAAGCCCTCTTAAAACCATCTTGTTAGGAGGAGATTGTGGAGTGGTCATCTTTTCTATGGTAAGAGGGCTGAGTATATATTTGCCGTTGTATGTTCCACCTGCAAGCAGCATCTCTATAAATATCGAAAGATCCCCAGTAGTTGAAAAAAGTCCGGCATGTCCTGCTACCCCGCCCATTCTGGAGCATGACGGATCATGAACTTCTCCAGCCCCACCCTTTATTCCATTCTCCCCTTGTATAGGGGTGATTCGTTCTCGGAGCGTTGGTGAAGGATTGAAGCAGGTATTACTCATGCCGAGCGGTTTGAAGATATTTTCTTCGCAATAGGTATTGAGTGGTTGACCTGAAATACGCCTGACGATCTCACCTAAGATTTTAAAATTTATGTCGCTATAAACAAAGCGTGTGCCCGGCGTATATACCGGTTTTTCTTCTATAATCTTTTTCAAGGCTATATCATATCCATCCCACTCAGGTGTCAGGGACAATCCTGGCCGTAGCCCTGAATAATGTGTCAATAGTTGGCGTATTGTTATCTGCTCCTTACCATTTGCCTTGAATTCGGGCCAATACTCAGCAACAGGAACATCAAGTCTTAATTTTCCTTTCTCGAACAATTGCATTACAGCAGTAGTGGTTGCTACTACCTTTGTAAGAGAGGCGATATCAAAAATGGTGTCTATAGACATCGGAATCTTTTTGGGCTTGATTGTACGGTATCCAAATGCTCGGTGATATGGAACCTTTCCCTGATTGCCTATCATGATAACAGCACCTGTGATTTTGCCTTCATATACTGCTTTTTCAATTATTTCTGTAACAGGCTCAAATTTTTCTTCTTGTAACACTGGAAAAGATTCTGTGACAGAAAAAACTTTTGGTTTGTTCAATATAAAGAATATAAAACCGCACAGGATAAATATGGAAAGAGTGATGAAAACTTGTTTTGAAATATGTTGCTTCACTTAAAAAATTTTTGTGGTCAATAGGTTATCATCTGTATTACTCAACCAATCCTTAGAATAAATATTGCGTGGGTTCCAGAGCATCCAGCCATGTGTCCCGAATTTTTCCGAGGCATTTATCTGGTCCCTTATTTCCTTGCTGCCAAAAATCCTTCCGTCAAACGCATAGTCTCTAAATGCCTGAAGCCATGGTCTAAAGCGGCATGATGGAATATGTGTACGCTCCTGTGCCTTTCTAAGACTAAGATAAACGATTTCATAAGGATAAGCAACAGGATTTCTGTAACCCGGAATCCCGTGTCGAAATCCCGAAGGATAAAGCATGGGAGATAAATAATCTATGTGAGGCACAAGGTCTTCATACCTCTGCCCGATATCTGTATCATTATTGTTCCAGAAAACATAACCAAAGATATCCGCAGCGAGAAAAACATTGTAAGGCACAAGACGTTTTTTTGCCTCCAATAGAAACCCTGAGATTGCCTTTACCCTGTTTTCTTCTGTATTTGGCATTGAAAACTTGAGTCCAACAGCATCTGGAAACCGGACATAATCAAACTGTATCTCGTCAAATCCGCATTGAGCTGCCTCTATCGCAATACTTATATTATAATCCCAGACCTCTTTTTTGAATGGATCTACCCATGCAAGGGTTTCTTTATCAAACCATATAGCCCCATCCGGTGTCTTTACTGATAGGTCAGGTTTTGCCAGTGCAAGGAGATTGTCTTTAAATACTACTATCCTTGCGATAGTGTAAATGTCTTTTTCTTTTAAAGATTTTACTAATCCATTTATATCTTTTATTGTCTTTATTCTCTGGGCGCCGATTTCTGAGGCAAGGGAGACCGAGCTCTTATAAGATATCATGCCTCTATCACCTTTTATGTCTATGACAACTGCATTTAACTCTGTCTCTTCAATGAGTTTAAGAACATCTCCTCGCAGTGTTTTATCTCCTGCGCCATAAAATGAAAGATAGACAGCCCTTGGTTTAAAGGGCACAAGTTTTATTTCGAGAGGCGGATTGGAAGATGGTGCAATAAACGGGTGTAAAGATATCAGGGGATGGGTTATAATCTGTTCTGTCCTCATATATCCATGCGCCCTGACTAAAATCTTTTCAGCAAAGGTTTTTATAATAAAAATGCCTTTTTCATCAGTCTGAATAACTGTATTATTAACAGTGACATAAGCTCCTTTTATGGGCTTCCCTGTTAAAGAATCTACAACCTTACCCTTGGTGTATCCCGGTGTACAGCCATGTAAGGATAAAAAAAGCAACAGCGATAAAACAATTACAATTATTTTATTTTTAAATATTTTGTGCATATCAGAATTTGATATTTTACCACAAGCTATCATATCACTGAATATTAATCCTCGGAAATAATGGTGACCCTTTTTTAATCTCTTTCCCTGTCTTTAGCCTTCCCCAAATTGCCTCGTTATTAATATTTATAGTGGATAGATCTCCTTCAAGGTTAAGTTGTTCCCATATCTTTTTTGCAGTGGACGGCATAAAGGGAGAGATATAAATTGCAATGATGCGCAGGGCTTCAGCTAAGATATAAAGTATATTTGAAAGGACATCTTGATCTCTTTCCTTCCAAGGGGATGCATGTTGAATATATTCATTTATCTCATTTATAACAACCCATAATTGGGTAAGGGCATTATGAAATTCCAGTTTTTTGATGAATCCGTCGAAACTGGCTAAAAGATTATTCTCAGAATCCGTAAACCATACCTTTACTTTTTTTTCCAGTCCATCTCTATCTTTGCTTTCTATAGGAGGAGGAATCTTTCCATTTCTATATTTTTCTATCATTGTTAAAGAACGGCTTAATAGGTTCCCGAGGTCATTTGCGAGGTCAGTGTTTATACGTTTTATAAGCGCCTGTTCAGAAAAATCTCCATCAAGTCCGAATGGCACTTCCCTGAAAAGAAAATATCTGAATGCATCAACTCCGTATTTCTCAGTCATCCTTAACGGGTCTACAACATTGCCGAGTGACTTGGACATCTTTTTCCCTTCAACAGTCCACCACCCGTGCGCAAAGATGTTTTTTGGAAGCGGCAGTTCAATTGCCATTAACATGGCTGACCAGTATATAGCATGTGTTGTTAGGATATCTTTTCCTAATAAATGATGTTCAGGTGGCCACCAATCTTGAGATTTGAGATTTTTCTCTGAAATTTCTAATATCTGGCTTCTGTATCCTGTATCCCGTATTTCTGGAGGTAGATATATTGTTGCCGAGTAATAGTTTAAAAGTGCATCAAACCAGACATATGTAACAAAATTTTCATCAAAAGGCAGTGGTATCCCCCATGAAAGCCTGTGTTTTGGCCTTGAAATACAGAGGTCGCCGAGTGGATTATTTTTCAGGAAACCTAAAACCTCGTTTTTCCGTGTCTCTGGAAGGATATAATGTGGATTTTCCTCAATATGCCTTATAAGTTTTTCCTTATACCTCGACATTAGGAAGAAGTAGTTTTCCTCTGCAATATGCTCGACAGGTCTTTTGCAGTCTGGGCATCTTCCATCCACAACTTCTTTCTCTGTCCAGAAACGTTCATCCGGAATACAGTACCAGCCTGAATATAGCCTCTTTTGTATTTCACCCTTTTCATAAAGTTTTTCTAATATTGCCTGAACAACCTTTATGTGTTCTGGATCTGTTGTGCGTATAAACGCATCATTCTGAATATTAAGCTTTGCCCAGAGTGCTTTATAGTTTTCTACCATTAAGTCAGCATGTTTTTTAGGAATCATCCCCTTTTCTTTTGCTGCCTTTTCAACCTTCTGGCCATGTTCATCTGTCCCTGTCAAAAAAAACACCTCTCTGTCCTTTAGACGATTATATCTTGCGAGGATATCTGCTGCTATGGTTGTATATGCATGACCTATATGGGGTATATCATTCACATAATATATTGGGGTCGTAATATAGAATTTACTCTTCACTTTTTATGATACATCCTCCTGCGTTTTCTCCTGTGTCTTGGAAATCTTTTTCGTTTTTCCTGTTGGGGTGGGAGTTGCTGTGAACTGGTCTCTGGGGGACTGACAGGTTTATTTACGTCCGCAGGGGAATCAGTCGAGTCAACAACTATTTCAGTCATATTGGGCTCTTCTGAAAGAGGTAGTGATTCAGCTTTTTGCAGAGAATTATCCTCGTCTGCATATTCAAAACTCAGGCAACACATAAGTCTTCCACAAATACCGGATAATTTAGTGGTGTTAAGAGTGAGTTCCTGCTTCTTTGCCATTTTGATAGATACAGGCTCAAAAGATGTCAGAAATCTTGTACAGCATAGTTCCCTTCCACATATACCCAAACCACCCAACATCTTTGCTTCATCTCTTATGCCTATCTGCCTCATCTCAATCCTTGTCTTGAATTTTGCAGCAAGGTCCTTAACAAGTTCTCTGAAATCAATCCTCTTTTCCGCAGTAAAATAAAAGATAATCCGTTTTCTATCGAGGGTTACTTCTGTAGAGACGAGTTTCATAGGCAGTCCACGAGCTTCAATCCTATCAAGACAATTATTCCTTGCCTCTATTTCAAGATTTTTGTTTTCCTCTCTCTGGCGGATGTCTTCTTCATTTGCCTTTCGAATGACTTTCTTAAACTTTTTTTCAGTTTCTTCAACTGTATGGCAGGATGTAACTACACTTCCTATGCTCATCCCGAGTTCAGACTCTACAACCACAACGTCGCCCATTTTTACATCCACGCCGTCTACTTCAAAGTCGTATATCTTGCCGCTCGGCTTAAACCTTATCCCTACTACTTCAGGCATATTTAACATCCATTGTCTTTCTGAGTAAAGAACCTGTATAGTTCCAAGTAAGGGCTTTATTTAGATTAAAATTAAGATATCCCTTTAATGTATTCAATTTTTGATAATTTTCTATTATAACCTTTAAATCAATAGTATGGCTCAACCTCCTTAAATAGTCTTTAAGGTCAGCATTGATGAGATATGCTTCATCCCCTGTTATCTTTGATGTAGCCATATCCCTTAGCAGGATTAACATGAGGTCAATCCACCTTTCCATTTCTTCCCTCGATTTCCAGCCGTCTTTTTCCTTATTCAGCATTCCTTTCAGGAGTTTTATAAACCATGCCCTCACTTCAATAATATCTTTTTGTATCGCAATACCAGGTCTTCCCATAGAAAGCCGAATGAGCGTTGTAAGCTTAGTGTCCATTATCTCATTGGTTTTGGTTGTTGTTTTTTGATTAGAAAGGTAGCGACTGACTACCCTTTTGCAATCCTCGTCAGAGAGAGGCGTGAAGTTTATGCGTGAACATCGCGATCTTATTGTAGACGGAAGACGGTCAGGATTTGATGAGATAAGTATTATCAGGCTATCTTCAGGAGGTTCTTCAAGAGTCTTGAGAAATGCATTCGCTGCTGACAGATTCATTTTATCTGCATCATCAACAATTACAATCTTTTTTCTTCCCTCAAATGGTTTTAAAGAAAGCAGACCTTCTATTTTCCGTATCTCTTCAACCCTGATTTGCCCGTTTTCAGGTGATATAAGCAAAAAGTCTGGATGAGTAGAGGCATCAATCTTTTTGCAGGAAAGGCATTTGTCACAGGCATCAATTTGAGTTCGGAGTTCAGGAGGTGCTGTCTTCAGACAGTTTACTGCCTTTGCAAGATTTACAGCAGTAAATTTTTTACCTATGCCGGATTCGCCTGCAAATAGATAAGATGATGGCACCCTTCCTCTTTGAATAGTGCCGAGAAGTATGTTTATTGCCTTATCCTGTCCTATAATATCTTTTAATGCCATGTTAAATGCCTTTAAGAAAATCTGTAATTATATGAACTATTTTACTTTGTACCCGTTCTATAGTCCATGAAGCATCTATTAGCTTTATCCTTTCTGGTTCCTTTTTTGCAAGCTCAAGATAACCGTTTCTCACCCTTTTATGGAACTCTATATCCTCAAGTTCGAGCCTGTCTGTTTTATTGATGCCCTTATTCCTCTTCAGCCCTGTCTCAGCATCAAGGTCAAGAAGTATAGTAATGTCAGTCCGCAGATTATCTGTTACTATTTTATCAATAGAAAAAATGAGGTTTAAATCTATTCCTCTTCCATAACCCTGATACGCAATAGTTGAATCAACAAACCTGTCTGTTATGACTATACACCCCTTTTTTATTGCAGGCAGAATAACTTCGTGTATGTGCTGTGAGCGGGAGGCATTATAGAGAAGCAATTCTGTAAGAGGTGTCATGCTCTTATTTCCTGCAGAAAGAAGAATTTCCCTTATCTTAAGACTAATTTGAGTTCCGCCTGGTTCTTCTGTAAGAATAACCTCGTATCCGCTGTCTTTTAGGTGCTGATATAAAAACCTTGCCTGTGTGGACTTGCCTGTGCCCTCAATTCCCTCGAAAGATATAAATATGCCTTTCATTAGTGAATACCTTTAAGGGAATTTTTTAACTCTGCTAAGATACTGAAAATCTTTAATGTTTCTGCTATGCTCCTTGAGCCTGCTCCGCATGAAGGAGTAAGGAGAACTTTTGATAATAAAAGGTCAGGAGACAATGATTTTGACAATCTTTCAAACCCGTTTTTAAATCGTCTCTTTATCGAATCTGTATTTTCTCCTTTAATCGAATCTGTTGTAGGAACAATACCCCACGCAAGATATCCACCATTTTTCAGGAATGCAGTAAATTCGTCAGGATAAAGGGAGATTGTTTCAACATATTCGTATGCGTCGAAGTTAATAATCTCAACCTTGCTATTAATTACCATCTGCCAATCAGCCTTTCCGCAGCAATGAATGCCGGGAATACCGCCGGCATGTTTTATAGCATCTGACGTTTCCCTTAATAGTCTCAATGCCTCATCAGGATTTACGCCGATGTAACTTGTACTGCCGAGTGCGGATAAAATAGGTTCATCTATAAATATGATTATATGTTCAGCAAACCGTTTTAATATCCTTATCTGCCAAAAAATCTTTGCCTTAAGAACCATGAGGGAGATCTCACGGAGTTCTTCGTCAAAATATACAGGTCTTCCGTCTGAATCCTTTAATCCGAGGGTGAAGGTGAGCGGGCCTGTAACCTGTCCCTTGAGATATTTAAAATCTCTACCTTCTAACATCTCTATAAATGCATAAAACCCTCTGGCATAGTCTTCAGAAACAGCGATTTTTAAGTCTTCAGAATAGGTTTCATAGAATCTTGCGAGGTCATCCCCCTTGTCTTTCTCTATCCATATTATTTCTCTATGCTCATCAATCTTTATGCATGGCATACCTTCAGAAAACTGAGGCACCATTGATTCACGAAATGATAGTCTCGGAAGCTGAGGCCAGAAAGGGATATCGCATGTTTTAAGCGCAAGTCCACATGCCTCAGTTGGATTTGTGTGAGGAAGGCTTCCAATGCCTGTTGTTGTAAAAGGTTCGAACATCTTTAATGATACTCTATTCGTAACTTAATAGACAATCTTTGTAGAGCGAGCTTCGCTTAACTTACTTTCTGCCTTGCAATTCTTTTGTCTTAATAAATATAATCTACCATGCTCTCGAAGGTTCTCAGTGCGAGTATAATAGGCATTGATGCTTATCCTGTAGAAGTAGAGGTGGATATTTCTTCAAGGGGACTTCCCCATTTTTCAATGGTAGGACTCCCTGACACTGCTGTTAAAGAATCAAAAGACAGGGTCAGGGCTGCGCTTAAGAATATCGGTTTTGCATTTCCTCTTAAACAGATTACAGTTAATCTCGCGCCTGCTGATCTGAAGAAAGAAGGCTCGTCCTTTGATCTCCCGATTGCTATCGGAATTATTGCAGCCGAAGGCGTGCTTGAATTAAGTTCAGCTAATAGTTATTTCCTTAGCGGTGAACTTTCACTCGACGGAAAAATTAAACCTATTAGGGGTAGTTTATCAATGGCTCTTAAGGCAAGAGAGCTTGGATTAAAAGGAATAATCCTTCCTGAGGAAAATGCACCTGAAACAGCGGTTGTTGCAGGGATATCTGTATTTGGCATGAAAAGCCTTCCAGAAGTCATTGATTTTCTGCGGGATAACAGTCTCAGAAAACCATTTGAAATAGATATCCATAAGGCAATGGAGAGAAATTCTGTTTACGAAGATGATTTTATTGATGTTAAAGGACAGGAACATGCAAAGCGCGCACTTGAGGTTGCAGCAGCAGGCGGGCATAATGTGCTGATGATCGGGCCGCCGGGTTCGGGCAAGACAATGCTCGCAAAAAGGCTGCCGACAATACTTCCGGGAATGACATTTGATGAGGCATTAGAGACAACGAGGGTGCATAGCGTTGCAGGATTTCTCAAAGAAGGACAACCTTTGCTTGCAACAAGACCCTTCAGGTCACCGCATCATACAATATCAGATATCGCATTAATTGGCGGCGGACAGATACCAAAACCAGGAGAAGTCAGTATTGCACACAATGGAGTGCTTTTCTTAGATGAATTGCCCGAGTTTAAGAGGAATGTACTCGAGGTTTTAAGACAGCCTCTTGAAAATGGAGAGGTTACAGTATCAAGAGCAGTTGCATCCATTACATATCCGGCAAGCTTTATGCTCGTTGCTGCAATGAACCCCTGTCCCTGCGGGTTCTGGGGAGATCCTAAGCATCAATGTACATGCACATCAGGGCAGATACATCGGTACAGACACAGGGTTTCAGGACCGCTTCTCGACAGGATTGATATACACATAGAAGTCCCTGCTGTGCCGTATAAAGAGTTATCTAATGAATATTCAGGTGAGAAGTCAGAAGACATAAGGGAAAGGGTTGTTACTGCACGGAATATTCAGCTTGAAAGGTTCAACAACGAGAAAAAGGTATATTCAAATGGCCATATGAAAACAAGGCATATAAAGAAATACTGTAAACTCCATCCTGATGCGATATCTCTCCTCGAAAACGCAATGCACAAGCTCTCTCTTTCTGCAAGGGCATATACAAGGATATTGAAATTATCCCGCACCATTGCAGACCTTGAAGCATCTGAAGAAATTCGGTCCCACCATGTCTCAGAGGCGATACAGTACAGGACATTGGATCGAGGGATGTAGTGAGGTTTTCTTTAATTTTGATTCTATGAACTTCTATTAAAAATAACTTGCCTTTAATAGTGATTCATCTCAGGTTTAGCCGATAAGTAATTTTTAAGCCTTTCCATAAGGTGAGGTATAATTTCAGGATGATTCCTTTTGAGGGTAGTTATTGGGAATTGAAATACTTGAGAATTATATAAGAAAGATTTCAAAGAAAGCATGAGCCAATTCTAAGTATTTACTGTCATACTTGAATTACCTTGACTAAGTGCCCAAAGATATGATATTGTATTAACAAGATTTTAGAGGTTTTTGCGTTTACAGAAGGCCCCAAAGACTTTTAGTCTTTGGGGCCTTTTTTATTGAGTCCTTCTGAGATTTTAGTTTATAGATAAGGAGGTAAACAAAATGACACAAGGAACTGTGAAGTGGTTCAACGACAACAAAGGTTTTGGCTTCATTACTGCTGAAGACAACAGTGATGTCTTTGTCCACCATACATCTATCCAAGGCAATGGCTTTAAAAGCCTTGCCGAAGGTGACAATGTCAGCTTTGATACTGAACAAGGCCCGAAAGGTCCTAAGGCGATCAATGTGGTTAAACTCTAATTAATTGGTCAATGCCCCCTCCGGAGGAGGGGGCATTCTCCTTTGAGAGGAATGAGAGGAACATGAATAACAATAAGCATGCAGCAATGATGGAGAGGAAGCAGGAGATGATGCAGCAGAGACATGAAGCGGGCTCTGTAGCAACACACTTCCCTGAGGTTGCAAGCATCGTCATGAACATGACATATAACCAGAGGGGGACAAAATCGATACTTCGGACATTTAAATTCACTCCTAACAGTTATGCTTTTTTTATAGTAAACTGCTTAAGACAAGACTGTGTTGGTGGTGGGTTTGATTTAACCCAGGTTATAACCGCGATGATCAGAAACCGCAAAGCGGAGGCAAAAGGAGCGCTGATCTGCAAAGGCACAGATTCTTCCGCCAGCCACTCGGATATTGTTTATGAAGTTGCTATACAATACACGTAAATAGCTGTCCTTTAATCTTGCGATACATTTGAGATAAAAGCATCTCTCATGCACAGAGTCAGCGCCCAATGTGTTTTTGAAGGTATTCGTTCCTAATGTTGTAGTTTCAGGAATGACCTTCTGCTTAGCGCTTTGTGCTAAAGTCGTTATTATCCTTAAAATAATATAAAAAGATCACACATTGTACTGTCTATCAAAGAAAAAAGAAATATAAGATTGAGATAATATGTTATGCTTAATACAAGAGGAAAATAGACGAATAGGGACACTGAAGAAGATATTTCATTTCGCACATCTTATCTTTTAGCGACCTCCCAATTAATAATCGGTTTATTTTGCTCTTATCTTTGAGAAAGAACGTTATGCCACTTTATAAGTACATGCGAGTGCAAAATTAAAAAACATGAAAGCATATTGTATAGGTAAGTCTATCATTCTGCCTCATGTCCGTTATATAAATAATGGAAAGCGTAATAGCATGATGTTTCATTCTGAAGTAATACGATTTAATGGACATTATCAGACTTTAGAATGTGAGAGGATGGATGTTTCTGGTTTATGTTTGGGACATAAGATGAGCAAAGAAGAGTTTTTAAAACGATATTGCGGTGGTGTAGAACCAGAAGCGAAGACAAACAAAGAATGATAAGGAGGCTAATATTTAGAACTAAGTATTCAAGAGTATCTAAGAAAGTTGAAGGATTAGAGGTTTTATCACAAAACAGGAGGTAGACAATGAAGAAAATGTATGTTGGAAACATTGCATTTAATGCAACTGAACAAGATTTAAGAGAGCTCTTCTCAGAGTATGGAGAGATCGAATCATTAAAAATAATAAAGGAGCAATTCACAGAGCGGTCCAGAGGCTTTGGTTTTGTTGAGATGGTAGATGAACAAGATGCTAAAAAGGCGATTGCAACCCTTAATGGGAAAGATTTCAAGGGGAAATCACTTACTGTAGCTGAGGCGAGACCTCAACAGAAACGGCAAGGTTTTAATAAAAGAAGTAGCGGCTATGGTGGAGCTGGGGCAGGGGGAGGTTGGAGATAGTTTTTGGAGATTAAAGTCAATAAGAACAATATCGAATGGGCATTGAAAGTCCTTATGCGTAGATTACAAAAGCAAGGTCTTTTTAAAGAAAAAAAGCGAAGAAAATCATATGAGTAACCTTCTGAAAATAGAGAAACGAATGAAGGCTCTAAGATATTAAGAAACGCACATAACATTTATACATAACCTTTAGATAACCCCACAGATTATTGTACAAACTCTTAAAAAGATTGGGTCTGTAAAAAACAGCCCAAATGCTTATGGAGGTGGATATGAAGGCACTTATTGAACTAATGGCGAAATCTCTGGTAGATAAACCGGAGGATGTTGCAGTAACCGAGGTAGGTGGAGAAAAAACTGCTCTCTTTGAATTGCGTGTTGCTACAAGTGATATTGGGAAAGTTGTCGGAAAACATGGAAAAACAGCGCAAGCAATGAGAACAATACTGAGCGCTGCGGGTACTAAGCTCGACAAGCGTTATGTCCTTGAAATATTGGATTAGACTGAATAAATCCAAACTCAATTTTTTTAATATTTGAGAGCGATGTAAAAGCCTTACTGAGAATTGCAGTTTTATATGATATTCCAACTGCATGTAATCGTTCAACTGCCCATTTACGATTAACTTTTTTTCTTGACTTGATATCATTATTTTTTTATTGTATGCTTAATGCATAATGCAAATTGCATAATTGATTTTGCATAGGGGGTTAAACAACTGTGAGCAACCCTTTTACATTGAGAATTGCCCAAAGAGAAGATTTCTGTAACCGCAAAAAAGAATTGGCCGACTTATTGGCTTATGCCAGAAACAGCAATAATGTTGTCCTCTTTTCTCCCAGAAGATATGGAAAATCATCTTTGATAAAGCAGGTCTTTGATATTCTTCAGAAAGATAATTTTATGACTGTTTATGTTGACCTATTCCCCATATCATCAGAACAGCATTTCATTACACGGTTTTCAAATGCTGTTCTTAAGGGAATCGGCAGGAAGGCAGATCCCCGTTCATTTATTGATAAAGTCGGCAGTATATTCAAGAGGATTGTGCCGAATATAGAAGTAAAGCCCGATGGTGTCAATATCTCTGCAAAAATTGACAACACTGCCAGTACTGACTTGCTTCTTGATGACCTTATGGAAGGTCTCTATATCTATACAGAAAAGAAAAAACAAAAAATATGCGTTGCTCTGGATGAGTTTCAGGAGATTACCGAACTTCCGGAATCAAAAAAAATAGAAGGCATATTACGCTCTCATATACAGACTCAAAAAGGGGTTGCTTATTCTTACATAGGAAGCAGGAGACGCATACTGCATGATATGTTTAATGATAAGAATAGGCCATTTTATAAAAGCGCATATAATTATATGCTGAAAGAGATTCCAAAACAAGATTTTATCCCGTATATTGAAAATAAATTTAATAAAACAAATAAGGCATGCCCTGAAATCGCAGCCGGAAATATATATGATTCGGTAAGAGGGTATCCTTATTATGTCCAGAAATTAGCTTCTATAGTTTGGGACATGACCACAAAAAGTTGCACCACAAATACGGTATTGCAGGCATATAATGCTTTGCTGGAAATAGAAACGCCTGACTTTGAAGGCATATGGAGCGGGTTATCTCTGATACAAAAATCAGTGCTAAGAGCAATCGCAAAGACTCCCACACCATCTCCTTATTCAAGAGAATTTTTGGAATTACACAGACTGTCACTGGGCGGTACTCAGAGGGCAATGCATGCCCTTCTTTCAAAAGATTTAATTGAAAAAGACAGTGAGAATAAATACAGGGTGACTGACCCTGTTTTAGGAGCATGGATAAATATCGAATAACTGCTTTAACAATGCCAATCGGACCAGCAAATAAACATCGTTATCCTTCCCATGCCATACCTCCCTGACCGAGAGCCTGTCCGTGCCGGAGTTACGGCAGACAGGCAACGCTCAGGCAGGTGTTTTCATTTAGATTTTTAAATGAGGCAACAATTCAGTTTTATATAGATTTTTGATGAGGCAGTTCGTAACCTTGCAAATTGAAAGCTAATCTTTTAAAATACAAGAATGATAAAGAGGTTGCTCCAGGAGAGGGTCGAACAATCCCTGATGAAATATCCTATTGTAGGCATATTGGGACCTCGTCAGGCCGGAAAAACAACACTCGCCAAAATGATAAAAGAGAAAATAAAAAAAGACGTTGTTTATCTTGATCTGGAACTTCCTTCTGATCTGAATAAGCTGCAAGAGCCGGAGTTATATCTCAGCCAGTTTACAAACATGCTTGTAATCATTGATGAGATCCAGCGTATGCCATCATTATTCCCTTTATTACGCGCACTTATTGACAGAAAGAGAATAGCAGGCAGATTTCTTATATTGGGATCTGCTTCTCCTGAACTCATACGGCATTCATCCGAGAGTTTGGCAGGACGTATCATATATCATGAACTATCTCCATTTATATTTCAGGAAATAGACAGGAAGAAACTTCAGAAGCTTTGGCTGCGGGGCGGATATCCTAATAGTTACTTATCTGAAAACGATGAAGAAAGTTTTATATGGCGTGAAGCCTTTATAAAAACCTACCTTGAAATGGACATTCCTCAGCTTGGAATTCGTATTCCTGCACAGCAGCTAAGAAGATTCTGGACAATGATTGCACACTCTCACGGTCAGTTATGGAATGCGAGCAAGATGGCAAGCAGTCTTGGAATATCCGCGCCTACTGTGAGAAGCTATCTGGACATTCTTGAGGAGACCTTTATTGTGAGGCAGACACAGCCATATCATTCCAACATTAAAAAGCGGCTCATAAAGTCACCGAAGGTTTATATTCGAGATTCAGGCTTACTGCACGCACTGTTGAACATAAAAACTATCAATGACCTGTATAGCCACCCATCTATGGGCAGTTCATGGGAAGGCTTCATTGTTGAACAGATTATAGGAGTTCTTCCCGAAAGGCGTCAGGCTTATTTTTACAGAACAGGCGCAGGCGCAGAAATAGATTTAATATTGTTCGACAGTAAACATAAACCCATAGCAATTGAGATTAAATATTCTATGACTCCGAAGCTTGAAAGGGGATTCTGGAATGCATATGAAGACCTGTCCTGTAGAAAAGGCTATATTGTATATCCAGGTATGGAATCTTACCCGATAGGCAAAAATGTTTTCACACTTCCCGTAAAAGATCTGGCAAAGGTTTTTGATTGATGGTTTTCTGCGCTATTTCAGATAGATCGAACCTCCAGCCTCCCGAACTTTTGCCCTTTGGACTATGGACTATGGACTATGGTCTATTGCACTTTTGAATTGTTGCAGATTCAATTTCTTTTGAGACATTAAAGTTCCGAGAATCACACCTTGCCAGTTCAGTATATTATCTGGCGAGAGCCCTTATAACTTTCAGTGCAAGGCGGATGGTAGGTTCATCGGCGGATTTTGAAAATGCCTGAATTGCTTCCTTTAGTTCTTTTTGATTTGCTACATGCCCGGAATCAAATATCTCCCACATCTCGATTTCAAGGGCATTGGAGAGTTTTATAAGCATATCAAGGGTTGGGTTGTTATTTCCATCTAAAAGTTACTTCTTTTCTTCTTTCACTAAATGCAATTTCATCAAAATGCTCGAATATATCCTTTCTTCCAAGACACTAATGTCCGGTAAAAAATAGGAAGGGCTTGAAACTCCAGACCTCTATTTTTAAAAATAGAGGGAGACAAATCCTTTACAGGAAAGGAGTTCCAAGCCATGAGTCATAGTAACACAATTTT
>JBFMDO010000074.1:0-16965 GCA_040753615.1 Nitrospirota bacterium | reverse complement strand
TATCTATATTATGGATAGAGGATATCTTGACTTTGCACGTCTTCATAGAATTCATCAGTCATTGGGATTCTTTGTTACCCGTGCCAAGAGGAATTTCAATTGCAAACGCCTTTATTCAAACAGCATACGAATTGCCTCATCAAAAATCTAACTGAAAATTAATCATTGCCTCATTTAAAAATCTAAATGAAATAGATAAACATTACAAGGATTAAAAGTAAATTTTAGGGATATTGAGGTATGGGTTGTCTATAGAAAAACGATTTTAGGGGATTTAGCGAAGCCGTTTTTATGACACAACTGAGGAACTTGAGAGCATCAATGAGCTTTATCGGTATCTGAGGCTCTATGTGAATTTCTTTCAACCTGTGATGAAGCTCAAGGAAAAGACGAGGATCGGAAGCAGAGTTAAAAAGAGATATGACACTGCAAAAACACCTTATCAGAGAGTCCTTGAATCAAAGCACATAGACAGTGCGATTAAAAGGAAGCTCAAAAGACAATATGAGAAACTCAATCCGGCAGAACTTAAAAGAAATATTACTAAATTACAAAATAAACTTATGGGATTGGTTACATCAAAAGACAGTATAAAAAAGAAAGGTAATTTCGTTTATAATTTTCATGAGGCAACCGAGAAGTTTTTCGTTTAGATTTTTACGTGAGGCAACACGGATAACAAATATGAGATGATTGACGTAACATTTTAATTTTAGTAGATTATGTATCTAACTAATATTCCAAATGGAATATTAGTTAGAAAATAAATAATACCATGCAAAAAGTCCTCTGGATTTTTAACTTATGCCCTATATCCATATGGTTACAAAAAACATCTTGAGCGTTCGGATCCCTCTGAATAGGTATTAGATGAAATAAATATTCTATTGAGCCAATTCCAATTTTTAAAAGGATGGTGTAACATATTGCTATGAAAAAGATTTTTTTGTTGTTCTTTTTATTCTTCTTTCCATCGCTCTCTTATTCCCAGCCTTCTATAGTATTTGAAACAGAAAACCACAACATGGGAATAATAAATCAAAGCGATAAAATAAAATATATATTTGAGTTTACCAATGAGGGAGATGAGGTTCTTATTATCGAAAAAATAGTCCCGTCTTGAGGATGTACAGCAGCGATGGCCAGTTCAAGCCGTCTAAATCCAGGTGAAAAAGGAAAAATTGTTGCAAAGATTAATACAAAAGGCAGGGTTGGCCCTATTTCAAAAAAAGTGCAGGTTTTTTCTAGTGATCCCAAAAGGCGTTTAATTACACTTTTTATCAGCGCAAGGATAAAGGCTGAAAAATAACTTTGAATACTTCAGCAAGACCGCAGTAAACATAGAATTAAAATGCTTAGAATAAAAGCTATTATATTTATAATTCTTTTCCTCACAGCCCCATTTCTTATGGCAGCAGACCCATATGTGCAAAAACGACAAGTAATGATAGAAAAAGATATTAAAGGCAGAGGCATAAAGGATAAAAAAGTGATCGAAGTAATGGGACGGATTTATAGACACCTTTTTGTGGATGAGCATCTAAGAGATATGGCTTATGCTGATCATCCACTTCCGATTGGAGAAGGGCAGACAATCTCACAGCCATATGTTGTTGCATTAATGACAGAGGCATTGAGATTAAAAACAACTGACAGGGTCCTTGAGATAGGTACAGGCTCTGGTTATCAGGCAGCAGTACTGGCAGAGATTGTTAAAGAAGTTTATACAATAGAGATAAGAAAACCCCTTGCTGATATGGCTGATAAAAGGCTTAAAGAACTTGGCTATAAAAATATAAAGGTAAAATATGCTGATGGTTATTTTGGGTGGGAGGAATACGCACCTTTTGATGCAATAATCATAACTGCTGCAGCAAACCATATACCACCGCCCTTAATCAAACAGCTTAAAGAAGGTGGAAGGCTGATTGTACCTCTCGGGAGCACGGTCTATTACCAGACATTGACAGTCGCAACCAAAAAGAAAGGTGACCTCGATGTTGAACAAATGGGATCTGTGAGATTTGTGCCGATGACAGGAGAGACGGAGAAGATAAGGTAGAACTTATTAAGTTAATTGTTGAGTATAAATTTTATACCTTTTTAGCATTCTATTGGCTGTCAAAGAAATCAAAGCTCAAGTCACCGCTTTCATCGAAGTATAGATAAAGCATTTATCTCCTATTATGTATCAGGACAGTTTTCATAAATCTTTCTTAGGAATTCATACCCTCGTTGACCATAAATATCGCATATCTTACGGGCATTTCTTGTATTGTTTGACGTACACAAAAATTCCACTATTGAACGTATATGCTTTTCATCAAAGTCAGGGGTAAACTTTTCAAGCATTTTTAAAAAGATTTCTCCGATATACCTGGGTGATTTCACATTATCACCTTTATCTTTAAGCTCGTTCAAGTATTCAATGAAGAAAGAAGAATTATAATCTTCATGGACATAAGGGGCTGATAGCATAAGCCAGTTATAAGACTCAGTGTCTATCTGTGGTAACAATGCAGCCAATTTTGAAGCAGACGATAGTATCTGCTTATCCTCATGGCTTAGAGTGTCCTCATCTTTGCCCTTATACCGTTCATAGAGCAACTTCCAGAAATCGATGATCCTTGCCCTGATCTTTTCATTCTCCTCTGAAGATTCCTTCAGATAATCTCTTTGCATCCAGAAGAAACCAATAATCTCTTTTATCGGCTCTGGTTTCCATTCATCAATAATCTTTCTGAAAAGACTATTAGGGTCATCAAGCCTCTCACGGTCTCGGAGATACCCAATACAAATATGCTGTATTAAATGTTCTCTATTACGTTCTTTAAAATTATAGAAAAGACCATTTTGATAATGTATTCTCATTAAATCATAAAGTTCTTCATAGACCATTCCAATAGAAAGGTAGCCATCCATAAAAGCTTCCCAGTATTTGTTGCCTTTTTCATTGTCAAGGGATTTGATTTTCTCTTTAGTCCATCCTTTGTCTAAATAATAAAAGTTAGGCAGATAACGCCCTAAACAAGTGAATCCCTCAATGATTTTGCTATTTAATATTTCCTCGTACCTTTCCTTAAATTCAGGCTTCCATTTTATATCACTCACAATGCCTTTTTTATCATTGACACGAGCTATTCGCAAGGCAAGTAATATAAGAGCAGTCAGTGCTTTACCAAAAGGAGTATTTAAGGTGTATGTAACATAGTCAGTTATTTCCTTATCCTCTTCAATTTTTAAATTATCTAAAATCAAGAAGATTATCTTTTCTGCTTTCTCAAAATATTGTTCGGGAAATGCCCATGAATCATCCCTTATGCCGTCCTGTATAAGTTCCGCCACCATTCCAGTAATCCATTGATGATCTGCCCCGCCTAACCATTCACTCTTTTCAACAATAAATTTATCTTCCCAGAATTCTTTTCTATCTATATAAAGTTCTATAAACTCGAATACCTTATTCCAATTTATAATTTTTTTTCCATTCCATGCATCTTTTACCCCTTTCAAAATTTCATAAACATAAATAAAGCCTGTATCCTTAAGTGGATTTAACTCTTCTATGAACTTTTCTGGATTTTCTTTGGCAACTTCAGCTAAAAGCTCCGCAAGCCCGCCAACAGTCGGCCCTCTCCATGAGTCTTTGGTTTTAAAAGTTGCAAGAAATTCCGCAAGCTTATCATTTGGCATTTTCATTATTTCTTCTTTTGTAAATGGAGAAGTGCCGGGACCCCAGCGGGTTTCAACTTTTCCCACGACAGGATGTAGAGAGACATCAACATTTGTTATTTTTTTCATTTCGTCGTAAAGATTTTTAAAGTATTGGTCATGCGAAAGTGCCTCGTATATTTCCTGTTTAGATAAAGCAATATATCTTTCTCGGTCTTCTTTAAAGTCGTGTCTTTTTACAGCATTCTCAATTTTTTCATTGAGCGTTTTTCTTTGTTCATCAGTTAAGTTTTTGAGATTTTTTAACAGATGTTTCAGCTCGTCTCCAAAATATAGAGTATTCGCTAAAATTGAATCACCAGTCTCAGTTCCTATTATCTGCCAAAATATTTCATTGTAAATATCCGTGTTTTGACCTATAACATAAAGTGCCATTTTGGGGAAATATAAATACTTATCTCCGATGAAATCTCTTAGCATTACTTCAGTTTCTTTAATATAGTTTCTTGCCTTAGCGAGTAAAATCTTTTTAAAGATAAATGTAAGTATGTCTAATGGATCTGTTAAGGAATATTTAGGTTCATCATAGAAAGACATGTATGTCCCGTCTTCTTCCCTTTCAAGCAGTCTTCTTATTTTATTGGATAAATCTTCTATAACCTTCTTTGAACATTTTTCGCCAATAATTTCCGAATATTTATCAAAGGCTTTTTTTAACCAGTGCGGATCAATTAGAAACCTTGTTTCTTCTTTCTTACCAAGTGCTTTTGCTCTATCTTCACTTAAAGAAAAAGTTTTAATTGCGGTGATGCTTTCAATAATCTTTTCGGCTTTCTTTATGTCTTCTGGGTTATCCGTTAAGAATTTAGGCAATAGCCTCTCTGCTATCTTAGCGCCGGGCAGTGATGTGCTAAATTTTGAATCAAGCCAGATGGGGATTAAATTAATAATATCAATGGGTATTTTGTCATTTGGGATGTTGCAAAGAATTTTCACAAAATAATACCATGTGCGATAATTGTCTAATATTTTTTCATGCTTGATATGATAATCGGTTACCTCTTGAATAATGCCTAACAGCTCATCAATATATTTTTCGTTGCCAGGCACATTTACCTGTTGAGAAACTTTTTCTAAATAGGGAAGGACATTCCATTGAGGAATAGAAAACAATCCTTTTTCTTCTGCTTCTTGAGGTTTAGTTTCTTCAGAAGGTTTAAAATAATCATAGTTTTTAAAAGTATTAAACCAATGTAGCACAGTAACTTTTTTAAAGAAGTAATTTCTATAGTGGCCATCTTGTATCAACTTTAAAATAAATTCTACTTCGTGTCTTGTAGGTTGCTTTTTACCCAAAATCATATCAATATGTGGTATGTTTTCAAAATATATATCTTGATATTTTATCAATTCAACAGATTTCACTATCTCTCTAATTGGCTCTATTAGTTTTTTATATTGAGTTTCGTTTATAAAATTACGAGAGAACTTAACTGCATATATATCACTAAGCAAGGGAGGTAACTCTTCAGATTCAACCTCAAGAAGTATCGGCAAGATTTTTACATCCTTCTTGGTTATCTGACGCATTAACGTTGAATTCAATTCTCTTAATACCCAATCACTCTTGATAGAATATTCTGAAAATACGATTATTAAAAAACTGCTTTTTTCTAATCCCTCGTTTATTTTTTGAATAATTGAATCTCCAGCTTTGAGCTCCCAATCGTCAATCCAAATATCTATTAAATCTTTTCCCAGTCTCTCTGCGAGAAGCAGAACAAAATCATGATCCTTTGAAGAATGAGATATAAATACTTTCATTTTATGTTTCTCCATTTTTGCTTATTGTTTTATATAATGAATCAATGACATCACATAACAGTTCATCCCCTTTGTCATCAATACAATACGGTATCAATTTAATATTGAAGTTTTCTTTTAAGGTTGTACTGCGAATTTTTAAATAATCTTCGGTATTTCTACGACTACCTTCCAGCCAATAATGTGTTTTTCTCTTATTAGTTAAAGATATTGCTTGTGTAATCTCAGGTTCTCTTAAACCGTACCCAATAAATAAAACATTAAAATTGTCAAAAATATTTTTAATATAATTCATACATGGGGCATTTTCCCCACTATACCCTTTGCTATATTGTGCAGTAGTAAAGATCCATGTATCCTCTCTATCAATTCTCCCATGTAAGTAGGTAATGAGCTTAGGTGGATTCTCAAATATAGGATTTATAGAAATGCTTTCATCAGGTAACCCTAAATACTTCTGTAATCCTCTATCAATATTGGTGGTTACAAAGAAATTTTTATTATTGTTCAACTTATTTAAAGGTTCGTATATCTTATTTGTAACTACCTTTTCATCAGAATAAAAAGTCTCCTTGATGCCAGCATTAAAAAGATTTTTATCAGCAGAATATAAATAATCAAAGGTTTCTATTATGTCCTTATGATTCTTTAGACTTTCGCACATGCTGTAGTCAAAAATGCTTCTATTCTGAAAAGACAAGCCATCTCTTTTTGACCAGAAATAATCAATCATTGCATTCCTTAACTCAGCCCACAATTTATATCCTGCAAGTTTTGAGACTCCTGCACCAATAAATATGCAAGTGCCATGAAGTAATGATAGAATTAGATTTTCATATTCTGGAGCATTAAAATAAGGCACTTCCTTTGAAAGTTCAGAAGTCACTCTCACACACTCCTTGCCTTCTCAAGCCGATTCTTTACAAGCTTGCAGACTGCCCAGTAGATCTCGGTTCTTTTGTCTTCTGTCAGGCCGAGGATGTTGAAGACTATGTCGTCCAGGGTCTTGCGGTCAGGAAGAGGGTTAGGCTTTTGTTCATGGAGAGGGCGGGCGGGATTAATATTTTCTATATTTTGAGAAAGCCAGTCTATTTTGTTTGCTATATTTCTGGAGATAGCCTTATAAATGCGTGATAAATCTTCTTCAGCCTGAAATGTAAACTCAACTGAATATGTCATGATATCAGATCAGTCCAAGTCTTCTTTTCACATCTTCAAACGGTATTCTTTCTTTAGACGCGATAGAAGTTTCAAGGGCTTGAACAAAATCCTCTCTTAACTCAAGTCCATAGTCAGGATCAAAAAGTTCTCTGAACTTCTCATCGATTATTTCGCCTATCAATGCCTTGAGTTCTTCTTTGCTCAAGTCTGCAACTTTCATACACTTCTCCTTTTTAAGGCTTTTCATTATTGTACACCTTTCTACACGCTCCTTGCCTTTTCAAGTCGGCTTTTGACGAGCTTGCAGGCAGACCAGTAATCTTCGTCCCTTTCATTTTCCATCAGGCCGGGGATATGGAATCATCTCATTTCAAAATTCTCATGGATTTCTAAAAATTGCTGTGGTGCTAATATCTTGATACCCATGTATTCCTTTATTTGCGCAATAGCTGCATTTTTGAACTAATATAAACACATAATGCTTACTATCTTATTTTCCCTCGTGTCAATGATGCAAATATGCCAATAAAGCAGAGTATCGCAAAAACAGTGAATGCTGCTTTCATACTTTTCAGAAAAAGTGTATGATATTCGGGTGTAATCTGAACTCTTCCAATATATATTGCAAATATCAGCACAGCGATTCCCATACTAAGCATCTGTCCGACCAGTCTCATTGTTCCGAGCGTACCTGATGCTACCCCATAAAACTTCCTCTCAACTGAACTCATAATGGCATTTGCATTGGGAGATGAGAAAAGTGCAAAACCAATACCGAGTATAATTAATCCAAGTATAATAAATTCAACGGTTGTTTTCTCATTTAAAAAGATGAAAATCAGCAGCCCTATTGCTGTTAATGCCATTCCTGTAGATGCCACTATTCGTGGTTCTATTGTATCCGAAAGTCTTCCTGCAAACGGCGAGAATACAGTCATCACAACAGGTTGAGATACCAGAATCAAGCCTGCATTTTGAGGACTCACACCTTTTATATATTGCAAGTAAAGGCTTAACAGAAAACTTACTGCGAATGTTGCACAATAGTGGATCAATGCTGCCATATTAGAAAAGGCAAAGGTTCTGTTATTTCTGAAAAGATTTATATCTATAAGAGGATTATTTGTCTTCATCTCCCATTTAAAAAATACCAGCATGGACAGCAGTCCTGCTGAGATCAGACAAGCACCTGACATTGATGGCAGCAGGGAAAAGCCATACATTATGGCTATTAACGTAAGGCTATAAATCAGGGAACCGATAAAATCAAATTTTTCACCTTTTGCATCAGCCCATTCTCCTTTTAACTTCCACAAAACAAGGACAATCATTAATAAACCCAACGGCACGTTTGCAAGAAAAATGCTCCTCCAGCCCAAATGCTGTGTCAAAAACCCACCTAAAAACGGACCGAGAGAGAGTCCTAAATATACAGCAGCAACATTTATTCCAAGCGCCTTCCCCCGCTCATTGGCAGGAAATACCGATGTCAGGATTGCGATACCTGTACCAAAAATCATCGCACCCCCTACCCCCTGTAACAACCTAAAGGAAATAAGAGCAAATGCAGAGTTGGAGATTGCAGAAAACAGGGAGAAAACAGTATAAACCAATATACCGCATTTAAAAATCTTGTTCCTCCCGTATATATCTGCTATCCTACCGACAGGGACAAGAAACATTGCTGCAGTCAATATAAACGAGATTGAAACCCAGCTCAGTAAAATCGCATCCATCGACAATTCTTTTCCTATAGAGGGGAGTGCAATGTTTATAGAAGACCCCATAAAAGGGGTAAGAAAAGAAGATAATGTTGTGATGACTAAAACAGAAAGCTTGCTGATTGTATTATCCACTTTCATGACAGAGATTATAACTGATTTGATCAGTTAATATTTAACTCACGGTATTCATACAATGAATAATTCGGATTAAAAGATAAGTTAATCTGATATAATGTTACAGCTTATACGTAAGGGAATATTATGAAGATTCTTGTTACAGGTGGTGCAGGATATATTGGCAGCCATGTTGTCAAGGCACTGGGCAAAAGAGGGAATGAATTAATAGTATATGACAACCTCTCCACAGGACATGAATGGGCAGTTTTATACGGTGGATTAGTAAAAGGAGACCTCTCAGATAAGTTTCTTCTGGACAAAGTTATAAAGGATTTTAAGCCTGATGCAATCATGCATTTTGCTGCACTTATACAGGTGGAAGAGTCTGTAAAAGAGCCGTTAAACTATTACAGAAACAATACTGTGAATACCCTCAATCTCCTCGAAGTCATGAAAGAAAATAGTATAAGGAATTTTATCTTTTCTTCTACTGCCGCTGTATACGGAATACCCGAAAAAATACCTGTTACTGAAGATACACCGTTAAATCCTATCAATCCCTATGGTTCTTCTAAGGCTGTAGTAGAAAGGATATTGTATGACCTCTCACAGGCATCAGATTTTAATTATGTTTCACTCAGATATTTTAATGTTGCAGGGGCTGACTCTGCTGGCCGCATAGGACAGGCTTATAAAGAGGCGACACATCTTATAACAAGGGCATTGAAAGCAGCGAAAGGAGAGTTTGATAAATTGCAGATTTTCGGTACAGATTATCCCACACCTGATGGAACATGCATAAGAGATTATATACATGTGGATGATCTGGCTGAAGCACATCTCCTGACGCTGGATTATCTTTTAGACAAAGGCAAGAGTAGGGTTTTCAATTGTGGTTACGGGCATGGTTATTCAGTAAAAGAGGTTATCGAAACTGTAAAGAAGGTAACAGCGGTTGATTTCAAAACAGAAGAAGTAGGAAGGAGAGCAGGTGATACACCTTTTTTGGTTGCTGATAGCTCAAGACTAAAAACTGAATTGAACTGGAGACCTTTACACCCTGATCTGGAATATATAGTAATGACAGCATGGGAATGGGAAAAGAAGAATAAATTCTAATTTTTAAATAAATTCGACCCTGTTACGGCCTTTTCTTTTTGCTTCATACAATGCAAAATCTGACGCATTAATCAGTTTCTCAGCAGATTCTATTGAAGGATCAGGTATACTTGCAACTCCTATACTTACAGTAACCTGTCTGGAAACATTTGGGAAATTATAATTTGAAATCGTATTGACTATTCTCGATGCTGCATGTCCAGCATTCTCTTTTTTTGTTTCTGGCATCAGAACAAGAAATTCTTCACCACCCCACCTTGCAAGAACATCTATTTCTCTTATACATCCCTTTATTATCTTTGCAATTTCCTTAAGAACCATATCACCCACCTGATGGCCGAATTCATCGTTAACCTTTTTAAAGTAATCTATATCTATCATCAAACAGGAAGTTGACGAATGATATCTTTCTGTTCTGCTAACCTCTTTTTCTATAGCGGCCTCAATATATCTCCTGTTATAAAGCGATGTCAGGGGATCTGTAATTGCGAGATTCTCAACCTTTAACAACACCTCTTCTAATTGGCGATTTTTTTCTCTCAGCTCATCTTGCAATGCCTTTGTCCTCAAAGAGGCATATATCCTTGCATTAAGCTCCACCTCATTATATGGCTTCGGGAGATAATCATCCGCACCTGCCTGCAACCCCTTAATCTTCTCATGCATAGAACTTTTGACAGTAAGCATAATTATAGGAATGCCCTTTGTATCTTCGTTAACCTTTAACCATCTTGCTACTTCATTGCCATCGAGATCCGGTAAAACAAGGTCAAGCAGTATAATCTCTACAGGTTGGGTCTTTGCCATCTTAATTGCAGACTTACCATCCTCAACCCAAATAACCTCATACCCCTGTTTTTCCAGATATTCTTTTGTCACCTTTGCCTGAAGTTTATCATCCTCTACAAGAAGAATTCTTGCCTTTGCCATTTTAATGCCTTCTGTTTTCATGATATCCAATCTTCAATATTCACTTTTTTATCGTACAATTTTCTACAGAGAGAATTATATCACAATTATATATTTAAGAATATATAATTAATATTAGCTATAATTCTTATAGTTTTCCCAAATACTTTGTTCATAACTAAGATTTTAACATAATGTTATAATTTCAAATAATTATATAAATTTTTTATGAAAATTATATATACACTCGGTACTGATAGAAGAAGTGAAGAAGACTTTGTAGAGATTCTCCACTTTTATGATATCCAAGCATTAATTGATGTGCGAACTTTTCCAAGGAGTAAAATCCAGATATTCAAGAGAGAAAAACTTGAGCCCCTTTTGGTCAGAGAAAATATAGAGTATCATTTTCTTGGGCTGGAGCTTGGTGGATTTAGAAAAGGAGGCTACATCGCATACACCACCACTGATAATTTTAAAAAAGGGACTGATTTGCTCGAAACAATTGCGATTAATAAAACCTCGGTTATCATCTGTGCAGAACGGTTCCCATGGAAATGCCACAGGAGATGGATTGCGAGGGAATTGCATAAGAGAGGCTGGAAGGTAGAGCATATTATAGATAAAGGTAAGCTATGGATACCGAAATTTGAAGGGCGATAGCCCGAGAATAAACGAAAAGACTATATCCACTTCCTGTGAAATAAAGTTTTGAGCAATATCTGTATTTTCCGGGTTGATTATTCTAAATGCATTATTCAGGTTAATCTATTTTTTCAAAGGCATCTTTAGATGCCCCGCAAACAGGACATACCCAGTTATCCGGCAGTTGCTCAAAAGGCGTTCCTATTTTTATTCCAGAATCCGGATCCCCCTTTTCAGGGTCATAGATATATCCACAGACCGAGCACTTATATTTACTCATCTTTTATACTCCTATAAAAACACGTCCTATGTCCTGTATGACATGCACATGGTCCATGCTGGATCACCTTAACGAGGAGCGTATCTTTATCGCAGTCATAGAAGATTTCCTTGATCTCCTGAAGATTGCCTGATGTCTCACCTTTTTTCCAGTATTTTTGCCTTGAGCGGGACCAGAAATGTGTAAATCCTGTCTCAAGTGTCATCTCAATGGACTCCCTGTTCATATATGCCAGCATCAAAACTTCACCATTTTCTACATCCTGTATAATAGCAGGTATCAAGCCTTTCTCATCATATTTTAATTCGGGTATCATGTTATTATTTCTCCTTTTTAATTTTATTGTTCACTATACAGATCGTTAAACATCTTTTTAGATGTGCCTGTCCATTTTCCCTCTATTACTTGAGAACTTATCGATAGTTTGTTTCAAGCAATTTGTTATACTGGCAATGATCTGACCCGATGTCGTGTTTCCTCCACGCTGATTATCGCCCCTTTTTGCAGGTCATCCAAAGATTCTTTCAAAACCTGCTTTAATCTCCTATTCACATTGCCCGGAGTTTCATTCTCAAGCCTAAAGATGATTACGCTGGGGCTTTGTTCATCAGAAGCAGAAACAATATCGCCAAAATCAAGGTCGCAGGTAAGGACAATACGCTTTTCTTTCTTTGCCTTTTTAACAATCTCGGTATCCGAAGAACGATGCATACTTAGGTCTCTCACGTGTATGGCATCAAAGCCCTGCGCTTTTAGCCATTTGACTGTTGTCTGGGAAATACCCATGTCAGCAATAAATTTCATGCGACTTAATTAAACGCGGGGTGCAGTTCCTCTTTGGCAAGCCATGAGCCGTATTGCAGAGCTTCTTTTATGTCTTCAGGTTCAAGGTCAGGATATTCCTTGATGATTTCTTTTGTAGTCATTCCGTTAGCGACAAGATTTATTATCAGGGAAACAGGAATCCGCATTCCCCTTATGCATGCTTGTCCACCCATAATCTCTTTGTTGAATGTTATTCTTTTAAATTCCTTCATATCGCACCTCCAAGAAAGCCTTGCTGAGTTTATTATCGTAATAATTATCAGGACAATGCCAGTTCCGACTTTTCCCCTGTCGCTTCGTTGATTACAAAGAGCTTGCCTGCATCCTCTTTTTTCAGTTGTTCATTAGCGTTAAGCAGTTCAATCCCATAAATAGTGCCGTCAGGAGCGATGTCTATGTTAATTTCATCGCCTATCTTTATTGTCTCGACCTCGGTTGTTTTCTCATGCAGCCTTATATAAGCTATGTTATATCTCGGATCATAGGTTAGTCTCATTTTTCATTCCTCCTCTCTAAAAATATTTTGTTATTACGGTAACAACTATCCAATCGTTGTTTTCTTTTATGGCAATTGCTTCAATCTGTTTCGTTGCATACTGCCTGCCACACCATGTACCGTCAAAATGAAAATTCCTCCTGAAGCCTGTGCGTCCGAACTTTGCAGGAAATGTCTCTCCGTTTTCCACTGTTGCAATAACTTCCTTTTCGGTCGCTCCACGTTCTAAGAGCCTTTCTTTTGCATGAGGATGAAGTTTTACCATCACTTGCCTTTCTTGTCCTTCTGTGCCTTCAGCCTTTCCATACATTGCTCCAGCATTGTCAGGTCTACAGGTTCGCCTTCAAAAGCCATGGATGCCCATACCTGTTTTGGTATGCTTGCCAGATACGCTTTTCTCAGTGAGTCTATATCGCTGTGAGTCTTACGCCATTCTTCAACAGCTTTTTGAGATTTTATAAGTTCTTCTGCCTTCATCGCTTTCTTCCTTATTATTATTCTGCCATTGATCGGTTTTCATTGCAATAGCCTCGATTTATATCGTCCCCTCCACAACCTCAATCTCCCGCTCTTTGCACGAGGAAGGATTTTTTTATTACTTTCGTCTATCCCCAGAAAATCCCTGTGGGGTCTTCATCTATCTCATGCAAGATTATATCTATATCTTTCGTTGAATCAATATCATAATATTCATGCCATTTATCATTCCTATCAGCGCAGTAAAGAGTCCATTCCCCTGTCTTTTCATTGTATCTTATCTGAGCAATAGGCATTGAAGTCCATTCTTTCATATCGGGACGCCACGGCGCCCTGTTTTCAAAAATCGTCACGCTGTTGCCTCTTATTTTATAAGATAGATTTACCTTATCAAGTACATGCGGCGGGACTCTCTTTTTACAAAATCCACCAACCTTCTTTTCAACAAGTGTTTTTATTCGCGTCGATAACGGCATATAAGCCTCCTAAATTTTTTATTACAATCTCAATCTCCCTGCCTATCTTCTTTCCTCTCGCTTCTGCACTATGGAACTTCAGGCTTCTGCACTTTTTTAAAGTCTGCCCTCTGCACGATGAATGATGGGGATGCTTTTTTTTAACTATTGTTTAGTTTCTTGATTGAGCAGCCTGTCGACCCAATATCGCGGCTCTCTATGCAGATGAGCAACTGCAACAACAATAATTGTCTCTGAATCAATGCCGTAAATTATTCCATATGGGAATCTTGATAGAAGACAACGACGAAGACCCTCATCCATTTCTGTGCTTGCAAAGGGATATGCAACAATTCTTCTGACTGTACGGTCAAAATCATCTAAAAATTGCGTTCCAAGTCCTTGAGATTGAGTTTCATACCATGCAAAGGCATCGTCAACCTCAGCTTGGGCGGGTTTTAAAAAGCGAACCTTCATCTGGAGCGATGCTTAGCCATTACCTGTTCATAAGGCACTGTCTTTAATTTGCCCTTTTTGTATGCATGCCAGCGTTTACGCGCCTCATCTGCCCAAACTCGGTCAATTTCGGGATCGGGCTTGTCAAGCTGCATTAAGATAGAATCTACCAGCTCTATCTTTTCGTTATCCGGCAAAGATTTAATCTTTGCTGCAAGCTCGTTGCTAATCGTCCCCATAAATGTTCCTCCTTTTTTTATATTTTACCACTTATTCTTACTCGTTATCCTGCCCTCTGCTCGCCGTCCTCAAAAATGTACCTGCCCCTTTTTTAATTATAAATTAATAATAATTTTATCTCCGTCACTTATCCCATATTTTTGCCGTAGTTTTTCCTTTGTAATTAATTCAACAATACCTTTTTCAGGATTAGGACTTCCTGACGGTATATATAAAAAACCATCGGTCTCAGCCATCTTAGACTCTATCTTGAATTTGACTGCTACTAACTTCATTATTTCTGCTCCATATGGTTCAGGAACTCCAGACAAAATACACCCTTCTATTTCACTCTTATATGAATTGGAATGTTTTAAATATAATATTGGAGGAACCTTAACTTCTATTGTTTTATTAGTATTTATTCCTTTAATATTAAGTCTCTGGGGTGAAATAACTTTGGCATTAATAGTGCCGAGATACCAGCCTTTAAGTTGTGGAACTTTTGCCTCCAAGAATTCACGAATCCCTTCATTTCGCCAACAAGCCACACTATAAGATCCGCGCCCGATAATTTCAGCAATTATATCCATCTTTTAATTTTTTGACATGCTTTTTGATAAAATTCAGTTCGCCATAATTAGCAACATTTTCTGATCTCTTCCCATAAAACCACCTTCTGACTTTCAGGGTCATTAATTTTGTAGAAAAAGAACGATTTCTCAGCCGTTACAAAAAACCTATTCTGATCTCTCAGCAAAATCAGCTGGAGCATATCATATAAATCATGGGGGTCTACGTTCTTACCATCCCTTATAGTCTGTCTCACCCTCGTCATGCAATGATTATAGAAAAGCCTTCCAGTCCCTGATGTAAAGGCTGTCTGAAAGCCTGCCCTTTCTTTTTCGGAAAGGTCTTTATAGTTAACTTTGCCATTGCTCGGCCTCTCAATCAAGAAAAAGCTTGCTATATACATAAACCACTGAAGAGCTTTTTCTAAATCATCGTTTGCGGCTGGTTTTGACATTTGTGGAAAGTTATTAATTGCTGTTCTGAAGGATTCTTTATCTGTCTGCCTTAATTTCGTGTAATGCCTTACGTCAATAACCTGAGCAAGGTCATCAAGACTGTTTGCATTTGCGATTGCTTCGACTTTATTAATCATTAGATTAATCTCTATAATCCACGAGGGAGCGATATAATGCGCAAGACCTGCTTCTTCCATAAAGTCCATTTCAGGCGAAGGCAAAACTTCTGTATGACAAAGCTCTACAATCTTACGAAAACAAGCCTTGAAGTTATTGAAAGGATCGGATATTTCTTTTGATTGCTCGTCTGCAAGATGGGAGGCAAGCTCAACGAAATTTGTGACTGTATAGCGATATCGAAAGCCCCTCTTACGTTGGAGTTCTTCCAAAAAGTTCTTATCACCTTCATTCATTCTACGCCATATATTGGTATCAAAAAAAATGTCAGGTGGCTGATTGTTGTCATACTCAACAATGCATTCTTTTTGTGTTCGAGTCAATTTAACCGCCATAATGTTTGATTATTTCCCCTCCACAATCTCAATCTCCCAATATCATCCCTTCAACCTGCTTTTTAGCTTCTTCGACAATTTTACTTGCCTCTGTTTTAAGCCTTTCAGCTTTTGATATTCGCCTTTTGACTTCTTCAGCGATTTTGTTCTGGATTTCAAGAGGGGGAAGGATTATTTGAATGTTTTTCAATGCGTCTTGACTTACATGCCCCATGATGCCGCCTGTGCTGATTCTGGCGAATAGCTGCTTGGCTATATCGATGTTCAACCAGATAGAAATATAATAAGGGTTAATATTATCTTTCTTTAATACTACCCTGAATATCTCTGAACTTATCACCATATCTTTATGTTCATCATCTACAACAACGGCAACTCCATAAGTACCTTTTCTCGTAATTAATAGATCTCCGCTATCTAACTCGATGTCTTTTGATATGTTGAATGCTGGAATAAATTTAACATCTGATATGTCGAATGAATTAGGTTTTAAGTTTGAGACTCTGAGATACGGTATTCCTGTCTCTATAAATTCTCTAAAATCCAATCCATTAATTATTTTGGTTGATAATTCCCCTAATGTCTTAACCACGAAAGGCGTTTTCTGCATTGTTTCTATTAGTTTGATAAATCTTGGTTGATAATAATAAGCATCCACTCGATTGCGCTGCACTTCGTCAGAGTTGACGGTAAAGCACATCCTGTCCTCAACCTCTGGCAGTTTTATGCCAAGCTCATCAAGAATACAACTATCAATCGAATCCAATAGCGTCTGTGCGTCTTCTTCCTTTTGTTTCTTCTGGCTGTAAGCCGATTTCATAACATCAACGATTTGATTTTGGACTGCTATTGGTGGTAACGGAATTTCTATCTTTCTTAAGTTTTCAGGGGTTATATGATAATTTGTCGCACCTGTTTGATATTGATGCTGTAACATCAATTATGCAAATTTCATTTAGGGTATAATTCTCAATGGTTTAAACAACTCCCTAAAAGGGAGAAAGGAGAACTATACCCATGAGAGAAAGTTTATCAAAGAAGGCGAA
>JBFMDO010000073.1:0-22658 GCA_040753615.1 Nitrospirota bacterium | reverse complement strand
TCTCGTCTGCAAGAAGGGCATATGGCAGACTTTCTGTCTTTACATGGTCTGCACTTTCAACTACCTTGTTCGTCATGTTTGTTGTAAATGCTATGATTATTGCCATTATCACAAATATCGCCCCAAAACCAATCCCGAGTTTTAAACCTATCTTCATGTCTTTAAACATGGTGAACCTCCTTGACTTATACTGTTAGTACAACTTCTTCTTTATTGAAGAGTTTCTCTTTCATAACTTATTCCTCTCCAGAGGATTCAAATTTAAGTTAATCATCTTATCCTCTTCAGCAATCTTTGCAAGATCATTGACATCCATGATAAGGGCAACCTTGCCATTGCCGAGTATAGTTGCACCTGATATCCCCTTTATATCCTTATAAAAATCCCCTAATGACTTTATGACTGTCTGTTGTTCTCCGACCACATTGTCAACTACAAAACCTACCCTGCCATTATTCCCTCTGCTAATAACTACCTGCTCAATTTCAGGAAAATCTCCTGAGATACGGAATTCATTCCTAAGCCGAATATATGGCACAAGCTCACCCCTGATATTGACGAGGTGTTTGCCATGTCCCTTTTCTATATCTTTCTTAGTAAGTTCAATGCATTCCTCTACTGCTGAAAGGGGTATTACAAAATCTTCCTCTCCTACTTTTACAAGAAGACCATCTATAATCATCAATGTAAGAGGCAGTTTAAGTGTGATTACTGTGCCAGCGCCTCTCTTGCTATCCATCTCGATAGACCCCCTAAGCGATTCGATAACCTTTTTTACTACGTCTAAGCCAACGCCACGGCCGGATACGTTCGTAACATTCATGGCAGTTGAGAAACCAGACATAAATATAAGGGAATAAAGCTCTTTTTCATTGAGGGTATCGTTTTCAGAGATCAATCCGTTTTTAACTGCTTTCGAATGTATCGCATCTATGTCAAGCCCTGCTCCATCATCTTCAATCTTTATAAGCACTTCTGGGCCAGTATGCATAGCTGAAAGACGAATTATTCCCTGTCTTGACTTTCCTGCTGCCTCTCTTATGTCAGGCAATTCAATGCCGTGATCTATACTATTTCTTATGAGGTGAACAAGCGGATCATTGAGCTTTTCAATTACTGTCTTGTCTAATTCTGTTTCCCCTCCCTCTGTTACAAGACTTACATCTTTTCCGAGCTCCACAGAAAGATCCCTCACAAACCGCCTGAACTTGCTGAAAATAGTCCTTATAGGGAGCATGCGAATATTCATTGTGTTTTCTCTTAGTTCTTCGGTAAGCCTTCCCCCTTCCTCTGAGATTAACATTAGTTCTGGATCATTTCTTAAACTAACAGTTTGGCTAAGTCGGGCTTGAAGGGTCACCATCTCGCCAACAAGATTTACAAGTCTGTCCAGTTTTTCTAAAGGCACACGAACACTCGCTGCTATCTCCATCTTCTGTCGGCTTATGAGAGCATCCTTTAAGTGTTCTTGTTCGATAAGGGCAGACTCTACCCGACTGCTATCAACAAGACCGTTTTCAATAAGCATCTCGCCGATAAGTTTTTTCTTGCTGAGCACTTTTTGAAGGTCTTCCTCTTTAATGTCACCTCTTTCAACAAGTATCTCTCCAACCTTTTTATAGATTCCTTCATTTATTGAGTCGCTATCAAAGATAACATCAATCTTAAGTTCACTCTTATCCTCCACAAATATAAAAACATCATTTATGGCATTCATCCCATAAGGGGTAGTCAGAATGATATCCCAGTGCGTATAACACTTCTCGGGTTCAATATTATCAATTTCAGGTATACAATCTGTATGTGCAAAAACTTTAAATCTGCCGAGATGTGACAGATCCTCAAATAAAAGCTTCGGGTCAATATCTTTGATAAGGATGTCATGAGAAGGCCGGAAACGTATCCTGTATGTAACTTCCTTCCCCTGTGTTTCTAATGCAGGAGCATTGCCTTCAGTAGAAGAGACTGTAGAGGAGGTGGTATCCACAGTTTTTGATGTGAATCTCTTAAATGAAGAAACTATTTTATCTACTAACACATTATCTATTGGGCTGCCAGCTATAGTTTCTTCGATAATTGCCATAATCTGATCAACTACGGGAAGTGTAATATCTACAAGTTCTTTTGTTATCTCAATCTTGTTTTTGCGAACCATATCATATACTGTTTCAGCCTCATGTGTGATCTTCGTAACAGCGTCAAATCCAAACATGGCTCCCGACCCTTTTATCGTGTGCAGGGCGCGGAAGATGCGTTCTACCGCGTCTTTCTTGTCTTTTGATGTCTCAAGCTCAAGAAGCGCACTTTCAAGCTCAGCAACACGCTCCCGAGCCTCTTCCTTAAATGCTTCCCTCGCTATATTTAATTCTTCCATGTTTAGATCTTCTATCATTTCAACAACCTCTTTATTACAGTTTAGATAATGCAACTACCAATAAACATTTGTTATCACCGTTTATATTTATGCAACCCCTTTTGCGGGCATAACCAGCAGCCTTTACTCCTCTCTTAAATATATCCGAGCAATTTTCTAAAATATTAAGACTCTTCTTTATCTTTACAGAGGTTTTATGAGCTGCACAGATAAGTTGCAGGCACGCAATGTCAACCTCTGTCACTTTTTCAAGATTCAGTTCAATACTGTTAGCTTCTTTTAATGCCTCTATTAATATTGCCTTAAATTCAGGTGCATGTTGAGCTGTAAGCATCCCTTCCACAGTCAGCAACCTTCTCTCCTTCGAATTATCTACCTTAAATTTCATTTTCCACCTCAAAAATTTTATCCGAATTCTTACATAATAGGGATTTTAAAAGAACTTCTGCTGACACAGGTTTTTCATAATAAAAATCTGCCCCGAGATCATATGCCTTTTGTCTGATCTCCTGGTCGCCATATCCGGTTATGACTATTACCTTTTTGTCAGGCTTATACTTTTTTATATATCTCAGAATATCCAGCCCTTCTTCTCCAGATGTCCCGCTAAGTCTGATGTCCACAATAACAGCGTTATAACTGCTGTTATTTAATAAATACATAGCATCTTCAAAAGTTTCAGCAGTATCAACCATTATTTCTGGATTCTCGAGGAATTTTTTAATCCCGAGTAAAAAGATCTTTTCATCATCTATAACAAGAACTTTCATATTAGTCTCTGCGGTCTTTGATAACACATCCTCTAAAAAGCAAAAACAATGCCATCGGCAAAAATTCAGATTTTACAAGGTGTTATGAAATAGTAGCGTCTTTGAAATGCTGTCGTTGTCTCAAAAATGAGAATCTTAAGAGATTCCGAATGTTTTCAGTTTACGATAAAGGGTTGCTTTGGAAATTCCGAGAGCCTTTGCAGCCTTTATTTTGTTGCCACCTGAGCGTTCAAGTACAGCCATGATATGCTCTTTTTCCTGATGTTTCAGATCACCGCCTTCTTCTTGAAGTGAGAATACAGGGGCTGAGCACGCTTCTAAGCCAGGAAAATGTTCAGGATTTAATAATCCGCTGCGTGAAAGAATAAGCGACCTTTCAACCACATTTTTAAGTTCACGGATATTGCCCGGCCATGAATATTCTTTTAGAAGTTTAAGTGTTTCACCTGAAATTTTAGCATTGGGCGCACCTAATTCATTAACTATATGCTGGATAAGTTCTGGCAAATCTTCAAGTCTTTCACGTAGCGGAGGAATTAATATGGGAAAAGAATTGACTCGAAAATATAAATCCTGACGGAACCTGCCCTCTTTTACTTCTTCCTGAAGATTTTTATTTGTAGCACAGATAGGTCTGAAATCACTTTTTCTAACCTTTACTTCACCGAGCCTGCGGTAGGTTTTTTCCTCAATAACTTTCAGAAATTGTGCTTGCACTCCGATATCCATGTCCCCAATCTCATCAAGAAAGAGGGTTCCTTTATTTGCAGCTTCTATAAAACCCTGCCTATCCTGAACAGCAGATGTAAAAGCGCCCTTTACATGACCAAATAGCTCGCTGGCAAGTAATTCTCCTCTTAAACTCGAACAGCTTACCTCAACAAATGCTGAAGAGATGTGGTCACTCTGCTCATGAATCCAGCGGGCTAATATGCTTTTGCCTGTGCCTGTCTCACCCTGAAGTAAAACAGGCACATCGGTCTTAGCAGCCATTGAAGCAAGTTCTTTGACTTTCCCCATAGATGGCCCTTTACCAAAAGAAGGCTGCACCTGCTTATGCAGACGCTGGTTTGTTAAATCTCTTCTTCTGAGAGCTCCCATCTCCAGACTTTTTTGCAGAAAGACCTCGAGATATTCCATATTTACAGGTTTTTCCAGAAAATTAGCTGCACCCCGCCGCATAGCCTCAACAGCAACAGGGATATCTCCCTTTCCTGTTACAACAATAATAGCCATCCCGGGAGAGGTTTCTCTTAATTCAGTAATTAAGTCTATTCCATTACCATCAGGCAATATGAGGTCAAGTATAACAGCATCAAATTGCTGTGATGTTATTGCTTGACGCGCTTCGGAGAGGCGAGAAACTCCTTTTACATCATAGCCTTTTTGCGAAAGGTATTTCGAAAACCCAAATATAGTTGCAGGGTCGTCATCAACCAAAAGTATATTTAATTTCACCTGAAAATCCCTTTCTCAACTGTCATGCCCCGACCTGTCGGGGCATCTCTTGAGACCCTGAAACAAGTTCAGGGTGACATTTTCATTCTTATTTGTGCCCCGAAAGTTTTCAGGGCATGTGTGTTTCATTTCTTTTTATAAATAGGCAACCTGATCTCTGCTATACAGCCTGGCGGAGGTTCATTATTGATCAAAACTACATTGCCACCGTGAGTTTCAACAATATGTTTTATAATACTCAGCCCCAGCCCTGTGCCACCCCGTCGGGTAGAAAAAAATGGCTCAAAGATACGGGGAAAAATTTTATCCGGGATGCCTGATCCCTGATCAATAATCTGCAAACTGCACATGTCTCCATCGAGTTGTTTAATTGCGACCTTGATTTCGCTTCCGTCAGGACTGTGATGAACTGCGTTCTCCAGCAGATTTAAAACAACCTGTTGGAGCTTCTGGCTATTGGCAAAAACAAAGATATCGCTGCCATCTGAATCCCATGACACTTTATATTTCTGGCTGATTTTAGAATCCTTCCATATATTTATAGAAGAGTGACATATATCGCTCAAAGACTCTTTTTTGAAACTTGACCTTTCAATCGGTTTTCCTAATTCCAATAGGTCTTTCATTAAGGCAGAGAGCCTTTCTACCTGTGAGCGGATATGTAGAAGATATGGCTGATATTTTGGATTTTCACCGATCTCTTTGAAAAATGCCTCTGTAACAACGAGTATAGCATTTAAAGGATTTCTAACCTCATGGGCAACACCTACAGCCAACTGACCAAGCGCCTTCATTTTCTCTGAAGCGCGGAGCTGCGATTCCATCTTTTTATATGTTGTTATATCTTCACAGCATATAACAATTCCAAGTGGTATGCCATGGTCGTCTTTGACCGCTATAGACGTTAATTGTACAGGGAATATGTCACCTGTTCTACGTATATTCACGCTTTCGCGCCTCCAGACTCCCATTTGATGTATCTGCTCAAATGACAAAGGCTTCCAAGCATCGAGGGGGGCATAAATCTGGGCGTTTTTACCAATTAATTCATCCACTGTATAACCATGTATCTGTGCATCAGCAGGATTTACATACACAATCTTCTGTTCAGTATCACTTATGGTAATTCCTATAGGCAGAGCCTCAATCGCTTTTTTCAGTAGCAATAATGATTCCTCTGCCTGTTTCTGACGACTGATATCGCGCCCCACTGACTGGAATTCAACAACCTCGCCCTTTTCATCAAATGTTGCTCCAGAAATCCACTGTAGCCAGCCTGTCTTTCCTCCATTCAGTAAAACACGATGTTCGTATACTACAAAAGGATTTTTTTGATTAAGATAAGAGAGGTGTTTATTGATAATTTCCTCTGCTTCCTTTGGTATCAGAGATATAAGATTATGCCCTATAAGTTTTTTGTGTTCTTTGCCAAAATAACGACAAAAGGCATCATTAACAAATGTGAGTTTTTTATTTGGCAAAAATCGGCAGATGAGTTCAGCCTGTCCCTCAATTATTGAGCGATATTTTTCTTCTGCCATTCTCAGCCGCCGCACTTCTATAGCACGGCTTAATGCCAATGATAATGTACCCAGTTTAAAAGGTTTTAAAATGTAATCAAAGGCACCTATCTTCATTGCCTCAACAGCAGTCTCAATCGTACCTTTGCCTGTCATCAGAATGCAAACAAGCAGCGGGTCTATCTTCAATGTTATTTTTAGTAGTTCAATGCCTGTCATTTCAGGCATTGTGAGGTCGGTCAGGAGGATATCAAAATACCGATTATTTAAAGCTTCAATGGCTTCTTTACTTGAAGTAAATCCCTCTGTATCATGTCCCAGCTCCGAAAGGATATCGCACAAGGAATTCAATACATCAATCTCGTCATCAACAACAAGGACTCTACCCTTTTTAGACATAACCATTTGTTTCTTTGTAGTATTAAAACAACTTGCTGATTTTATAACAATTTAATAGTAGCAGATTTATTCAAGGGATACAAGTATGCGTACTTGTTAATCATCGTTAGTAATCGCTATAATCACTTTTATATGAGCAACCTGTGGAACATAAGGATGAGGGCGTCTCGACACGCCATCAGACAGAAGACAAAAGTCAGAGTTCAGAATAAAAAATCTGCAGACATTCATATTTCAGGGGCAGAGGGAATTTATAAAAAAACAGATATCCATAGAATTGTAAAAAAATATATTGAAAGGGCATTAAGCCATCCGAAGGGCAGAGCAGAAAAGATTATCATCACAATTGAAGAGATAAAACAGAAGCCAAAAGAAATTCCATCATTACCTCTTACTACACTAAGCTGTAGTACACCATCCGAGGGAAAAAGTATAATAAGGCAACTTCTTAAATACACCGGCGTATCAAAAAGCGCTATTGATACAGCCTTTAATTTGATTAAAAAAGATAATATGAGGGGGGCTGCAGTTATTACAGCAGAAAAGGGAGATCGTCTTGAACCTGACAGGGAAAGAGGCATCAGGGTATCGCGTCTCGGAATCAGCAAACCATTGATAAAAACACTTTCAGCAAGACTTTCAAGATATAACATTAATACAGATACTGTTAAGGAAGCTCTTATACTTGCGTCAAAAGTCGCATCCTGCAAAGAGATAATCGCTGAATTATGCGTATCTGATGATCCTTATTATACCACAGGTTATATAGCATCTCGAAATTTTGGATATTTGAGGATACCTGATATCAAACACCGTGCAAGTAAAAGCGGTGGAAGGGCTTTTTTTGTAAACGAAAAAGCAAACATTAACGAAATAATTAATTACCTTGAAAGAACACCTGTAATAGTTAAAGAGGTGTCTCCATGTAGAGGCGTAACTACAGTAGATGAAATCCTTAATCGTCATTATAAGTAATCCTGTTGCAAAAAAGGCATCTGAGAAAAAAATATCCATCGCATCTAATTTTCTGAAATCAAAAGGGTATAAAGTAGAGATATTCTCTACTAAAAAAAGGGGAGATGCGGAAAATTTTGCTCGAAATGCAATCACAGAATCACCACATCTGATTATTGCAGCAGGTGGAGACGGCACATTCAATGAGGTTGCTAACGGCATAGCAGGTTCAGAGACGCCAATGGCAATTCTGCCCCTCGGAACTACAAATGTCCTCGCCAAAGAGACCGGGATCCCTGAGAATGTAGAAAAGGCGATGGAAATCGCCGTCAGCAATACCCCCAAAACCATTTCTCTCGGAAAGATATCTTGCCTTCGTGAAAATCAAATCACTCACCAGCAGTTACCCATAACCCGCTATTTTATTTTAATGGCAGGGATTGGTTTTGACGCCGAGGCAGTTTTTGGTATAAACGAAAACATTAAGAAAGTTTCAGGCAAGGGCGCTTACATTTATAGTGGATTTAAAGTCTTACTTAACTTTAAGCCCTCAGATTTAGCCTTTGACATTGACGGAAAAATTTATTCCGGATCTTCTGCTGTTATAGGTAACACAGCTAAATATGGAGGTAATTTCAAGATTACACCTGATGCAAGACTTTCTGAACCAAATCTTTGTATCTGTCTTTTTAAAGGGAAAAAACGTGGGGATATTCTTAGATATGTAATTGGTATTTTAACAAAGAGTCACCTGAGATTTAATGATATAGAATATCTAAAGGCAAATAGAATCCAGATTAATGGTAATAGTCATATACAGATAGACGGTGACTATTTAGGGATGACGCCAGCAAAGGTTGAAATAGCACCCGATGTCCTCAGGTTAGTATTTTAGCCCGGATTACTCATAAAATTTTTATGGCCAAACAGGGGATAGAGTATTCTCGCTCATTCTCATCCCGACATAAAGTCGGGACTCCGAGGCTTTTGCCTCATTGTTTTTTTATTATTTATTTTAAGGACTATCGGCAAAAAAATCCGCTCCAACACTCTATCCCCTGTTACTATCCCTAATTTTGTAAATGATCTGAGTTAATCACTCCCCCTCCGATTACTACATCTCCATCGTAAAATACTGCACTCTGTCCTGGCGCAGGAGCCCATTGTGGTTCGTCAAAAACAACATGAACACTTCCGCCTGATAATCCCTCCCGCCCCCCTTTAGTAAAGGGGGGAGAGGGGGGATTTGTTTTTATGTAAATTGTTGCTGGTTCGTCTTGCATTGTAGAGCGTACTTTTACAGATGCCCTGTATGGGCGAGGCATTGCCTCGCCATCCCCCCATATAGGCTTAACCCAGTTCAGATCCTCAACAAAAAACTCTCTTCTCTTTGCAGCCTCACGAGCACCCACATATATTTTATTTTTCAGTGCATCTATCTTTACAACATAAAGAGGCTCTGAATAGGAAACGCCCAGTCTTTTTCTTTGTCCGATAGTATACCTGCAAATTCCTTTATGAGTGCCCATTATCTTTCCATTCATATCAACGATTGGGCCGGGCTTCATTTCAACAGGAGCAAATCCTTTAACAAATCTAAAATAATTCCTGTCTTCAATAAAACATATTTCCTGACTTTCGGCTCTTCTTACAGCAGGCAGATTAAACTCATTCGCTAACTTCCTTACCTCGTCCTTCTTATAGTTGCCCAGCGGAAGAATTAATCTTTTAAGCTCTTTTTGTGTTAAAACATAAAGCACATACGATTGGTCTTTTTTGGGGTCAATTCCTTTTTTGAGTAAAAAATAAGAATTTACAAATCCCCCCTTATCCCCCTTTTCTAAAGAGGGGATGGGGGGATTATTCAACACTTGCATCTTGCATCTTGCATCTTGTTCTCTTTCAATTCTTGCATAATGTCCTGTAGCAATAAAATCAGCATCTCTTTTTTCCGCTTCCTTTAAAAGAAAAGGAAATTTTATAAATTTATTACACAAGATGCATGGATTAGGGGTTATGCCTTTTATATATGCCCCAACAAAGGGTTTGATAACTTTCTCTAAAAAGTCATTTCTGAGATCGAGTACATTATGGGGTATCCCAATATGAGAAGCTATCTTAGCTGCCTCTTCAGTCAACCGAAATGAACAGTATGTATCAGCCTGTCTTTCTGTTTCCCATAAGATAAAACTTACCCCCTCTACATCATATCCTTCTTTTTTTAGAAGGTATGCTGTGACAGAAGAATCAATCCCTCCACTCATCCCAACAATAACCTTTGGCATGCTTAAATATAACAGATTGACCTATAGATGTGTAATTACTACAATATCTTTAAGTATGGAACATTCCCAACGAATAGCATCACAAATGGTAATTAAAAATCCCCCCTTAGCCCCCCCTTGGCAAAGGGGGGGAGGGCGGATTATCACATGAAAAATATCATCCTTACAGGATTTATGGGAACAGGCAAGACAGAGGTGGGCAAGGAGATCGCACGGCTCCTCGGCGTGAGGTTTATAGATATTGACACCGAAATAGAAAAGACCGAGAAGATGACAATTAAAGAAATTTTTAAACTGTTCGGAGAACAAAGGTTTAGAGAAATAGAAACAGAGATGATAAAAAAAATCTCAGGATATAAAGACCTTGTCATTTCTACAGGTGGTGGTGCAGTATTGAAGCAGGGGAATATGGATGCCCTTAAAAAAAATGGCGTTATTGTCTTGCTTACTGCAACACCTGAAACCATCTTAGAAAGAACAGGCAATAATAAAGACAGACCTCTCCTTTTTGTGGAAAATCCCCTTGAGAGGATAAAAGAGCTTTTAGATTTTCGAAAGCCCTTTTATGAAAAAGCAGATATCATGATAGATACAGAAGATAAAACACCTTTACAGATTGCAGAGGAGATAATAAATAAAATCAAGGGCATGATTTAAATGATGGTGGCTACAGTTATAGAAAAAGCAGTTATTTTGATATAGAATAAGATAATAAATTTAGATGAGGTGAGCAGAATGAGGGCTATAGCACAAAAAATTAACCCGGAGGATTATATCCTTTCTGTCCTTTCCCCTGAAGACAGACTTGACGCAGCCTTTAAGGTTGCTGGTAAAGCATTTAAGAAAACGCCATTGACCATAAAGGATATTGATAATGCAGTTAAATTAGTACGGAGAAAGGCTTACGAAAAAAAGAAATAAAGTAGTTTTTGATACGGGCATACTTATCTCCGCTTTTATTTTTGGTGGAATCCCGGAGAAGGCTGTGAAAAAAGCATTTTCTGAGGCAGATATATATGTATCAGAAAACCTCCTGAAAGAATATCGAAACATTACTTGAAGGTAAATGGGTCCCTGTCGTTCGATATGACACTGCTCATGGATATGCTCATAAAAACTTGTTAAATCCGGATGGCAGTAAAGAAAAGATATTTTTGGGAGTAGCAGATCTCAATGAAGCATTAACGCTGGCTGATATTGATATAAATGAAAACTGGGAAATATATAAAGAGAGATATTCAAGGAGGATAAAGAGATGACAAGAGAAGAAATGTTCAGAAAAAACCAGCAGCTTTCTACAAAGTTTGAATTATATATTCTTGAACATCCTGAGATAGAAGAAAAGATACCTGACAATGCTATGATTGTGTTACTTCCTGAATATGATAAAGAACTTGCAGCGAAAAATATTGAACTCTCTGAAGCTAATAAAGAAGCGGGACAACAAATAGTTTATGTCAAAGTTGAGAGATTACGGGCATCGAGAATTGAAGGGCTGACACTCCAAGTAGCGTAACGAGTCTAAAGGGAAAAATTAACTAATGAAACAACGAGACCAATTATTTAATAACAAACCAATACATACTTCTATGGTCAATGAAGTATTTGGAAAAGACTTGCTATTGCTTAGCTCGGTTAATGAACTTTTCGAGCTTGAACTTGCATTGATAGAATCTCGATCCTTGTCTCGTCAAGAATTATTATTACGTTCTGCTTTTTTTAAATCTGTCGACGGCAACTTAACAAACCACTATAAAATATGCCGACCACTTGACGGTTATATTTCCAAGGATAGGTCTGCACAAACTCAAGCATATTTTCAAGAAGGAAAATATGCAACTGGTTATGCAACTCACGGTCTCTTTCCATATCGTGGAAAGTTCCATCCGCAACTTATCAAAGGTCTGCTTAATATTCTTGAGATTAGACGAGGAGATATTGTTCTTGACCCGATGTGTGGAAGTGGAACACTAAACGTTGAAGCTTCTTTATTAGGGATTGATTCTATTGGTATCGATGTTAGCCCGTTTTGCCGACTATTGGCGAAGGTGAAATGTGAAAGTTTGTTCTTAACGCCTGAATATGTTGAAGCGATGTCAAACAATCCAGACAAATGGTTTAATTATTTTTCAACCGGTGATACTGATAATAAGTTAAGAAAAATCAGAGAAACTGAGAAGCTCAAAATTTATGAATTAGCCTTATTAGCTTATCTTGACGCAATGGGCTATGCCCGAAGAGTTACCAAGGCAGGACACAAAGAACTATTTGAAAAAGTTTTGAATCGTTATCAAGCAACCGTTCTTCAAACTATTACAAATTCAGTTATAAAATCATCTCAACTTGGAACGGCAAATATTTTGGAGGGCGATGCGCGCTGTCTGCCGCTTGATGATTCAAGTGTTGATTGCATTATTACTTCTCCACCGTATTCCTTCGCTATTGATTACGCAGAAAATGATGCCCCTCAACTTGCATTTCTTGGCTATAACGTTGATGAACTTCGCACTCAAATGATAGGGCTTGCCGGTAAAACAAAACAACAAAAACTACAGCGTTATTTTGATGATATGAAAACAGTTGTTCAAGAAATTGTCAGGGTGTTAAAATCTCAGAAGTTTGCTATTATAATCATAGGTTCAAACACAAACCAGACGGGAGGAATTCGTTTAGAACAAACAATTATAAACCATTTTAATAATTCTAATGCGCCACTTGTTAAAAGCATTCTTAAACCCATTAAAGGCATAAGAAATACAATGAAAGATGAATACATATTAATTTTTCAAAAAAACTGATGAGGACCAACGAAGAAAAATTTACTACCGTTATACAAAAGAACACTTTCTATTTTTTCAATCCTGATTTTGAGCAACGCTATGAAATTCAAAATCTGAATGCCCTTAACAACCTCTTACAACTTGTTCAAATTAAAGTTCAGCAAGAGGGCGTTAAAAATGAATTTTTTGAAGAATTGCTGTTGCATCCTAATGGGCTAAAGGCGCTTTTAGCCCTCAATGGTTTCTCGAATGAAAGTCTAAAGAGATTGACCACATTTTTCAGAATTATTGATGATGAAGTTTTGGACACATTAACATTTAAATCTCACTGGCTTAAACCTGAAAATCGTGAGGAAATCAAAGAATGGTCTGATGCAACAATTGAAAAACTCGTTAGAGATAATCAATATTTTCGCAAAGGACTGGTAAATCTATTCTTTGAGGGTGCTTCTAATCCTCTTTTAGGACGTGTACTCCCACCATTTGAACTCCGAAAGTTGAGCATTGATAAACTCAGCTTTCGACCAGAACCAATGATTGATACTCTCGTTCGATACAAGGAAAAAGGTTCATATTCCGGTTTAAAAGAAAACAACCCTGAAACAGTCATTGAGAAAATTCTGAATAATCTTGGCCTAAAGTATACAAGCGGTGATTTACAAAGCTTAGTCGGTGTTGTTGATGATAAAAAAAGAACAATGGATTTTATTATTCCTGATCAAGCCAGTCCAAAAATTATTGCTGAGAGTTCTTTTTTGGTAACTACTTCCTCTGGTCAAGGTGATAAGTCAAAAACAGAGATATCAATTCGTGCTTTAATTTCTGAGCATTATCCTCAAGCTAAGTTTATCGGTTTTGTTGATGGCATTGGCTGGTATGCAAGACAAAATGATCTTAAGCGTATGGTTTCTGCATATGATGATGTGTTTACGTTCCATCCTGATGAACTCCAACGGTTCAATCAAATGCTTGTGGAGATATTTGGACTATGAAGCTCAATGTTATTCTTCATGGCGATTGCATAGAAATCCTGCGCACGATTTCAGACAATAGCGTGGATATGACTTTCGCTGATCCACCATTCAACCTTAACAAGAAATATAACAGTTACAGTGACCGCAGGAGCTTGGATACTTATTTGCTTTGGTGTAAGCAATGGCTTACTGAAATGGTCCGTATTACAAAACCAACCGGCAGTATTTTTGTCCATAATATTCCAAAGTGGCTTACATTTTACGCACCATTTCTTAATGAGATTGCCGACTTTAGACATTGGATTTCGTGGGATGCTATGAGTACCCCGCTTGGAAAAACTTTGATGCCTACACATTATGGCATTTTATTTTATGCAAAAGACAAAAAATTAAATAAGTTTTACGAAGTTCGCCATCCACATAAACGTTGCAGAAAGTGCAATGTTCTTTTGAAAGATTACGGGGGCAAAAAAGCCGGGCTACATCCCTTTGGCCCCTTGGTATCTGATGTCTGGACAGATTTACACAGAATCAAACACGCTAAGAATAGAGATGAACACCCTTGTCAGCTACCAGAAACAATTCTTGAACGCCTAATTCTGATGACAACTGATGAAGGTGATATTATTCTTGATCCTTTTAATGGAACAGGAACAACCGTAATAGCTGCAAAACGTCTTGGAAGAAAATACATAGGGATTGAACTTGACAAACAATATGTTGCTATTGCTGAAGAAAAACTTAGAAATGTTCGACCAGATTCTCATATTAATGGTGTTTGGGTTAGCAAATATCTTAATAGAATAGCTACGATTCGAGATAAAGACTGGAATGTTCTTCAATCACATTTTAACATTCCCTATCCAATTCCCTTACTTGAATACGAAAACATTGTTTATAAAAACGGGAAGATTCATAAACATGCACATATCATGGACAAAACAGAGAATCTTCTTGTGTTTTCATTTGATGATGTTACTACTTGCCATAAAATATCTGCTAAATCTATAAAAAACTAAAAGCATGGGGCATTCTATGAATCTGGAGATTATAGAAAAAGAATTTAAGGCTAAAATCTGCAATGAGGTAAATCTTGCACAGGAAGGACTCAACAGGTTTATCGTCTTTAACCCTTTTATGTTTGATGACGGGGATCATCTCGTGGTTTTGCTGAAAGGCATGGAAGGAAAATGGCTTTTCACCGATGAAGGACATACATTTATGCATGTAAGTTACGATGATATTGATAAGGGCACAAGAAAGAAGATTATTGACAATGTTCTTTTGAGTTATGGCATAAAAAATCAAGAAGGAGAACTTATAGCTGAAATACCGGACAATCACTTCGGAGACGCATTGTACAGCTATTTGCAGGGATTGATAAAAATAACCGATATTAATTACCTGACAAGAGAACGTGTCAGATCAACTTTCATGGAAGATTTCAGGGCGATTATTGAAGAAACCGTTCCTTCAGACAGACGAATATTTAATTATTATGATAAACAGCATGACCCTGATGGGAAGTATATTGCGGATTATCGGGTAAACGGCATAAAACGGCCATTATTTTTGTTTGGAATCCCACATGACGACAAGTGTAGGGATGTAACCATGACCTGTCTTCAATTTGAGAAATTCAATGTGCCTTTCAGGTCAATGGCTATTTTTGAAGATCAAAAATCCATAAATCGAAAAGTATTAGCAAGATTCAGCGATGTATGCGATAAACAATTTTCAACATTGGCAACTGATAAGGACAGAATTAGCAGGTATCTTTATGAAATTATGGAAGAAAAATAAATGTTCAACGCCTTTCGGCAACATGAAAAAGAATACATAGACTGGATTCAGGGCGGTAATCCTGAGACAAATATCTTTACTCAGGATTTTATCTCTAATCTTCTGGAGCAGGATAGGAAACACCGCCTATAGAGGCATCAAGAGGAGGTGTTTTTAAGGGCTGTTTATAGGTATGAATTTTTAGAAAAAAAGCTTCTTCTAAATATTGTTGCTGGAGGTGAGAAGCGGCTGAGAATTGGTGCAAGAGGCGGGGGATGAGATTTATTTTGGTGTCGAAAGAGAGATAGAAAAAATTCTGCAAAATAGGCAGGATATGCAAATAGCAAAAACGATTCTTAAGAATCCGTGAGGATTAAGATGAGGATTAAGATATGGAAAACATAAAAGTTGAGCTTGGTGAGAGAAGTTATGACATTTCGATAGGCAGCAATATCCTCGATGGTATTGGAGAGAAGCTAAAGTCATTTGGTTTTAGTCCAAAAATTGCCATTATAAGCAATCCAACGGTCTTCTCCTTGTATGGTAAATGTGTAGCAGACTCGATAAAAAGTGCAGGATTTAGTCTCCTTACTGTGAATATCCCTGATGGTGAGCAATATAAAAATCTGACCACCTTACAGCAGATTTACGATGAACTCCTGAAATTCAGACTGGATAGAAAGTCTGCCCTTATAGCACTCGGCGGTGGGGTAGTAGGCGATATCACAGGATTTGCTGCCTCTACTTATATGAGGGGGATTGCATATATCCAGATTCCTACAACTCTACTTGCACAGGTTGACAGTTCTGTTGGAGGTAAAACAGGCATAGATCATGAACTCGGCAAAAACATGATAGGCACGTTCTGGCAGCCACGACTTGTGTGGATCGATATAGAAACCCTTAAAACACTGCCTCAAAGGGAATTATTAGCAGGACTTGCCGAGGTTATCAAATATGGCGTAATATGGGATAAAGGATTATTTGACTTTTTAGGAATTAACAGAGATAAGATTTTGAATCTTGACAAAGATGCATTAACGCATATTATTAAACGTTCCTGTGAGATAAAGGCAGAGATTGTCTCAAGGGATGAAAGAGAGTCAGGGTTAAGGGCTATATTGAATTATGGTCATACAATAGGACATGCAATAGAGACTGTTACTGAATATAAAAAATTTCTCCATGGAGAAGCTGTTGCAATAGGAATGTATCTTGAGGCAAGGCTTTCTCATATAATTGGCATGATAGATAACGATGCTGTATCAAGAATAAAAGACATTATCTATTCTTATAGCCTTCCATCTGAAATGCCTGCGGATATCCATATAGATCAAATACTTTCATCCATGCAGCTTGACAAAAAGGCTGTCGCAGGGGAATTAAGATTTATTCTGCCTGAAGAGATAGGGAACGTAAGGATTTATAAGGGAATAACAGAAAATATTTTAAGGGAGTTGCTACAATAACGTCTATATCATAAACCCGGATATCCTAAAGCAGCAGATATAGTATTTTCGCTCATTCTCGTCCCGATAAGATCGGGACTCCGAGGCTTTTGCCTCTTTATTTTCATATATTGTATTTGAATATCTGCAAAAAAATCCGCTCAAATACTATATCTGCTGCCCATAAAATAAAATCCGGATTAAGTGGCAAAAACATTCAATATCTTAAATACAAGCCATGCAATAAGAGAACACGCAGGCAGGGTGAGTACCCATGCATTAACAATCTTCTTGCCAATCCCCCATCTCACAGCAGTTAGTCTTTTTGTAGCGCCCACGCCCATAATACCAGAAGCTATCACATGAGTTGTGCTTACAGGGAGACCAAAGTGGCTTGCACCCAGAATAACAGCAGTAGCAGATGTCTCAGCAGCAAAACCATGAACTGGTTCCAATTTTAACATCTTAACGCCCATTGTCTTTATCACCTTCCATCCCCCCATCGCTGTGCCCAAACCCATTGCGAGAGCACATATCAATATAACCCAGAAGGGGACTTCTACAGATTGAATAATTCCTCCGCTAACCAAGGCGAGGGTAATTATTCCCATAACCTTTTGTGCATCATTTGAGCCGTGACTGAATGCCATGAAACTTGCTGACACGATCTGGAGTTTCCCAAAATATTTATTTATGATGCTTATAGGAAGATTCCCGCATATCTTCAATATAAAGCTCATAAATATAAACCCGAATATGATTCCCATTACAGGAGAAATAATTAAGGCTGCGAATATCTTTTTTATTCCTGCGGAATTGAGAATCTCTACCCCGCCGAATGCTACAGATGCGCCTATAAGCCCTCCTATGAGGGCATGGGAAGCGCTCACCGGCATGCCAAATATTGTCATCAACGTATTCCATAAGAATCCGGCAATAAGAGCAGAGATCACAACCAATTCTGTTACAGCCTTTGGGTCTACAATACCCTTCCCGATTGTTTTTGCTACTGCGGTTGAAAAAAATGCTCCGAGGATGTTCATTATTACCGCCAGTAAAACTGCATGAGAAGGTTTTAGAACCCTCGTTGAGACAACTGTTGCGATTGCATTTGCAGCGTCATTATAACCATTGCTTATGTCAAATAGAATGGCAAGTAAAATAATCGCAATGGTTATTTCAGGCATGTTTGAGCACTATAGACTCCAGTATGTTGGCAACATCCTCGCACTTGTCCGAAGCGTCTTCAAGGTGCTCATATATCTCTTTCCATTTGATGATAAGGATCGGATCTTTTATTTCATTGAATAAATGCCCGAGTGCATCCCTGAACCCTCTGTCTATCCTGTTTTCAAGTTTATTTATCTCAATGCAATATTCCTGAATGTGCGAGTAATTCTTTTTTTTCAGTTCTTTTATAGCCTTATGTACAACCTCTATGGTTAAAAGAAGATCTTTTGACATGGTAACTGCCCAGCTCGTAGATTCTGTTAGTTTGAAAACCGTAAGTCTGTCTGCAGTAGCCCATATCAGGTCTATAATATCATCTAATGTTGTTGTAAGGGCGTGGATATCTTCCCTGTCTATAGGGGTAATAAAAGTCTTATTAAGCTTTTTAATAATATCATGGGTCAACATATCGCCATGCTGTTCTAATTCATGTATCTCCTTTGCCCATGCATCTACGGCATTAAAATTTTCCATAATTCCGACTAAAAGGGTGCCAGCATGGGAAATATTCGCTGCTACATTGTCAAATATCTCAAAAAAATCAATTGTTTTTGGTAAAAATTTCACTATTTTGTATTTCCCCCTTCGGAAGTTAGAATATAAAAAATTTATCTTAAAGTCAAGTTGCGTTATAAGAAGGCTGTAGGATAATAGCCGAGATTCGTGTTACACTATCCATGCTTTACAATGGCACAGGGAGACGAAAAAGGACGTATAGCTAAGGCTGCTGGACTTATGTCCATTGCTACGCTAATCAGCCGTATCCTCGGTTATGTAAAGGATATGATACTCGCAAGGTTTTTCGGGGCTACAGCGATTGCAGACACATTCTTTGTTGCCTTCAGGATCCCTAATCTTTTAAGAGAGCTTTTTGCTGAAGGATCCATGTCTTCTGCATTTATTCCTGTTTTGACAGAATACCAGACAAAGCACGGCAGACAAGAGGCAAAAAGGCTTGTCAGGATTACATTCACATTTATTCTAATTGTTGTAGGTTTAATCTGCATCATGGGGATTATTTTTGCTCCAGCGATTGTAAAAATAATCGCTCCAGGATTTGTTGATTCACCAGAAAAATTTTCATTAACGGTTTTGCTTACAAGGGTAATGTTCCCTTTTCTCTTGTTTATCAGTCTTGCGGCTATTGCGATGGGGGCATTAAATACAAGACGTATTTTTTTCATCCCCTCGCTTGCGCCAGCAATGTTGAACATTACAATCATCTTGATAGTTCTTATTATCGCACCGCTAATGGAACAACCTATTGTTGCAGTGGCTGCAGGTGTTGCATTAGGGGGTTTTATACAATTTGCTTTTCAGATACCCTCTTTTTTCAGGAACGGATACAGCCTGTCGCCAGAATATAATTTTAAACATCCGGGGCTCAAAAAAATGTCCATACTTGTTCTGCCTGCTACAATGGGCATGGCTGTTGCGCAGATAAACATATTTATAAGCACTATCCTCGCTTCATATCTGGCTGAAGGCAGTATCACTTATCTCTATTATTCCATGCGCCTTATACAATTCCCTATAGGAATATTCGGGGTTGCAATGGGCATGGCAGTCCTTCCAACTTTCTCAGAACATGCTGTAAAAGGAGAGTATGACAGGTTAAGGGATGATTTCTCATTTGCATTAAGGTTGTTGTTTTTTATAACTGTTCCTGCAATGGCAGGATTGATTGCCTTAAGGGAGCCGATCGTAAATATACTTTTTCAGAGGGGAAAATTTGATTATATTGCAACTATAGGCACTGCACAGGCGCTTTTGTTTTATTCAATAGGGATATGGTCTGTTGTGGGAGTGAGGGTTGTAACAGCGAGTTTTTATTCCATGCAGGATACCAGGACACCCGTGAAGGTAGCTGTAATCGCATTAATTGCAAATGTCATCTTCAGCATCATATTCATGGGTCCGCTTAAGCACAGCGGCCTTGCGCTTGCCAATTCCCTTGCATCAATCATAAATTTCGCCTTTTTATTTTTCTTTTTCAGGAAAAAACTTGAAAGGATTGATGGAAAAAGGATCATCCGCTCTTTTCTAAAAACATTGTCTGCATCAGTTATTATGGGGATTATTGGTGGTATGCTCCTTCACGGTAAATTATGGCAGATTCATGGATATACATTTGATAAGATATTCTATCTGAGTGGAACTATTGTCGCATGTCTGGTAGCATACATGTTTTTAAGCTATCTCTTAAAGAGTGAAGAGGCTTTTTATGTAATAGAAATGGCAAAAAGAAAATTCAGGGGACATAAGGAGATTGTATGATTATAAAGAAATTTATTGTCGGGCCTCTTGAAAACAACTGTTTTATTATTGCAGATGAAAAAACAAAAGAGGCTTTAATAATTGATCCGGGTGATGAGCCTGACAGAATCCTTGATTTAATCACAGAGAACAACTTTAAAGTTAAATATATAATCTGCACACATGCCCATTTTGACCATATAGGCGCAGTCTCTGACATCAAAAAAGAGACAGATGCCACGATTGTCATTCATAGAGATGAACTCGATCTTTATAACAATATAGAAAATCAGGGCATTATGTGGGGATTTAAATTTGACCCATTGCCAGAGCCTGACATGTTTGTTTCAGAGGGGGACAAACTAACAATTGGAGATTTGAATTTTGAGATACTTCATACGCCAGGTCACAGTCCAGGCGGAATCTGTCTTTACGGAGAAGGCATTTTAATTACAGGAGATACGCTTTTTGCAGGCTCTGTAGGAAGAACAGATCTTTACGGAGGAGATTTTGAAAAGTTGAAAAGATCTTTTAAACGCTTAATGTCTCTTCCAGAAAAAATAAAAGTTCTTCCAGGCCATGGCACTGAAACAACAATCGGGGAAGAAAAGATTAACAACTTTTTTACGTATGAGATATGAGAAATTCTTTTAAAGGAGAGTATTAATAGAATATACCTATGGATGCAGTGGATATAGTATTTGAGCGGATTTTTTTGCCGATAGTCCATGAGAATATTTCAATTATAAAGAGGCAAAAGCCTCGGAGTCCCGATCTTATCGGGACGAGAATGAGCGTAAATACTATATCCACTGCAAAAGGAGAATAAAAAATGAGGCTAAAGAATATCAGAATTTTATCAGTATTTTTAATTCTCTTTTTGCTCACTTTCTGCATTTATACTCAGAGTGTTATTACTGGGGAGCAAAAGGACTTTTTATGGAAGGTTCAATCAAAAACAAGCACTGTCTATGTGTTAGGCTCTATACACTTTTTGAAAAAAGATATTTATCCCCTTGACAAGAAAATCGAAAATGCCTTTGACAGATCAAACATTCTTGTGGTAGAGGCAAATATCAATGATATGAACCAGATCAATGTTGAAAAATTAATGGGGGGTATTTTATATCCTGACAATGATACATTGGAGAACCATGTTTCCAGAGAAACATATGAACTCATCAAAAAAGAAATGGGAAGGTTTAGAATTCCCCCAGAGCTTATAAATAAACAGAAACCATGGATACTGGCATTAACACTAACATCCCTGAAACTTATAGAGATGGGATATGACCCGAATTACGGTATAGACATGCATTTTCTATTAAAGGCTGAAGGTAAAAAGAAGATATCAGAACTCGAGAGCCTCGATTACCAGATTAATTTATTCGCTGATCTTTCTGATAAAGAACAGGAACTATTTTTACTATATACATTAAAAGAAATAAATTTGCTGGAGCAGGAAATAGATAAATTAGTACAGGCATGGATAGCAGGAGATACAAAAGGCATTGAATTTATAATGAATAAAGATATTGAAGAAGATAAAAATATGGAAGCCATATATGAAAAATTCCTATACGAGAGAAACAGGAATATGGCTTTAAAGATCGAGGATTTTCTGAAAACAAAAGATACCTATTTTGTTATTGTGGGCGCAGGACATCTGGTTGGTAAAAAAGGTATTATCGAGATACTTAGAGAAAAAGGTTATCCCGTCGAGCAATTGTGATTCACCTATCCAGAGGACTTCTGACACCCATGATGTTTTTTGTTGCCATTTTTATACTGAATTTCTATTCCATTTTGAAGGTTTTTTATAAGTAAAATCGTTGACAATGCTCTATATTCTCCATATAATCCTACTAAATGCAGAATAAAGATAAAAGTAAATGTTATCTTCAAAATAGCTAATTAGAGTATGAATATGTGGAGCATATTTTTTGTATTACCAAATATAAGCGTTAAAGATCAAATTGGAAATGACTATCTTGGAATAGTTCCTCATAACGATAATCGTATTACTCAAGCAAAAGACCCATATACAAAGGCCCTTGTTAATAATTTTACAGATCAATTCGGAAGGGAAGTACACCCATCCTTTTTAATCTTCTCAGATAATATTTCTGATCGTCTGAGAGATATTGAATCGTTTGTTGGTTTCAGGAACTCCTTTGCTTTATCGGTAATTATAAAGGGGCATGAGCATAGCCTTACTATCACTTTTGTTGCTTATCCACTCTATTCTGACTATTTCGACTTTTACCCTATAACTGTGACGAAGGGTAATGATGGATTTATCACTAGTGTACTGTCCCACAATTAGCTGTACATTATAGGGATCCATATGTTATTATTGCTACATGAGAACGACAAAACCGATTCAATTTACCAAAGCAGAACAAAAAGAGGTATCACGACTTGTGCG
>JBFMDO010000072.1:0-8295 GCA_040753615.1 Nitrospirota bacterium | reverse complement strand
CATTTATTCCTCCTGATAGCCTTTGACTCCGTCAAGCCTCTCAGGAGGAATATCTTACTTAATCCTGCAAGGTCAAACCTTTTCAAGTCTCACTGGTCAAACCAGTGGCTTACCTATCTTTGAGTTATAAGTTTTATGTTCTGCTCCTTTTTACTGTCTGACTAATATGATCCTGATAAATGTAATAAAATCCATCTTCTCTACAGAATAGCAAAAAACATTCTAACAATGCAAAATGCATTGACAGATTTATGATAAAATATATTGTAAATAAAGATCGGAGGATGTAAATACCAGCACTTTACGGAAATATATCAGGGCTAAAATCCAGCTACATTAATTCACTCGAAAGGATTTACCGCAGGAAGGTTCAGCGTGATGTAATCAGCGATGAACTCGCAAGATACCTTACAGAGATATCTTATGAGATAGGCCGTCAAATCGGTGTGCTTATAAGTAGAAATGGCATTATTACTCATGTGATTGTTGGTAATGCAAAGGGGCTGTTTATTCCGGAACTCAACGATTATCCTCTCGGAAGAAAACCACTAAGGGGACTCAGGCTTGTACATACCCATCTTTATGAAGAACCCCTTAACCAGGATGACTTTACAGACCTTGCGCTTCTCAGGCTTGACCTGATTGCTTCTATAGGCATACGGAAAAGTCTGCCGGGCAACATATATATAGCATACCTCTTGCCACAGGGTTCTGAAAAATCAATCGAGACTATGCATTCTAAAAGTTTCTACGATTTTGAGTTAGATTTCATGCCATTTATAGCCTCGCTGGAAGAAGAGCTGGAAAGGAACAGGCTTTTTGCCCCTGATGATAAAAGGGAAAAAGCAATACTGGTAAGTGTTGCGACAAGTCCAAAATATGAACAGGAGGATTCCATTGAGGAACTTAAGGAGCTTGCGAAAACAAGCAATGTGCTTGTGCTCGATACTGTTATTCAGAGGACAAAGGAGATAAATCCAAAATACTTGATGGGAGAAGGTAAACTTAAAGAACTTATTATAAATGCTATGAATAAAGGTGCAACACTGCTGATATTTGATCAAAATCTTAGCCCTTCACAGATTAAGGCAATAACTGATTTTACAGAACTTAAGGTAATAGACCGTACACAGCTTATTCTCGATATTTTTGCGCGTCATGCCTACAGTAAGGATGGCAAAGTTCAGGTTGAACTTGCACAGCTCAAATACAGACTCCCCATGCTTACAGGTAAAGGCACGGCAATGTCACGTTTAATGGGAGGAATCGGAGGAAGAGGCCCCGGGGAGATGAAGCTTGAGATTGACAGGAGGCGGGTGCGTGAAAAAATAAGCTTGCTTGAGAAAGAACTTAAAACCCTGAGTGAGGCACGGCGGCAGAGGAGGCATAAGCGACAGCAAAAAAACATCCCGATTATCTCCATCATAGGTTATACCAATGCTGGGAAGTCCACACTTCTTAATTCCCTTACAAAAAGTTCTGTAATTGTTGAAGATAAAATGTTTGCCACACTGGATACTGCAAGCAGACGATTGCGTTTCCCGAAAGAAAGAGAGGTTATCATTACAGATACAGTTGGTTTTATAAGGGATCTTCCAAAAGATATTTTAGCAGCATTCAGGGCAACACTCGAGGAGCTCGAAGATGCAGATTTATTGCTACATCTCGTGGATATATCAAACCTGCTTTTTGAACAACACATAAAGTCTGTAGAAAATATCCTCATGGAACTTAATTTACAAGAAAAACCAAAACTACTTGTTTTTAATAAAATAGACCGAGTAGATAAGGAAGAAGCATTTAATCTTGCCTCACGATATAATGCAGTCGCTATCTCCGCACTCGATCCATCAACATTTAAGCCTCTCCTCAATACTATAGAAGATCAGATATTTTTGTCTCACCCTACAAATAATGAAAAATTGTCAGAAACAAGGATATAATTAAAAATGGAATTTATACCAAAATGGATTGCATGGGAAATCACAAGAAGATGTAATCTCAAATGCATACATTGCCGCTCTTCATCTAAAATAGAAGTAAAAGAGCATCCTGACTTCTCAACAAATGAAGCATTCAGAATTTTAGATGATATCACCAGCTATGCCAAACCCGTGATAGTCCTTTCAGGTGGTGAACCCCTTTTAAGAAAAGACGTCTTTGAGATTGCTAAATACGGTACAAATAAAGGGTTAAGGATGTGTCTTGCAACAAATGGAACCCTTGTGACTGATGAGACATGTGAAAAGATAAAGGATTCCGGAATAAAGATTGTCTCTCTCAGCCTCGATGGCTCTAAAGAAAAAATACATGATGATTTCAGGAATCAGAAAGGAGCGTTTGCCGGATCAATAAATGCTGCAAGGCTCTTTAAAAAACATGGGATCGAATTTATCATAAATTCATCCTTTACAAAAAGGAATCAAGAGGATATCCCGAAGATATATAAGCTCGCAAAGGAACTCGGCGCAACCGCATGGTATATGTTCATGATAGTGCCTACAGGAAGAGGCGAAGAAATAATGAATGAACTTATCTCAAAAGAGGATTACGAGGAAATCCTTGACTGGCATTATCATATGGAAATGGATGAGAAAGACATGCTTGTCAGGCCCACATGCGCGCCGCATTATTATAGGGTGGTTTTGCAGAAGTCAAAACAGGAAGGTGCCAAATTTGAAAGAAGAACTCTAAAATTCTCTACAGGTGGTGCCAAGGGGTGTATTGCAGGACAACTTATATCGCTTATTGATGTAGATGGGAATGTGCTTCCTTGCAGTTATTTTCCGAAGGCTGCAGGAAATATAAAAAAACAATCTTTTAAGGATATATGGGAAAATTCAGAACTTTTCAGGGAACTTCGTGATTTCAAAAAATATAAGGGCAAGTGCGGTTCATGTGAATACTTAAGTGTATGCGGAGGGTGCAGGGCAAGGGCTTATTCAATATACGGTGATTATCTTGAGGAAGAACCGTTTTGCGGATATGTACCACGAAAACTTAGAACTAAGAACTAATGACTGGGAATTTGGAGGGTTTATGAATGATATTTTCTTAAGGGCATGCCGTGGAGAGGATGTTGAATATACTCCTGTATGGCTAATGCGTCAGGCAGGCAGATATCTTCCTCAATATCAATCAGTACGGACGAATATTAATTTCTTGAGTCTCTGTAAAACTCCTGAACTTGCTGCAGAAGTCACTCTTCAACCTGTAGAAATTCTTGGAGTTGATGCAGCTATATTATTTTCAGATATTCTTATACCTATTGAGGCAATGGGTATGCGTCTTACATTTTCAGATAAACAGGGACCCATTCTCGGCGATCCGATAAGAAACAGGACTGCCGTTGAAAAACTGGTGATTCCTGATACAGAAGAAGATATGCCTTTCGTCATTGAGACAATAAAGATACTGAGGAAAAACCTCGAAGATAAAGTGCCACTTATAGGATTTTCAGGCGCTCCGTTCACACTCGCTACATATATGATTGAAGGAGGGACATCAAAAAACTTTCTGCATATTAAAAAAATGATGTTCCAACACAATGGCGTATTCAGTTACTTAATGGAGAAACTCACTGAAATGGTTATATCGTATCTATCTGCACAGGTAAAAGCTGGGGCTCAGGCAGTGCAGATATTTGACACATGGGCAGGAATGCTTGCACCTGATGATTATAAAGAATTTGCATTGCCTTATGTAAAGAAAGTCATTTTTGAATTAAAAAAAGAAGGTGTTCCTATAATCTATTTTGTGAATGATTGTGCAGGAATCCTTAAGGAAATAAAGAAATCACGCGCTGATGTTATCGGCATTGACTGGAGAATAGACATCGCTGATGCAATAAAAAGGCTCGGCAAAAAAATGGTTGTTCAGGGGAATCTTGATCCATCCGCCCTTTTTCTTCCAAAGGAAAAACTTGAAGAAAAGGTTAAAGATATTTTATGGAAGGGAGAATCTGCAAAGGGACATATTTTCAATCTGGGACATGGTGTTTTGCCTGAGACACCTGTAGAAAACGTCATCACAATGGTCAAGGCGGTCCATAAATATGGGACGAAGGAATAGGTAAAACAATGCAAAGGGTGGAGTGTAAGGCGACCTCATTGAAAATTCCTATAAAGGATATAAAGTTTGTACTTCTCGATATGGATGGAACACTCCTCGACAAATATTTTGATGATTATTTCTGGGAACATCTTGTGCCTGAGAAATATGCTGAGAAGCATAATATTACGTTTGGAAAGGCAAAGGAATATCTGCTGAAAAAATATAAGGCACATGAAGGCACATTAAACTGGACAGACCTCGACTTCTGGACAAAAGAACTTAATCTTGATATCCCTGCCTTAAAAGAACAGATAAAGCATCTTATAGAAGTTCATCCTCATGTGGAGGATTTTTTAAGAAGCGCTAAAATGGGTGAGAAAAAGATATTTCTTGTTACAAATGCCCATTATAAATCAATTAATCTGAAACTAAAAAAAACCCGCATAGGGAAATATTTCGACTCTGTACTTTCTTCATTTGATGCAGGTTATCCAAAAGAGAGTCTGAATTTCTGGAAAGAGGCAGAAAGATGTCTCGGCTTTGACAAAAATAGAACTCTCTTTATTGATGATACAGAGGAAGTTTTAAAGACAGCAAAAAGATACGGGATAAAATATATGCTTTATAAGGCAGGAGCTAATTCGAAGATCAGACCGAAAAAATCAAATGAGTTTTTATGTATCTTTGATTTTAAAGAGCTTATTGATAATTGAGTCTTCTTCATTATTTAGCCCAGATTAACCCAGAAAATACAGCTATTGCTCAAAGATTTAGTTAACTCGATGATTTATTGAGATTATCTTGAATGGCTGTATGGATAAAAATATTCGTAAAACCATCAGTTATAGGTACACTAAGGTATCGAAAACTAAATTTTCTCGCAATCCCGATATTCATCGGGACATTTCTTTATTTGGGTTAGTCAGGATTTTGCTATTGTCTATTATTGCACAATGCCTTAAAATATAAATTCTATGAATATATCTCTTCTCGATCTTACAAGAGAGCCCAAGATAGCTTATTTCTCAATGGAGATAGGGATACGAAATGATATTCCTACATACAGTGGTGGACTCGGCATCCTTGCCGGAGACACTATTAAAACCTGTGCTGATCTTAAACTGCCTGTGGTCGCAGTAACACTCGTAACTAAAAAAGGATATTTTCGACAGGAACTCGATGCAAATGGAAGACAGACTGAATATCCTGTATGCTGGGACCCTTCTAAATATATGACTTTACTTCCTAACAAAACTACGGTGCAGATTGAAGGACGTGATGTTATGATTCAGGCATGGATACGCGACGTTAAAAGTCTAACAGGCGGTAATGTCCCGATCTTCTTTCTTGATACAGACGTGGAAGGAAATACTGCTGAAGACAGAGAGATTACTTCTTATCTTTATGGCGGCGATATAGCCTACAGGTTTAAACAGGAAATAGTTCTCGGTATAGGTGGCATCAGAATGCTCCATGAACTCGGTTTTGAGATAAAGAAATATCATATGAATGAAGGACATTCGAGTTTGCTGACAATCGAACTTCTGAATAGATTTAAGAGGCCTATAGAAGAGGTGTGGGATGAAAAACTTGTCTGGGATATAGAAAGGGTGAAGGACCTCTGTGTATTTACAACTCATACCCCTGTTGAGGCAGGGCATGATAAATTTCCTTATGATCTTGTCTCCATGATACTAGGAGAACCTATACCGTTAAATGTTTTGAAAAGCCTCGGTGGTCATGATAGTCTTAATATGACCCGACTTGGATTCAACCTGAGCGAATTTATTAATGGAGTTGCAAAGAAACATGGTGAAGTCTCACGAAATATGTTTCCGGGATATGAAATCAGTGCTATTACAAATGGTGTTCATACTTATACATGGACATGTGACAGCTTTAAAAAATTGTATGATGAATATCTTCCGGGCTGGGCAAATGAACCTGAATTATTTGTAAGGGTTGGCAGGATCCCTAATGAAGAAGTCTGGAATGCACACATGGAGGCAAAAAAGATACTTTTAAATTACGTCAGAGAAAATACAGGGGTTGAAATGAGTCCTGATATTCTTACAATAGGATTTGCGAGAAGGGCTACAGCATATAAAAGGGCACACCTGTTATTTAGTGACATCGAGAGGCTTGAAAGGATAGGCGCAGGGAAAATCCAGATTATATATGCTGGGAAGGCTCATCCAAAAGACGAGTCAGGAAAAGGATTGATCGAGAAGATATTTTCCATCAAAGAAAGACTTAAAGAAAAGATTAAAATAGCTTATTTGCAAAATTATGATATGGATATTGCTCTGAAGATGGTCTCTGGCGTTGATGTATGGCTTAATACGCCTTTAAGGCCATTAGAGGCATCGGGCACAAGTGGTATGAAGGCAGCACATAATGGAGTATTGAATTTTAGTGTACTTGACGGCTGGTGGATTGAAGGTCACATAGAAGGATTTACTGGTTGGTCAATTGGTCCAAGTCCTACAGAGATTACATTAACTGATAACATGGACACAAGAGATGCAGATGATCTTTACAATAAACTCGAAAATATAATTATACCTCTCTTTTATAATGATAGGGATGCCTGGTTTAGAATGATGCAGAATGTAATTGGTAAAAATGCCTATTATTTCAACAGCCATCGCATGATGCGGCGATATGTAACAGAGGCATATATAAGATAAAAATTCTAATATCTAAACTCTAAATATTTCAAATCATGATTTTGTTGTCATTCCGACTTGTTCGGAATCCTTCTGTTTATCTTTTATTCTATAGTTTCATAAAAAAGATTTCAGACAAGCTGGAATGACAGAATCGGTAACCTTATTCTTTTACTCTCCTCACATCTGCTCCGAGTTTCTGGAGTTTTTTTTCTATTTTTTCGTATCCCCTGTCAAGATGATAAATTCTGTTCACGACTGTTTCACCTTTTGCTGCAAGTGCTGCTACCACAAGGGAAGCACTTGCCCTTAGATCAGTTGCCATAAGAGGAGCACCCTTAAGTCTTGGAATTCCTTTAATCGTTGCTGTTCCGCCTTCTACTGTAATATCAGCCCCCATCCTTCTGAGTTCTGCAACATGCATAAACCTGTTTTCGAATATTGTCTCCTTAATTATGCTCGTGCCTTCAGCAATGCACATAAGTGCCGTAAACTGTGCCTGCATGTCTGTTGGAAAACCAGGATATGGCATTGTCTTTATATCTGTAGCTTTCGGCCTGGATGGACCAATGGCGCGTACACCCTCTGGAATATCTTCAAATAATAGCCCTGTCTCTTTGAGTTTCATTATTATTGCATCGAGGTGTTCGGTCTTACAACCTTTAATAACAATATCACCGCCTGTTATGCCTGCAATTGTCATAAAGGTTCCCGCCTCAATCCTGTCAGGAATTATTGAATATTGCAAAGGTTTTAATTCATCCACTCCCTCTATCTCAATAACACTTTCTCCGGCGCCTTTTATCTTTGCTCCCATTGAGATTAGTGCATTTGTAAGATCAACCACCTCTGGTTCCCGTGCGGCATTCTCTATTAAAGTATTGCCTCTTGCCAGTGAAGCAGCCATCATAAGATTTTCTGTGCCTGTAACTGTTGGTATATCAAGATATATAGACGCCCCTTTAAGCCTTTTCCCTTTAGCGATAACATATCCTGATTCAAGTTTTATATCCGCACCCATCTTTTCAAGACCCATGAGATGCAGGTTTATTGGTCTTGCACCTATAGCACATCCACCGGGTAGAGATACTCTTGCCTTGCCGAATCTTGTGAGCAATGGCCCGAGCACAAGGATAGATGCGCGCATTGTCCTTACAAGGTCATATGGTGCTTCGAGTGTCTTAATTTTTTCTGTATTTATAATACCCCTTCCATTTTTATAGGAAAATTCTGCACCGAGATGAATAAGAAGTCTGGCAGTAGTAGTAATATCCTTTAATTGCGGCATCCTGTATATTACGCTTGATCCTGGTGCAAGAAGTGATGCCATAATTATAGGAAGGGCTGCGTTTTTTGCCCCGCTTATTTCGACTGTGCCTTTAAGCCTCTTACCACCATAAACTATAAGTTTGTCCAAAATTATACCCCCAAGCTTAACCCAAAAACGCAATTGAAAAATGCAGATGTTGTGAGAAAATTTAGTTTTCGATACCTTAGTGTACCTCGAACTGATGGTTTTACGAATATTTTTATCCATACAACCATTCAGGATAATCTCAATAAATCATCGAGT
>JBFMDO010000071.1:0-47659 GCA_040753615.1 Nitrospirota bacterium | reverse complement strand
TTGAAAATTGTGTTACTATGACTCATGGCTTGGAACTCCTTTCCTGTAAAGGATTTGTCTCCCTCTATTTTTAAAAATAGAGGTCTGGAGTTTCAAGCCCTTCCTATTTTTTACCGGACATTAGTGGCCTCATCTTGTATTGAACAATTTTGTTTTTTTAATTCTATGCAGGTATCCAAAAGAAATTTTTTACTGAAGAAAACAATATCTTCTCTCCTTTCCCTGAGTGGTGGCAGGTCAATTATGAATTCGCCAAGCCTGAAAAAGAGATCCTCTCTAAACTTTCCTTCTTTTATATCTTTTTTTAAGTCCGTGTTGGTAGCGCTGATAATACGTATATCTAACTTTAATGGATTGGTGCTTCCAATATGATATACTTTTTTATCTTCAATTACACTCAAGAGTTTAGCCTGCACAAAAGGAGAGGCATTATTTAAATCGTCCCAGAAAAGTGTCCCTCCGTTAGCAATTTCAAAATACCCCTTTTTTATTTTATTAGCGCCTGTAAAGGCACCCTTTTCATATCCAAAAAGCTCACTTTCTATAAGAGTTTCTGGTATGCTGCCTATGGATATTTTAACGAAAGGGCTGTCTGACCTTTTACTTAAATTATGTATAATGTTGGCCAAAAAAGTTTTTCCAGTACCTGTTTCGCCCTGAATAATGATGTTATAATCACTTGTAGCTATCTGATGCAGTTGTCCAATTATCTTTTTAATAGCCGCACTATTTCCTAATGTAAATTCAAGAGATGTATGGAAGGCTTTGTTAAGTTCTTTAACCTTTTTTTCAAGGTTAAATTTTTCGACCGCCTTCTTAATGGTTGTGATGAGCCCTTCAAAATATATAGGCTTGGTTATAAAATCATATGCTCCATGCTTGATCGCCTCAACTGCTGAAGGTATATCACCGTATGCAGTCACAATAATTACTGGCACATCTGGATCTATTTTTTTAAATTCCTTCATTGCCTCAATGCCATTCATATCTGGCAGCCGAAGGTCCAGCAGTATCGCTGAAGGTGTTGCTTTTCTATAAATCTCTAAAGCAAGCTTAGCGTCAGGAGCTTCTAATGAGGCAAATCCATTAAAAGTTAATATATTATGGAGAACATCCCTTATATTATCTTCGTCATCTACTACAAGTATTTTATCCATAATACTTATTTAGTATTTTTCATAAGCCTTTTGTATTTCTCAATGCCAACGCATTCCTTTGCAGAAGGGCACCATTCAAGACAGGTTGGTTTCATATTGCGTGAAATCTTTTTTCCGCATTTCTTGCATACAATCTCTACTTCATCAGACCATATCTCGCAAATAGTGCCACACCTGAAGCATTTTATCTCTTCAGGATATGGTGTTCTTATCTCCCTGCTCCCTGGGCAAGCTTCTTTCATTTTTATATTTTAACACAACTCTTGATAATGACTATCCCTGCCAGAGTTATATATAATCTTCTTAAGATAATGATTCATAACTGTCCAAAATAACAGAAGAGAGGCTGGGTGCTGAATAAATACAATGACGACACCTTAGAAAGAAAACATAATGCTTCCTAAATAACGTCATATGAGAGTTATCCATAAAAGAATTATATACAAAAATGAGGTCTGACAGATAAATAATCATGTCGATTCAGTGTGTTTATGAGGCATTTAGCCTCTTATATAAAATTATCTTGGACAGGTTTGATCATGATTAAAGATTCAAAACTATTTGCTGTAGTATTGCTCTGTTCATGTTCCAGTCTTGCCTATGAAATTGTGTTAATACGAATATTTTCTATTTCTCTATGGTACCACTTTGCCTTCATGATAATAAGCATAGCAATGCTTGGCATAGGCGCAAGCGGCACACTACTTTCCTTATATCCAAAACTCAAAAATCTATCAAACATCGGTATTTATAGCCTGTTGCTCGGTTCTTGCATCTCTGTAAGCTACATTTGTTCAAATCAGATACCGTTTGACCCTGTAAAGCTTTCATGGTCACGCATGCAGATACTTTATATAGGAATTTACTACATGGTTCTTTCTATACCATTTTTCTTTGCAGGATTAGTGGTAGCAGCAGTATTTTCTTCTGCGAGCAAAAAAGCAGGGTTGTTTTATGGTGCAGACCTTGTTGGTGCTGGCATAGGTTCAATAGGCGTCCTGAGTCTTATGTTTATAACCGCTCCTGACAAAGTTGTCTTTATTATTTCCGTAATAGCATTATCAGCAGCATTTATTGCTGGTGAGAAAAAACTGAAATTCTTTTCTCTGAGTTTAATAATACTAATTATTTTCCTTCTGATATCCCATCCTTCATTTATTAATCTTAAGATGTCTCCTTATAAAGGACTGCAGGTTGCCCTGAAATATCCCGGTGCAGAACATCTAAAGACTTATTTTAGCCCTTTTGCACGGGTAGACACTTTAAAGAGTCCTGCTGTACGTTTTGCACCCGGACTCAGTTTAAGGTATCTCGATGCAATTCCTGAACAGATTGGTTTTTCGATAGACGGAGGTGAATTAAATGCTATAACATCCTCTGGGGATCAAAAATCTCTTGAATTTTTAAGACATCTGCCATCTGCACTTCCTTATGAGGTTGCTAATTCCCATTCGAGGGGATTTTCAGAAGAAAAGGGCAATGTCTTAATACTCGATCCCAGAGGCGGTCTTCAGTGTCTTATTGCAGAATATTATGGATTTCCCAATACATATAAGATCGAGGGCAACCCTTTGTTAATAAATATAATCAGAAGTGACTTTAATGAATTCTCAGGTGGCATATATTCTCAAAATACATGGACAGGTTTCGGAAGGGGCTGGTTGAAATATAATAAAAGAAATTTTGATATCATAGACATACCATTAATGGGCGCTACTCCTTCAGCCTCATTCGGAGTATCAGAGGACTACAAACTAACAGTTGAGGCATTCAAGGAATATTTATATCATTTAAAACCCAATGGTATTTTAAGTGTAAACCTATTTATATTGCCGCCTCCGAGAATGGAATTGAGGGTCGTAAACACAGTTATTACAGCAATGGAAGAACTCGGAATAAAAGATACGAGAAAGAATATTGCAGCTATTCGTAGCTGGGGAAGCATATGCATACTCATCAAAAAATCATCTTTTTCTTTAGATGAAATAGGGGCAATAAAAAAGTTTTCTGAAAGACTAAGATTTGACCTGATATACTATCCGGGCATTAAAGAAGAAGAGACTAACGTTTATATTCGTATGCCCTCAAATGAATATTTTACTGCATTTAAAAACATCCTGAATTCCGGACGCAAACAATTTATAGATTCTTATATCTTTGATGTAAAACCTGTTCGTGATGAAAATCCATTTTTTCATTACTATCTAAAACTGAAAAATATCAAGGCGATTTATAAGATTATGGGTGAAAAATGGCAATTCTTTATCGAAGAAGGTTATATCCTGCCTCTGGTATTTGTACAGGTTCTTTTTTTAAGTCTTGTCCTCATCTTTTTACCTGTCTTTGCAAAAAAACACGAAGATATCCATTCTGAATCTCCCCATATTCCCCTCTCGAAAAGAGGAGGTGGGAGAAGATTTCTTCCTTACTTCGCCCTTCTCGGTACAGGATTTATGTTTGTGGAGATATCTCTGGTTCAAAAAATGATATTTCCTCTCGAAAACCCATCCTATGCTGTTGCAACTGTTCTTACATCAATATTAATAAGCTCAGGTATTGGTAGCATGTTGAGTTATAAGATTGCAATCTTCAGAGGGCGGTTTATTCCCCTTATTATATCATTGCTTATTGTTGGTTATAGCATGTTTATTCCTTATATATCTGCCATTATTTCTCCGTATTCAATTTCAGTGAAGATTTTTCTATTATTTTTTGTTCTTATGCCGCTCGGTCTATTCATGGGTATTCCATTCCCCACAGGTCTGAAGATACTCGGTGAAAGAGACGAATCCTTAATTCCATGGGCGTGGGCGATAAATGGCTGCCTCTCGGTGCTTGCGCCTATTTTGACTATCATGATTGCACTATCTATAGGGTTTAAATTTGTTCTCTGGCTGGGGGCATTAGCTTATGTATTCGCTTTCGTCTCTCTGAGAGGGGCTATAAAGGCATAGATGAAGATTACCACAAAGTCCTCTGTACATAAGCATAACACGAATTCGTCGAGATTTTAACAAAGGCAGTTCGCTTCCTTGAATTATCAGACATATTTATGTAATATTAAAAAATAAAAGTTATGATTAATTTATGAGGGGAATGGTTAAAAAGGCTATATTACCTGCAGCTGGACTCGGCACAAGATTCTTGCCTGCAACAAAGGCATCACCCAAGGAGATGCTGCCTATTGTTGATAAGCCCATGATTCAGTATGCAATCGAAGAGGCATCTGAATGTGGCATAGAAGATTTTATAATTATTACCGGAAAATATAAACGTGCTATAGAAGACCATTTTGATTCTGCTTTTGAACTTGAAGAAAATTTAAAAAAATCTGGAAAAAAACATCTCCTCGAAGAAATTAACCGTCTGAATAGTGTAAATTTTGCTTATATCAGACAAAAAGCAGCACTCGGTCTTGGACATGCAATATATTGTGCAAAGACTTTTGTAAAAGACGAACCTTTTGCAGTGCTTTTAAGCGATGATATTATTGATTTTGATACGCCTTTGCTTAAATATATGATCGAACTATATAAAGAATTTAGCTCACCTATCCTTGCATTGGAGCAGGTGCCGATGTCGGATATACACAAGTACGGCGTAGTTGGTGGAACAATGGTAAGAAAAAATGTATATAAGATTAATAATCTCGTAGAAAAACCAAAAATGAGTGATGCCCCCTCTAACATGGCAATAATCGGCAGATATATCCTTACGCCCGATATATTTGAGATGCTCGAAAAGACCATTCCTGGTAAAGGCGGAGAAATACAACTGACGGACGCGATTCGAGGCTTGCTTAAAAAGCGGCATGTATATGGATATTTATTCACAGGTAATAGATACGATGCAGGTGATAAAGTTGGCTACCTTAAGGCAACAGTTGATTTAGCATTAAAGAGTCCAGAGGTTTCTGAAAAATTTAGGAAGTATGTTATTGAAACTGCAAAAAAATTGAAAAAATAATGTGGCGTTCCATAACATCTTTAATATACTGTCATTGCGAGGGATGGAATCCCGAAGCAATCTCAGAAATATTATAGATATTTATGAAACAGCACATTATTTAAGGAGTTAAAATGGTAGATGTAGCAGATATAGAACAGAAAACCGATAAAGAAGTTGAGATTCCTGAAAAAGTGCCTGTGCTTCCTGTAAGGGATCTTGTTGTATTTCCATATATGATACTGCCGCTTTTTGTGGGGAGGGAGATGTCGATAAAAGCTATCGAGTTTGCCCTGAGTACAAATAAAATGGTATTCCTTGTTACTCAGAAAGATCTGAATATAGAAAACCCCGCTCCTGATGACCTCTATAACACAGGTTCTGTTGCTCTCATTATGAGAATGATCAAGCTCCCTGATGGCAGGGTAAAGATACTTGTACAGGGTCTTAGCAAGGCAAGGGTATTGAGCTATTCTCAGACAGAACCCTTTTTTGTGGCCAATATAGAAAAGATTAGAGACATATCACATAAAGAAATCACAATAGAGGATGAAGCACAGATAAGGACAGCAAAAGAACAGCTTGAGAAGATTATTTCTCTTGGGAAGCCAATACTCCCTGATATCGCAGGAATTGTTGAGAATATCGAAGACGCTGGAAGGCTTGCAGACCTTATTGCATCAAATATTGGATTAAAAACAGAGCAGGCACAGGATGTGCTTGAGATAATAGACCCTGTTCAGCGGTTAAGACGGGTTAATGAAATATTAGCCAGAGAGGTGGAACTTCTCACAGTTCAGCAGAAGATTCAATCTGAAGCAAGGGGTGAAATAGACAAGACACAGCGTGAGTATTTCTTGAGAGAACAACTCAAGGCAATACAGAAAGAACTTGGTGATATTGATGAAAGGGCAGAAGAGATAAAAGAGTTCAGGAAGAAAATCGAGGAAGCAAAGATGCCTGAGAAGGTTCAGAAAGAGGCTGAAAAACAGCTCAAACGACTCGAAAAGATGCATCCTGACAGCGCTGAGTCAGCTACTGTGAGGACATATCTTGATTGGTTAGTTGAGATCCCTTGGTCAAAATCAACTAAGGATAATCTTGACATAAAGGCTGCAGAAAAAGTGCTTAACGAGGATCATTATGATTTAGAAAAGGTAAAAGAACGTATTCTGGAATATCTCAGTGTTAGAAAATTAAAAGAAAAAATGAAAGGTCCTATCCTGTGTTTTATTGGCCCACCCGGCGTTGGCAAGACCTCTCTCGGCAGGTCTATTGCACGTGCATTGGGAAGAGAATTTATGCGTATGTCACTCGGAGGGGTCAGAGATGAGGCAGAAATCAGAGGACATAGAAGGACTTATGTTGGTGCGCTTCCCGGAAGGATAATACAGGGCATAAAAACAGCAGGCACAAATAATCCGGTATTTATGTTGGATGAAATTGACAAAATAGGAATGGACTTCAGGGGTGATCCGTCATCAGCACTTCTGGAGGTTCTTGACCCTGAGCAAAATAACTCATTTATGGATCATTATCTCGGTGTTCCCTTTGACCTGTCAAAAGTTATGTTTATTACAACAGGGAATCTTGTGGATACCATTCCAACTCCCCTAAGAGACAGGATGGAGATAATTTATCTGTCCGGTTACACGACTGAAGAAAAACTCGGCATTGCAAAAAACTATCTGATCCCTAAACAATTAGAGGAGCATGGTCTTAGTACTAAGGTGCTAAAAATTACAGATACGGGGTTATTCAATATAATTTCGCAGTATACAAGGGAGGCAGGTGTAAGGAACCTCGAAAGGGAGATCGCAAACCTGTGCAGGAAGGTAGCAAAAAAGATAGCAGAAGGAAAGGAAAAAACTTTTGTCATAACTATACAGAATCTACATAAATATCTAGGCGTACCAAAATTCCTGCCTGAAGAAGAGATGGAAAGGGATGAGGTTGGAGTGGCTACAGGACTTGCATGGACAGAGACAGGCGGAGACATCATATATGTAGAGGCAACAACCATGAAAGGCAAAGGACATCTTACCCTGACAGGCCAGTTAGGAGATATTATGAAGGAATCTGCACAGGCTGCACTGAGTTATGTGAGGTCTAAGGCAAAATCGCTCGGCATCAAAGATGAAGTATTTTATAAAACAGACATGCATATACATGTTCCTGCAGGTGCAATACCAAAAGACGGGCCGTCAGCAGGAATTACAATGGCGACTTCAATTGCATCGGCCTTTACTGGAAAGCCTGTTAGTAAAAATATTGCGATGACAGGAGAAGTTACATTGAGGGGAAGTGTATTGCCAATCGGCGGGCTTAAAGAAAAGACCCTCGCTGCAAAAAGGATGGGGATAAAAAGGGTTATTATCCCGAAAAGGAACAAGAAAGACCTTGAGGATATCCCGAAATACATAAAAAAAGATATGGACTTTATTTTTGCAGAGACAATGGATGATGTTCTTAAGGTTGCCCTGAAAAAGGTTAACGGACAAAAACCGAAAAAGGCGGTTAGTGGTCATCGGGCATCAAAAGATAAAACTAACCATTAACTTGCATGAAACTCTCTCGGATCGGAGAAATAAACCTTTTAGAGTATATCCGAAACCGTTTCAAAAAAAGAACCAACGATGTTTTGTTAGGTATCGGCGATGATGCTGCTGTTTTAAAACCTGCTGATAGAAACCTTCTTGTGACAACTGACATGATGGTCGAGGGGATTCATTTTGATCCCTCTTTTATAACCCCATATCAACTCGGTTTCAAGTTAATTTCAGTTAATGTGAGTGATATTTATGCAATGGGTGGAAAGCCTTTCTATCTTCTCCTAAACATTGCTGTAAAAAAGGATACAGATAAAAAGTTTATTGATAGGTTATTTGATGGCATTAAGGCTGCAATGGACTTTTATAATGTATGTTTGATTGGTGGCGATCTTTCAGCAGCGAATAGAGATACGGTACTATCAGCGGCGATTATAGGGTATACACGGAAGTATATAAAACGTTCCGGAGCAAAAATAGGTGATAAAATCTATGTAACAGGCTATCTCGGAGATTCAGCCTGCGGACTTGAATTACTCAAGCGGATAAGAAGGCCAGTGCCTATCGAGATTCCAAATTCCAAATTTCATATTTCAAAGAAAGGTATTAAATCAGGATTATCATGGAAGACACTTAAACCATTGCTCCGAAGGCACCTTATGCCTGAGGCAAGAGATCCAGAAAAATTTGTTAAAGATGCAACATCAATGATTGATATAAGCGATGGATTTTCCCTTGATTTGTCAAGACTCTGTAATGAAAGCAATGTTGGTGCAAGAATCTACATCGAAAATATACCTCTATCCACTGAGTTCAAAAAAGCCGTTGAATATCTAAACATTTCGCCGCTAAACACGGCATTATCAGGTGGGGAAGATTATGAGCTGTTATTTACTGCTCCAGATAGGAAAAAGGTTGATGCAATCCATATCGGAGAAATTATCAAATCAGGAAGATTCTTTGTGGACAGTTCGGGAAAGGAAAAACCCTTTTCAGCAAAAGGCTACCAACACTTTATATGAATAAATATCAAAAGATTATCTTGATAGCAGGTGCATTAGCTTTATTTATTGTCTTTGGAAAAACTTTAACAAAGGTTGGTTTTGGAGTTATGGCACTGATGGGGAAAGGGATAATTGTTGTGGCCGCAACATTACTCATCTTTTTTGCACTAACAAAACCGAGGAAGAAAAACTAACTTATTACCAGCCCTATCTTTTCACCAACTGCTATGCCAAAGTCTGAAGATGCATTACCCTTGTTAACAAAAAGTTCGAGATAACCAAAACTGTTAATCAATGAATAGAGTCCTTTATCCACTGCCTGTGAATAATAATCCTTTACAGACACTCCCTTGTCTTTAACCACAACCTTGAGTTTTCCGCCAGGATTATTTCTCAAAAGATCATGTATCTTCTGAGCCTGTATATTTGTTATTGCATTTCCAAAGTGGTCTATATATACCACTTCACCTTCGACAATATTTTTTGCAGGCATTATTGGAGAAGGCAAAGGTGTATTTAGATAATCAGTAATAGGATCACCAAATTTTGTTATATCTATGTTTTTTGATAACCATCCAGCCACAGGAGCGAATATGTCTCTGCCATGAAAAGTAGAACTTCTTTTAGACAGAAAATAATGCTCTGATGTAATATGAATAACCATTAGAGCCTCGGTCAATTTATAAATCTGTGAAAAAACACCATTATCAGGACCTATAAAATAATGCCTGTCAGTGACCACGAGAATTGGCCTGCGGGCAGAACCTACAGCCGGGTCTACAACAACGACATGTATTGTTTTTGGAGGGAAGGACGAAAAACTCGTCTCTATCACAAATGACGCCTCAATAATATTCTGCGGGCTTATGTTATGCGTGATATCAACAACTGTAGCAGAAGGATTGATATTAAGTATTACCCCTTTCATAATTCCAGCAAAGGGGTCTTTGTATCCGAAATCAGTTGTCAGTGTAATTATGGGATTGCTCTGCATAAAAACCGCCGATCAATTTTTTAATATCATAAATTGACTTTCTTTTTAAATATGCTTCTATCCCGTTAATAATATCAGTTGTTGCTTTAGGATTTATGAAATTAGCAGTCCCAATCTCTACAGCAGTAGCACCTGCAAGTAAAAATTCTATTGCATCTTCAGCATTGCTTATCCCGCCAATGCCGATAATCGGGATATTGACAGCCCTTGATGCCTCCCCTACCATCTTCAGGGCAATAGGCTTTATTGCAGGTCCTGACAGTCCCCCTGTAATATTTGCGAGTCTGGGTTTCCAAGTCTCAATATCAATAGCCATCCCTGGTATAGTATTTATCAGGGAGATAGCATCACTGCCGGCATCTTCAGCAATCTTTGCGAATTCCTGTATATTAAATATATTCGGTGATAGCTTTGTAATCAGGATTGCATTTTTTACAGATTGTCTTACTTTTGATACAAGCCTCGCAAGCATTTTTTTGTTGGTTCCAAAAGCGATTCCACCCTTTTTTACGTTCGGGCATGAGACATTCAGTTCAATCCCATCTACTCCTGCATTATCAATAGTCTTTGATAGTTTTATATATTCGTGTATGGTTTTGCCGAGCACATTTACTATTATCTTTGTATCAAACCTTTTTAGATAAGGTAATTTTTCTTTCAAAAATCTTTTCAGTCCTACATTCTGAAGGCCGATTGCATTTAGCATACCGCATGGCGTCTCGCATATTCTTGGAGATGGATTACCCTCCATCGGTTTTAATGATATCCCCTTAACAACAATAGCGCCGAGGGTATTCAGGTTAATAAATTCGGAATATTCCTCACCATAGCCGAATGTGCCTGAAGCAGTCATAACAGGGTTTTTGAGTTTCAGATGGCTTATAGTTACTTCAAGGTTTACCAAAATAACCCTCCAAAAAATGTCATGGCTGAACCCTGAAAATGTCATTCTGAACTTGGTTCAGAATCCCTTCAGCGCAGGCTTGTTTCAGCATCTACTAAATACCACCACTTTGAGACCCTGAAACGAGTTCAGGGTGACATTCATGATGTTTTGTTATACTTTTCTCACCAAACAATTTCTTCAATCGGAAATACCGGCCCCTCCTTGCACACCCTTTTATATCCGTTAATTGTTTTAACAGCACATCCCATGCATGCACCAACTCCGCATGCCATATTTTCTTCGAGAGACACATATCCTTTAATACCAAAATTATAAGCAACATTTGATATAGCTTCAAGCATCGGTCGTGGACCACAGGCGTAAAGCAAGTAAGAAGTCGGAAGTGAGAAGTCAGAACTCAGGAAGTCATTTAAAGCATCAATTACTGTGCGTCGTTTCCCAAAAGAGCCATCATCAGTGCTTATAATCAGTTTATCTGTTAACCCTTTTAATTCCTCAAGCATAAGAATCTCATCTTTATTCTTTGCTCCATATAATATACAAGCCTTTTTTACAAATGTCTCTGCAAGAGGAAAAATGGATGCAATACCAATCCCGCCAGCAACGAGTAATGGTATATATGAGTTTCGGGGTTCTGGATATCCACTGCCGAGTGGCCCTACCATATTTATAATCATCCCTCTTTTAAAATCTTTCATTAATGAAGTCCCCCTGCCTCTCACTGCATATAAGAACTGAATATTTTTTTTTGTGCTCCTGAAATAGCTGAATGGCCTTTTAAGCAAAGGGTCGTATGAATTGCCAAGTTCTATCATATAGAACTGTCCTGGTAAAGGTTTAAATACAGATTCAAGAGGCTTTACTGAAAGAAGATTTGTTTTTTTATTTAAGGGAAAGTTATCTGTTACTTCTGCCCTGAAATATCTATTCAAAGTTTATCTCTAAGATCTCATACTCCATATCTTTTGAAGGCGCTTTGATATTTACTACATCACCGACTTCTTTTTTAAGTAAGGCTTTACCCACAGGAGAACTTATAGATATCTTTCCGTTCTTAACATCTACTTCCTCAGGCCCAACAATTATGTATGTCTTTTCCTCGCTTGTAGAAGTATCCAGCACCTTAACGGTTGCACCGAAGGCAACTCTGCTCTGGGATATCTTGGAAGGATCTATAACTTGCGCAAGGCCGATCTTGGTCTTTAATTCCTGTATCCTTCCTTCTATGAAGGATTGCCTTTCCTTGGCAGCATGATATTCTGCATTTTCAGAAAGGTCACCGTGTGCCCTTGCCTCTGCAATATCCTTTATATTTTTTGGCCTATCAACCTTCAAAAGTCTTTCAAGATCTTCCTGAAGCTTATGATAGCCTTCGGGTGTCAATGGTATTCTCTTTAGCAAATTTTACCTCCCAGAGATAAATTAATTTAACACTTTTCGGACAAATTTTTCTATATTAGCAAACCTGTAGGAGATAATTTTGTATAGAAGACTGTTTCTGTTATTTTTTGATGCCTGTGCTATATTAGATATAATTCCGCTAAAGGAGAAAGATAATGTATTTCTCTAAAATGTTTATACCAACTTTAAGAGAAGCGCCTGCTGATGCAGAATCAGCAAGTCATATATTGATGTTAAGGGCGGGTTATATAAGACAGCTCGCGGCAGGACTATATATATATCTGCCTCTGGGGTTCAGGGTTATAGAGAGAATAATTAAAATACTTAAAGAAGAAATGAACGCAATACTCGCGCAGGAAATCACCATGCCCGTGCTACATCCTGCAGAGATATGGCAGCAGACCGGAAGGTGGTATGAGATAGGAGATGAGATGTTCAGACTGAAAGACAGGACAAGCCGTGACATGTGTCTTGGCATGACACATGAGGAGATAATGACATGGCTTGCATCAAGGGAAATCCGTTCATACAGGGATTTACCGCAGGTCTGGTATCAGATTCAGGAAAAACTCAGGGATGAGGCAAGGCCAAAGAGCGGTGTTTTAAGGACACGGGAATTTTTGATGAAGGATAGCTATAGCTTTGATATTGATGAAGATGGACTCGAAAGAAATTATAAACTTCATGCAGATGCTTACCACAAAATCTTCTCAAGATGCGGAATCAGATTTTACATGGTTGAATCAGATCCCGGGATGATGGGCGGAGCGATATCCCATGAGTTTATGGCACCAAGCCCTGCAGGAGAAGACGAGATCGCCCTATGTAATACATGCGGTTATGCTGCAAATGTAGAGCTTGCACTTTCAACGCCTAAAAGAATAGAGATAAAGGAATGGAAATTCGAGGAGGTTCATACGCCTGAAAAAAGGACTGTTCAGGAAGTCTCAAATTTTTTAAAAATCGCCCCTGAATATTTCGTAAAAAGCATACTTCTCATTAGTGAAAATGGTCCTGTTCTTGCACTTGTAAGAGGAGACCATGAACTGCATGAAAAAAAGCTGAACAGGATTATCGGGAAAAGCAGACCTGCACAGAAAGGAGAGGTAAAAGAAATTCTTGGCGTAGAGGCAGGATTCATCGGTCCTATGAGCCATAAAATCAGGATGATTGCTGATACATGTTTGAAAGAGGGCGTATATATTAGTGGCGCGAACAAACCCCATTATCATATAAAAGGAATAAAACCTGAAAAGGACTTTACTGCTGAATGGCATGATATACATATTGCAAAGGATGGCGATTTATGTTCCAATTGTGGTTCAGCCTTAAAAATTGAGCGTGTTATTGAGATAGGAAATATATTTAAGCTCGGCACAAAATACTCTGCTCCTTTGAAAGCATTTTATCTTGATGAAAAAGGGCAGGAAAAACCGATCGTCATGGGAAGTTACGGCATCGGTCCTGCAAGAATAGCCGCAGCAGCAATTGAGCAGAATTATGATAAAGATGGTATTATCTGGCCTAAAAGCATAGCCCCATTTAATATCGAGATACTGCCTTTGAATATGAAAGACGGAAAGACTGTAGAAACTGCTGAGAAATTATATAAAGATTTATCAGGGAAGGGCTGGGAGATTTTGATTGACGACCGCGATGAAAGAGCAGGCGTGAAGTTTAAAGATGCTGACCTGATCGGAATTCCTATACATATTATTATTGGTGAAAAAAATCTTAAAGAGGGCTTTGTGGAGATTAAGGATAGAAAGACAAGAGAGGTCATGAAAGTCAAAGTCGAAGAAGTGGTTGAGAAAATTCAATGAAAAGGTTTGTCCCGGAAGCCCAGTTATACCAGCTAATAATACGTTATTTTACGTTCGATGTCAGTTGAGCGGGAAACCCGTTTTGCTTCATCAATTGCTATGATGCCCTGCTTGCAGAGCTGAACCAGATGTTGGTCAAAACTCTGCATGCCATATTCTTCGCGCCCTTTTTCAATGTGTTGTTCAATTTCATCAAGATGGCCGTCACGAATACAAGCCTTGATCGTAGACGTCGAATACATCACCTCGACTACTGGCATAAGGTGTTCGCCGCTTTTATCTATTATAAGTCGTAAAGAGACCGTAGCTACGAGGATCTCCGCCAGTCTATGGCGGATAATCTCTTGAGCCTGTGGAGGAAAGTATCCTACAATTCGGTTGATGGTGGAAGACGCATTATGAGTATGGAGGGTTGACAAAACAAGATGTCCTGTCTCAGCAGCTTTAATGCATGCGTCAATTGTTTCCAGATCACGCATTTCTCCTACCATGATGACATCGGGGTCCATGCGCATAGCGGCTCTTAAGGCTCCGTTGAAACTTTCTGTATCAATGCCAACTTCTCTCTGTATGATACAGCTTTTGTTGGAAGAGAAAAGAAACTCGATGGGATCTTCAATTGTAATTACATTGTAGTTAAAATTCTCATTAATAAATCTGAGCATCGAGGCTAAGGTTGTGGACTTTCCATTGCCAGTAGGCCCACTGACAAGAATCATGCCGGTGGGGGACTGAACAATCTTCCCCAGTACAGGGGGCAGATTCAGCTCCTCGAAAGTGCCGATGTTATGAGGTATTACACGCATTACAATGCCGATATTGCCACGCTGACGAAAGATACTGACCCGGAAACGACCTACATTTGGCAATGTATAAGAGGTGTCAAATTCCATTACATCTTCAGGCAGCTTCCTGTTATGCTGCTGCATAACAGCATCAGCAATAAACTCTGTGTCTTTTTTCGTCAAGTTGTTGAGCTTTGAGCGAACTAAATGTCCACGAACCCTGAGTAGAGGAGGGTTGTCCACTTCAAAATGAATATCCGAAACCTTTTTTTCAAAGGCAATTTCTAAAATTTGTTTTAATTTAGCAATATCCATAATCGCTCCCTTTTTTATATGTGTTTAAATTCGGTGTAATAGTCTATCATTTTTGAGAAGCCTTATTTAAATGTTTACGATAAATCGCATTTTCCAAAACCAGACCAGCCTGATTTGCCAGAATTTCCAATACATCAATCTGTGTAGGTAATGCTTCTTTCCCATCAAAATCTCCATATATCAGTATCATGGTTTTTCCAAGACTCTTTACAGGGAGGAGAAGTATAATTGGTTTCAGTGGCGCACCAATTTTTTCAAAAAGGTATTCCTTTAAAAACTTATCATCGCTCTCTCCATAAAAAGCCTGTCCTTTTTCTATCACATCACGGAAAACCGAATGTTCTGTTAGAGGTATCCTGAGATTTGCTGCTGAAGTCGGCTCTATATTTTTTTCAGCATAAACTCCTATAGCTTTTTCACCTATAAGCTCTTTCGGACGAACTATAAAGGTAATGGATCGTTCGAATATTTCTGAGACAGACTGAAGAAGTGCAAGAGACAGATCAGGAGGTTCTTTAAGGTCTATGAGAACCAGCATGCGGTCTTTGAGATTCTTCATCTGATTATCCGTTGGTGAGAGATCTTTTTGCTCACGCAATAAGCCTTTGATGAAAAATTTAAATGTGTTTAGAAAATTTATCATATCTTCAATGAATGTCTCTTTTCTATCCTCTCTTAAAGGCTTGGGGAAGACGGCTCTGGCTCCGTCATTGAAAGACTGCAGTGTGAAGGAGTAATCCAGTGGAGAAACAAGCTGTATATGGGAAACCTGTAGATATGTTTCCTGGATATGTTGCCGCAGACTGAGTATTTTTTCTTCGGAAAGTCCCCATTCTGACATTTCTGGGCTATCAAAAATTAGGAGGGGCAAAATTTTTTTAAAAAGACACTGGGCTATGATACTATCAAATTCTTCTTCTGCTTCTGTGGCAAATACAAGTATGCCCTCATTTTTACAAATGGTCATAATCGAATGTTTAAGGAGTTTATCGCGGCTGAACAGTATAATCGCCTTAGTTTGTCCCTCCATTGTCAGTTCTTTAGTAGTATTTACCCTCATCGTAAATTTTTTCAAAAAAGAGATAAAGGCTTCCTGTTCTTCAGTAGAAAAATTGCCTAATGTCTCTCTTATATTCTGGCGGTGAATTTCGATAGGATCAAAAATTTCATGGACAGAGAAAGGCTTGGGTATTTTTTTCTCCAGATGTTCTATATCAGCAAGTCCCAGGTCCTCTGCAGTAATGGCTGTAGTCGTTACCTTACTTTCTACAGTTTCTGCTGATGGAATGACTTCTTCAAATAATTTTTCATATGGCGGCATTTGTTTCCCTGAACTGCGGTCACGTTCCTGCTCATCAAAGATTCGAAGGGCATCCATCAGTACCATTTGTGCATCGAGACTTATCTCCTGTTCCATCTTATCGGGAGTATAGCTGCATTCAGGAGAAACGGCAATGGCTTCTGTATCAAAGGTGAAGGCTCCATGGGTACAGCCCAGCAATTCAACAATCGTAATCTCGATCAGCTTCTTCAACCCCTTAGATGCTTCTTCAAGCCTTAATTTACCCATTTTGATGAGGGTCGCAATCAGGGGTCTGCGATCCTTTCCTGCGTTCTTTTGGATTTCAAGTGCTTTTTCGAGGTCTTCAAGGGTTATGGCATTCATTTTTACCAGAACTGTTCCAATGCGAATCTTACCACTTAGATGATTTGCACCGACAATATAACCATTACTGAAGATAATTCGACTTTCGCCACTGCTCCCTGTTACAGAAAAAGTGCCGGACTTCCGCGTTGTATGGATTAGCTGAATAATATCAACTATGTGTAAATGTTCTAAGTCTCCAGTAAATGCCATTTTTTATCAAACCTGTCCACGATAATTAAGATGCTAAATGCCTCATAAACACACTGAATCGACATGATAATTTATTTATCAAACCTCTTTTTTGTATATAAATTTTTATATGGATAACTCTCATATAATGTTATTTAGAAATCATTATGCTTTCTTTATAAGGTGTCGTCATTGTGTTTCTTCAGCACCCAGCCTCTTTTCTGTTTCTGTTATTTTGGACAGTTATGATTTTTTATAACTGTTAAAACTTATTTATGGAAAAGAATACCACAATGAATGCCAACTGGTAAAGATGATAAACTTATGAGTAAGCATATTTGAATCAATCTGCCTCAGAGGAGTTGTTTACCATCGCATTATACGGAATAACCGATGCTCTCCTTGAAATAGGACAAGGCAGCAATTTTATGGTAGAATTATTGTAATTTTATAATCAAAAAACTGGAGGTATTATAGCAATGATAGCATTAATTATAATTGTTGGAGCTATTTTTGCTGTCATTTTTTGGGGTGTGGCAATATATAACAAATTTATCCGCCTCAAAAATACTGTTAAATCATCATGGTCTGATATTGACGTCTATCTTAAAAAGAGATATGACCTTGTACCAAATCTTGTGGAAACTGTAAAGGGTTATGCTGCACACGAAAAGTCAGTCTTTGAAAAAGTAACACAGGCAAGATCAATGGCTATGCGTGCTTCTTTACCAGCAGAGAAAGCAAAGGCTGAAAATATGTTCACAGAGACTTTAAAGAGTCTGTTTGCTGTTGCCGAGGCATATCCTGAGTTAAAGGCAAATGCGAATTTTATGCAACTTCAGTCGCAACTGAAAGAATTAGAAGACAATATTGAATATGCAAGAAGATATTACAATGCAGTTGTTAGGGACCTTAATATCCTTATCGAGTCCTTCCCCTCAAATATCATTGCAGGAACTTTTAATTTCAAGCAGGAAGAATTTTTTGAACTCGAAGCCCCCGAGGTTGAAAGAAAACCCGTGAAGGTGAGCTTTTCATAACTTATGTTTGAACCGATAAAACTGTGTGAACAGGTTAAACTGTTTAAACCGATTGAACTGTTCAAGTTAAAATATGCCCATGAAAAATAAAGGCAAATTCATTATTTTTTTGATAACTAATGCCTTATTTCTTATCATTGTTGCTCATATTTGTGCTTATGACTTCACGATCAACAAATTTCACTCTGATATCACCATTAATAAAGATTCATCCTTTACTGTTGAAGAAAATATAGATGTAAGGTTTCACAGTCCAAGACACGGAATATATAGAGAAATCCCTTTTAAATATAAAGATGAAATTGGCAATACAATAAGAACGCCGATTTATGTGATATCTGTCACCGACAGAACAGGCAATGCGTGGAAATATAAAGTCAAAAAGAAAGGCAATGTTATAAATATAAGGATTGGTGACCCAAATGTATATGTTAAAGGACAACAAACATATGTGATTGCTTATAAAGTCGAGAACGCTCTGCTTTTTTTTAACGATCATGATGAACTTTATTGGAATGTTACAGGTAATTATTGGTGGGCGACTATAAAGGAAGCATCAGCAAATATTAGCCTTGCAGTTAAGGACAAAAGCAAAAACCTGTGGGCAGGATGTTATACAGGCGCTTTTGGTTCAAAGGAATCAAAATGTAGATTTGAGACATACATTAACAATGCTGAATTTTTTGCGGAGAGAAATCTTAATAGCAAAGAAGGCTTTACTATTGCATTCGGATGGGATAAAGGGATTATATCCCCGCCATCAGGATGGAAAAAACTATGGTGGGCACTGGACATAAGAGAAAACTGGATATTTTCATTGCCTATTCTTTCGCTGATATTAATGATAAATCTATGGAAAAGAAAAGGAAGAGATCCGAGGGTAAGGGAATCTGTAACAGTAAAATATGAACCTCCGAAATATGGTGATAAAACCCTCACCCCTGCAGAGGTTGGAACACTGCTCGATGAAAAACTTGATTCACGAGATATCACATCAACTATTGTAGGGCTTGCAGTAAAAGGATATATAAAGATAGAAGAGACAAAGACAGAAGGATTAATCTTTGATTCCATTGATTATTACCTCGCAAAGGTGAAAGAACCTGATGATAATCTTAGTCCATTCGAGGATATACTTATGAAAAAAATATTTACAGGCGACCTACCAGGGAGAATGGTTTCTGATATGAAAAACAAATTTTATAAAGAACTTGAATTATTAAAAACCACGCTTTACAGTGAGCTTGTGAGGAAGAAATATTTTATTGTAAGCCCTGAAAAGGTAAGAAGGGTGTACTTAATTACAGGCACAATTGTTATAATTTTTGCTGTCGTTGCTTTTTTGTTGCTAATACCATCAGGGATTAAGGGTTTGATTGCAGGTATAATGACAGGTCTGCCTGTACTTGCATTCTCGAGAGTGATGCCTGCAAAGACAAAGTCAGGAGCCTCTGTTTATATGGATATCTTGGGATTTCAGGAATTCATGACCCGAGCAGAAAAGGACAGCTTAAATCGTTTGAACAGTTTAAACCGCTTAAACAGTTTAAACAGGATGGAAGACCTTTTTTCTAAATTTCTTCCTTATGCTATTGCCCTTGATGTTGTAGATAATTGGGCAAAGGCATTCGAGGGCATTTATCAGGAACCACCTGACTGGTATGTATCGTCTGGAGGATTCAGAACATTCCATCCTTACAGCTTTTCTCGTTCCATCAACTCTGTGACATCAAATCTTACCTCTGCAATCTTCTCTGCACCGAGAGGGAGCGGAGTTAGTGGTGGTGGAGGAGGAGGCTTTGGCAGCGGCGGTTTCTCAGGAGGTGGTTTTGGCGGGGGCGGGGGCGGAAGCTGGTAGTAGATGTATATACAGGATACTTTTAGACTGACACTTTTAATAATTATTTTATCAGTAGTAGGTTTAATATTTACTACCCTCATGGCTACTTCTCTTCGCAGGATAGTACAAAGCAAGAAGTATAAAAAATTAGATAGGCAAAGAAGATTTTATAGAGACAAATTGAGATCTGCCCTTGATAAGGGAAAAGTCTCACAAAATATGAATGAGTTTATTTCATCTCCGAGATCAATTAAATTTCAGGCTATAGAAGATGTTTTGTTTGATTTGATAGAAGAGAGGAAATCTACAGGAGATATTAAAAAATTGTTTAAAAGATTTGGTTATATAACTCATTATGAAAAAAAACTTGAAAGTAGAGACATTATAACAAGGGCATCAGCTATTGATAAATTGGGCAGGATGTCAAGCGAATCATCAGCAGATAAACTTATTAACATGTTAAAAAGCGAAAATCCTGAGATAATTTCGGTCACTGTCAGGGCACTTGGTAACATAGGTTATTTGAAAGGGTTAAGAAGTATACTGGAAATTCTGCCAAGTATTTATGAAAAGTGGCTGATAACACGAAGAACACTGGGAACTTCTATTTTAAAATTCGGACAGCCTGCTGTCCCGATGCTTTTAGATTACCTGAAAAAGACAACTAATACAAAGATTATAGCTATTATCTTAGATGTGCTCAGCCATCTATATGATAAAAACTCTCTGCCTTTTGCCTTATGTTATCTCGAGCATGAAGATGCCGAAGTCAGGGCAAAGGCATTGAAGGTTATTGAAACAACAGCAAATGGAACGGAAGACTCGACTAAGGCTAAGATAATCCCACTCCTTGATGATCCTGTGTGGTTTGTAAGACTTCAGGCTGTAAAAGCTATAGGAAGTGTAAGATATAAAAAGGCAGTGGATACCTTAGGTGCCCTCCTTTTTGATGAAAACTGGCAGGTAAGGAATGCAGCAGCTACATCTCTGACAAAGTTCGAAGCTAACTCAATAGATATTTTCTTGAGGGCATTGAAACAAAAGGACGTGTATGCTAAACAAAGTATATGTGAGGAGCTTGAAAAGACAAATTTTATATCAAGGCTGATTGAAAATCTTAATAGTGATAGTAAAGAAATTTATGAAAAATCCAAAGAAATATTAAAGATAATGCACTCTTTAAATTTTTCTACTCCATTATTTGAATATTTGAAAAGAGTTGAAAATGGCAAGATTAAAGACGAGATAAATTTTATTTTAGGTAAAGATACAAAGGCATGAGAGCATTGTTAATCCCCTTTATTTTAGGATTCAATTATTTTGTTGGATTTTATTTTGGTGTTGTAAATCTTGTCTATTCCATGCTTTTAACTATATCTCTATTCGTTATACTCAGGCATATACGTCGGATAAAATATTCACCAATAAGGGATTTTACTTATTCGCCACAAACATCCCCTATATCAATCTTAATAGCTGCATATAATGAAGAAGATGTCATTATGCAGACAGTAACGGCAGCCCTTTCAATGAATTATCCATTTTTCGATGTGATTGTTATTAATGATGGTTCTACTGATAGAACCTTAAAAATCCTTATAGACGCATTCAAGTTAAATAAAATTGATGTTGTTTATAGAAATATTATCAAGACTAAACCAATAAGGGGTTTTTATTATAATCCTGAATTTCCAAACCTGTTAGTTATAGATAAGGAAAGAGGCGGAAAGGCTGATGCTTTAAATTCTGGTATAAATGCAAGCAGGAATCCGTATTTTTGCTCTGTTGATGCTGACTCGCTACTGGAAAGAGACGCTCTTATTAGACTTATGTCAGCGGTATTAGAGAGCACCACTCCAGTTGTAGCATGTGGAGGAGTTGTAAGAACACTCAATGGATTAAAGATAAAAGATGGTGTTGTGAAGGAGATAAACCTCCCCAAAAGCAATCTTGCAATCCTTCAGGTAGTTGAATATCTGAGGGCTTTTTTATTTGGCAGAGTAGGTTGGGATGCCCTGAATGCTGTACTTATTATATCCGGAGCCTTTTCTTTGTTTAACAAAGCGGCTGTAGTAGCAGTGGGAGGATATAAAATCAATAATGTTTCAGAAGATATGGAATTGATTGTAAAACTTCACAAATTTCATAGGAACCATAGAAGACCTTATAAAATCAAGTTCATCTCAGATCCAATCTGCTGGACAGAAGTCCCTGAAGGCCTGAAAATGCTCGGTAGACAGAGAAGGAGATGGCATCTGGGCCTGATACAGAGTATTGTTCAACACAAGGAAATCATGTTTAATGCTAAATATGGATTTTTAGGAATGGTTGTATTTCCTTACTATTTCTTTTTTGAAATATTAGGACCAATTATTGAAATATCAGGTTATATAATAATCCCGCTATCCTACTTTTTAGGATTGTTGAGTTTTGAGTATTTCTTACTGTTTTTATCGCTTGCCATATTCTATGGCATTTTTTTGTCAATTGCGGGTATATTTTTGGAAGAATTAACATTCAGAAGATATCCCCGTTGGAGTGACCTATTCAAATTGCTAACATATGGCGTGATCGAGAACTTTGGATACAGACAAATCAATTCATTCTGGAGGTTTCAGGCAATAATGCGTTATGTATTATTTAGAAGGAAATGGGAATATGTTAAGAAAAAAGGCGTTAATATGAAAACAGCATCACATGGATAAGATTTTTAATAAACGTGTTTTCTCTGTTGTAATATTCATAGCCTTCATATGGTTTTTAGGAACAACTCTTGCCGCTGACTTATACGAAAAGGCATTAAATGAGTATAGATCAGGAAATTTTTCTGCAGCCATCGAGACCCTTAATAAAAAGACACCGAAGGATGCTGGAGATTATAACCTGCTCGGATGGGCATTTCTTAGAGCAGGCAATATCAGTGAAGCAACAAAACAGTTTGAGTCCTCTCTCTTATTAGATCCATCTGCACTGAATTCATTTTGTGGCCTCGGATACTCGTATTATCAGAAAGGGTTGTTAGATAAGGCATTAGAGAATTTTAATAAAGGCACGCCCCATGATAGTAAGGACATAGACTGTCTTATTGGAAAAGGATTGGTTCTGGAAGGGCTGCAGGATGTTGTAAATGCCATTGAGGTATTCAAAAAAGTCCTCACTGTAGATAAAAATAATCAACTTGCTAAGGAAAAATTGCGGGCTTTGCTATTATCCGATTTATACTCAACTGGTATAGATAAAATTGGTAATTACAAAGCAAAACCTCCTGAGTTAGCCAAGTCTAACTCAATAAAATTTAATTCCCGGACAAATAGAGATTACTTTGAAGTTCTTGATAAGAATAAATGGAAGAAGATATATATAAAAGGAGTAAATATTGGACCTGCAAGACCTGGAGAATTTCCTTCAACCCCACCTCAAGATATTAAAACCTATCTTGGATGGTTAAAACTCATTTCGGATATGAATGCAAATACAGTAAGAGTTTATACAATTCTACCACCTGCATTCTATCAAGCCTTAAAAATTCACAATGATAATTCGCCTAAGAAACTTTTATTGCTCCAAGAGGTATGGTTGACAGAACGGGAAGATGAAAAGAATCTTTATTCTGAATCATGGACAGATGAATTCAAGAACGAAATAAAAGATGTTATAGATTTACTCCATGGCAATGCAAAAATACCTTATCGTAGAGGGCATGCCAGTGGGAGTTATACAGTGGATATATCACAATATGTATTTGCTATAGGATTGGGTAGAGAACTGGAACCATCAGTAGCCATTTTTACAAATAAAGCGAATCCATATAAAAAGAGTTATAACGGTGAATATATAGTTGTTAAAAAAGGAAATCCATCCGAGGTGTGGTTTGCAGAAATGTTAGATTTTGCTGTCAAATACGAAATGCAAAAATATAATAGTCAACGCCCTCTGACAATTATAAACTGGCCGCCACTTGACCCAATGTATCATATAACTGAAGCAAATTATGAGGAAGAGTTAGTGATTCGACGTAAACGTGGAGAAGATGTTCAGGAAGTTACGTCAAGCAGTGTTAATGATAGTGACGCTGTCTCTCTCGATATAAATAATTTAAAGACAACAGAAAAATTTCGAGCAGGTCTTTTTGCTGCATATCATGTCTATTCTCACTGGCCTGATTTTCTTTTTACTGATCCTGAATATCCTAAAATACATGATTACAAAGGTTCTAATAGATATTTTGGTTACCTGTTAGACCTTAAAAAAAACCATCCTGATATTCCCTTGTTAATTGCTGAATACGGTATTTCAACAAGCTGGGGTACTGCACACGTGCATCCAGATGGCTGGGGAAATGGCGGTTTAACAGAAAAAGAGCAGGCAGATATTCTTGTAAGAATGACAAAAAACATTCGCGATGCGGGCTGTGCAGGCGGGATTATATTCGAGTGGCAAGATGAATGGTGGAAAAGGGTGTCTGATTATTTTACCAGACCCTTTTCAAAATATATCGAACGTAAACCACTTTGGCTTAATTACTATGATCCGGAGGAATTTTTTGGAATTCTCGGTTACAGAAGTATTCTCCCTATCCCTCTTTTACGAGGAGATGCTAAAGATTGGGGAAAAGCAGTTGTCTTGATTGAGTCGAAAGAACAAAAACCTAAGCATGGCGCAATTAAGAAATTATACGCATTTTCTGATGCAGCTTTTATATATTTAAGGTTAGATATTGAAAAGGCAAAGGGCGCAGAAAAAACTATTAATTGGGCTAATTCACAATATTGGATTGCAATAAATACATTGCCAGGAAAGGCAGGAACACGTATAATCCCTGACGTAGGATTAGTAATTGAGAAAGGAGCGAATTTTTTAATAAAACTATCGTATCCAGATGAATGTAATATTTACATCTCTGGAAATTATAATCCTAATATGTGGATATACAAAGATGCGATACCTGGCGGAAAAAGATTATGGCGTAGAAATAATATGAGTATTTCACTTGAAAATTCTTCTCCGTTTGAGGAAATAATAATAGAGGCAAATCAGCCACGTTATGGTCGAGATGGGAGTGTTTTTCCTCCTAAGTTTGTTAGCCGCAGCGCCTTAAAATACGGTACATCTGACCCTGCCGCATATAATTATAACAGTCATTCTGCATGGCATTTTGATAATCAAAAAGGAATAATCGAGATGCGCATTCCATGGGGGCTTTTATATTTTATGGATCCATCAAGTCACCTGGTTTTTGGGGGGACAGACAAAAATGGAGAACCTTTTTCAGAAAAAACTGAAGGCATAACAATAGCTGTCTTGCATTTAAAATTCATGAGGGAGCAAGATAGAAAACCCATAAAGCTATTGGATTCTCTACCCACTGCAGAAGAAAACAAAATTAACCCCCAAATTTTATATAAATGGGAAGAATGGGATGAGGTAAGATATGAATCGTTTTTAAAGCCGAGTTATTACTCACTGCAAGAAGTTTTTAAAAATATTGATAGAAATTATAAATTTTAGGGAGGGAAAGATGCCCCTAATAAATCTCTTTTTTTTGATGGTAATCAGTATTATCACCAATTTTTCTATTGCCTCAGCTTCAGAAGATATTGAAGTGTTAAAAAAATCTATCGAAACCACAACCGATAAAATTGAGGTGGGAATTATACATAGAAAAATCGGTGATTATTATACCTCACAGGGTGATTATAAGAAAGCCGCTGATGAGTATATTAAAGCATTATCATTAGCAAGGGGAAAATTTACATTAGGAGAAAGAACCCAGCTCGCTATCTATCTCTCTTGGGGAGGAAAATTAAGCGAAGCTATTGAAGAACTGAGATTGATTCTTTCAGAAGAACCAGCAAATCTTAGAGCGAGGATACACCTTGCGAGGGTTTTATCATGGTCAGGAAATTTAGATGAGGCAATAGGGGAGGCAGAGCATATTTTAAAGGAATTTCCAGATAATAAAGAAGTCCTTTTAGTAAAGGCGAGTGCATTGAGATGGAAGGGTAATTTTAAAACAGCAATTCCTATTTATGAAAAAATCCTTGAAAAAGAAGACGATTTTGACGCGCGGCTTGGTCTGTCCTACGCCTATCTCTCTGCAGGGAATTTTAAGGCTGCGAGAGAAAGCAGGAAGCTTTTAAAGGCAGGATATTCTTATCAGGAGAAAGAACTAAATGAGTTCATTTTGACAATGGATAAGGCAGCAAGACCAGACATAGATTCGGGATACAGTTATTATAAAGACTCTGATGACAACATAGTGAATCGCTACTCACTTGGGTTCGGATTCTGGACAGGCAATTGGAAAAATTATGTAGGTTATAGCCATGCAGATGCAGAGGATAATATAAGAGATGCAAGGGCTGAGGATTTATCATTCAGGACATATTCGAAACTTACTGAATCATTAGGTATTGGAGGAGGCTTTGGATTCAATCAGACAAGCAATGATGAAACTGCAAATTTTTTAACAGGGCATATAAAGGCAGATATAAATATCTTAAGCGGAACAGCAGGAGTTAGTATCGCAAGAGAGGTGTTTACTGCGACAGCTCAACTTATAGAGAATGGGATAAGAATTACAAATGCAAACTTTTATATTTCGCAAAAATTAACCAGCAAACTTTCTTTATATGGAAATTACAGCTATAGAGATTTTTCAGATGACAACAGTGCCAATGATTTCCATATCTCGCCGAGCTATCTAATTTATACCAATCCAACAGTTAATCTGGGCTATAGGTTTAGGTATTTAGATTTCAACCGTCAGAGCAATGGTGGATACTTTGATCCAGATGATTTTATATCACATCAGATTTTTGTGTCTTTATATTTTGCAAAGGGGATATTTTATGGCACTTTAGAACCTTATGGCGGCTATCAATCCTTTGAAAGATATGGTGAAAAAACCGATGATTTTTTTAGCGGCGGGTATGGATCACTGGGGGTCAAACTAACAGAGAAGTCTTCTTTAGAAGTGAATGCTGAGGGTGGAAATTATGCACTCGGAACAGCAGCAGGGTGGAATTATTATATAGTTGGTTTCAGATTTATTTTAAATATCTAAATGAGTATTTATATCTTCCTGTAAATCTTCTTCATTATCTCTGGAAACTTGTTTTTGAACTCTGGGTATTCCCTTCCTATAAAAAGCTTTAACCCCTTAATTTCATTTTTCAAATCCTCAAATTCTTTAAGGGCAGCATCAAGAGATACTATTTTCTCTGTTAGTGTAAGAAGCTCTTTTTCAAGGAGTTTTATCTTTTCTTTCAGGATTATCTCTTCTTTCAATTATTCCTCCGTCTATTCAGGGTTATTTTTTTTCTATTATACCAGAGGTTATCTTGACAATCATCTTTTATTTTTGTTTAAGTAGATGAGTAGAGAGTATTCGATGCAGTCTTGTCGCAAGAAATCCTCGATATCTTAAGGCGCGTAGCTCAGTGGGAGAGCGCTTCCTTGACGCGGAAGAGGCCAAGGGTTCAATCCCCTTCGCGCCTACCATTAAAAATCAGTAAACCACCACACCTTTACAGGTGTGGCTTTATCTGATATTTGCCTCGCAAGAGTTTTAAGCCATTCATCCCTGCCTTCACAGACGCGGCTTTCTGGTGAGGTGGTAAATTATAGCAATAATTCTTTTTATTTTTGTATGTTCTACTTTGTGGACATCTCCGCTATCTGTATAATATATGTCTCAGAAAAGTTATCCTGTGGATATAAGTCTTTAACCAGCCGTTCCACTCTGTTTTTGTACAATTCTGCAAATGCAAATGATGTCATAAAAATAGATATGCTTATTATTAATAAAATTACACATTTCTTCATCTCTATCACCTCCTTTTAGAAGATTTTACAACTTTAAATAAAAATAAAGAAATAAAGAACTAAAATAGGGTTTAGCGTTGTAATGTTATATAATACTTCTCGTGGAAGATATAGACGAATTGATAAAACGTTACGGGCTTGAAGAAGATAAAGAGCATGTTATAATCCCCTTCACTGATAAAGGTGGACGGAAGAAAAAATGCTATTTGCTCAAAAGGAGGTTTATCCGGATTATATATTCTGAGGAATATTTTGTTGACTATCCTCTTTCAGATGCAATTGAGGCAACCGTAAGATATCCTGAATTTTTATTGAGCGAGGCGCTTTGTTTAATGTATAGAGAGTTAAATATTGAACCTCCTGTATCTATCAGAGATGATGATAAGGATAAAAAAGAATTTAAAGAATAAAAATTGCTTAAAATCCCCTTGATAAAAATTTAATTGAAGTTGTAAAATAGTCACTCTATGCAGGGTTTTTCGAAACAAACTTCCGAAAAACTCTTTTTTATCTGACTTTGCATGACGAAATTTCGTAAATATAGACTCAAAAAGGGGCGATTAAAGTCGCCCTTAATATTCAGAAAGGAGTCTTTAAAGGATGCTTATTATTGGTGAAAAATTGAGCATAATAGCTAAGAGGGTACGAGAGGCTATGATGAAGAAGGATAAGGGACCTATACAGGAGATCGCAATCTCACAGTGGAAGGCAGGAGCAGGAATGATAGATGCTAATATTGGACCTGCAGAAGATGGTGGCGAAGAATTGATGCAATGGATGGTTACCACCATACAGGAAGTTGTGCCGCTGCCAATATGTCTTGATACAACCAATTATAAGGCAATAGAGGCTGGGATCAAGGTTCACAATAATCAATGGGGCAGAGCTTTAATAAACTCAACCTCAAATGACCCCGAAAGATTTCCTATACTTGAGCTCGCTGCCAAATACAATGTTCAGGTAATCGGTCTTACAGTCGGAAAAGGCGGACTTCCTGCAGATGCAGAAGAGAGGGCTGCTATCGCAGCAGAAATTATGGCAAGGGCTATGGAATACGGCGTCCCGATCGAGGACTTGTACTTGGATCCTCTTGTATTGCAGATAGCAACTTCTCAAGACCATGCATTAAAAGTTATAAAAACAATAAGAATGTTTCAGGAACTTAATGACCCGCCAATGAAGACAGTAGTCGGTCTCAGTAATATATCGAATGGTTGCCCGAAACATCTAAGGCCAATATTAAATAATTATTTTCTTTCTTTACTAATTTATGAGGGACTTACTGCTGCTATTGCAGACCCTCACGACGTCATAACCACAGTAAAAACTATAGATATAATACTTGGAAGGACGCTTTATGCGCACTCATATCTGGAAATGTGAATAAAAAACAAAGACAGGGGCTTAAAATCTATACCCCTTTGCTCTTTGATAAAAGCTAAGGGAGGTTGAGATGGCTTTCGTACCGCCAAAAGAGACTTATTCGGGTAAGGTTTATGCAGTAAATATTGGTACCGCCCCATGTGAGGTCACATTTGGGGGCGAGAATGTACTTCCGTTTCATGCCTTTGAAGGCACAACTCCAAACAGACCCCTTATTGCGTATGAGGTCCAGGATATCCCACCTACTGACTGGCCTGAAAGCGTACAGAAACCATATCGAGATGTTTCAAATGACCCGGTATCATGGGCGAAGTTTTGTCAGGATACTTTAAAGGCAAAGGCGATAGCATTAAGGCTCATAGGCACACACCCTGACAGGGAAAACCGTTCGCCTGAGGATGCAGTGAAGACTGTAAAAGATGTTCTTTCTGCTATAAACGTGCCATTGATTATACTCGGCAGTAACCATGCTGAAAAAGATGCATCTATTTTGGTTGCTGTAGCAGATGCTGCAAAAGATAAAAATTGTATAATTGGAAAGGCACAGGAAGCCAATTATAAAACTATTGCTGCTGCTGCAATGGCGAATAACCTTAAGATGATCGCACTTTCAGAACTCGATATAAACCTTTCAAAGCAGCTAAACATACTTATTACACAGATGGGTTTTGATAAGGAGAGGCTGATTACAGACCCAATGTGTTCAGCCCTCGGATATGGACTTGAGTATACTTATTCAGTTATGGAGAGGATAAGGCTTGCTGCCCTTGCACAGAATGATGCAACCATGCAACCACCAATGCTGGGTGATGTTGGTATGTATGTGTGGAAGATAAAGGAGACACAGGCAAGCGAAGAAGATGTCCCTCAGTGGGGCAGTGTAGAAGAAAGAGGGATAACATGGGAGGCTGTTACAGCAACAGCCCTGCTTATAGCTGGCACTGAACTTCTTATAATGAGGCATCCAAAGGCTGTTGAGGCAGTAGAAAAGGTAATAGAGGAACTGATTTGATTAAATCAAGAATTAAAATTAAAAATTCAAAATAAAGGAATTCCATAATTTTGAATTTTGATTGTTACTCTTTGAATGTTAATTGGAGGTTAAAATGGCTTTAACTGGTGTTGATATATTTAAACTTTTGCCAAAGACAAACTGCAAAAAATGTGGATTTCCTACATGTCTTGCCTTTGCAATGAAACTCGCACAGAGACAGGCATCATTAGATTTATGCCCTGATGTTTCAGAGGAAGCAAAGCAGAAACTCGGTGAGGCATCTGCTCCTCCTGTAATGCCGATTACACTCGGTGCAGGTGATAAGGCTGTTAAGACGGGTGAAGAGACCGTGATCTTCAGACATGATAAAAGATTTGTTAATCCATGTGCATTTGCACTCGAAATGAAAGACACCCTTTCAGAGGCAGAGATAAATAAGAAAATTGAAGATGTTCTTAACTCAGAAATAGACCGTGTGGGTCAGAAACTGAGGATTAATGCGATAGCCCTTGTAAATGATTCTAATGACGCGGGAAAATTTGAGGTTGTTGCTAAGATTATCGCGACAAAAGCTTCTGCGGTGCCTGTTATTCTCTGTACATCCAATCCACAGGCGGCTGAGGCTTCAGTAAAGCTTTTTGCTGATAAAAAGCCGATTATATACGGAGCAAATCCAGAAAACGCAGAGGCTATGGCAAATATTGCAAAGACATATAAGGCAACATTAGGTATTTCTGCTAAGGGGCTTGATGAACTCTCTGATCTTACAGAAAAGATAAAGGCTCTCGGTGTTGCAGATATGGTAATAGATTCAGGCGCGAGAAAGGCAAAGGAAATCCTTGAACATAATACACTGATTAGAAGGGCGGCTATTAAGAAGAACTTCAAACCCGTTGGTTATCCTGTAATAACCTTTGCACAGCGTGAAGACAGTCTTCTCGATGCACTTGTAGCAACAATCGGGGTTGCAAAATATTCTTCTATAATTGTGCTTAGCAGCATCGAGAAATGGAAAAATGTTGCCCTCTTTACATTGAGACAGAATATCTATACAGACCCACAGGTGCCTATGCAGGTAGAGCAAAAGATTTATAAGATCGGTGAGCCTGCTCCTGACTCGCCACTGTTGATTACTACGAATTTCTCTCTTACATACTTTATAGTGTCAGGTGAAGTGGAGAACAGCAGGATGCCGAGTTATTTGGCTGTTATGGATTGTGAAGGACTTTCAGTGCTTACTGCATGGGCAGCAGGCAAGTTTACAGCAGCAAAGATTGCCCAGTTTATTAAGGAAAGCGGTGTGGAGAATAATATAAAGCATAGAGAGCTTATAATCCCTGGTTATGTGGCTATACTGAGCGGTGCAATAGAAGATAAGCTTGAAGGGTGGAAGATAACTGTTGGACCGAGAGAGGCAAATGGTATACCTGCATTTTTAAAATCTAAGCTGGCGGCGAAAACTTAGTGAATATTCAGGAGGTATGAAATGTCTAAAATAATAGCCTCAGCAGCTATAAGAGGCGCGCATAAACTTGTTAAGAAAGCCGATGAGCTGATTGAAAAGGCAATTGCTGAAAAGGGCAAGGATTATGTATTCGAGTTTCCTGATACAGCTTACTATCTCCCTATGATATATGCAATGACAGGATTTCCTGTAAAAACCATTGGAGATATGAAGGTTGCTCTTGGATTTGCAAAGGGGCTTCTGCATGAGGAGCCAGAAGAACATATCTGGAAGCCCTATCTTGGAGAAGCGCTTGATTCGGGAATGGCAACACTCTTTGCTGAAGAAATTATTATGGCTATCCGCTATATATATGGTCTTGAGCCTGTAAAAGATCCTGAAACAGGTTATGTTTATAATGGATTTATAACAGATACTATTCAAAGGGTTTTAGGTATCCAGCTTGTTGATGGTACGATGCCTGGTTTTGCTGCAATTATCGGCGCTGCTCCTGATGATGATATCGCAGTAAAGATTGTAAGGGAACTACAGGAAAAGAATATTCTTACTTTTCTTTCCGGACATGTAAATGGGAACAGTGTTACAAAACAGCTTTTAAGAAAAGGCGTTGAACTCGGATGGGATACCAGAATAGTCCCTGTCGGGACTGACACTGAACATACTATATATCCGCTGAGCTGGTCGGTCAGGGCGCCAATGATCTTCGGTGGTAGAAAACCCAGTGAATTCAAAGGTCTCCTGAAATATACAAAAGACAGGGTTTTTGCCTTTGCACTGGTTTTAGGCGAGTTTGATGACATTAAATGGGCTACAGGTGCAGGCGCTATTAATATGGGTTATCCTGCAATATGCGACACAGATGTTCCAGTAATACATCCCACGGGGGTATGCACATACGAGGAAGTTGACAAAGAATTTGATCACAATAAGATTGTCCAGAAGGCAATAGAGGTGAGGGGCTTGAAGATAATTACTGAGAAACCCCCTATACCTGTTGCATATGGCGCTGCATTTGAGGGCGAGAGGATAAGAAAAGAGGATATGTTCATAGAGTTTGGAGGGCAGCGCACACCAGCATTTGAATGGGTGAGGATGAAGGAGATGGAAGAAGTAGAGGATGGCAAAGTTACGGTTGTAGGCAATAACTGGGAAGAAATATATGAGAAGGGCGGAAAGATGCCCCTCGGCATTGTCATAGATGTAGCAGGCAGAAAGATGCAGAAGGATTTCGAATCCGTTATAGAGAGAAAGATACACCATAATATAAATGAGGCTCAGGGTGCATGGCATATGGGACAGAGAGATATGAACTGGGTAAGGATAAGCCATAATGCAAAAAAGGAAGGATTCACCCTCGAGCATATGGGAATAATCAATGCGGTTATGACCCGCAATAGATTCAGGACGATTGTAGATAAAGTTCAAGTAACCATATATACAGAAGAAGTAGATGTATTAAGGGTTCAGGAGGAGGCAAGACAAATATACAGGGAACGCGATCACAGGCTTGCCGGACTAACAGATGAGGCAGTTGATACATTTTATTCATGTCTTCTCTGTCAGTCGTTTGCTCCAAGTCATGTATGTGTAATCAGCCCGGAGAGGCTCGGTCTCTGCGGCGCGTATAGCTGGCTTGATTGTAAGGCTGCATTCGAGATTGATCCAACAGGTGGAAACCAGCCTATACAAAAAGGCGAGCTTCTGGATACAAAGTTTGGTAGATATTCAGGTATTGATGAATATTTGAAAAAGGCGTCAGGAGGCGCGGTTGAAACACTCAACCTTTATACAATAATGCAGAATCCCATGACCTCCTGCGGTTGTTTTGAATGCATAGTAGCAATAATTCCAGAGGCAAATGGCGTTATGATAGTTCAGCGTGGTCATCAGGGCATGACACCTGCAGGGATGAAGTTTTCAACACTCGCGGGAAGTGTTGGCGGAGGCACACAGAACCCTGGATTTATGGGTATTGGGAGGAATTTTATAGTCAGTAAAAAGTTTTTATATGGCGACGACGGGATTAAGCGTATTGTCTGGATGACAAAAAATTTAAAAGAGAGCCTTAAAGAAGATTTCAATAAAAGGGCGGGAGAGGAAGGGATACCCGATCTTCTTGACAAGATAGCTGATGAAACAGTGGCTGAAGACACTGAGAAGTTGCTTGAGTTTCTTGCTGGTGTTGGACACCCAGCGCTTGAGATGGAACCAATATTATAAAGAAATAAGTCCCCCCATCTAAAGGGGAGGATGGGGGATTAGAGGGTGGAGGGTTTATGGAGAAAATAGTAAAGAGTGCAAATGAGGCGTCAGAACAAATAATAGAGTGGGGGGAAGCTCATAATATAGAAACTTGCTTCGAGAGGGCGCAAAAACTAAAACCATGCCCTATTGGCGCTGCTGGAGCTTGTTGCAAGATATGCCACATGGGTCCATGTCGGTTAGTTGGAAAGAATGCCGAGGAAGAGGCAAGAGGGGTATGCGGAGCAACGATACCTACAATTGCATCAAGAAATATCTTAAGAATGGCTATATCAGGTGCAGCAGCGCATACGGACCATGCGAGGGATATGGCGTTTGTATTGCTTGCTGTTGCCAATGGTGAAACAAAAGACTTCAAGATAACTGATACAAAAAAACTTTATAGAGTTGCTGATATACTCGGTATAGAATTCGGTAATGGAAGACCTGTTAACGATGTTGCGAGAGATGTGGCAACAGGATTGCTCGAAGATTTTGGGCGTCAGAAAGGTGTAGTTAATTATGTAAAAAGGGCGCCTAAAAAGACGCAGGAGAGATGGAAAAAATGGGGTATTACACCGAGGGGTATTGACAGAGAGATAACAGAGGCAATGCACCGCACTCATATGGGAGTGGATCATGATCCTGATAACATCCTTTTAAGCGCTTTAAGGGTTTCTCTTGCAGATGGTTGGGGCGGGTCAATGATTTCAACAGATATTACAGACATTCTTTTTGGAACTCCAAGGCCGGTTAGAGCAGAGACAAGTTTTGGAATATTCAAAGAAGATGAAGTAAATATAGTTGTTCATGGACACGAGCCATCACTCGCGGAGATGATAGTAGATGTAGTTAATGAACCCGATATGATTGCATATGCAAAATCTAAAGGCGCAAAGGGAATAAATTTAGGAGGCATGTGCTGCACTGCAAATGAAGTCTTGATGAGACACGGTATCCCTACTGCAGGGGGTTTTACAAATCAGGAGCTTGCAATCATGACAGGTCTTGTTGATGCAATAACAGTGGATGTCCAGTGTATTATGCCTGCAATAGTAGAGCTGTCAAAGAGATTTCATACAAAGGTAATTACTACATCCTACAAGGCTAAAATACAGGGAGCTGTTCATATTGAATATGATGAACACAGGGCTAAAGAGATCGCGAGAGAAATAGTCAAAATCGGCATTGATAATTATAAAAACAGAAAGGGAGAAGGTAGCCGCGTATCATATAAACAGCCGGCAATAGCTGGATTTTCTCATGAATATATAGAATATATGCAGGGTGGATCATGGAGGGCTTCATTCAGGCCTTTAAATGATGCGATTATGGCAGGAAGGATTCGCGGTGTGGTCGGACTTGCAGGATGTGATAATCCAAGGGTCCCCGCTCAGGGTCTCCACCGCTTTCTGGCGGTTGAATTAATTAAAAATGATGTGCTATTAGTAACAACAGGCTGTGGTTCTCATGCGTGCGGTTCTGCCGGATATATGACGCCTGAAATGGCTCTTGAGAATGCAGGTCCCGGATTGAGAGAGGTATGTGAGGCAATAGGCATACCACCAATCTTACATGTTGGCTCATGTGTTGATAATTCAAGGATTCTGACAATAGCAGCTGCTATGGCTGAAGAAGGGGGACTCTCTGACGAAATAGGCGGAATGCCGGCAGTAGGAATTGCGCCTGAGTGGATGAGTGAAAAAGCAATTTCTATTGGATGTTATCTCGTTGCATCAGGTTTTCCTGTAATATTCGGAGGCGACTCCCCCGTTGAGGCAAGCGAGGAAGTTAAAAGGATAATGACAGATGTATGGTTTGAACGGTTTAAAGGCGCTCTTCACTTCGAACCTGATCCCGAAAAAATATTGGCTCTCGCATTGGATTATATAGACAGGGCGAGAGATGCCCTGAAACTCAGAAAATATGAACCCGGGAGATTTGGTGTTGAACGTGTCCTTATGGACATGGCTGCAAGACGTGAACTTGAAAAAGCGGCTAAACCGCATATAGGAATATATTAAAGATAACGCATTATATAATGTGTCATGCTGAACTTGTTTCAGCATCTAAAAAACCAATCCTGAATCAAGTTCAGGATCAGAGACCCTGAAACGAGTTCAGGGTGACAGAAATGTAAAAACAATAAATGCGTTTATACTAAAGAAAGTCAATAGTCAATAGTCAATATTTTAAAATGACCAATGACTTAATGACCAGTGACTGAAGTTTGGAGGTTCAAAAGATGGAAGTAGAAATAATCGATGTTAATGAAAAGATAGGTTTAGTAGGAACACTTATTTGCGAGGTTGAGAAAAAAAGAGGCATATTAATACATACCCTCCAGATGATTCAGGAGGAAAACGGTTATTTACCTGAGGATGTGTTGAGGAATCTGTCAAAGAAACTTGACATCCCTCTCGCCGAGATTTATAGTGTGGCAAGTTTTTATAAGATGTTTCATTTTAAACCGAGAGGCAGAAAGATACTCAGGGTATGCCTCGGCACTGCGTGTTATGTGAGAGGGGCGAAAAAAATTCTGGATACTGTTCAGGAAGAATTTAAAATTAAAAGCGGAGATACTACAGAAGATCTTGCCCTGACCCTCGAAACAGTTGGATGTGTGGGTTGTTGTGGTCTTGCGCCTGTGATTACTGTCAATAATGAGGTTGTAGGAGAGGTTGGATCAAAAAAACTGAATGAGGTTGTCAAGTCTGTAAGAGAAGAGTGAATAAAATAGTTTTTTAGAGTCTGTAGAGGGGGTAGCAATGGAAAGGTTACAAAACATAGGAGAACTAAAAAATCTCAGTTCACTTCTTTACAGTAAATTCCTAAGCCCCGAAACTAAGAGAGTAAAAGTTTGCTGTGGCCTTCCATGTACAGTCTTAGGTTCCCGTGATGTTGCAGATACATTAGAAAAGGAGATTTCCAAACAAGGTCTTCAGGTCGAGATAGTGAAAACAGGATGTCAGGGACTATGTCAGAAAGGGCCGCTTGTACAGGTTGAACCACAAAATTACTTTTATAAAGAGGTTGACCCGCATAAGGCAAAAGAGATCGTTCATACCACATTAATAGCAGGACTTCCTGTAAGAGAAGCCCTTTACAGGGACTCTTTTCTTGATACAGTTGAGGAAACAATTTCAGGCATCCCCTTTTATAAAAAGCAGTTAAAGATTGCACTCAGGAATACAGGAAGGATTGATCCTTTTAATATTCATCATTATATAGCCGTTGGCGGATATACTGCTGTTTATAAAATGTTTTCCTCAATGTCACCTGATGAAGTAACAGAAGAGATAAAAAAAGCAAATCTGAGGGGCCGAGGTGGGGCAGGCTTTCCAGCAGGCATAAAATGGGCGCATTCCAAACGAGCAGGTGCTGGACCGAGATTTGTTATAGCAAATGGCGATGAAGGCGATCCTGGTGCATTTATGGACAGGTCAATTATGGAAGGCGACCCACATAGCCTTCTTGAGGGTATGTTAATCTGTGCGTATGCAATTAATGCACACTATGGATTTATATATGTCCGTCATGAATATCCACTCGCAATTAAGACCCTGAAAAGAGCTATCAAACAGGCAGAGGAAATCGGTCTTTTAGGGAAAAATATTCTCGGCACAGGATTTGACTTTACAGTTGATATTAGAGAAGGCGCAGGCGCATTTGTATGTGGTGAATCTACAGCGCTTGTTGCTTCGGTGGAAGGCGGCAGGGGATTCCCAAAACCAAGACCGCCGAGGCTTTCTGAAAAAGGCGGCGGGGTCTGGGGTTATCCTTCTAATCTGAATAATATAGAAACGTATGCCTGTGTTCCATTAATCGTAGAAAAAGGTGCTGACTGGTTCCTGAATATAGGAACACAGGGTTCACCAGGAACTAAGGTGTTTTCTCTCGCAGGCAAGGTAAAGAATACAGGGCTTGTTGAAGTTCCTATGGGCATAACCCTCAGAGAGATTATCTTTGATATTGGCGGAGGAATCATAAACAATAAAAAGTTTAAGGCAGTACAGACAGGGGGGCCATCAGGCGGCTGTATTCCGGAGCAGCATCTTGATTTACCTGTTGATTTTGACTCTCTACGGAAAGTGGGATCTATGATGGGTTCTGGCGGTATGGTGGTAATGGACGAGGATAATTGTATGGTGGACATTGCAAAATTTTTTCTGTCATTCTGTCAAGCAGAATCATGCGGTAAATGTCCTCCGTGCAGGATCGGCACCTATCAAATGTTGCAGATACTCGAAAGGATAACAACAGGCAATGGTGAGCCCGGAGATATAGAGGAACTTGAAAGACTCGGGAAGATGGTCAAGACTGGTTCTCTCTGTGGTCTCGGACAGAGCGCTCCGAACCCTGTTCTTACAACCATAAAATATTTCCGCGACGAGTATGAAGAACATATCCATGAAAAATATTGCAGGGCAAAGGTATGCAGCGGTCTTGGGATATTTACGATAAGTAAAGAAGAATGTGTTCTTTGCGGACTCTGCAAGGATGCATGCGCATTCAATGCTGTTAAGGAGACGAGGAGAACCTTCTTTATTGACCAGGAATACTGCACAAAATGCAAGGCATGTTATCTTGTATGTCCTGTAGGTGCTGTAAAAATAGATAAACAAATATATATAAAACAGGATTAAGGAAATAGAGCTAAAATGCCATCGAGGATGACATTAAAAGATATTTTAGAATCAAAGCCAACTGAGGTAATTACAGTTAATAAAAAGCGGAGTATTGTGGATGCAATAAAGACCATGAGAGAAAGGAATGTCAGTGGCGTATTTGTTGTTGATAAGAACAATAAATTGGTAGGGATATTTACAGAAAGAGATGTTGTGCATTGTTATGTTAAAGGATGTTCTTTTGAGAAGGATAAGATTGAGAGCGTCATGAGAACAGATTTAATAACATTTGACCCTTCCACAAAAATAAGCACAGCAATATCTATTGCAGCAAAAAACAAGAAGAGACATTTGCCTGTAGTTGAGGGTGACAGGATAGTAGGTATGATAACTTTTAGAGACCTGGTCTCGTATTTACTTCCAGAAATCTGCTATATGGCAGAGGAAATTTATTGAGGATGAGATATGACAGAACAAAAAGATCTGAAGGTTGAGGACATAAAAAAGGGAGCAGAGGAAAAACATCGCTGTCCTGTCCAGAAAGCGATTTACTACATAGAGGAGTTTCTTGCAGGACCTATGTGCGGAAAGTGTTTCCCCTGTGCATTTGGTACATATGAGGCAAAGATAAGACTGACGAATATTATATCAGGCAAGGGTACAGAAAAAGACTTGTTTATTCTTAAGTATATTGCAAACAACATGATAGAGGCTTCACGATGCAAAAGAGGAAGAGATACTGCAAAATTTCTCCTCGAGTGGATGGGGAATGACGCATTCAAAGAACATGTGGCAGAAAGAAGATGTCCTGATAAAGAATGTCTTGTGTTTATAGAGTACAGGATTATTCCTGAAAAATGTATAATGTGCGGCGAGTGCCAGGTTGCTTGCAGATTTAACGCAGTTTTAGGAGAAAAGAAGAAGCCCTATATCAGTGGATATCTGCCTTTCGAGATAATACAGAAGAGATGCACTAAATGCGGGGAATGCATCAAGGTGTGTCCAACAAATGCGATAGAGATAGTAGATATAGAAAGCAAAGAGCCAGTGGGCGTGTAGTGAAAAAGCAAAATTAAAAAAGCAAAATTCAAAATTGAACAATCAGCGAATAATACTCTAAAAATCTTTGAATTTTAAATTAAGTAAGGGAGGATTAAATGGCCAAGATGATGAAGATTACAATAGATGGAAGAGAGGTTCAGGCACCCGAGGGGATGAATCTTATAAATGCAGCAGAACAGGCTGGAATTCATATACCAAATCTCTGTTATCTCAAGGGCATGAAGGGTATTGGCGCGTGCAGGCTTTGCCTTGTTGAGATTGAGGGAATGAAATCGCCTGTAATAGCGTGCAATACTAAGGTTAAGGAAGGCATGGTTGTAAATACAAAAACTGAAAATGTTCAGGAGATCAGGAAATTTGTAATTGACCTTATCCTTTCAATGCATCCTCTGGATTGCATGACCTGCACTAAGGCAGGTATTTGTAACCTGCAGAAATATGCCTATGACTTTGAGTTAAAAGAATCGAGTTTCACAAGAAAGAAGATGGGATATCCTGTAGATGAAGCAAATCCTTTTATAAAAAGGGACTCTGACTATTGCATCCTCTGCGGCAGATGCGTAAGGGTCTGTAAGGAACAGGGAACGAGTGTGCTTGACTTTATGGGGAGAGGGATCGGCTCAAAGGTGACCACTGCTAATGATAAGCCCCTTCAGGAATCAGAATGCACATTCTGTGGAAGCTGTTTAGATGCATGTCCTGTGAACGCACTTCTTGAGGCAGACAGATGGCGCAAAGGCAGGGAGTGGGACTATGAAAAAGTAAATTCTGCATGTCTTTTATGCGGCAATGGCTGTGATATAACAGTCAGCACCAAAGACGGAATAATACAGAAGATAAACGCAGGGGCAGAAGCGGGTTCTGCCGAGAAATATATCTGCGCTTATGGAAGATTTGGATTCGATTCTCTCGGCGCCAGCATGCGCATCGCATCTCCTATGAAAAGAGTGAAAGGCGAACTTAAGGAAACAACATGGGAAGATGCATTAAACATAGTTGCAGATAAACTTAAAAAAGCCGGGAATAAAGCAGGATTTATAAGTGTGGCAGGCATCATGAATGAAGATGCAATAACCTTGAAGAAGCTTGCTAAGAGTGTTGTTAAGACAAAGAATTTTGACACTACTATGAGCCTTTATGCAGACAAGGAATCCTTAATAAACTCTCAAACAGGAGACATAGATAAAGCAGACCTGATTGTGCTTGTTGGTCTTAATCCATCGCAGTGGGAAAGAATTCTGCCGGCACTTGATGCTGCTATGAGAAGACGTGTTGACAGGGGTGCAAAGCTTGTTGTTATAAATTCCTCTGATACAAAAATAGGGAACATCGCAACAGTAAATCTTAGAGGAGATGAGATATTAAGTCTGAAAGGCATTGCAAAGGCTTTGATAGGAAAGGGGCTAAAAGCTGATAAGAAGCTGGAGAGTGCTGTAAAGGATATAGAAGTTACAGAAGAAATCGAAAAGATAGGCGATCTCTTTATTGAGGCAAGTGAACCGCTGATACTTACATCTCCATCACTCTTTGAGGCATCAGCTAATATAGCCTTGCTAAAAGGAAAGATTATTTCTGTTCCCTTTGAAAGCAATGCAAGAGGTGTTGCGTTGATGGGATTGGTAACAGAAGAAAAAACATATAAAGAAATGGCGTCTGGCGGGATGAAAGTTCTCTATGCGATAGGGGAAATACCTTTAAATAAAAGGCGAGATGCTGATTTTCTCATAGTTCAGAATTCACATATGACTGAACTTGCAAAACAGGCAGATGTTGTGCTGCCTTCGACAACCTTCTTTGAATCTGCAGGCACGATAATAGATTACATGGGAAGGCTGAAATATCTTCCGAAGATAATAGAGACTCGGGGAGAATCAAAAAGCCACAGAGATATTTTTATCGGACTTTCAAAGACTATGGGGTTATCTATAAAAAGACCAACTGAAGCAGAAGTCAATAAGGCATCAAAAGTGAAGGCAAAGCTTACGTTTACTCCTTTTGCTAAGAAGAAGGGTCTTGATATATCAGCGGCTGAACTAATTGAGTCTCTCAATGCTTCTGTAATCAGTGGTTCGAGACTCCTGTGGCTTAAGGAGACAGAGAAGTCAGTGGCTGTATAAATATTTTCAATATCCCCCCCGAAAGCCTTCGAGACTGGAGGGTATCCTTATCTCGTATATCCCCCTTTGTTAAAGGGGGATTGAGGGGGATTTTAATAAATAAATCTATTCTCAATAAATCTCCCCTAACCCCTCTTTTTCAAAGAGGGGAACAGAAGAATTCCCGACAACAAATCATCGAGTTAATCTGAAAAATGCAATTGAATAATAATTAAGGCAGGCACATATGCCTGCCTGCGAATAAATGAATTGCATTTTTCGGGTTAATCCGCCTCAGGCGGATCAAATAATTTTTTATTGCCCAAATGAAAACATGTAGGCTATACTTTTTAAAAGGGTTTGAGGATTACAGGGGTCGAGGATTTGGGTGTTTTCCCTTAAACCCTTGACCCCTTTGAACTCTATTCTTTTAATGGAGAGGAAGATGGCATTTTTTGGTGAACTTTTTGTAAGCGAAATATTAAAGAAGCCAGTGCTTGACCCAAAGGGTGAAGAACTCGGAAGGGTAAAAGACCTGATAGTTGTAAAGGGTGAACCACTTCCAAAGGTTTCAGCAATTATTATTGAAAAGAAAAAGAAACTTTTCCACATCCCGTGGACAGAGTTGAATATATTTAATAAAAGAATAATCTCTGCACAAATATACATCAAAGATATTCAACCTTATGAAGCAAGCGAAAAAGATCTTCTAATAGCGAGGGATATACTCGACAAGCAGATAGTTGATGTGAATGGCGCAAAGGTTGTACGGGTAAATGATGTTAAGTTTGAGGGACTTAATAAAGATGCTATTCTTATAGCGATTGATGTAGGGATGAGGGGTATTTTAAGAAGGCTCGGTATCGAGAGGGGCGGAGAGGATGTTATTAAATTGTTCGGGAAGCATCTATCGCATAACCTCATAAGCTGGAATTATTTACAGTCACTGGAACCGAGATTAACTAAAATATCCCTCACCGTACCGAGACAGATGTTATCAGAGTTACATCCTGCTGATATCGCAGAGATAATAAGTCAGGTTTCACATAAAGAAGGAGCAGCATTTTTTAAGGGACTTGATGTTGAAACCGCTGCTGAGGCTCTCTCAGAACTACAGCCTGAGGTACAGACAGCAATAATAACCGGGATGGACCCGAAAAAGGCAGCGGATATTATAGAAGAGATGCCTCCTGATGATGCTGCTGATATCCTTAACGACCTTCCTGATGAAAAGGCAAAAGAGATACTCGAGAATATCGAAAAGGAAGATGCTGAAGACATACAGGAACTGCTCGGTCATGAAGAAGATACAGCAGGTGGGTTAATGACGAATGAATTTATAGCATATACTCCGGAAACTACTGTAAGAAAGGCGATAGATTATTTCAAAAAGGATGCAGAAGAGATCGAAGCTGTTTATTACATTTATGTTATTGATGAAAATGAAAAACTCATCGGTGTTATGTCTCTCAGGGACTTGCTCCTTGCTGGTCTTGATTCGAAACTCACTGATATTATGGAGACGAAAATAAAAACAGTGACACCGGATACCGATGAAAATGAAGTTGCTGAAATTATATCAAAATATAATCTTGTAGCGCTTCCGGTTGTTGATAATGAAGGGGTTATACTCGGTATCGTTACTATTGACGATATTATAGACATAATCCTGCCTCCTGCAGCAAAACGCAAAAGGAGAAAGGTATGAAGTTCTGGAAAAAGATTGCCTTATTTCTTGCTGTTATGGGTCCCGGTATAATAACGGCAAACATTGACAATGATGCGAGTGGGATAACTACCTATTCAGTTGCTGGAGCAAGATTCGGGTATGCCCTCTTATGGACGCTTATCCCCACTACCGTCGCCCTTGTAGTAATACAGGAAATGGTGGCGCGGATGGGTGTTGTAACAGGCAAAGGGCTTTCAGACCTTATTAGAGAAAATTATGGCATCAGGTCAACATTTTATATGATGGTTGTCCTTCTCATAGCGAACTTAGGTACTACAGTTGCAAATTTTGCAGGCTTGGCTGCGAGCATGCAAATCATAGGGCTTAGCAAATACATAATGGTCCCTGTTGGCGCCCTTTCTATATGGATTCTTGTTACAAGAGGAAGTTACAGGATAGTGGAAAAAATACTTCTTATTGCCTGCCTTATATATTTCGGATATGTCATCTCTGGATTCACGGCAAACCCCGACTGGTCAGAGGTCTTTAAGAACACCTTTGTTCCACAGATAAAGTGGAAGCCTGAGTTTGTTATATTAAGTATAGGCATCATAGGCACAACCGTAACTCCATGGATGCAATTTTATCTCCAGTCATCTATTGCAGAAAAGGGCATAAAAAAAGAGGAATATAAATTGTCGAGATTGGATGTCTTTATCGGATGTGGTGTTACAGATATTATTGCATTCTTTATCATTGTTACATGCGCAACAACCTTATTTGCACATGGTATAAGGATAAATGAGGCATCAGAAGCTGCATTAGCCCTTAAACCTTTTGCAGGAAACTATGCCTTTCTCATATTTGCTATCAGCCTTGCCAATGCCTCCCTTCTGGGAGCTATTATCGTTCCCCTTGCGACATCCTATTATATCTGCGAGGCAATGGGGTGGGAAAGAGGCGTGAATAAGACCTTTAAAGAGGCGCCTCAATTTATGTGGATATATACATTTATGATAATTATTGCTGCCCTTTTAGTTCTCATACCTAAAGCTCCGCTTGTATTTCTCATGGTGCTATCTTCTATCCTGAATGGCTTGCTTCTGCCATTTGTTCTAATATATGCAATATCTCTTGTTAATAATAAAAAGATTATGGGAGATTATGTTAACTATAAGATTAATAATCTTGTATCATGGGGAACTGTTTGCATTATTACAGGGCTTACGATATTTTTTGTAATAACTATTTTGTTCCCAACGAAAACCTGATATGGTTAAGTGTGAGAAAGGTAGCCGCAGGCTTCAGCCTGCGTGGAAACCACGAATGTGCATAAAACCATGAATGTAAAAGAAAAGAGACACAGATTACCTAAAGAATTTTATAAAGGAGAGGTATCCGTTGCTTTCACGTTATGCTTGAAAAGAAATGTAATCACAGGCTTTAGCCTGCGAGAACCTGAAATAGTAAGCAATTTTATAGGTATTCTTACTTTTATTGTTGCAAATACAGGTTGTATCGTTCCAGTTTATTGTTTTATGCCTGACCACCAGCATTTAATAATAACAGGCATACAGAGTGGTTCTGATATATGGAAAGCAATAATCAGTTCACAATAATGCCTGAAGAATCAAAGGTTATATATGGTTAAAGCAATAGACTGGGTTGATGGAAAAGTGATGATGCTTGATCAGTCAAAACTTCCCCTCGAAGTTACTTTTATTGAGTGTGCTGATTATAAAAAGGTTGCTGAGGGCATAAAGAAGTTATGGATAAGGGGAGCCCCTGCCATAGGCATAGCAGCAGCAATGGGCATTGCGCTTGGATCACAGGACATTAAGTCTGCTTATTTTGAAGACTTTATGAAATCCCTTGAACCTATTTTCACTGAAATGCTTTGTACAAGACCTACTGCAGTGAATATAAGATGGGCTGTGGATAGGATAAAAAGTCTTTTAATACAAAAAAGGGAAGAATCAATAGACAGATTAAAAGGGATACTGATAGAAGAAGCAAAGAAGATACTCGAAGAGGATATCGAGGTAAATAAGGCTATTGGCAGATGGGGGGCTGAGTTTATTAAGGATGGTGATACAATTCTTACTCATTGCAATGCAGGATCACTTGCGACCGGTGGATATGGAACAGCAACATCGCCAATGCTCGTTGCAAAAGAGCAGGGCAAAAAGATTCAGGTTATAGCTGATGAGACAAGGCCTGTGTTACAGGGAGCAAGGCTTACTGCATGGGAGCTCATGCAGGAGGGAATACCTGTTACTTTAATTACTGATAACACAGCAGGCGCTTTAATGAAAAAAGGCGAGATTGACCTTGTGATTGTCGGCACTGACCGCACATCGCAGAATGGCGATGTAGCAAATAAGATTGGCACATATACATTAGCAGTTTTGTGTAAAGAACATAAAATACCCTTTTATGTGGCTGCGCCCCTGAGTAGTATAGATTTTTCCATAGAGAGCGGTGATAGCATTCCCATTGAGGAAAGAGGTCCCGAAGAGGTAACCCATATATTCGGCAGGTGCCAGATTGCACCAGATGGTGTAAAAGCAAGAAACATAGCCTTTGATGTAACACCTCATAAATATGTCACAGCAATAATTACTGAAAAAGGCGCCTTCAGACCAAAAAATATAAAGAAGCTGATGAAGAAGGATGTGAATATTAAGAGATTGAGAGTAAGACCCTGAAATAAATTCAGGGTGACTGCATTACGTCCCAAAACTGCAATTTTTGGGTTAACTAAGCGGATTACGCAATTGTTACCCTATCACGGCCTTCGTGTTTAGATATGTAAAGGGCTTTGTCTGCGGCCAGTAAGATAGCCTCACCTATTAGTCCGTGATCGGGGAAGGCAGCCACTCCGAAAGAAAGCGTAATGCCTCCTAATTTTTGGTTTTTATGTGCTACCTCTAAATGTTTGACATTCTCGCGCAAGAATTCTGCACGCTGACGGGTAATTTCCAATGAAGCGCCCGGAAGTATAATAGTAAATTCCTCGCCTCCATAGCGACAGGCAATGTCTTCTTTGCGTATATGTTTCTGTAAAAAATTGCCTAATTCATTTAGCATCACGTTGCCGGCATCATGCCCGAATTCATCATTAAATCGCTTAAAGTAATCAAGGTCAATCATTATAACCCCCACAGGGGTTTTATTACGCATAGCCCGGCTTAATTCACGGTCAAGCGTTTCTTCCATATATCGTCGGTTGAAGAGATTGGTGAGAGGGTCACGGATAGCTTGATTTCTTAAAGTCTCCCGCAGTTTTAAATTGGAAAATGCCAAAGCAAAATGTTCCGCTGCATTTAATGCTGCCCGTTTCTTGAATTCTGAGAGAAACTTTTTTGATTGTAAATGTAAAATGCCCATTAATTCTCCCTGTGCGGTCATCGGCAAGCACAAATAAAATCTGGTATTAGAACCCACATGCCTGCACCTAAGCCCATCTTCTTGACTTTCTATCGCATGCATCTTTCCACGTTTTAGTGACCAGCAGTCGTCTATTGTGAACACGCTTTGACTGTTCAGGTTTTCTCCCCATTTTGAAACTTCTTCTACAATATTGCGTGAGGCTCTGAACATATATAACGCCCCTGAATCCTCCGGGAATAATCTTTGAATATACCGAGCAGTTACCAAATATGCTTCCTCAATATCAGTACAGCTCTGCAGGAGGTCACCCATCTCACTCATTAGCGATATCTCACGATTCCGTTGTTCCAATTCATTTGCCCATACCTTGAGTTCTTCGTTAGCCCTGCTTAACTCAAGTGTTCGCTCTTTTACCTTATGCTCAAGCTCCTCTTTTGCTTTTCGCAGGTCTTCTTCTATTCGCTTTCTTTCGGTAATATCAACATTCACTTCAGCGACCAACCATTCACCCTTTTCATTCTGAAACGGAATTGTTGTAACCTGAATTGGTCTATTCCCTTCCTTTACCAGAACTTCTTCAGTAACAGTAATAGCCTTTGTCTCCATCGCATTTAATATCCCGCAGCCGGGGCATACTTCACTCTTTCCCATGAAGTATTCATAACACTTTTTTCCGGTAAAATCGCCGTATATCTTTGCCCACTCCGGGTCAACATACCTGACATTATACTCTGCGTCTATAATGTCAATGCCTGTCTTCGTAGCGCCCAGTATAAACTCAATCTGCTGCTTTAATAATTGAATCTCTTCCCTTGTTTTTTTCAGTAAAGTTATATCCCGGAAAGAATATAAATAACCGACAATCTTACCTGTTGAGTCCTTCAAGAGTGAGGCGCTGACAAGAGCAGGAATTATCTGTCCTGTTACAGTGGTTATTGTTGTTTCAATGTTAAAAATATTCTGGTCAGAATCGAGGGCGCGTTTTACAACACAATCGGTGCTGCAAAGACCACTTTTTAATACATCTTTGCAGTACATGCCGCATGCTTCGTGCTCCTTGAACCCTGTTATCTTTTCAGCTCCCAGATTAAAATAAACTATACGCATCTGCGGGTCTGTAAAAAAGACGGCATCGGGGAGAGAATGAAGGGTAATAGATGCGTCAAGGTTTAACGGCCAGATACTGTCAAGTCTTTTCTGCAAATTCTCTCAAAGGGTCTATTCTCAATGGTTTTCATGGTTCCTAATTAAGCTGCAATCCTCTCAAGTTTAGATACCTTTATCCCTGCAAGGATTGCCCTTGC
>JBFMDO010000070.1:0-107944 GCA_040753615.1 Nitrospirota bacterium | reverse complement strand
AGGCAATTTAAGGAGATATTTATGCATAAATTTTTTAGGAAGCAGCGTTTAATAACTAATCTATTTATTGCAGGGATATTATTGTTATTAAATTCCTTTGATGCAATAGCAGCAGGAACCTGTGACCATCAGGGCGGCACAACTACAATTGGACTGGAATATACATCTGACACATGTCCTGTTCAGGGAGGTAATGACAATACAACCTATCATTACATAGTCAATGCGATAAAGTGTACCAGTGGGCAGGTGGCATTATCTGCACCATATGGAGACATTAATGCAACGCCTTCATTTCTGACAGAAAATCATTATGGCACAGAAAATACCCTATGGTTGCTTTTGGATTTAGCAATGGGTTATTTTGAAACAGGAAGTGGGACTCTCAGGATAAATGATATAAGCCTTGAATGGGGAGGTCTTTTTGACATAGATGCAAATTGGGCTACACCTCATAAAAGCCATCGTACAGGAAAGAATGTGGATGTTGATGATGTGACGGTTGAGGGATCACTTGTAACTGAAGAATTACTCAAAAAAATTATAAGAGATTTGAAGTGTAACGTAACAATTTTGTCTGAAAGTAATCATTTTCATTTGACATTTCCATAGGAGGAATACTATGTATTTAAGAATAATTTTTTTAATAACTTTACTTTTAATAATTTTACCAACTAATTCTTTAGCTATATCTGGAGTTTATGAAGATTGCTATTACGAAACAGGTGATAGGATTTCAGTATATGTTTCGGGGCAAGTTTCAAAAGATAAAGACAAGGGAATATTTTCATACAGCTACACCGTAAAAAGTAGTCCGCAAAGTGAACAAAATGTTTGGGTATTCGATATAATTCTTCCAGAGAAAGAGATTATTAGTGGGACAGGTTCTCCTACCGGGTGGAAAGAACCCGGCTGGTCCGGAAAACCAAGAAAATATAGCCAAAAATATGATTTGCCGTATTCTATTGGTTGGACCACACCAATAGGGAAAGATATAAAACCTTCAGAAACAGTTTCTGGTTTTATGTTTCAAACATCTTTTGGTTTGCCTGGCATTGTAGATTATTATGCTGAGGGAGATGTTCCGCTACCCAAGTGTCCCGAAGGAATGGCAGTTGATTTTATTCCTGGCTATGATGACCTGACTCCTTATGGTCCTGGAATTATTGGCAAAACTATCGGACCTACTGCCCCACCCACGGATTTTAATCCCATAAGCTTTATAGACTACATTATCAATATAAAACATGAAGCCTTCTCCCTCGGTTGGATAACGAACAAAGGCATAGAGCAGAGCCTTGATGTAAAACTGGATAATGCAAAGAAGAAACTTGAAGATGGTAATAACACCCCAGCAAAAAATATCTTAAACGCCTTTTTGAATGAAATTGAAGCTCAGAGCTGTAAAAATTATGCAGACTGTCCAGAGGGAAAACGCCTTACTCCTGAGGCATATGCCCTCTTGAAATATAATGTAGAGTATTTGATCAACAATTTAAGATAAAATCTAAATCTGCATCTCTAAAAGGATGAAAAGTGAGATGTTTTTGGTTGAAATGCACCTCTTTCATTCATAACACGGAAGGTATCGGCATAATCGTCGGGAGTCCTGAATGCATTCTTGGAGATTATGTGATTGCAGAGGTCAATGATGCCTTCGATGGTAACTATGAAGTTATATTTAGCGCTTCCTATTTTATGAGGATCAGCCAAAAACTCTTTTTTAGAAAGATGTTCAAGTTCTTCAAGTCTTTTAAGGGCGACTAATATTTCCGAGGTGATTTTTCTTGTCTTATCCTCGTTAAACTCCAAAAAGAGTCTCCTTTAGGTAGAGTTTTCTGTAAGGCTCAAAATCGAAATAGCTGCTGATAGTTGCCTCCTGAAAGTCACATCTTTTATTGTCATCCCTGTCGAATAAAACCAATCCATCTTTTATCACATTGTATCGAAAAGAGAGAGGAGAGATATTGAGTATTCTTACTTCAACCTCATGATTGTCCGCAGCATCAGATAGTTTTTTTTCCATCTCAAGTTCATAAGTCAAAGGTGAAGAAGGCACTTTTTTTAAATAGACTGCTATGTCTATATCATGAAAGCTGTTTTCCTTTAGAAAAGAACCGTGCAGATATGCAAATAAAATTTCTTTATGCTCACTCAACATTGCCGCTATTTTTTTTGTGAGCGTTTTTTTTGCACCCTCTGATAACCTATGTATTTTTACCTTCTTCATGTACAGATGTTACCAGATAAAAATCATGATTGGCAAGTATACGAATTTAGAAGATAAACAAAAAATGAAAAAGGGGAGAATTGCTTGAGGCAAAACTTCCAAATGGAAACACGATCTCATATGACCATGATCCTATGGGAAGAAGGATTGCAAAGAGAGTTAATGGCATCATAAGCGAGAAATACCTCTGGGTAGATCAGATAACGCTATTGGCAATATATGACAAAAATGATAATCTTATAATGAGATTTAATTATGCAGATGACAGGATGCCAATATCAATGGAAAGTAATTGCCCTCCACCAAATAAAAGGACAACACTATTTGTATCTTTGTTGTTAATGATAAGAAATTATTAGTATCCGCTTAAATGTCATGCTGAATCCTGACCTGTCGTCAGGACAGGTTTATTTCAGCATCTAATAAAATCAATATGTTATGAGACCCTGAAACAAGTTCAGGGTGACAAATTAAGACTATTTCTTTAATGTAATTGAACAAAACGACTCCACAAAACCTTATTTTTAAAATAGTTATGTGCTAATTTTTAGCGGACAGTAGTGATAAGAAATGTGAAAACGGAAAAGGGGACAGGTGGATTTAAAGCCTACCCCTTCCTCACCCTCTCGACAAACGCAATGATCCTGACTCCGTGGAAATGCTTGAGGTTTCTGAGGTGGGGATCGCGGGAGACGATATAATCGGCATTTGCCTCCATCGCACAGGCTAAGAACATATCATCAGAAGGGTCATCTACAATCTTCTTTGTGCTGTAGCTGCCCCTGACAATCAAAGCCTTTTCCATGACCATACCGATAAACTCATCAATGTCGTCTTTAGACGGCTTGAACTGTTTCAGAATACGAGGATAATGGATAACGCGATAGAGTTCAGCTATAATCTCTTTTGAAGTGACCAGCGTAAAAGCTCCGTCTGCAATCATGTCCCTGAGTTCTCTGACCAGATCACCACGTGGAAATGCCACACTAACCATTACATTGGTATCGAAGACAGCCTTAAGTATGGGCATGCTCTTTTGGCCTGACCGCCTTTGATCTGACTGCTGTTACTGCCTCATCAATTACTTTATCAATCTCTTCTTGCGAATAATCCTTAGCCCCTTTGGCAAGCCTGTCCGTAATCTCCCTGAACCTCTGAGACCATGACTTCTCAGGTTTGGGCTTCATCATCTTATCAATCTGGTGTTTCACGATGACCCCCTCAAGAATTTTTTTGACCGCCTCTCTTTCATCTACATCAAGCGTGGATATAAGCTCGAACTGCTCTAAAAGCTCCCTGTCCATAAGCTTGGCTGTAGCAACCCCTGTTGCCTTATCAAAGACCAGTTCATCAATAGAAACCCCCAGTGCTTTGGCAAGCCGTGTTATAACATCAAGAGTAGGAGATGATTTGTCTGCTTCATACCGCCTGATCTGAGAGATAGCCACACCGCTTTTTTTAACAAGGCCTTCCTGAGTCAAGCCTTTCTCTTTCCTGAACCTTGATAGATTCTTTCCAAATGACATGGAACAAGCCTCCTTCAAAAATCTTGCAGTTAAACCTTTTATGGTATTTTATATATCTAATTAAGTATATTTAGAATTTTGTGATTATGTCAATAATTTTTTTCTAATCGGTTAGTCATGTCGTTTACTACCCATATCTTCAGCCTCTCGGAGTTGGTGCGATTAAAAAAGAAGTTTTATCTTAACCGCTATTCATTCCGAGGAAGAGTCAAGCAGGGGTCACCTATGAAAAAAGCTGTCAAGTCAAAATGCATACCTCTAATAAAGTTGTTCCTTCTATTTTTACACTCAAAAACATGCTTTTTATTTGGTATAATTGCGAAAGAGGAAAAAATGATGAGGAATTGAAAATGGAACCTGATGCATTAAGGATAAAGGTTAACAAAACTAACATGGATCACGCTATACTCCGTGCTGTTGAAGTTCTCAAAAACGGCGGTATTGTTGCGTATCCTACAGAGACATTTTACGGACTTGGTGTAAAGTTTGATATAGAAGATTCCTTAAAAAGACTTTGTTATTTTAAACAAAGACCTGAAGAAAAAGCACTGCTGTTAATAATAGGCAATAAACGATTGCTTAATGTTATTGCTAAATCAGTCAATAGTTTAGCAGCATCTCTGATAAAAAAGTTCTGGCCAGGCCCTCTTACCTTAGTCTTTTTGGCAAAAGACAATCTATCAAGATATATAACAGCAGGTACTGGCAAGGTTGCAGTCAGGATACCCGGAGAGTCATTTGCCTTTCATCTTGCAAAAAATGCTGATTTTCCTTTTACTGCAACAAGCGCTAATCCATCAGGTTTGCCGCCTGCCCGTAATGCAGACACAGTTATTAAATACTTTGGAGATAAAATTGATCTCATTATTGATGGCGGAACTACATCTGGCAACCTGCCAACAACGATTGTTGATGTAACAGAGAATAAGCTAAAAATACTCAGAAAAGGAATGCTCAAAAAAGAGTTGTTGATATCCTCTTTACGTGACCAAAAATAACACTATATATCGCTTGTTGATTTTTTGGCAGATGGTTTTATTTTTAATAATGATATGATAATCGCACCTGTAATCATGCCTGAAAGTACAGAAAGAAATACAACTATCGCAAGAGATGCCTCAAATTTCCAGAAGAGAAAAGTTATAGCAACAGGCAGGGCATTTTGAACAGAAAATATTGTCACAATAGATACGACAATTAATAAAATAATAATAGTTGTCATAACTTGTCTCCTTAATGAGTTTTTAAATAGCAAACTTTATTATTTTGACTTTACCCTATGACTTGTCACTCTTTGATATTTTTTTCTGTCTTCCTTCAAGTTTTGTTATTTGTGCCTCAAGCTTTTTGATCCGAGACATAGTTGCTTTTATTTTACTGTCGAGCATGGGGTTTTTGAGTTTTGAACTAAGATCATAGACCCTTCCACCAAGTTCGGTAATTTCCTTTTGAACCTTTGACTTAAGTTCAAAAATCTTAAGCCTCTTTTTCCCTTCCTCGGTCAGTTCTTCTGCCTTCTCTTTTACAGTAGCAGCGCCCTCTTTTAAGAAAACTATGCCTTCCTTAATCCCTTTCTGCAGATCCTTTTTTACATTTTCCCAGAAACCCATCTCTTTTCTCCTCCTTTATTTCGAAATTTTTATTAATTTACCTCCTCTTGGAACTATTGCAATTCCAGAGGAATCTATATGGCAACGGAAACGATCTTTTTCTGTATCAAAACCAATTTCTTCGTTTTCATTTATTATATTAAGCTTATCTACAATCACTCTTCTAAGTTTACACCCTTTTTTAAGTACAACCTGATCCATAATGATGCTATCTTCTATACTTACATCGTCTTCAATAATTACACCACTCCGGATGACGGAGTTGCGTATTTTTGCCTTGTGTATAACAATACCCTCTGCAATTATACTGTTTTTAATGTCACTTCTCAATATCTTTGTAGCAGGTCCTTCATAACCTGAAGGATGTATAGGCCATAATTTGTTGTCAAGTTCAAATAAGGGAGAGTCTTCAAGCATATCCATATGTGCATCAAAAAATGCAGGTATTGTCCCGATATCACGCCAGTAACCTTTTTCTTCATAAGGCATGGTCCCAGCAATAATATTTGTCGCAAAATCATATGCAAACACCTTTTTTGTTTCGATGAGAGCAGGTATAACATGGGCGCCAAAATCATGCTGTTTTTTTCTCTGCGATTTTGCAAGTGCCTCTGTCAAAACATCTGTGTTAAATATATAATTCCCCATGGATGCATAAGCACGATTTGGGTCATCAGGCATTGGCATTGCTTTCTTAGGCTTTTCCTGAAATCCCACAATTCGCTTTTCACTGTCAGTCAAAATAATTCCAAATGAAGATGCCTGCTCAATCGGAACAGGTCTTGCAGCAACAGTAACAAAGGCATCCTTTTCAACGTGAAAATCCACCATCTGCTTAATATCCATTCTATATATATGGTCTGCACCAAAAATTATAACGAGTTTAGGATTATGCTGACGGATGAGATTGATATTTTGAAAAACTGCATCAGCAGTCCCTTGAAACCATTCTGGTCCCATGCGCATCTGAGGAGGAACAACAGTCACAAAATGGTCTTTTATAACAGAGGATAAAACCCAGTTCTGTCTGATATGCTCAATAAGCGACTGTGATTTGTATTGCACAAGAAGATAAATAGAGTAAATATGCGAATTAACAAGATTACTCAGAACAAAATCTATAACCCTGTACCTTCCTCCGAAGGGGACCGAGGGTTTCGAGCGAAATGCAGTTAAGGGAAAAAGTCTTTCTCCTTTACCTCCAGCAAGCACAAATGTAAGAATCTTCGGATGTGACATTATATCTCCAGAAAGTTTTTATATATAGTTTTTATATATTATCAAACCCGTCCAAGATAATTTTATATAAGAGGCTAAATGCCTCATAAACACACTGAATCGACATGATAATTTATTTATCAAACCTCATTTTTGTATATAATCCTTATATGGATAACTCTCATATAATGTTATTTAGAAATCATTGTGTTTTCTTTCTAAGGTGTCGTCATTGTGTTTCTTCAGCACCCAGCCTCTTTTCTCTTTCCGTTATTTTTGAACAACGATGATATATTATACAATATTATATTTCGGATTGTCTGACTTGACAGGGTTTTGTCGAAATTTTTCTCTAATGCTATAATAAGCTCAATTATTAATATTAGGAGACTGAATTGAAAACATTGCGTATTGCCCTTGCACAAATTAACCCCACAGTCGGCGATTTTGAAGAGAATATCTCAAAGATTCTTGATTATATAAATATGGCAAAAAAAGCCGGTGCAGAGGTGGTTGCATTTCCTGAACTATCAGTAACAGGTTACCCTCCTGAAGATTTGCTATTAAAGGCTCAGTTTATAGAGGATAACCTCGATGCCCTGAAAAAGGTTCAGGCGAATGTAAGTAGCATAATAACTATTGCTGGTTTTGTTGACAGACAGAATGACATTTATAATGCTGCTGCCATAATTCACAACAAAAAGATTATAGATATTTATCATAAGATGTACCTTCCGAACTATGGCGTATTTGATGAATATCGTTATTTCCAGACCGGCACAAGGCGCCCTATATATAAGGTCGGAGATGCGTGGATAGGTATAAATATTTGTGAAGATATATGGTATCCGGAGGGTCCTGCGAGGTTACAATCACTTGCAGGTGCTGATGTAATTATAAATATAAACGCCTCTCCATATCATATTGGCAAAAGGAAATTCAGAGAAACCATGCTTTCAACACGGGCATCTGACAATATGGTTATGATAGCATATCTTAATATGGTTGGGGGACAAGACGAACTTGTATTTGACGGAAACAGCATGATCCTAAATCAGAATGGCGTGCTAATCAAAATGGGTAAACAGTTTAAAGAAGATTTAATTATGATTGATTTAGACGTTGAAGATATCAGGATGAAAAGGCTTCATTCTCCCCGTAGGAGACAGGAAGTGCTTAAACTCGAAAAAGGCGCTGTTGAAAAGATAATAATTCCTGTCAAAAAGACTCAAGGCAAGAGTAAGACAAAATCTATTCCGCGTTTATCTTCATCAGATTATACTTTTTTAGAGTTATTAGAAGAAATCTATGAGGCACTTGTACTCGGCACATCGGATTATGTCAGAAAGAATGCTTTTAAAGGTGTCGTAGTAGGACTCAGCGGAGGTGTAGATTCTTCGCTTGTGGCATCTATTGCAGTAGATGCGATCGGAAAAGAGAATGTGACAGGTCTGTTTATGCCTTCTCTATATACATCTAAAGAAAGTACAGAAGATGTCTATGCACTCGCAAAAAATCTTGAGATAAAGGTAATAAAAGTTCCTATTGATAACATATTCCGTAGCTATCTCGATATCCTTAAAAAGGAATTCCATGGTTTGTCCGAAGATGTAACAGAGGAGAACCTTCAGGCGAGAATAAGAGGCAACATTCTTATGGCATTTTCTAATAAATTCAGATGGCTTGTGCTCACGACTGGAAACAAATCAGAGATGAGCGTTGGATATGCAACCCTTTATGGTGATATGGCAGGTGGTTTTGCGGTTATAAAGGATGTACCAAAAACAATGGTGTATGAACTATGTAAATGGAAAAACAATAAAGCCAATAGACTTGTAATACCTGAAAGGGTCTTGTGGAAAGAACCGTCTGCTGAACTCAAACATGACCAGAGAGATACGGATACGCTTCCGCCTTATCATGTTCTCGATCCCATATTGAGGGCATATATAGAAGATGACAAAGGTTTCGAAGAAATACTCTCTCTCGGTTGTGAAGTTGAGTGTGCACAAAATGTAATTAGGATGATTGATAAAAGTGAATACAAAAGAAGACAGTCACCTCCGGGGATAAAGATCACACGAAGGGCATTTGGAAAAGATTGGCGTTTTCCAATAACAAACAAATACAGGGGATATTAAAAATTATGAAAAAACAAAAAAATATTTTTATATTAATAATATTCATTTCAATATTTTTTATTCTTAACCCTGTTTTTTCTGAAGATGCTGAAGATGACAATAATTTTCGGTTTAAAACCCAGTCAGACATCAAGCAGATCAGACCACAGAAGCCTGTCAAGATCAAACTTAAACGCTTAGCGAGTGGCAAATATAGCTGGGATATTACAGGTGACAATTTAGACGAAATCATCAAGGTTGACAAAAAACTGAGAAAACTGCTGGTAGTAGAGTGACAGGCTTTCTTTATATAGTTTCAACCCCTATAGGCAATCTCGAGGACATCACCTTAAGGGCCCTTCGTATTCTTAAAGAAGTTGATGTCATTGCTGCAGAGGATACACGCCATTCATTAAAATTACTCAGCCATTATGGCATTTCAAAATCATTAATCAGCTACTGGGGAGAAAGAGAAAAGGTGAAATCTGAAGAAATACTCGAAAAACTATGCTCCGGCCAATCTGTTGCACTCATCTCTGATGCAGGCACCCCGGGCATATGTGACCCAGGAATGGTTATTATTAAAAAGGCTATTGCAAAAGGGATCAAGGTTGTTCCTATACCAGGACCGTCAGCATTAATTGCCGCCCTGTCTTTATCAGGGCTTTCAACAAAAGAATTTACATTTATAGGGTTCCTTCCTCATAAAAAAACTCAACGGCAAAAAATTCTAAAAGATCTGAATCTTGAACCAAGAACACTTATTTTCTATGAAGCACCTCACAGAATCATCGAGACCCTTAAAGATATGGAGGAAATATTTAAAGAAAGGGTGGCTGCTCTCATAAAGGAAATTACCAAGATACACGAAGAAGCATTAAGAGGCACCATTACTGAAATACTCAAAAAACTTGAAAAAACAAAGATAGCAGGTGAATATATAATAGTTATAGAAGGACATCAAGACAAAAAACTTTTAACAAGTGATATCTTGGCAGAAATCAGTCTTTTAATGAAAAAAGGTCTGGGTAGAAAAGAGGCTGTCACAAGGATTGCCGAGATATACGGACTGAGTAAAAAAGAACTCTACGATAAAAGCCTAAAGGAAATCCCTTGACTTTTTTGTGTCTTAACAATAAAATTTTTCAAGATATAGAATGGGGTGAAATATGGGTTATAAGTTACTTCTTGCAGATGATAGTATTACTATACAAAAGGTTGTAGAGCTTATTCTCGCTGAAGAAGGCTTTACGATAAAATCAACTACTACAGGCCAAGAGGCATTAGCTGCTATCCCTTCTTTTAAGCCTGATATAGTACTTGCTGATATTGAAATGCCAAAGATTAACGGGTATCAGCTCTGTGAAAAAATAAAACAAGATCCTTCAATGCATGATATCCCTGTAATACTCCTTGGAGGGGCATTTGAGCCAATAGACGAAGAACTCGCGAAAAAGGTTAAGGCAAATGATTTTATTATAAAGCCTTTTGAATCACAGGAATTGATTAGTAAAATAAATGCTGTCCTTACAGTCCTGCCTCAGGAAGAAGAGAAAAAAATCGAGGAAGTTGCCGCTGCAAAGCCTGTAGTGCCAGAAAAACTGCAGGTTTCAGAGGAAATATCAATTGAAGATGACTTATGGACCATGGAAGAAATTCCTGAAATTGCCGAGTCTGAGGAATTAAAAGAGGAAGGAGTGGTTTCAGAAACTCAGGAAAAATTCATAGAGACGGCAGAAGAACCTGAAATCGAGACAGAGGCAGCAGAAACTAAAGAGGTATTTCCACCTATAAGTGAAAAAGTTGCTGTAGAAGAAAAGGTTACAGTGCCCCGTGCAGAAATTCCGTCAATAGAAACTCCCTCAAAAGAAGAACTTAAACACATATTTAAGAATACTATTAACGAAAATATCTCTTCTTTATTATCCTCCCTTAATCTAAAAGAAGCTATTCTCGCCTCTTTAACACCTTTGATTAAAGATGCTGTAGAAAAGGTGTTATGGGAAGTCACCCCTGACCTTGCTGAAAGAATGCTGAAAGAGATGCTAAAGGGATCCCTCGAATCTTTATCAAAAGAGGTTGAAAAGGTTATCTGGGAGACTGTGCCTGATCTTGCCGAGACTATTATCACTAAGGAAATAGAGAGGATTAGGTCAGAATTTTAGAGAAGAGTTTTCATCCAAAAGGTTTAGAAGAAAAGTGGTATGAATACTGGGTCTCAAAAGGCTATTTTCAGCCTGACCCGGTAAAGGGTGATGTTTATTCTTTAGTAATACCACCTCCAAATGTTACGGGTTCTCTGCACATGGGACACGCCCTCAATACAATCTTACAGGACATCCTTACCCGATGGAAGCGAATGTTAGGTTATAAGGTTTTATGGTTACCGGGCACTGATCACGCGGGCATTGCAACACAGAATGTTGTAGAAAAGCAACTTGCAAATGAAGGTATCAACAGGCATCAGATCGGCCGTAATGCCTTTATAAAACGCGTATGGACTTGGAAGGCTGAATATGGAGGGAAGATAATCCACCAGTTAAAAAGTCTTGGTGCCTCATGTGACTGGTCAAGAGAGAGGTTTACACTCGACGAGGGGCTTTCAAAGGCAGTTAAAGAGGTTTTTGTAAGGCTTTATGAGGAAGGCCTGATATATAGAGATAATCGGCTTATAAACTGGTGTTCTCGCTGCAATACTGCACTTTCAGACCTTGAGGTGGAGCATGAAGAATTAGAGGGAAAACTTACATACATAAAGTATCCACTTACTACCCCTGTTCCCCCCCTTAGTAAGGGGAGGTATATAACTGTTGCAACTACAAGACCCGAGACCATGCTCGGTGATACTGCAGTTGCAGTTCATCCTGATGACGAACGCTATAAAGAGTTTATAGGTAAAACCATTGCCCTGCCTCTTACAAAAAGAACGATACCAATTATATCTGATTATACTGTTGACCCTTCATTTGGAACCGGAGCTCTTAAGGTAACACCTGCTCACGATTTTAACGATGAGGCAATGGCAAAAAGACAAAATCCTCCGCTGGAATTTATAACCGTCATCGGATCTGACGGCCGTATGACCGTAAATGCCGGAGATAGATATGCAGGTCTGGACAGATTTGATTGCAGAAAACTTGTGCTTGAAGATTTAAAAAAACTTAATCTGATAGAGAAAGAGGAAGCATACAAACATGCAGTAGGTCATTGTTACAGATGCAAAACTATTACAGAACCTCTTTTAACGCTTCAATGGTATGTGAATGTACAATCCATGGCTAAAGACGCTGTACGAGTAGTAAAAGAAGGCAAGATTAAAATTTTTCCAAATTCATGGGAAAATACATATTATGGATGGATGGAAAATATACAGGACTGGTGTATATCCCGACAGATATGGTGGGGGCACCGGATACCTGTCTGGTACTGCCAGAAAATGCAAAATGAAACATGTAAAGAAAAAAATGGAATTATAGTATCACGAGATACACCTCATGCATGTCCTTACTGCGGCTCAGAAAAACTTATTCAGGATGAGGATGTACTTGACACATGGTTTTCTTCAGCACTTTGGCCATTCTCTACTCTCGGATGGCCTGATGAAACTGATGATCTCAAAACCTTTTATCCTACAAGCGTTCTTGTAACAGGGTTTGACATAATCTTTTTCTGGGTAGCAAGGATGATAATGATGGGGCTTAAATTCATGAAAGATGTGCCTTTTAGGGATGTTTACATACACGCCCTCGTCAGGGACATAAAAGGTCAGAAGATGTCGAAGTCTAAAGGCAATGTTATTGATCCTTTAATCATGATAGACAAATATGGAACAGATGCTTTCAGATTTACGCTTGCTGCCTTTGCTGCACAGGGACGTGATATTAAATTTTCTGAAAACAGGGTTGAGGGTTACAGACATTTTGTAAACAAGCTCTGGAATGCAGCAAGATTCATCATGATAAATTCTGAAATCCAAAATCCAAAATCCAAAATAATATTATCACTTCCGAGCAAATGGATACTGAGCAGACTTGCATCTACTGTAGATGATGTAAACAACGCTCTTGAAGAATATCGCTTTAATGATGCAGCAAACAGCATATATCAGTTTATATGGCATGAATTTTGTGACTGGTATCTCGAGATGGCAAAAACCGAAATCCAAACATCAGAAGGAGATAGTGGTGTGAGGTGGTGCCTTTTATATACGCTTGATGCCTCCTTAAGGATACTACATCCGTTTATGCCCTTTGTTACAGAGGAGTTGTGGCAGAAGATAAAAAACCATAGCTCAGCAGTCAATAGTCAGCAAAAAAAGATTGAAGATAGTATCATGATTTCTGATTATCCGAGGTCTTTACAAAGAGATTATATGGCAGAAAAAGATATGTCCTATATCATAGATGCAGTAAATGGGATAAGAAACATTAGAGGGGAACTTAACATCTCTCCCTCTCTTAAACTTAATGCCTTAGTAAAAACCTTCTCCACAACAGGAGAAAAGATTTTGAGTGAGAATTTACAATACATCAAGGATATTACAAGGACCGATAAACTCGATATAGGTATGCATGTCGAGAAGCCGGAATGTTCAGCAACATCTGTCAAAAGTTCAATGGAAATATATGTTCCTCTTAAGGGGGTCTTGAATATAGAGACAGAAATAGATAGACTTAACAAAGATAAAGAAAAGATTGAAGAATCTCTTGAGTTTTTAAATAAAAAACTTTTCAATGAAGATTTTCTTAAAAAGGCGCCTGTGGAGGTTGTTGAAAAAGAAAAAACAAAATATAATGAACTTATGAATATAAAAGCGAAAATAATTGAGAGCCTTAAAATCCTTAAAAATATGGAGGTGAACAAGTGATACAAAAGGAAGAAAAAGTATTTGAAAAAAATATTTTTGATTTTATTGAAGGAGAGTTTGTAAATATAAGACAGAGTTCCGTAAGAGGTGTTGAAGGAGGACATATTGAACTACATCAGGTAGGGGCATTAAGTATAGATGGTGAAAAGGTGGACGTTACACAGGGTGCCTCTGCCTTTCTCAGAGGAAATGATATAAATCTAAATCAGAGTATAAGCGCTGTCACTGTTGCTGACAACGCATCTGTAAACTATTCACTTTCTCCAATAACCATTTCGCGAGAACAAACCACAGCCAACAGGTCTGCTGTAGGCATTATGGCTGCAAAGGATATAAAGTCAGAAAATACCTCAGCATTTCTTGTTGTGGGTAATAAAATCGAAGGAAATATAACCACCCTGCTTGACTGGCGGTCAGCGATTGCATTTGGTGCTGTTGTCGGTGGTATATGGGGTCTTTTCTCTTTATTTTTCAGAAAAAAATAGATGGAAATCCCACTGAGTGTAGCTGACTTAATCCGTCATGCCCTTGAAGAGGATATAGGACACTGCGACATTACTACCTCGCTTCTTATTCCCGATGAGTCTGAATCAAAAGCAATTTATATAGCAAAGGAAAATCTTGTGCTGGCTGGTCTCCCTTTCGTTAAAGAAGTATTTCGAATACTTGACCCATCAATTTCCATTAAAGGCTTTTTCTCCGAAGGCTCCAATATTAAGAAAGGAGACATAATTGCCGAGGTTTCTGGAAATACATGGACAATTCTCAAGGGAGAAAGAGTAAGCCTGAATATACTGCAAAGACTGTCTGGCATAGCAACCCTTACCAACATGCATCTAAAAAAGATTAAAGGATTAAAGGCAAAAATAGTTGATACAAGAAAGACCACGCCGTGTCTTAGATTTATGGAAAAATATGCAGTAAAGATTGGAGGTGGGAGTAATCACAGGTTTGGATTATTTGATGGTATCCTTATAAAGGATAATCATATCAAGGCAATAGGAAGCATTAAAGAAGCTATAAAACTCGCGAAAAATGGTCAACACCTTTCCAAAATAGAGATAGAGGTTGAAAATCTTTATGACCTAAAAGCAGCAATAGCAGCAGGTGCAGACATAGTGATGTTAGATAATATGTCCCTTGATCAAATAAAAGAGGCTGTTAAGATAGCCAAAGGCAAGGTCATGCTTGAGGTTTCAGGCAATGTTAAACTTGAAAATATACGAGCAATTGCAGAAACAGGTGTTGATCTAATTTCTATCGGTGCACTTACCCATTCTGCACCAGCATCTGACATTAGCTTGAAAATAGTAAAATAGTTTGATATATTCTAATCTTAGTAAAGGAGGGTTTATGAATATACAGCAGGTAAAAAAAATAGCAAAAGAAAAAAATGTAAGAGTGGGGAATTTGAATAAGAAAGATGAAATTATTCGCGCCATTCAGCGGGCAGAGGGGAATTTCGATTGTTTTGGAACTGCTATTGGAGGAGTATGTGACCAGTACAATTGCACATGGCGAAAAGATTGTCTTAACAAGTAAATTAACGACTTAACCGACATTTTTGTTCATTATTTAGTAGAAATAATCTTGGAATAAATTATACTTTAATTTTAATGAGTTAGTGCTTATAATTTAAAGTTTTTCTTTTGTTCCAAATTACATATATTATAACTACTATCGCACAACCTATTAAGATAGAGATACTCCACTGCCTGCTCACCTCTTCGAGCTTTTCCTTATTATTTCCTACGAAATAACCTATATAAGCTAATATCACCACCCAGATGCCAGCACCAGCAGTTGTATAAAAACAAAATTTCCTGATGTTCATTCTGGAGATCCCAGCAGGAAATGATATATAGTGTCTTACGCCTAATATCAGCCTTCCTATAAACGTACTGATATTTCCGTGTCTGAGGAAAAATTTTTCTCCTTTTACAAAGTGCTTCTGAGAGACACCAAAATATTTTCCATATTTGAGAATAAATGGTCTTCCCAGATATAAAGCAATGGCATAGTTGAACAACGCCCCTAATAGACTGCCTGCTGTGCCTGATATTATGACACCTGTCCAGCTCATCTGATTCTGTGATATAAGATAACCCGCGGGAGGTATCACAAGTTCCGAAGGCAGGGGTATAAAAGTGCTTTCAATAAACATTAAAAACACGATACCGGAATAACCCATGTTTCCAATTGTATCTACAAGCCAGTTTAAAAATGTATGCATTTTTTAGCCTTTGGTCGGGGCGAGCAGATTTGAACTGCCGACCACTCGCACCCCAAGCGAGTGCGCTACCAGGCTGCGCCACGCCCCGATTAATAATAACTTCTAACGAAGCTGGCTCAGTATTTCCCCGAGCCTCTTTTTGATATGGTCAATTGTTTTATTCGGTTGGCGGATTTCTCTTTTTTGCAAATTCTTTTCTACCCCAGACTCGATATTACCCGACCCAGATCCAAATCTTTTTCTTACTCCTTCTATTGTATATCTCTCCTGATAAAGAAGTACTTTAATATTAAGTAAAAGTTCTACGTCTCTTTTTATATAAACCCTCTGTCCAGATCTGTTTTTCCTCGGCTTGAGAAAAGAAAATTCTGTCTCCCAGTATCTCAGGACATAAGGTTCAACACCGACTATCTTACTCACCTCTCCTATCTTATAAAAAAGTTTATCAGGGAAAGATGAGTATGATTTCATCTGTTCTGCTACAGATTTATGCATCTCTTTTCTCTATGACAGATTTTAATAGATTACTGGGCCTGAATGAGATAACTCTTCTCGGGGTTATCTCTATATTATCGCCGGTCTTTGGATTACGACCTCTTCTGGACCTCTTTTGTCTAACATTAAAAGTGCCAAAACCTGATATTTTAATTGACTCACCCTCTATAAAAACCAGCTTCATTGTATCGAATAGTATTTCTATTATCTCCTGAGCCTCTTTTTTAGAGAGTCCTATTTTTTCAAATATTTTATCTACTAAATCTGCTTTAGTCATAGTCAATGCTAATGATTTTCTTAATTATATTGAGGATATATACTATTGTCAAGAAGAATTTAGTTGAAGTTTTATATATCTACAATATGTATTAAAACTCTTGGATAAACTTACGAGACCGCAATTTTTTCTTTTCAGATATTACTTTCTTTTCAGCGAGCATCTTTTCCTTTGCCCTCTTTGAACGTTTCCTCTTCTGACGTCGGATCTTTTCGATCATCTTTGTCTCTTCGCTTTCTTTTCCCTTTATCAATTGTTCAATTTTTTTTGCAAGGATTACACGAGCATGATAACGATTTAATGCCTGCGAACGTTCTTTCTGGCACTTAACTTCAACTCCTGTTGGGACATGTCTAAGATATACGCATGTTGAAGTCTTATTAACATTCTGGCCACCCCTACCCCGTGAACGTATAAAAGATTCTTTTATATCCTCTTCACGAATATTAAGGGCTTTTAGCTTTTCTTTAAGAAATTTCTCCTTTTGATAACCAACACTAAATATCCCCATATTTTTATGCCTTTTTCAAATTTTGCAATTATTTTGATGCTCTTTTATTTTTTTATTATTTAATCAAGGCATTCCAGTCCGACGAAAACCTTTCTATTCCTATATTAGTTAACTCATGATTGATATTATAATCCTTCCAGTTTTTTGTGAGAGTGATATCCTCAGATGGAATTGGCTTCAAGTCCTTTGAATCATACACATATTTTTCATCTGGCATGGGAAGTCCTTTCTTTCCCCATTCCTTAAGCACATCAAAGGGAACAGTAACACTATCAGAACCAAACTGAAGGGCGCATAACAGATGATCAATATTTCTTACACTGGCTGTTAGTACCTCTACATGGCTCTGTCCATTCCGATACATCTTGAGAATTTTAGATATCAAATCCATACCGTTCAATCCCTTATCATCAAGACGTCCGACAAAAGGAGAAACAAAGGTATCGCCTTTTTTTGCATCCTTTGTTGCTGCATAAACAGCAGCAGCCTGTTCCTGATTGAAACAGAGGGTCGTGTTTAGTCGGATGCCTTCTTTTACAGCCTTTTCCACTGCTTTTAGCCCTTCTTGTGTTATAGGAATCTTTATGTGTGCATTGGGAATCCATGAAAACATCTCTTTCCCCTCTTTTAATATATCTTCTGAGGTTGTGGAAAAATCTGCGTATACCTCAACGGATACAGAACCTTGAGGTATAAGTGCCGATATTTCTCTGACCACACCTTTATAAAAATCCAATATTTCTTCTTTGCTAAATTTACTGCCCTGTTCGATTTGTCTGCGAGCATCAGGATTTTTCGAAATAAGGGTAGGATTTGTTGTCTGCCCATCGAGAAATCCCAACAATTTGATTATCTCCTTTGTTTCTTTTGGGTCACCACTATCCAGAAAGATTTTTGACTTAAGGTTTTTTGGTCTCATATCAAACTCCTTAATAAAATTTTAACCTGTCTGTAGAAGACAGGAATGTTCACAAGAAAAAATTTCTTAGAGAATAATTATAGCATTATCTGGGTTAACCCAATTTTCTTTTATGTAAAATACATGATTTTTATGTTACATTATATATATTTTTTGAGGAATTAATGACTAAAAAGATTCAAAAAATATTAGTTGCTAACAGAGGAGTTACTGCTGTGAGGGTTATACACACCTGCAGAGACAGAAAGATCCCTACCACTGCGGTTTATAGCACTCCTGACCGACTTGCTCATCATGTATTTATGGCTGACGCAGCAGTGCACATTGGGGAGGCACCGCCGGCAGAATCTTATCTGAATATGGAAAAGATGATTAATGCAGCTATTCAAAGCAGGTCAGATGCAATACATCCCGGCTGGGGATTCCTTGCAGAAAACGCTGAGTTTGCAAAAATGGTTATAGATTCGGGTCTCATTTGGATAGGTCCGCATCCAGAGGTTATCAGGGCGGTAGGAGATAAAATACAAGCAAAAAAACTTGCTCAAAAAGCGAACGTGCCTACAATACCTGGTATTATTGATGTCACAAATATTGAACAGATTAAACAATGGATGAAAGATGAAAAAATAAGTTTTCCAATTATGATAAAGGCTGTTGCAGGTGGTGGTGGAAAAGGAATGGTAAAGGTCGAAAATGAAGGAGATCTGGCTCAAGCCTTTGCCCAAGCACGTTCAGAAGCAAAAAAGGCATTTGGCGATGAAAGGGTGTTGGTTGAAAAATATATAGAACGTGGTAGACATATTGAGGTTCAGGTTGTTACAGACAAATATGGCAATGTTGTCCATCTTTTTGAAAGAGAATGTACTATCCAGAGGCGTAATCAGAAAATAATCGAAGAAGCACCCTCTCCTACCCTTAACCGTGATCTTCGTCATGAAATATGTTTTACAGCCACTCGTCTAATGCGCGAGATAGGTTACACATCAGTAGGAACAGTAGAGTTTTTATTTGATTCATCAACGAAAAATTTTTATTTTCTCGAGGTAAATACACGTTTACAGGTCGAACACGGTATCACTGAACTCATAACAGGAGTGGATGTTGTCGGCATTATGATTGATATTGCAATGGGCAAAAAGTTACCTTTCAAGCAATCTGACATCCATCCGAACAGATGGGCATTGGAGGTTAGACTCAATGCTGAAGACCCGAAGACTTTCAGCCCTTCTTTTGGAAAAATTACCCGCTTACAGGTACCACAGGGTCCGGGTGTCAGGATTGCTACAGGTGTGTATGAAGGTGCTGACGTACCCCCATACTATGATTCACTGATAATGTTAATAATAACAGCAGGCGTTGATAGAGAAGACGCTATAAGGGTTATGGATCGCACCTTGAGCAGAAATCTAAGAGTTGAAGGCGTTAAAACACTGGCACCACTGCTTTTAAGCATAATCAGACATCCTGAATTCATAGCAGGAGAGTTTTCTACCCGTTTCATAGAAGAACATATGAACGAACTTATATCAATGTTTAAGGAGAAAAATAGCGAGGACGAAGTTCTTAAGATCGCACAATATGTAGCAGAAATATCTGCACTTGGTCCGCAGAAATGGATGTGAGAAAAAAGTTGTAATTAAGAAAAAATATAGGATTATGAAAGATTACATCTTTGTCAAACCAGGACTATCTCCTAAGGAGATAGTCAGCAGAGTCCGCTCCCTGAACGGAGTTTGTTTCACTTCAGTCGGTATGCGTGATGCAGGGCAGTCTGATTACAAAAATCGCCACCGCATATACGATCTTGCTACCCTCGCACCATTTTACAATAAAATGGGCTTATTCAGCGCCGAGTGTCATGGTGGTGCAAGATGGCATGTAGGCGTAATGAACAGACGGGAGAGTCCTTTTGAAGAAATCAATATATTAAGAGAACTTATGCCAAATGTCCTTTTGCAAACCCTCGTAAGAGAAACAAATCTGTGGGGATATAGACCTTATCCAAAAAATGTTATAGAGTATGTTGTTTCAAGGGTTGATATTGATGTATGGAGATGCTTTTCTTTTTTGAATGATGTACGGAATATGCGAACTGTTGCAGAAGTGGTGATGAAAAGAGGAAAGCTCTTTGAGCCGTCTATTTCTTTTACTGTTGCTGATTGGGCAACTAATGATTATTACCTGAAAGTGGTTGGTGAAATTATTGATCTATGCGGAGGGACAGATGAAATAATCCTCTGTATTAAAGATATGGCAGGTGTTGGAAATATCAAGAGGGTCAGCAGCCTTATTGATTCCATCAAGCAAAAGTATCCTGATTTAGTTATTCAATATCACAGACATATAACAGATGGACTCGCTATGCCTGCGCTTTTTTCAGCAGCAGAGGCAGGGGCAAAGATATTTGACGTTGAGGAAGATTCCCTTGCCCGCTTTTACGGACATTCACCAATACTATCAGTTCATGCCTATTTTGAGGAATTAGGAATTCCGGTACATCTCGACAGAAAAGGGGCCGAGTCCACAGTTCAGAAGGTTCGGGAATGGATAGGCTTTTATGACTGGGCTGAATCACCCTTTAAGGGATTTGATCACACGGTAACATATCATAAAATGCCGGGTGGTGCATTTCCGAGCTCGTTTGAACAGGCAGATAAAGGAGGATTTCTCCACCTGATGCCAGCAATATTAAAGTTAATGTCCATGTATAACAGGATTATTCATTATTTTGATGTCACCCCTGGTTCACAGATTACATGGGTCACATGTAGCGGCATAGTAAATAAATACGCAAAGGCTAAGGGTGAGGCAGGCGTTAAACACCTAATTAAACTTCTTACAAGATTTATTGATGAAAAATCACTAAATTTTGAAGCTATGGAAAAAGAAGAACAGGAAGAGTTAATCGGGCTTTTCAGAAATGCACCAGGAGACTTTAAAAATCTTATTCTTGGACATTACGGCAAACTGCCGATGGGATGGCCACCTAACTGGGTTTATCAAGGTGCCTTCGGTGAAGAATGGGCAATTAAGATCAAGGAACGCAAGGAATTATCTCCTCTTGATTCAATAGAAGACGACGATCTTGAAAAACTTAGGAATGCCCTTGCTGATAATATAGGAAGAAAACCGACAGAAGAGGAATTTATCCTTTATCTCATGCACCCCAAGGATGCAGTGGAATTTATCGTATTTCGGGAAAAATACGGGGAGGCCCCGCTTGTCCTGCCAACCCCTGTATGGAGAAATGGGTTGAAAAAACCGGGTGACAGGGTAGATTTTGAACTCTGGGGTAAGCCTTATAGTATTGAACTTGTTTCAGTTGGTTCTGAACATGAGGGATTAATTCATGTTGTAATGCGAGTTAATAACAAAACAAGGGTTTACACTGTTGAAACGCCGAGAGCAAAAAAGGTTGAAATAAGAATGGCCAAAGGTCATAACCAGATAGGTGCACCAATAAATGGCAATATCTGGAGGATTGGAAATCCTGAGAGAGGAACACTTAAAGTTGGCGATATTGTTCACAAAGGAGAGGAGATTGCAAATCTTGAGGCGATGAAGATGGAAAATGCAATAATTTCCCCATTTGACGGTCATATTATTGAAATCTGTGTTAAGCTTAATGATTTTGTGGTCGAAGGACAGCTTCTATTTGTGCTCGAAAAGTCATGATTGTAGCAGCTAAAAAGATACTCGAAAAATCCCTGTTTGATAACCCCCCTCTCATCACGCTTATAGACAGAAATGAAGTTGAATCACAGTTGTTCGGAAATCTCTCATCCGTTGGTTACATGCCATAGTGAAAGTTGGGGCAGATTATCTTGGCAATGGAAAATGTGAATTTAGACTCTGGTCTCCGTTTTTAAATAACATTGAGTTAAAAATAATTTCACCTGAACATCAAATACTTCCCATGGAAAAAGATAAGAAAGGCTATTGGGAAAAAGTTGTAGAAGGAGTTTTCCCCGGAACCCTGTACCTTTATTCATTAGACAATAAAGGTGATAGGCCGGATCCCGCATCTCATTATCAGCCACAGGGAGTTCATGGTCCTTCTCAAATAATCGATCATACTTCGTTTCATTGGGATGATAAAAACTGGGGAGGGATCCCTCTTAGTGAAATGATAATCTATGAATTGCATGTTGGTACATTTACTCCTGAGGGAAGCTTTAAATCTATTATACATCGTCTTGATGATCTTAAGGATATAGGAATAAATGCCATCGAAATTATGCCAGTTGCTCAATTCCCAGGAGATAGAAACTGGGGATATGATGGCACATATATCTTCGCTGTTCAAAACTCATATGGCGGGCACGATGAACTGAAAAGGCTTATCAACGAATGTCATAAAAAAGGCATGGCAGTAATACTTGATCTGGTTTATAACCACCTCGGACCAGAAGGAAACTACTTATGGGATTTTGGTCCATATTTTACGGATAAATATAAAACCCCATGGGGTATGGCAATTAATTTTGACGGCCCTTACAGCAATGATGTAAGAAATTTTTTTATAGAGAATGCTATACATTGGTTTGAAAATTACCACATAGATGGATTAAGGCTTGATGCTATCCATGGGATATCTGATTTAAGTGCAAAACCATTTCTTGAGGAACTTTCAGAAAAGATAAGGGAATTTTCTTATGAGAAAGGGAGAAAATATTACCTGATAGCTGAAAGCGATCTGAATGATTCAAAGGTAATCAGGACTAAAGAAATGGGCGGATACGGGTTTGATGCACAATGGTGTGACGATTTTCATCATTCTTTACACACCATCCTAACAGGAGAAAACAACGGCTATTATATTGATTTTGGCAGTATAAATCACCTGAAAAAATCTTTAACGGAAGGCTATGTTTATTCAGGACAATATTCCGAATATAGAAAAAGAAATCACGGTAATTCCTCAAAGGATAGACCTGCTGAGCAATTTATTGTTTTTTCCCAGAACCATGACCAGATAGGCAATAGAATGCTGGGAGAGAGATTAGCGAATCTTGTCTCATTTGAATCGTTAAAGCTTACAGCAGGCACGGTTCTACTCTCTCCATACATACCACTCCTTTTCATGGGTGAGGAATATGGAGATGAATCACCATTTCTCTATTTTGTCAGTCACTCTGACCCGAATTTAATCGAGGCTGTCAGAAAAGGCAGAAAGGAAGAGTTCAGAGCATTTGAATGGAAAACAGAACCGCCAGATCCTCAGAGTACAGAGACATTTCTAAAATCCAAAATAAAATGGGACAAAAGGAACGAGGGAAGGCATAAAGTTCTGCTCGATCTTTACAAGAATCTGATTAAGATGAGAAGAAACATACCTGCCCTTTTAAATCTCAATAAAGAATGCCTTGACGTGTGCGGATTGGAAGATAAAAGGGTTTTATTTATGAGAAGATGGAATGGTGAAAGTGAAGTGTATCTTATTCTCAATTTTAACAATACTGACGTAAGATTAACAGCATCTCTGAACAGAGGGGTATGGAAAAAAATTCTTGATACCTCTGAAAAAATATGGGATGGGCCGGGAACCCTTCTCCCACAAAAGATAACTCAAGGTGAGGAGATAACTATCAGGGGTCATAGTTTAGCATTATTTACCATCTGTCACCCTGACCCCGAACTTGTTTCGGGGTCAGGGTCTCGTTTTTAGATTCTTTCTGAGATTCTTCGCTCTGCTCAGGGTGGTATTTATAGTTATGTTATAGGTATGCTATTTAAGACTTAAATATGGAAAAATACATCTGCATACATGCACACTTTTATCAGCCACCGAGGGAAAATCCATGGCTTGAGGCAATAGAGATACAGGATTCTGCATATCCCTATCATGACTGGAATGAAAGGATCACTGCTGAATGTTATGCTCCAAATTATGCTTCCAGAAAACTTGATGGCGAAGGCAGGATACTCGATATAATCAGTAATTATTCCAGAATAAGCTTTAACTTCGGACCTACCCTTCTTTCATGGATGGAAACCTATTCACCAGAAACATATCAGGCAATACTCGATTCTGACAGGCAGAGCATCGAATTGCGTTCTGGTCATGGCAATGCGCTTGCACAAATATACAATCATATTATCATGCCCCTCGCAAATACCCGTGATAAACAGACACAAGTAACATGGGGCATAAAGGACTTTGAATACCGATTTAAGCGTTCTCCTGAGGGAATGTGGCTTTCAGAGACAGCAGTAGATGTCGAGACACTTGAAATCCTTTCTGGATTCGGAATAAAGTTTACTATTCTTGCACCCCATCAAGCATCTAAAGTAAGAAAAATAGGTGATAATGAGTGGAAGGATGTCAACGGTGCTCAAATTGATCCAACAAGAGCCTATCTCTGCAGACTCCCATCAGGTCGTGAGATAAATATATTCTTTTATGATGGACCAATATCTCATGCAGTAGCATTCGAGGATTTGCTGAAAAGAGGGGAGAATTTTGCAAACCGTCTGTTATCTGGATTTTCTGATTTAAGGGATTGGCCCCAGATTTTACATATTGCTACTGATGGAGAGACCTACGGGCATCACCACAAATTTGGTGATATGGCACTTGCCTATGCCCTTAACTATATCGAGTCCAATGGAATGGCGAGATTAACAAATTATGGTGAATATCTCGAAAAATATCCGCCAACACATGAAATTCAGATACTCGAGAATTCCTCGTGGAGTTGTATTCACGGGATAGAAAGATGGAGAAGTAATTGTGGATGTAATTCTGGCAGGTATCCTGAAGGGAATCAGGAATGGAGAAAACCCCTCAGAGATGCTTTCGATTGGTTAAAAGAGCGATTATATCTTATATACGAAACTACAGCCAGTGAATATTTAAACGACCCATGGAAGGCAAGGGATGACTATATAGAGGTTATTCTCAGCCGAACAGAAGAAAATATTAATAATTTCTTCGGAAAACACGCCTCAAGAGATCTGGACAATAAAAAAAGAATTGCAACCTTAAAGCTTCTTGAAATGCAGAGGCACGCTATGTTGATGTATACCAGCTGCGGCTGGTTTTTTGATGAACTATCAGGGATTGAAACCGTTCAGATACTGCAGTATGCAGGCAGGGCAATCCAGTTATCAGAGGATTTGTTTAGCGATAAACTTGAAGATACATTCAAAATAAGGCTCTCTTTAGCAAAAAGCAATTTACCAGAGCATGGAAATGGAGCACATATTTACGAAAAATTCGTAAAGCCAGCGATGATAGACCTAAAAAAGGTAGGAGCACATTATGCTGTAAGCTCCCTTTTCGAAGACTATATTGACGAGACAACTATTTTTAGTTATTCGGTCAGGAAGGAAGATTATCAAAAGATAGAGGCTGGTAACATAAGACTTGCTATAGGAAAAATTTCTGTTGCAGCAAGAATAACCGAAGATTCTGAACTTATAAGTTTCTGCATTTTACATTTCGGTGGTCATGCATTAAATGGATGTGTTCGTACTTTTTTGGGACAAGAAGTATATGAAAAAATGAGAGATGAGATTATGGCAACCTTTGAACAAGGAGAGTTTGCTGATATCGTGAGACTTATGGATGAACATTTCGGAATGCATCACTATTCACTCGTAAATCTGTTCAGGGACGAACAGCGCAATATCATGAATTCTATTGTAAGCAAAATGCTCGAGGAATTTGAAAATTCCTATCGCCATATGTATGAAAATAATAAGATATTGATAGGTTTTCTACAGGAAATGGGAATGCCGGTAAAAAAGGCATTTTACTCTGCAGCAGAATTTATTCTTAATTCTGATATCAAAAAAGCCTTTCTTGAAGAAAAAGTGGATATAGAAAAGATACAAGTCCTGATTAATGAAATGAAAAGATGGAATGTAAGTCTGGACTCAATAGATACTGAGTTTACAGTAAGAAGCAAATTAGAGACATTGATGGATAACATTTACAAAGACCCGACTGATCTCGATTTACTTTTAAATATACAGAAGATGCTGGAGTTGCTCAAATCTTCACCCATTGAGATAAATTACTGGCAGACACAGAACATATATTACAAGATTGCTAAAAGTTCATATAAAGATTTTCTTTTCAGGTCATATCAGGGTGATGAGAACGCAAAAAGATGGGTAAATACATTTAAATATATTGGAGAGATATTATTTTTTAATATTTCAGCGGTGTTACCAACGATCTAAGGGAGATAACGAATGGAAAAAGGGGCCATTTTATTACCGAGAATACCGGCCTCAACTTATCGGCTGCAATTTAACAGATATTTCAAATTCACAGATGCGAGGAATATCATAAGTTATCTTCATGATCTCGGCATAAGTGATATTTATTCCTCTCCCTATTTCAAAACAAAAACAGAGAGCATCCATGGTTATGACATTGTTGATCACAGTTGTCTTAATCCGGAAGTAGGTACAGAAGAAGAATATAATGAACTGATTAGAGAACTTCAAAAATATGGAATGGGACAAATTCTTGATATAGTTCCAAACCATATGTGCATAGAAAGCAAAGACAATGCATGGTGGATGGATATACTCGAAAATGGTCCCAGCTCTATTTATGCAGATTATTTTGATATTGATTGGGATCCATTAAAAAAAGAACTCAAAAACAAAATACTTCTGCCTATCCTGGGTGACCAGTATGGAAACGTACTGGAAGCACAGGAGATAAAGCTATCTTTCGAAGAAGGCACATTCTTCATTTGTTATTATGAAAACAAATTTCCTATAACTCCTAATACATATATATTCATACTGAGATGTCGCATTGATGAACTTGAAAATCTCCTGTCATCTGACAATCCCAATTACATAGAGCTTTTGAGCATTATAACTGCTATTGACCATCTTCCACCTTATACAGAAACAGATTCTGAAAAAATCACTGAGAGATACCGAGAAAAAGAGGTTATCAAGAAGCGACTTTGGAACCTTTACAGCGAAAGTCCAGAGATTAAAAACTTTATTGATGAAAATGTCCGAATATTTAATGGAGTTAAAGGAAAGCCACTGAGTTTTGATCTTCTCGATAAACTTCTTGATATACAGGCATACAGGCTTTCTTACTGGAGGGTTGCAACTGAAGAGATAAATTATAAAAGGTTTTTTGATATCAACAGTCTTGCAGCAATAAAGATAGAAAATCCTGTTGTATTCGAGGATGTTCATAAATTGATAATGAAATTAATCAAAGAAGGGAAAGTAACAGGGTTGAGAGTTGATCACCCTGATGGTTTATATAATCCTTTAGAATATTTCCAGATGCTCCAGCGTAATTGTTTTCTTCATACTCGATTAAGTTATACACAGCAGGTAAAAAAAGAAGTCTCTTTGCCATATATTCAATCAGAGTTAGAGTCAGAGATATTGCAACAGTATGATGAATTACTCTTATCAGACCCTCAATATAAGCCTTTTTACATAATAGGAGAAAAGATTCTTTTAAAAGGTGAAAGAATGCCCGAAGACTGGCCAATCTTCAGTACAACAGGATATGTCTTCTTAAGTGCTGTTAACGGCATATTCGTTGATATGAAAAACGCAAAGTTATTCGACGATATTTATAGCAGATTTATCAAAATAAAAATGAATTTTCATGATGTGGTATACGAGAAAAAGAAATTAATAATGAAAGTGTCCATGTCAAGTGAGGTCAACGCTCTCGGACATTTCCTTAACCGCATCTCTGAAAAAAATAGACATACAAGGGATTTTACCCTCAATAGTCTTACAAACGCTATTATTGAAGTTATTGCTTCTTTCCCTGTTTATAGAACATATACAAACTCAATGACTGTAAATGACAAAGACTGTCAATACATAGAGGTTGCTGTAAATAGAGCAAAAAGGAACAATCCTGCTATAAGTGCCTCGATATTTGATTTTCTGAAAGATGTTCTTTTACTCAAATCCCCTGAATATTTCAGCGATGATGAAAAAAAGCAATGGCTTGATTTTGTTATGAGATTCCAGAAGATTACAGGCCCGGTCATGGCTAAAGGACTCGAGGACACTGCTTTTTATGTTTACAATCGGCTTATATCCCTTAATGAAGTAGGAGGAAGTCCTGATAGGTTTGGCATTTCTCTTGAGGCGTTCCATGGCATGAATATAGAAAGACTCAAATTCTGGCCCCATGCACTCATTACAACTTCTACTCATGATACAAAAAGAAGCGAAGATGTTAGGGCAAGGATAAATATTCTGTCAGAAATACCAGACGAATGGAAAAGACACGTGACATACTGGAGCCGTCTCAATAGGAAAAGAAAAGTTATGGTGGACGGCCAATTTGTGCCTGACCGCAATGAGGAATATCTTTTATATCAAACCCTCATTGGTGACTGGCCCCTAAATATCAATAATGAATCAGAATATAAGCACTTTAAAGAGAGGATTAAGAGTTACATGCTGAAGGCGATAAGAGAGGCTAAAGTAAACACAAGCTGGATAAATCCAAACATGATTTATGAAGATGCCATCCTTATTTTTATTGATAGAATTATGGATAACAAATCTGACAATCAGTTTCTGAAAGACTTTATCCCTTTCCAGAAAATAGTTTCGCATTGCGGCATGTTCAATTCCCTATCTCAGACCTTGCTGAAGATAACCTCTCCAGGGGTGCCTGACTTCTACCAGGGAACAGAAATCTGGAATTTCAGCCTTGTTGATCCTGATAACCGCAGGCCTGTGGATTATGTAACCCGATTCGAGATGCTTGAGACAATAAAAAAACGCGAGTCAGAAGTTCCACTCGTACGCCTTGCTCGAGAATTCACTATAAACAAGGAGAACGGGATAATAAAGTTGTTTATAATATATAAAGCTCTTAATTACCGTAAGGAAAACATAGAACTTTTTGAAAGGGGAGAATATCTGCCCCTTGAGATAATGGGCGATAAAGCCGATAATGTATGTGCTTTTGCCAGAAGGATGGGCAACAAAAGAATTATTATTGCTGTACCGAGATTTTTAACACGGCTTATTTCCAGGGCTACAGATGAACTTCCTTTTGGTAAAACAGTCTGGAAAGAATCCTTTATTATAATACCATTTGCGGAACCGGATGCGAGGTATTATAATGTATTTACAGGTGAAATTGTGACTGCCCAGAACTACAGTAATGCAACTGTAGCGCCTCTTTCAGGGATTTTTTTAAACTTTCCTGTAGCTATATTAGAAAGGATTTATGATTAATCATGGGAAGTATTCTTTACAGAAAAGAAATTCATGAGAGTCTCGAAAATATTAAAAAAGCTGATATACTTGTCGGTATTCCCAGTTATAATAATGCTCGGACAATAAGCCATGTTGTAAAGGCTGTACAGGGAGGTCTTGCAAAATACTTCCCCGATAAAAAAGCTGTTATTGTGAATTCAGATGGAGGGTCAACTGATGGGACAGTAGATGTTGTTAAAAAGGCTGCTATTGAAGATTTTCAATCCATCCTTTTATCCCATCGTGTTGAACCTGCTTTTAAAATAGCTATCCCTTATCACGGGATCCCCGGAAAAGGAAGTGCATTCAGAACCATATTTGAGATAGCCGAAGTTCTTAATGTCAGGGCATGTGCGGTAGTTGATTCTGACTTAAGAAGTATCACGCCTGAATGGATAGAACTTCTCATAAAGCCTGTCATCGAAAGCGACTTTGATTATGTTGCCCCACTTTATCACAGGCACAAATATGACGGCACAATAACAAACAGTATCATTTATCCGTTAACGAGGGCATTGTATGGAAAACGCATAAGACAACCAATAGGTGGGGATTTTGGTTTTTCAGGAAAACTTGCGAACTTTTATCTTACAAAAGATGTTTGGCACACAGATGTTGCAAGATATGGAATAGACATATGGATGACAACAACTGCCATTGCAAATAACTTTAAGGTTTGCCAGTCGTTCATGGGAGCAAAGATACACGACCCTAAAGACCCAGGTGCAGATCTAAGTGCAATGCTTTACCAGGTTGTTGGATCAACCTTTGACCTTATGGAGACATATCCGTCTGTATGGAAAAATATAAAAGGATCAGAACCAGTGTTAACCTGCGGTTTCCAATATGCTGTTGGTCTTGAACCGGTCTCAGTTAATCTCGATAGGATGATAGACAAATTCAGGCTGGGAGTGACAGAATTAAGAGAAATATGGAAAAAACTTTTTCCTCAGGAAATTACAGACATTCTTTACAGAATAAAAGATTTACATAAAACAGAATTCTATATGCCCGATGAGATCTGGTCAAAGATAATCTACAGTTTTGCTCTTGCTACTCACAATAAACTTTTGAATAAAGAACACCTCTTGAAATCTATCACACCACTTTATCTTGGTAAAGTAGCATCTTTTGTTGTAGAAACATGGGAAAGCAATGCTGTTGAAGTCGAGGAAAAGATAGAAAGATTATGCGTAAGCTTCGAAAAAGAAAAAGAGTTCCTAATAAAAAACTGGGACCAAAGAAAGGGGGATATACATGAATAGTTTTCTTCAAAGGATAATTATTGAGCCACTTGAGCAGTTTTCAGAAAAGATGTTAAACTTCCTCCCGAATCTCCTTAGTTTTCTCTTAATACTCGTGTCGGGTATTATTCTTGGATCTGTCACTAAAATCTTACTGCTGAAGTTCTTCCGTGCAATAAGACTCGATAAATTTTCAGAGAGATCGGGTTTTATGGAAATCTTAAAAAAGGGTGGTCTAAGAGAACCGCTATCTTTCATTATCTCCAGACTCATTGGCTGGTTAATTATTATTATTTTCTTAATACTCTCTCTTCGTTCTCTAAATATCCCTGCAATAGAAGGGATACTGGAAAAATTTGTCCTGTATCTGCCAAATATTTTCGTTGCAGCCGTTATTCTCTTCTTTGGTTATCTGTTCAGCAATTTTCTCGGCAGGGCATCATTGATTGCTGCTGTAAATGCAGGATGGAAAACAGCTAACTTAATAGGAAAAACGGCTAAACTGACTGTATTTCTACTTGTTATCACAATGACGCTTGAGCAACTTGGCATCGGAAGAGAAACAATAGTCATTGCCTTTGCAATAACATTTGGAGGTGTAGTCCTTGCCCTCGCTATAGCCTTCGGGCTTGGGGGAAGGGATATTGCAAAAGAATATCTTGAAAAAAAGATAAAAGGCGAAGAAAAAAAGGATAAGATAAGCCACTTATAGAAAACTAAAAAATTGAGAGGTTTAAATGCTTCTCTGGCTTGGATTTATTGTCTGTACATCCGCAATCTTTTATTCAGGCATAAGGCTTTCAAAATATGGCGATATTATCGCTGAAAAGACAGGACTTGGAAGGGCATGGATAGGCGTCGTGCTTATGGCATCGGTAACTTCTCTTCCTGAACTTGTAACAGGAATAAGCTCTGTTACATATGCAGGCGCCCCTGATATTGCTGTAGGTGATGTACTTGGAAGTTGTGTGTTCAATATGCTTATTCTCGCCCTTCTCGATGCTCTACACCACCAAATGCCTATTTCCACAAAAGCACATCATGGACATGTTCTGTCCGCTGGATTTGGAGCATTCCTTTTAAGCATAGTCGCCACAAGCCTTTTCTTAAGTAAGTATATTCCTCCCTTAGGTTGGATTGGTCCATATAGTCTGTTATTTGTGATTATTTATTTTATTGCAATTAAGCTGGTTTTCTCTTATGAAAAGAGACAGATTGCTGCTTACATGAAGGAGAGATCTGTTGAACTGAAATATAAAGACATTTCAACAAAGACTGCCATTATCAACTATAGTATTAATGCTTTAGTTGTTATTATTGCTGCTACCTTTTTGCCAGAAATTGGTAAAGGTATGGCAGAGATCACAGGTTTAGGACAGACCTTTGTGGGAAATATTTTTATCGCCATTTCTACGTCCCTCCCAGAAGTAGTAGTTTCACTGTCTGCAGTGAAAATAGATGCAATAGACCTTGCAATAGGCAATCTTTTTGGAAGCAATATATTCAATATATTTATTCTGGCAATTGATGATATATTTTTTATTGAAGGGCATCTCCTCTTTTTTGCAAATTCAAGCCATATAATTTCAGCATTGTCTGCTATTGCTATGACATCCATTGCAATCATTGGGTTAATATATCGTTCTGAGAAAAAGAAATTACTTTTGGCATGGGATTCTATTGGGATATTACTGGTATATATTATTAATCTGATGTTGCTGTACATGTTGAAATAATCATCAAAGACATGTTTACTTAAACATTACGTAAAAAGGGATGATTTTTACTATAGAAGTAAACAATAAAATGTTCTAACATAGCAATTATGGAATTCAAGTTTTTAGAATCTTTAGAAGTTATACTCATCGCTTCTGCATTAGTAGTATTGATACTTCATCGGATTAAGGTACCCGCCCTTGTCGGTTTTCTTATCGCAGGATTTATTATAGGCCCTCATGGAACAGGGATGATAAAAGATACCCACTTAGTAGAATTGCTTGCAGAAGTTGGTGTCATTCTTCTCCTCTTCACAATCGGAATAGAATTCTCAATGGCAAAGCTTATGAAGATAAAAAAAGCTGTTATTGGTGGTGGGGGCGTACAGGTATTATTCACAATTTGCTTATCAGCCATTGTCGCCTGTTTATTAATTCATGATATAAAAAAATCTATCTTTATTGGTTTTCTTATTGCATTAAGTAGCACAGCGATAGTAATGAAGATGCTTGCAGAAACAAGTGAGACAGATTCTCCACACGGACGTTTAATGGTCGGGATCCTGATATTTCAGGACATCTGTGTTGTCCCCCTTATGCTTCTTGCCCCTGTTTTGTCGGGTGAGAGTATAAATGTTATGGATATAGCAATAAAAATGGGAAAGGCAATATTGATAATAGCAGTTGTAGTTTTAAGTGCAAAATGGATAGTCCCTCGTCTCCTTCATCAGGTTGTGCATACAAGGAGCCGTGAACTTTTTACAATCACAATTATACTCCTCTGCCTCGGCATAGCTATCCTGACTTCCAAATTTGGCCTTTCTCTCGCCCTCGGAGCATTTTTAGCAGGCCTCATAATATCTGAGTCAGAATATTCACATCAGGCAATGTCAGATATATTGCCATTCAAGGATAGTTTTATCGGTCTGTTTTTTGTCTCTGTTGGTATGCTTATAAATATTGGCTATATAACTAATAATTATATAAAAATTGTGATAGCTGTATCATTTATATTCTGCATTAAACTAATCACAGGAACCCTTTCTGCATTGATTATAAGAAGTCCTCTCAGGACATCTATCCATACGGGATTAGGTCTCGCACAGGTTGGTGAATTTTCATTTGTGCTCGCTGTTGCAGGTAAGATGTTAAACCTGATAACAGAGGATTTTTATCAGATTTTTCTATCTTCTTCTATAGTAACGATGATAATGACCCCTTTTGTATTAAAGACCGCACCTTCTATATCAAGTTGGATAGGATCAAAACATATTTTTAAAAGATTCGATATATTTAAAGAACTAACAGAAAAAGAACAATATCATACAAAAAAACATGGGCATGTAATAATTATTGGATTTGGGCTTAATGGGAGAAACCTTGCGAGGGTTCTAAAAGGAGCAGAGGTGCCTTATGTAGTGCTTGAGATGAACAGCGATACAGTAAAAGAAATGAAGAAAAAAGGAGAACCAATATATTATGGTGATGGAACCAGTAAAGAGATACTGCATAAACTCAATATTACAACAGCGAGGCTTTTAGTTATTGCGATATCTGACCCAATCTCCACAAGAAGTATAGTGGCAATAGCGAGAAAAGAAAATCCTGACATGTACATAATTGTTAGAACAAGATATATCGCTGAATTAGATGAACTAAAGAAACTCGGCGCTAATGAGGTTATTCCAGAAGAATTCGAAACATCAGTTGAGATATTCTCAAGGGTGCTCCATTATTATCATATCCCACGAAATGTAATAAATGAATATATAGATGATATAAGAAAAAATAATTACAGAATGCTGAGGACGGTAGAATTGCCGAGGAAAAGCCTTGCAGAAAGACATAAATTCTTAAAAGAAATAGATACAGAGACTTATCTTATAAAAGAAGATTCTCCTGTAGACGGATATTCTATTAAAGAAATAGGACTCAGGACCAAGACAGGGGCTACCATTATTGCTGTACAGCGCGGAGACAAGATTCATCATAATCCATCTCCGGATTTTGTTCTAAAAAAGAATGATATAATTCTTTTTATTGGCACACGAGAAGATATCGGACATGCAATCGAATATATTGAATCAGATAAATTTTTACCTGTAAAATATCATTGATAAATAGAATCTATGTTATTAATCTCCCAAGATTTTAAAAATTGTTTAACTTTTTCAATCCTGTCATTCTGGCTTGTCCAGAATCTTTCTTTGTTTTCAGAAGGATTCCCGACAAGCGGGAATGACTGCCATTGGAACAGAGTTCGCTGTGAATAACCCGGCCTAAAAATTCAGGAGGAAATAACCTGTATGCAGCCATACGATGAATTAATTGATGAGTTATCCAAGATATACGAGATAATTCCGGAATACTGGGACATATCAGGCAAAAGTCATGAAACATCTCTTGAGACTAAAAAAGCCATACTACGGTCAATGAAACTTAAGATTGGTTCAGCAAAAGAATTGACAAAAGAAATAAATGAATATAAATGGAAATCATGGAAAAATTTTATCGAGCCTGTTTACATCGTTTCAGTAAATAGTCTCCCCTTTACCATTCCCCTCTATATACCAATTAAAGATGGTGACGAAAGAAGGCTTTCGATATCCTTGTCTATAAAAAATGAACAAGGTCGGGAACATAAATCCATATTCGAGGGAGACGCAATAATTATCTCAGAAGTACAATGGATAGATAAAAAAAGATATATAAAAATAAACCTTCAGGATATAGTACAGCAGGACATTGGATATTATGAAATTAATGTGGAATGTAAACACATAGAGAATATATTTCCAGGAAATCGCAATAAACTGCAGAAAAAATCAAGGTTGATTATAGCCCCTGATGCCTGCTATATCCCTCCTGAACTGGAAAAAGAAAGGATATGGGGCCTTTCTGTTAATCTTTACTCAATCCGTTCAAACAGAAACTGGGGTATTGGTGATTTTGGCGATTTAAAGAAGATTGCGAGGTGGATTTATGATCTAAAAGGCGGATTTGTCGGAATCAATCCACTGCATGTCATTCCGAATACAAAACCATTTGGCATCAGTCCATATTTTCCTCTAAGCAGGCTTTATAAAAATTTTATTTACCTCGATATAGAAAAAATACCCGATGTTATGGAATCAGAAGATGTCATGGCAATTATTACATCTGATGAAAACTTCAAAAAAGAATTAGATGAGTTAAAAAATGCAGGTTTGATTGATTATGAAAAGATAGCATCGCTCAAGGAGAATATACTGAGAAAAGCATTTGATATTTTTCATAGAAGACACTATATACTGAACAGTCCCCGCAGCATAGCATTTAAAAAATTTATTTCTGAAAACAAAACTTCTCTCGAATCTTTCTCTTTGTTTATGGCTATCTGGAATTATATGGCAACCACAAAAAATATATATAGATGGCAGGAGTGGCCTGCTGAGTATCATTCTCAAAAAAGCAAGGCGGTCAGGGCATTCAAAAAAACAAATGAAAAGGAAATAGTTTTCTATCAATATGTCCAGTGGCTTATTGATGAACAACTTAAAGAGGTTTTTATTGAGACAAAAAATCTCAACATGCCTTTGGGACTTTATTTTGACCTTGCAATTGGTTCTGTAGGGGGGGGTAGTGATGTATGGAATTACAAAGATGTTATAGCAGATGATGCTGATGTTGGCGCCCCCCCTGATGATTTCAGTCCCAATGGTCAGAATTGGGGATTTCCACCTCTTATTCCTGAAAAACTAAAGGATAGTGGTTATGAGTTTTTTATTCAGACGATAAGAAAAAATATGAAATATGGCGGTGCATTAAGAATAGACCACGCACTCGGCATGTTCAGGCTTTTCTGGATACCTGAGGGAATCTCTTCCAAAGACGGTGCTTATGTAAAATATCCAGAAGATGCTCTCTTGCACATTATTGCGCTGGAAAGTGTACGAAACAAGACTATGGTTATCGCTGAAGATCTTGGCACAATGGGAGAAAATGTGAGGGAAATGCTTAAAAAATTTAATATGCTTTCCTACAGGCTTTTCTATTTTGAAAGGAATTATCCCGATCCCTCATTTGTTACACCTGAGAAATATCCTGAAATGGCATTATGTGCAATAACAACTCATGACCTCCCAACAATATACGGTTACTGGGCAGGTCATGACTTTGAGGTAAAAAAACAACTCGGGATTTATAAAGATGAAAAGCTTTTACAGGAACAAATCAATGAGAGGAAAAGAGACAAAGAACTTATCTTATCTGCACTAAAATCTTTAAAGATCATCTTAGATAATCACTCGCCTAAATCAGAAAATTTTATGCAGATGACGCCTGAGTTATGCCTTGCTATTTATCATTATCTTGCATTAACACCGTGCAAATTGCTTCTGATAAGCCTCGATGATATTATTGGGACAGTCAATCAGCAGAATATGCCAGGAACAATTGCTGAATATCCTAACTGGCTACAAAAAACACCTTTAACCCTTGAAGATATGTTATGTGACAAAAGATTTACTGAGCTTTCAGAAATGCTTAAACAGATAATGAAAGCGATATAAGAAGGGGCTAAATCAAAGCCCCTTCTTATCTAATGAGTGAAAATACTCTATCCCCTATTTAAAATCAGAGCTATAATTATCGGCTTGAGAGTGTAATATAGATAGTTGAACCGTTTCTGTAAATAAGAAGGAGTATATCCTCGTCAGCTTTAATCTTTGAGACAAGAACCTTATAATCATCCATATTTTTAATCTCTTTTTTATTGATTGCTAATATTAAATCGTTCTTTGATAATACACCCTCTGCAGGACTACCATCTTCAATATCACTTATTAGAACGCCATTTATTCGCTTTGGTACTTGAAGGTTTTTTCTTATCATAGATGTCAGATTTTGAACATGTATTCCCTTAAGTAAATTATCAAACTCTCCGGGAAGCTTTTCCATTTCAGACGGTAGTTCAGAAATCTCCACCTTTACAGATTTAATCTTTCCATCGCGTAAAAACTTAATCTCTACTTCCCTGCCCGGTACAGTACCAGCTACTCTATTTCTGAGGTCTGTAGGGTCTTCAATCTCTTTTCCATCGAATTCAATAATGATATCGTCCCTTTTTATTCCAGATTTTTCAGCAGGGCTATTCTCTATAATATCTGTCACAAGGCATCCCTTTCCATCTTTTACATTGAAATGTTTTGAAAGGTCAGGAGTTAATGATTGTATTGATACGCCAAGCCACCCTCTTACAACTTTACCCTCATGAACAAGGCTTTCCATAACAACTTTCGCCATATTGCTGGGTATAGCAAACCCTATCCCCTGATAACCACCTGTTGTGCTGAAGATAGCAGTATTTATTCCGATGAGTTCTCCCTTTATATTAACAAGTGCCCCACCTGAGTTACCTGGATTAATGGGGGCGTCGGTTTGAATAAAATCTTCGTAATCAGCTATTCCTACATTAGCCCTTCCTGTTGCACTTACGATTCCTGATGTTACGGTCTGTGTTAAACCAAATGGGTTTCCGATTGCAAGAACAGTTTCTCCAACTCTAAGTTTATCTGAGTCTCCAAATTTGATTATAGGGAGATTTTTTGTATCTATCTTAATAACTGCTATATCTGTTTTGGGATCTGTACCTATGACCTTTCCTTTGAACTCCCTTTTGTCAGGTAGCTTTACCTTAATTTCATCCGCACCTTTTATGACATGATTATTTGTCAGTATATAGCCATCCTTATCCACAATAACTCCTGACCCGAGTCCATATTGCTTATGTTCTCTGGGCTTTTCAAAAAATCTAAATTCGTCACCAAAAAATCTTCTGAAGAAAGGATCGTCAAAGAAGGGTGAAAATCCATGAGTCTTTACTGTTTTTGTTGATGATATGTTAACTACAGAAGGCTTTACTGCTGCAACAACCTCTGTTATTGCCTCATTTGTCTTTGAAAGGATATCAATAGCCTCTTTTGAAATCTCTGCATTGCTTGTATAACCATTTGATTGCAAATTGAAGTTCGATGAAATACCGAGACCAATAATAAGCCCTATAATTGTAAAAATCACTGCAATTGTCAGTAGTTTTCTTTTTTTAAACATCAATTCCCTCCTGTATAAAATTATTTATTTTTTTTAACATTTATATTGTACTCGGCGCGAAAATAAACGAAAATATTATATCCCGTACATTTATATTATAAATAATCTAAGTTAGCTATCCTTAATAACATCCTTCAATATATCAAGAAACATTCTGTTTTCTTCTGGAACCCCCACTGTCACCCTCAGGCAACCCTCTACTACACCCTTCATGTTTCTGATAAGAATCCCCTTTTTCAGGAGACTGTTATATATTATATCAGGTTCTTTTGTTCTGAATAGAACAAAATTTGCCTCTGATGGATAGGGTGTTATACCTTTGATCTTTGTCATTTCTTTATAAAGTCTTTCTCTTTCAGAAATAATTGATTTTATGCATGACTTCAGTGTTTTTAAGTCACTCAAAACTGCCGTTGCTATTGCCTGTGATAGAGAATTAAGGTTAAATGGAAGCCTTACCTTATTCACTTCATTTATTATCGCTTCATCCGCAATCAAAAACCCTACCCTTAAACCTGCAAGCCCTATCTTGCTGAGTGTTCTCATGATAACAAGGTTTTTATAATCCTGAAGCATAGATATAAACCCCTTTTCACTTGCAAAAGGCTGGTACGCCTCGTCAACTACGATAATAGATTTTGACGATGTTAATTCGATTATCTTCAATATTTTATCTGATGAAAAACAATTGCCCATAGGATTATTTGGTGAACTCAGAAATATCAATCGGGGTTTTTCTTTGCGGATTGCCTTAAATATTTTATCCATATCAAGGTCAAAGTCCTTATCGAGTGGAATCTCTATTTTCTTTTCTCCTATTGCCTGTGCAATGATTCCATACATTGAGAACGTAGGCACAGGATAAAGTACCGGGCCGCCAAATGTTGTTATAAGATAATAAATCAACTCATCCGACCCATTTCCCTGAAGTGTGTTTTCTATCTTTACTTTGAAATATCTTGAAACCGCTTTCTTTAATTTTTTAGCCTGTGGATCAGGGTATCTGTTTAAAGTCTTAAATAATCTTTGACTCTCTGCTGATCTCAAAAACATTCTTAAAGACAATCCATAAGGGCTCTCATTAGCATCAAGTTTTATTTTGCATGGGATTTCTTCTGCCTTATAGGCTGATAGAGAACGAATATTAGGTCTTATTAATTTGTTGATATTCATTGCGAATGAATTATAACATAAATTCTATATGCCCCAAATATTTCTGATTGAGCTAACCCTGATTATTCACAAAATTAGGGATAGTAACAGGGGATAGAGTATTTAGAGCGAGAATACTCTATCCCCTGTTTGATCATAAAAAATTTATGGATTAAAATGGATTAAAATAATCTCATGGATATCAATAAGGCTATGCAACTATCATCTACTGGAAGCGAGGAAGAGTTGAAAACACTTGTATATCACCCTTCCTCTGAAGTCATCCTAAAACTTCTTCAAAACAAAAATCTTACAGAAGAACTCACCCTTATTATTGCAGGCAGAAAAAATATAGACCGTCGGATACTCGAATCTATTTATAAAGATATCAGATGGATGGAAAGTTATCCCATCATGCTAACACTATGTAAAAACCATAAAACTCCTCAGAAGATTTCCCTTTCTCTTCTTAAATCTCTAAGGATACTCGATCTTGCTGATATAACCAGAAATAAACAAATCCCTATAAATATAAGGATGAAGGCTGAAGCTAATATTTGCGAAAAGATATTAACATTGCCATTGGGTATCAAACTCACACTCGCAAAAAAAGCGAGCAGCAATGTTCTCGCGAGACTTATAGAAGATGGTATAAAAGAGGTCGTTGCTATATGCCTTGAAAGTTCACAGGTAACTGAAGGAGTTCTCTCTAAAATCATAAGCAGGAAAAAAATATCTTCTAATGTTCTCCGCCAGATAGCAAGCCACCCAAAATGGTCATGCAGATACTATGTGCAATGGGCGCTAATACTTAATGAAAACACACCCCTCGCATGCATAGTAAATTTTCTGAAAAATATCAAGACAATTGACCTCAAAGAACTCTATAATACCCCTGAACTGCCATCAAGTACACGACCTTTTATTTACAGGGAGCTTTTAGAGAGGAACGAGATTCTACCCAATTTTACACATTGAATCTGAAATTTATGATGTCACCGTCTTTAACCTCGTATGTCTTTCCTTCAAGACGTAAAAGTCCTTTTTCCCTCGCAGCATGTATGCTTCCAACAGAAATAAAATCCTCATATGAAATAACCTCTGCCCTGATAAAACCCCTTTCAATATCAGAATGCACCTTGCCGGCGGCCTTCTGTGCGTTCATACCTTTTGTTATAGTCCATGCCCTTACTTCATCCTCACCAACTGTAAGAAATGATATAAGACCAAGCAACTCATAAGAGACGTGTATTAACTTATTTAATGCTGGCTCTTCAATACCGATGTCATCAAGAAATGCCTTTGCCTCCTCATGAGAAAGCTGTGCAATATCCATCTCGATCTTACCGCAGAGATTCAAAACCCTTATATATCTTCCTTTGAAATATTTTTTCAACTCTTCAGCAGTTGATTTTGTTTTATCAGAATCTATTTCTTGCTCTGAGACATTAAGGACGACAAGTGCTGGCTTTGTTGACATGAACTGGAGATTTCTGATAACCTTCTGTTCTTCTTCTGTAAAATCTATATCTCTCAGCGCAGTCTCCTTTTCCAATGCTTCTTTACATTTTAAGAGAATCTTCCTTTCCATCTCATCAGGTCTTTTACCCCTCTTTAAGCCCTGCTGCATCCTATCGAGCCTCTTATCTACAAGCTCAAGGTCTCCCAATATCATCTCAAGTTCAACCGTTTCTGCATCACGTTTTGGATTCACGCTTTCCATTGGATGAACAACTGTTTCGTCCTCAAAACCTCTTACAACATGCACTATTGCATCAACATCTTTTATAAGGTCAAAAACTTTCCTATTCTGTTCCATATCGCCTTTTGTAAGCCCGATATAATCTATATATTCAATAGTGGCATGTGTAGTTTTTTTAGGCTTGAATATCTCGGAGAGTTTATCAAGTCTTGCATCAGGAACCTTCACAACACCGATATGTGGGTCTCCTGATGTCGTCGGATAAATAGGTGTTTCAATATTCATCCCTGTAAGGGCGTTAAAGATGGTGGTCTTTCCTGAATTGGACAAGCCGATAATCGCTATTTTCAATTTTCCTTACCTGAAATTTAAAAGACTCATCTTTTTTATAATCTCTATAAGTGGGATATTAAGTTTTTTTGCAATTTTTTTACAATCCTCATATTCAGGAGATGTCTTCAGGATATCATCAAGTCTTGAAAGCTTCATTTTCATCTTTCCGAATTCAGTCTCTACTTCTTTAATCTCGCGATGGAGAACCTTTCTGCTAACCTCGTAAAATCTCAGCCCTATGGTACTCGTTTCCAGTAAGATAACCCTAATCAAATTTTCTCTCTGCTTTTCATCACATAAGACTGTTAGCTTTATCCCCGGCCTTCCCTTCTTCATTATCACCTGTGTAAGATATACGTCAAGTGCGCCAGTTTTAAAAAGTTTTTCCATAACATATTCATATATCTGCGGATTCATATCATCTATATTAAACTCGATAACTATAATCTTCTCATCTAAAAATCCCCCCTTCCCCCCTTTACTAAAGAGGAGTGAGGGGGGATTACCTATAAAAAGCCTCAGTACATTCGGCCAATTTTTAAAGTCCTTAGCTCCAGCACCAATACCAATGTTATTAATATTTATAGCAGGCATATCTCCAAATCCTGATGAAAGCTCTTTAATTATTGCTGCACCTGTTGGGGTAGTAAGTTCAAACAGGATATCATTTGAATATACAGGAACCTTTCTTAATATCTCGGCAGTAGCAGGCGCTGGGACTGGTAAAATTCCAGCTTCTGTCTCCACAAAACCTTTGCCGAGATTAACAGGAGATGAATAAACTTCTTTGACTCCGAGTATATTAAGTCCTATAATCGTTCCAAATACATCTACTATACAATCTATAGCACCGACCTCATGCAGGTGAACCTTATCAAATATTTCACCATGAACCTTTGCCTCTGCCTTAAAAATTCTTTCGAAAACCTTAAGCCCTTTTTGTTTTATATCTTTTGAAAATGAGGATTTATGAATTATCCCTTCTATATCTTTCCATTTTCTATGCGATGAGTTTTGACTTATTTCAACGTTTACCTTAGTTGCAGCAAAATGTGACCTTTTTACTCTTTGGGCTGTCAATCTGTATCCTCTTATAGGAATCCCTTCGAGTTCCTTTTCCAATCTCTTTATTGACAAACCTGCGCCCACAAGTGCCCCGAGACACATATCGCCGCTTATACCCGAAAAACAATCAAAATAGGCTATTTTCAAGATAGTCATTATTTTAATATTTTATATTATAACTGTCCAAAATAACAGAAATAGAAAAGAGGCATCCAGCCTCTTATATAAAATTATCTTGGACAGGTTTGCTTTTATATTATCATTACACAAATATTAGTACAATTTGACTTATAACATATCTTTAAGTTATTTTTCACTATGGATTTTTACAATAAATTTTATGCAATCCTTGTTCTGAGCAGTTTCACCCTGCTCATTAACCTGCCATTCGGTTACGCAAGAGCAAAGTCAAAAAGATATTCTTTGCGTTGGTTTCTATACATTCACATACCAATACCCATTATATTCATCTTAAGAACCATGTCTAATGTTGACATAAAATATATACCAATCTTTGCATTTTTTGCACTTACTGGCCAGATACTGGGCGGCAAACTGGAGTTTTAGCTTTGTTGGCTAATATCATCATTGAACCCGGCAAAATAGAAATTCACGATATAAAAACTCCAACACCCTCTTACGGTGAGATACTCGTAAAAATCAAAACCGCACTTACCTGCGGCACAGACCTAAAGGCATTCAGGCAAGGCCACCCCATGATCCCGATGCCAGGGGTTTTTGGTCACGAATTTTCAGGAATTGTTGCGGGTGTGGGCAAAGGAGTTAAAAGATTTAAAGCGGGTGACGAGATAATGACAGTTCATAGCGCACCTTGTCTGAAATGCAGATATTGCAAAAAAAAGGCTTTCAATCTCTGTGAAAATATAATGAATACAAAGGTCCTCGGTGCCTTTGCAGAGTATATATTATTACCCCAGCATATTGTAAAACAGAACGCATATCATAAACCAAAATCTTTAACATTTGAAGAGGCAGCATTTCTTGAGCCACTTTCATGTGTAGTTCATGGTACAGAATTAATTAAAATAAAAAAAGGAGATAACGCCCTTATCATAGGAGCAGGACCTATCGGACTTCTTCACTTATTGCTTTTAAAAGAGAAAGGGGTAAAGGTAGCTATATCAGATAAAAATCCTGCTAAACTCAAAACAGCAAAGTCACTCAGTGCTGATTTCATATTTAAGCGAGGACATCCTCCCATAAAAAAGTCTACAAACAATATTGGTTTTGATTTTGTCTTTGAGTGCACTGGAAGATCAGAAGTCTGGGAGTCATCTGTCAACTATGTCCGGAGGGGTGGCACAGTCATCCTCTTCGGAGGTTGCAAATCAGGAATTACAGTTACATATGATGCTAAAAGACTTCACTATGATGAGATAACCTTAAAAGGGGTCTTTCACTTTACACCTTCTGATGTGAAAAAAGCATATGCCCTTTTAAAGAATAGAAACCTACCTGTAAAAAAACTTATCTCTGGATATTATCGGTTGATAGAAATCGAAAAGGCATTCCTGAGATTATCACAAGGCAGAGGAATAAAATATGCAATCATACCCTGAATTTATTACGGTAACTATTGATAAAAGCCATATAATCACAATAGGCGAAAGGTTGTATGCTGAAAGCATTGAGTTTGTAAGAGAGCTTGTTAATAATGCCTATGATGCTGATGCAACACTTGTTGAAATTGCTGTTAGAAGATTCTATTGAGATTAAGGACAATGGCAGCTACCTCTTGAAATACTTCCCTCAGATTTCAGAAGACAAAATGGCACAACAGTTATATTAATGGGATTAGAACGAAAATTTGACCCAAAAGATATTGAGGCAAAGATAACTGAGGGTACGCCTATTAGGGCTCCTCATTTCAGGGTAAGAATAAATAATCATACTATAACTCCACGTAGTCTTTCAGGTCATGGACTTCCTTTCCTTGAAGGTACAATTTTTGGTCCTGTAAGCGGAGAAATAGTGCTTCTACCTGAAACTGCATCAACAACTTCAGAACTTGGCATTGAAGTAAAAGTTAAACAGGTGACAATTAGGAGAGAACTTTTTGGTATGGAAACATGGGGCAAGTCCATGGCAAGGGTAAGGGGTGAAGTCAATGCTGATTTTCTTCTTATAACGAGTGACCGGACAGGGTTTATAAAAGATTCTGAAGAGTATAGAGAATTTCTTAAGGTTATGGGAAAAATTATGGAAGATGTAAAAGTATCACTCCAGAAATTGACCGTAAAAAAAGAAAGCAAAAAAGTCAGCCGTGCCCTTAAAGAGGCGCTTCAGAGAATATATAAGGCATTAGCAGCAAATCCTGACCTGTCACCATTTGGAGCAATTCCAATTGGTGATGAAAAAAAAGGGGTGGGCAGCGCTGCTGAAGTTTCTCCCGAGAAAGAAAGTATTAAAGAAGAAGAAGTTAAGATAGAAGAAAAGCCAAAGGCACCTGAGAAAAAGAAGAAGAAGCCAAAAGTAAAACGGCTTACACCTAACGCAATAATCAAAAGGATAAAGTTTGGCGAAACAGGAGTTTCATGTGTTGTAGATAGTTTTGGTGAGGATGGTCCAGAGGTTTTTTCAGAAGAAACTACTATATACATAAACCGTGACCATCCCCTTTATAAAAGAGAGTCTGCAAAGATTGATACACACACATTGAACTTAGCAAGACTTATCACGCAGGAAATATCTCTCATGAAAGACCCTCGTAACCCAAGACAGGCATTCGAAAGACAGAGCAAACTCTTGAGGGATGCATTTATTGATTAAACGTTTCCTGTAACCTAAATACGATCTTTCTATGTTAAAATAATCATTCACACAGATATGTCTAAAAATATTCGCAATTTTTCTATCATAGCCCACATTGATCACGGGAAGTCTACGCTTGCTGACAGGCTTCTTGAATATACAGGCGCGCTGAGCGCAAGAGAGATGACCGAGCAAGTTCTGGATTCAATGGATCTCGAAAGAGAAAGAGGCATAACAATAAAGGCACATGCAGTGAGACTTTTGTATAAGGCAGATGATGGCAATGATTATATTCTTAACCTTATAGATACACCGGGACATGTTGATTTCTCATACGAGGTTTCAAGGAGTCTTGCGTCATGTGAAGGGGTAATCCTTGTGGTTGATGCCTCACAGGGCGTTGAAGCACAAACGCTTGCAAATGCTTACCTTGCTGTAGAGCACAATCTTGAAATAATACCTGTAATCAATAAAATAGACCTGCCGAGTGCAGATCCTGAAAAAACAAAAGAACAAATAGAGGATGCAATCGGCATTGATTGCTCTGATGCTATTTTAGCAAGTGCAAAAGAAGGAATAGGCACAAAAGAAATACTTGAAACAATAGTAAAAAAGATACCCCCTCCATCTGGAGATGATAAAAAACCTTTAAAGGCATTAATCTTTGATTCCTGGTTTGATAACTATCTGGGCGTCATTGTCCTTGTCAGGGTTTTCGATGGAAAGATATCACCTAACAAAAAGATAAAACTGATGGCAAATGGAAAATCTTTTGAAGTCTCTCAGATTGGAATCTTTTCGCCCAAAATAAAGCCTGTGGATAATCTTTCTGCTGGTGAAGTTGGCTATATAATAGCAGGCATAAGAAATGTTACTGATACAAAAATAGGTGATACAATCACTGATGCTGATATCCCTACTGAAGAACCCTGCCCTGGCTATAAAGATATAAAACCAATGGTCTTCTGCGGTCTCTATCCTACAACATCAGATCAATATGAAGATCTGAGAGATGCCCTTAATAAATTGAGACTCAATGATTCCTCTTTTATTCATGAGCCTGAAACATCCTTAGCTCTCGGTTTTGGATTCAGGTGCGGTTTTTTAGGACTACTTCACATGGAAATTATAAAAGAAAGACTCGAACGGGAATTTAACCTCTCGCTCTTAAGCACATCGCCGACAGTTGTTTACAGAATTATAAAAACAGACAGGAATGTTTTGTATATCGAAAATCCTGCACTTTTACCCGAAAAATATGATCTGATAGAAGAGCCTTTTGTTGTCGCAACTATCTTTGTGCCAAAAGACTTTATAGGGCCTATTCTTGACCTCTGCCAGGAAAAAAGAGGTATCCAGAAAAGTTTTAATTTTATTGGAAAAGACAAGATAAAGGTAGAATACGAGCTTCCATTAAGTGAAATACTATGGGATTTTTATGACAGATTAAAATCCCTGTCAAAAGGTTATGCATCTCTTGACTATGAATTCATTGGTTACAGGGAGTCAAACCTTACTAAACTCAATATCCTTTTAAACGGAGAAGTTGTTGATGCACTTTCCTTAATTGTCCATAAAGACAAGGCATATCACAAAGGCAGAGAGTTGGCAGAAAAATTGAGAGAGATTATCCCAAGACAGATGTTTGAGGTCATAATTCAGGCAGCGATTGGGAACAAAATTATAGCCAGGGAGACTGTAAGATCCCTCAGGAAAGATGTGCTCGCAAAGTGTTATGGTGGTGATATAACCCGAAAAAGGAAACTGCTTGAAAAACAGAAAGAGGGCAAGAAAAGGATGAAACAAGTCGGAAAGGTTGAACTACCTCAGGAGGCATTTCTTGCAGTATTGAAAGTGAAATGATCAGACGCTAATCATGAAGGCTGACTGCCTTTATATCCATATCCCTTTCTGCATTAAAAAATGCCTGTATTGTGATTTCTTTTCTGTCCCGTATGATGAATCATCTGCAAAGAGATATTCCGATGCATTGTGCATTGAACTAATTCTTAAAAAAGATTCTATTAATACATTAAAAACAATTTATATAGGGGGTGGAACCCCTTCCCTGCTTTTAGAAGAATGTCTTAAAAATCTCTTTAAATGTCTTAGAGATAATTTCAATCTTCTGCCTGATATTGAAATAACAATCGAGATAAATCCCGGAACAATCAATAAATCAAAACTAAACACCATACTTTCTCTCGGTGTAAACAGGTTAAGCATTGGGATACAATCGTTTAATGACACTGACCTTATCGTTCTCGGAAGAATCCATACATCTTTAGAAGCGAAAAATTTACTTGAAATGATAAGAAAAGCTGGCATTCATAATTTTTCGATAGATCTAATGTACGGAATCCCCGGACAGACAATGGACTCATGGCAGAACTCTCTCTCAAAGGCAGCCGAATTCTCTCCGCCACATATCTCCACTTATGAACTTACACTTGAAGAAAAAACACCGTTATGTAAATTAATAAAATCAGGCGAAGTTAGAATGCCTGATGAGGAGTTGATACTCAAAATGTATAATCATACAATAGACTATCTTTCAAGCTCTGGATATGAACATTATGAAATATCCAATTTCGCATTATCAGGATTTAGATGCATACATAATCTTAATTACTGGGACAGGGGAGAATATATTGGAATTGGTGCAGGAGCACACTCATTTATTAATGAGGTGCGTTCAAAAAATACTGAAGATATTAATGCATATATAGAATGCCTGAATAACAAAATTATACCTAAAGCGGAATCAACAAAAATCACACCTCTGGATGCGGTTAAAGAATTCATATTTCTCGGCTTAAGAAAAAGAGAGGGAATAAAAATTGCGAAATTTAAAGAACTCAGATTGAATATCCTAAACATATGCGAGGATTTAATAGATGAAGGCTTTCTCGAAATCGAAAGAGGTTATCTCAAACTTACCAGAAAGGGGATAGTGATCTCAAATACAATTATAGTAAAATTGTTTGGCAGATTAAGGCTCGACTCTTAAGATGAAAGTCCTGTTACCCTTATAATCTCATCAACAGTGGCTATTCCCTGCAGAAGTTTTTTAATTGCATTTTCCCGTAGGGTAGCCATTCCATCAGATTGAGCGATTTTTTTGATTTTCAAAGGTGGTGACTCTTCATTAACTTCCTCTTTGATTTTTTCTGTCATTTCCATTACCTCAAAAATACCTGTCCTTCCAAAATAGCCTGTACCCCTGCATTCAGGACATCCCCTTCCGATTGCTACTTTGTAGTTTTTCACTTTTTCATAATCAATCTTCAGAATATAACATTCCTCTTTTGAAAGGTTGTAATACTCCTTACAATGTGGGCATACTTTTCTTAAAAGTCTCTGTGCTATCACTCCGAGAAGTGTTGCATTGATAAGAAACGGCTGTACGCCAATGTCAATCAACCGTGTAAGTGAACTCGATGCATCATTCGTATGCAGGGTTGAAAGCACGAGATGACCTGTGAGTGCTGCCTGTATAGCATTTTCTGCTGTCTCCTTATCCCTGATCTCACCCACCATAATTATATCAGGGTACTGTCTGAGGAGTGTTCTTAAGCAATTTGCAAAAGTATTGCCTATCTCTGGATGCACAGCAGTCTGATTAAATCCTTCATAGACCATCTCAATAGGGTCTTCAATTGTAGATATATTTACCTCAGAAGTTGATAGTATCTTCAGCAGGGAATACAGTGTTGTTGTCTTACCGCTCCCTGTTGGTCCCGTAACAAGGATAATTCCATGGGTATTGCCTATGAATGATTTAACCTGTTTTAGTTCGGACGGAAAAAAACCGAGATCGCCAATATCCTGCATTAATATATCAGGGTCAAATATCCTTATAACTACTTTTTCTCCAAATGCAACAGGAAGGGTCGAGATGCGCAACTCGACCTCTTTACCCTCATAAGCGGTCTTTATCCTGCCGTCTTGTGAACGTCTTTTTTCAGCTATATCCAGCCTTGCTAACATTTTAATACGTGAGATAATAGGAGGATGAACAGCCTTTGGTATCTTATAAATATTATGCAGAATGCCATCTATGCGGAAACGTATAAGACTGAACTCTCTCTTTGGTTCAATATGTATATCAGATGCCCTGCTGGAGTATGCATAATGAAGGAGATATTCTACAGCATTAACAATATGCTGGTCTGTTGCCTCAAGCTCGCTTATAGATTTCAATTTCACATACTGCTCAAGATTTCCAAGGTCAGTCTTTTCATCAATCTCCTTATGGGCAGATGTAATAGCAGATTTAAATCCATAAAATTCTGTGATGATTTTTAATATATCTGATTTTGTTGTAACAACCAGTTTTACATTGTATCCTGTAATCCTCTCAATCCTGTCAATTGCTTCTGTCTCAAAAGGATTTGCCATAGCCACTGTAAGCGTGTTGTTTGAAAGCTCAATTGGCACAAGCTGATTTTTTATGGCGTAAGGTTTGGATATTATCTGTGTAACAATATCGAAATCCAATTTCAGAGGATCTATCTTCAGAAAAGGTATATTAAGATGCCTCGCTATAGTTTCCATTATTACATCCTCTGAAATAATCTTGTTTCCGATCTTTGGAGATTTAAGGTTAAGGGATTCAATAATATCAATCAAGGAAATTAATGGCTGCTCAGAAATATGCCGCAACTCTGAAGTCTTTGATCTAAGGAGTTTTGTCCTCTGCATCGCCTCCTTTGATTTAATCAACTTTATCTGCTCATCATTAAGAAGACCCTCAGAGGATAATATCTCGAGTAAGGATTCATTATTATTTTTCTTCATATCATATAATAACATTATATAAAAACATCATAACCCAAAAATGCAATTAAAGAAATGTCCCGATGAATATCGGGATTGTGAATCCCGATTTATCGGGACGATACCTTAGTGTACCTTTAACTGATGGTTTTACGAATATTTTTATCCATACAGCCATTCAGGATAATCTCAATAACTCATCGAGTTAACTAAATTTTTGAGCAATGTCTGCATTTTCTGGGTTAAGGAAATTTTTGAACAATAGCTGCACTTTTCGGGTAAAGGGTTGAGTGTGTTATTATAAAAATGAAGGGAGGAGTAAATGAGTGATTGGTTGATAATATTAGGGATTCTGGTTATATGGCTGGTCTTACAGATAGTGGTTTTTCCTCGACTTGGTATCCCCACATGAATCAGAAAACGTAAAGGGCCGGGAACCCCTGATAAAAAGTGCTGATAAATCCTCAAAAAGGTTAAGAATAACAAACATATCTGTTTTTACCCTGTTCCTTAGCACGATACATGGCAATGTCTGCATTCTTTATGAGAGTTTCAGTATCTTCACCATTATCAGGATAAATGGCAATTCCAATGCTAATGGTGGTATGGATTTTATGACCACTAACCATAAAGGGAACTGAAAAACTCTGTATAATTTTACTGGCAATCTCGCATGAGTATTCCAGACGGTTGAGTCCTGGAATGAGTAGCAAAAACTCATCTCCACCTATCCTGGCTACAGTATCAGCTTTGCGCAAAAGTCCTGTAAGACGATTCCCTAATTCTTTTAGCAGATGATCTCCTATATTATGTCCCAATGTATCATTTACATCTTTAAAATTATCAAGGTCGAGTAGCATTACAGCCAGTTTTTGTTTGTTGCGGTTAGCATTAGACATGGCAAGGGTTAAACGGTCATTAAAGACCATTCGATTGGGCAATCCAGTAAGTGAATCCTGATAAGCCAATTGCCTGATGGTTTCTTCTGTCCGTTCCCTATGGATAGCAATTCCGTAAATGTCCGCAAGACGCTCAATCACTGCAAAATCCTGTTTTGTATAATCACTGTCCGAATTAGCTACTGCTACCTGTCCAATCAGCGTTTCTCCAAATAAAGCTGGCGCAGACAGAAAACGATAAATAGGTACATGTCCCTGCGGAATACCACATGAGCGGGAATCATTTGTTGGTGAATTTGTAAGAAGAGATTTTTTGTTTTTTAAAACCCATCCCCATAATCCACCGAACTTTTTAAAAACAATATCTTTATCCTTAACCTGACACCTCTCCCATACATCTCTCGTCATTGTAGAGGAAATAAAATAACCTGTTAAAGGATCAATATAACCAACGTACCCGAATTTACTATTTGTAAGAAGCTTTGCATAATCTAATATCATCGAGGAAATATCTTCGATAGATGCCGGAGATAAAAGCGCATGTGACAGTTCAGCTATAGCTGTATTAATTTCTAATTGTCTTGCCAACATTTTCTCCTGCAGTTTGCGGGAAGTGATATCCTTAAAAATTACAACCGCTCCGACAACCTTGTTGTCTTTTAAAATAGGGGTGCTGGTATATTCAACAGGAAAACTTGTGCCATCTTTTCTCCAGAAAATATCATCTGTTATTATACGGACAATGCCATTTTTATATACTCCATAGATTGGACATTCTTCTTCAGGATAAGGACTCCCCTCTGCTTTAGAGTGATACCAGATTTTATGACTCCGCTTTCCTATAAGTTCCTCAACTTCATAACCAAGCATTTTAGCCGCTGATGGATTAACAAAGGTATGTTTTCCATCAATATCTAAACCGAGAATTCCTTCACCTGCTGATTTCAGAATAAGCTCTAACCGCAGTTTAAGCTGTTCGATTGTTTCTTCTTGTTTTAGTTCTTTTATGACAGCCCCCATAGAAATATCACATCTTATTAACTATCAGTCCTTTTACTGCAAATTATTATGCGATCTTCCCCTTTCTAAATATTATACTACAAACTCATTGCTGTCCAAAATAATCTAAAATCTCAGTTATTAAAATGATAACCATTTGAAATTATTAATCTTTCGAACAGATTTGTCGTGATTTCCAAATCAGGTTGCCTTCAATATGCAAATGCTGTCCCAAATGGGTCATTCCTGCGGACAGACTGTGTCACAATTACCCTGAAATGGAATATTGTCATTCTGAACCCTTCGCTTGTCATTCTGAACCCTTCGCTCTCTGTCATTCTGAAGGAACCCTGAGCGAAGCGAAGGGGACTGAAGAATCTCGCTCAGGGTAAACTCCACGAGGAATCTCGTCTTTTTACAAGGAAATAAGATTTCTCCCTTAGGTCGAAATGACAAAGAGGAATCTTGTCTTTTGAGATTGTTTCGCCCGAGTAAACCAGCAGCTATCAGCCATCCGCACGAGTGACTCGTTATGTCCTTTCTCTGGATTCGCGTATTGCCTCTAATATTTCCTTTCGAGAAATCTTTTTGCCCAAGCCTGGCACGTTAAAGGGAGAACGACGACATGGTAATTTTGGCGCAATGGAAAACATATCGCCCTTGCGGCAACGAATAATCCTCTTCTTTATTTTCCTAACAATTTTCCATTTATTGCTGACTTAAGAATCTTAAAGTTCTCGCTTACATAATATCTTCTCTGTTCTTCTTCAAGCAAAGAGCCGAGCTTCACTGAATAGTCATTCTTCGTTAAAGAATTTATCTCCTTAATTATTTTTCTCAGGATTTGAGGGGAGGCATCTATGTCTATCCCTTTCTTCAGTAGAAACTCTATGTCAAATATATCTCTTATCTCCTTTCTCTCAAGAAAGGCTTCTATTTTTGCCTTTATCATCTCTCCCGGAGAAACGACCCTTAAAAAGACCTGTAGATTTGAAGGCAGTCCCTTTTATGTTGAATCGTACGGAGCGTCTTAAGGATGCGCTTTCAAAGAAATCCCTCTGAACCTGCGTGGCAACCTCATAAAAGGAAAGGGCTGTCATAAAGGATATATATGATGGCACCTGTAGAATGTTTGAAATTCTGAAGAGGTCATCCCTTGTAAAACTCTCCCATTTCTCATTCAGTACATAGAAGTCTTTTTTTAATCTTATAAAAATTCCCTCTTTTGTGTAACGGCTGCACAGGACTCGCGCAGATTCATACTTTATACCCAGTAAATCCTGCAAATCCTCAATGCTGAAATAAGATTTTTCTCTTAATTTCCTTAATTTCTGGTATCTTGTCAAACAAATTTGCGAATATGACGTCAGTATTTTAAAATGTTAAAGATTATTACTAATCAATGTCGGTATTATATATTTTGACTCAAATCTGGGTAGCTATGTGCTACTATCTTTTGCTGCCATATGTAAAATATCAGACTAAATTCAGATATACCTTAATAGAACTGAGCAGAATAATGATGCAAGAATTATTAATATTTAGGCTCAATTTACAAAATTGAACCTGCAGAGAAATGGCTTATTTACTGATAATGGTCATTTATATCAATGATCTCAATAACATCTCTTTCCCTAAAAATAAATAAAGCACGATATTTCCTGTCAATTCTGAAACTCCAGATTTTCATTCTCCGCGGCTCAAGTAATTCTGTGTTCAGGCTTGGGTAAAATGGATTTTCCTTAAAAAAATTTACCTGCTTTTCGAATTTCTTTTCCAGATGCCTTGCTCTGAGATATTCTTTCAATTCAGGATGAAGAGGGAGAATTTTCATTTAAAATATGAAGAACGCTTCAGTCCTTTTTCAAGATTGTCAATAAACTTCTGATTATAAAGACCTGTTTTTTGAAAAGCCTTAATGATTTCTTTAATATCTTTTGTCGGAGGAGGAGAAAAAATATCTTCTTCAATTATATGATGCAGATATTCGTATCGAAGCTTTTTTTCAATTAGTTCGTCATATTCTTTTTTAGTAATAGTAACCGTCTGCATAAAGTTACTTTATCATAATTAAAAAATCCAAGTCAAACAAGGGATTCGTGATGAATTAACGGGATATTATTTTATATAGAAAATAGAATTTTAGAACTCAGCAAATAACTATTACTCGGAGAACGAAATCATGCGAAAACCAAGAATGAAGGGTATACTCAGCGGCGTAGTGTATTGCTCTATGTAATCATATGGCGTCTCTATGAGGATTTTAGGACTTTTTCTACAGATTCGACATAAAGTTCACAGGGAGCCCGATTTATTGGCGATCCGGTGGAACGATTAGTTGAGTAAGAACGTTGCTCTTGACCAATACTTGATTTTACCCAACTGCTCCCTGAAAAACGTATCTCGACATTGCTTTTCCATCGCGTGGCTACAGAGATATGCAAAGATATCTGCTACACCCAGCATCTGCGAGGCCGAGTTCTTTAGAATGATCGGCTCTATGCCAAAAACTGTGTTTTCTCTGGCCCCGATATCCGAAAACCCTGAATACCATTTATCGGCTCTCTTTCTCTCTTTGCCTATAAAGCTTATCTTTGTTGAATCCTCCGAAGTATAGATTTGGCATTCAGATGCCGGTGGACCCTCTCTTCCATCCGGCGAAACCGCAAAGCAACTTTGCATTAACAAGCCGATAAATCCTTTTGGGTCATATTTTACCGGCATATCAATTGTAGAATCGTCAGAGACATGCTTCAGCGTGATTTTCCCTTCTGCCCCCATGTCAAGATCTGACAAGTCCATATAGGCGTACCTCAATGCAACTGGTATCTTATTCATTTCCACTATTGCCATTCTAACAAGAGACCGCGCATCATCATCGCTCATGTGGGTAAGTCCGTGTTTTTCTCGCTGTTCCTTGCGAAAGAGAATTCGGCAATGGATGGGAATGTCTGGCGCTATTCTGAACTTGTCTTTGATCTTACGTATCCTTCTGTCGGCCCGTCTATGATTAGAACGATCCACTATAGCAAAAGCATAAACAACGGTATTCATGAACTGACTATCGTCTCCGAAAGCCAAGAATCTGGTACCCTCACCATGCCCGACAGAAACTGTTTCTATGTTCGAAGTATCTTTCATTAATCGTCAGTATCTAACAATAATTATACCAACCTGCTATTTTCAGAATTCATAAAAACAATATAGCACATTGAAGAGGTTATTAAAAATATCCGAAATGCACATTAGGTGGGGTAATCAATGGCTCATCTTTTCCCACACGTGATAGATTCTCTGGATTACTGTAATATGTGTAAGGACTAACATTGCCCATAATACTGGCAAAAGCCATCCTGTTATTGCGGCGAATATCAGAAGTATAAGCCGCTCGGGTCTTTCCATGATACCTGTGTGGCATGATTCACCGAGTCCCTCTGCCCTTGCCCTTGTATAACTTATCAGAAATGCGCCTATCAATGTGCCGAGACTAAGAAAAGCACCTGTATAATCTTCATTTTTTGCAAAATACCATGAAATAGCAAGGAAAATAAAGGCATCAGAATATCTGTCAAGAACAGAATCGAGAAATGCACCAAATCTTGATGTTTTTCCCCTGGTCCTTGCAACGATTCCATCAAGCATGTCGAATAATCCACCGATTAAGATTAATATACCGCCGAGTCTTAAATTGTGAGGGATAATAAATGCAGCAAAAACAGTTATAAGAAATCCAACTATTGTAAGAATATTTGGACTTAATGGAATTCGTTTTGCAATTGGACTGAGAGGGATATCAAGAAAATGACCGAGTTTAGCACTGAGCATCTACCTCTCTCTTTTTCCTTGTATAAACTCCTCTACCATACTGCGCGCCTTTTCATCAGGGAATTGTTCTATGGGATGCTTCATGAAATATGCTGACGGAGAAATAAGCACTCCCCCTATTTCCCTGTCTCTCGCAACCTTACAACACCTTATCGCATCTATAACAACACCTGCACTGTTCGGGGAGTCTTCAACTGAAAGCCTGAGTTCAAGATTTACAGGTACATTTCCAAACTCCCTGCCCTCTATCCTGAGAAAACATATTTTATTGTCCTTAAGCCATGGTATGTAATCAGAAGGGCCGATATGTATGTTTTCATTGCTTAAGGGATTATGCATCTGGGATTGGACAGCCCTTGTTTTTGATATCTTTTTGGACTTTAATCTGTTTCTGTTTAACATATTTAAAAAATCTGTATTGCCGCCAACGTTTAATTGATAAGTACGGTCAATCTTTACGCCCCTGTCTTCAAATAATTTCGTAAGGGCTCTGTGGATTATTGTAGCCCCTATCTGGCTTTTAACATCATCGCCTATTATCGGAACCTTTTTCTCCTCAAACCGTCTTGCCCAGCTTTTTTCCGATGCAATAAAGACCGGCACACAATTAATAAAACTAACCCCTGCCTTAAGACATGCCTCAGCATAAAATGCTGTTGCCTTTTCAGAGCCTACAGGCAGATAATTTAAAAGTATCTCTGCACCGCTCTTTTTCAAAACCTTTACAATATCGCATGGTTTTTTTCTGGCTACACTAAAAGTATGGTTTTCTGGATACTCTTTCATGTGAGATGCTACACCATCAAACACGCATCCCATCATAACAGTTACAGGGAAGTCCGGAATATCTTCATAAAAAATCTTTGTGCAATTTGGTTTATTAAAGATAGCTTCTTTGAGTGATTTATCAACCTTCCTTTTATCCACATCAAATGCTGCCACGAACTCTATGTTATCGGGTTTGTATCCACCGAGGTCATAATGCATTAAACCTAAAGAGGCGTCAAGATGGTTCTTATCTAATGCCTTGTAATATTCAACACCTTGAATCAATGAACTCGCACAATTTCCAACACCTGCAATTGCAACCCTTATCTTTTTCATTATCTCATCTCACTCTCTTATGAATTCTATTATGTAAAAGTATTATAAGGTCTTCCAATTTAAGATTAAATTCCTTTAGCAGGATATCTACAGACTCCTCACAGGATTTTACAAATCTCTTCCATATCCTTTGCACTGTATCTTTATCCAGTTCAGAGGCGATTGCAGTCTCCCTGAAACTCATCCCCTCTAAAAGGCAGGTTATAACCTCTTTTATCTTGTATTCTTTTGTATGCAGACCAAAAAACAATGAGCTATATCTTTCAGAGAACCTGATATTGCATGTCCTGCACTTAAGGAGTCTTCTTTTATCCTTGCCATATTTATGATAGACAATAATATTCCCCTGTCCCTTTTTGCCATGATCCTTGCAGGATTTATTTGGACAGAAAAAATTATCTAATTTTAATGAAAATTCCATGTAAATTTATATACCAAATTTTTTCTAATGTCAAGACAAAATTTCAATAAAACGGGGACAATTATCAGAAGGCAGATATGTTATTGGTCTATCTTTATCCCCAGCTTTTTATAGAGCAGGGGGAAATTTACATTTTCAGTTATAAGTTTCATACCCCGATCTATTTTAGCCTTGTCACGTAATCGCAATCTTACAGAGAGCCTTTCTAATTTTTTAGCAACAGTATATGTATCGTCCCTTACCACCAGAATAGGGATATTCTTCTCCTCAGCCCTTGACAGGATAATCTCGTTTGGATATAAATCGCCTGTGAGAATAAGGCACACAGAGCCTGATTCGATTGCTGACAACTGGATGTCTGACCTATCTCCTCCTGCAATAACTGCATTGTTTCTGGTTTTTTTGAAATATTCAATAGCCTTATCCACCTGCATAGCACCGATTAAGAAATTTTCTACGAGATTATCAAGTCTGGCATGACAGCATAAAATTTTGCCGCCCAACATTTCATTCAATTCTTCTACTGTAATAGAACCCACTACAGAATCGTGCGGGATAATGCCGATAATATCTACTCCCTTTCTGTTTAAAAACGGCACAATATAATCATTTACGCTTTGTTTATATTCATACGCTACCTTATTCAATATTACACCGATAAAATTATTGCCAAGGTCCTTTTTTGCCTGCAGGATGTAATCCACAACATATTCACCCTCATATTTCACGACTATCACAACCTTTGATTTAAGACGATTGATGACCTTAACACCTTGTATACCGAGAATATTTCCAGTATATATGCTGCCGTAGCCACCAACTATTAGGATATCTTTATCTGCTGACAACATCTGATATGCCTTCTCAATCTTTCCCATAAGGCCCTTGATGTCTTTCAAGAGACCCTTTACCATAAGTTCCTGTGTTAATACCACAGGGCATATTTCGGATATCGGATCTTTTAATTCGAGCGCCCTGTAAATACGCCATGCGTCATTATCTGTCAGGATATCATTAACTTTAACTGGCAAAATACCCACTGGCTTAATATAGCCAATCCTTAAACCATCTTCCTTAAGCTTATAAGCAAGCCCCATAGAGACTAAGGTTTTGCCAGAGTATCCTGCTGTAGATCCCACATATAAAGAAATCATTTTATTCACCTCCTATGCTGAATCGTGCATCTATAGCCACAACCCCTTCCCCTCTTTTCTTTACAAGGAGGGGATTAATATCTGCCTCGATAATCTGAGGGAAATCTATAGCCATCTGAGATAGCCTTAATAAGGATTTTTCAATGGCTTCGATATCTGCCTCGGACTCTCCCCTAACACCGCGCAGGAGAGGAAATGTTTTGGTTTCTCGGATCATCTCATGTGCATCCTCCTGACTCAAAGGCACTATCCTGAAAGAGACATCTTTCAAGACCTCCACATAAATCCCTCCTAAGCCGAACATAATCATGTGTCCAAATTGTATATCTTTTGTTATACCCGTGATTACTTCTTTCCCAGTGGTTATCATTTCCTGAATCATTACACCATGTATATGAGCAGTAGGCATAATATTCCTTACATGCGTGGTAATTTCAAAAAAGGCATTCTCAATATCTTTTTTGCTGTTAAGATTAATCCTGACGCCGCCTATATCACTTTTATGCACAATCTGGGGAGAAACAATCTTCATGGCTACTGGATAGCCTATTCCCTTTGAAGCTGCTACAGCCTCTTCTGATGTCCTCGCAAATAAACTCCTCGGTTGTGTAAATCCATAAGCCTTTAAGACCTCGTGAATCTCTGATTCTGTTAACCGTTGGCGGTTTTCTTTTTTGACTTCTTCAAATATATGATAAACCCTGTCTTTAAGTCCTTCAATCTTTGGATAGGTCTTCTCATGCCTGTTTATCCAGAGGTGATATTTATACATAGCGTTTAAGGAAGAAACAGCCTCTTCAGGATAGCTATAATTCGGGATATTATGACTTAATAAAATTTTTGAACCTTCTTCTGTGCTCTTTTTGCCCATGAATGAGGCAAGCAGAGGTTTGTCAACTGAACTGGCGATATTTCCTATTGCTTTTGCAGTAGCATTAACATCTATAACCGCAGTAGGGGTCAGAAGCACAATTACACCTTGTATATTTTCATCCTGTAATACTGTAGAAAGGGCTTTTTCATATCTTTCTGCTCCAGAATCTCCGAGGATATCAATCGGGTTATAAAATGACGCTGCTGATGGCAGAAAACCCCTGAGTTTATCTATTGTCTCCTTCTGTAAGGTCACAAGCTGCAAGCCAGATTTATCAGATGCGTCTGCTGCTAAAATGCCCGGCCCGCCGGAATTGGTTATTATAGCTATATTCGGACCCTTAGGCAGAGGCTGATTTGCAAAAGCGAGGGCATAATTAAAAAGTTCACTAATTGTGTGTGCCTGAATAACACCGCTTTGCTTGAAGGCTGAATTAAATGCTGCCTCACGTCCTGCGAGAGAACCTGTATGAGATGATGCTGCCTTAGCCCCTGAACTGGTAATACCAGATTTCAATATGATGACGGGCTTCTTTTTCGATATCTGGCTTGCTACCTGCATGAATTCTTTGCCATTGTTTACTCCTTCAATATATCCCAGAACTACCTTTGTATTATCATCTTCAGCAAGTGCAAGCATAATATCAGTATCCGAAATGTCCGCCTTGTTTCCCATACTGATAAATTTCGAAAATCCAATATCTTCTGGCAGGGCTTTATCAAGAACAGCAAGACATAGGGCGCCTGATTGGGAAAAAAAACCAATGCTTCCTTTTTTGGGCATGCCTGCTGCAAACGAGGCATTAACCATTGAGTGGGTATCAATTAAACCGAGACAATTAGGTCCTATAAACCTCACACCTGATGATTTTGCCTTCTTTATTAGTTCGCTTTCAAGCCTTGCGCCTTCTAATCCACTCTCTTTAAATCCTGCGGTTATGATTATCGCAGAGTCTATGCCCTTTTTACCGCACTGTTCAATAATCTCTAATACCATTTTCGGGGGAACTACAATAACAGCCAAACCGATTTTATCAGCTACATCGAGAATAGAAGGATAAGATTTAAGACCGATAATTTCCTGTGCAATCGGGTTAATAGGATAAACAGATCCCTGATATCCATGCTGGACTATGTTTTTAAGGATGTCATAGCCCACCTTACCGGGTGTTCTTGAGGCTCCTATAACTGCTATTGATTCTGGATTAAAAAAATTTTTCAGCATAATGAAAAAATATTAGAAGTATAATTCATTTTTAAGTATAAAGTCATTAATATGGATTATTTACGAATTCTTTTTGAGAGGCAACGCATACAATATTGAAGATTTATTTGCCCTTTATCATCTTCTTAAATTCTTCATAGGCTGATTTTATTTCTTCAACAGACGCCTCGTCCTCGAGTGTTGTAATATCTCCAATAGGCTTATCGTGTATAATCGCCTTTAATATCCGCCTCATTATCTTGCCCGACCGTGTCTTTGGAAGTTTTTCAACAAAATAAATCTCTTGAGGTGTTGCAAAAGGACCTATCTGTGTACGGACACTATCAATTATCTTCTTTTTAAGATTATCGTCAGGCGCATATCCTTTTTTGAGTATCACGAATATAACTATAGCCTCTCCTTTTACAGGGTCGCTTGTTCCTACTACTGCAGCCTCTGCTGCAAAAGGCTCTGTAACAACTACACTTTCTATTTCCGCTGTACCTATCCTGTGACCAGCCACTTTTAATATCTCGTCAGCCCTTCCTAACAGCCAGAAATATCCTTCTTCGTCTTTCATTGCATAGTCTGCCGGGTAATACATTCCTTTAAATTTTGACCAGTAAGTTTCTTTATATCGGTCTGGATCTTTATATATGCCCATTAACATGCCGGGCCATGGTTTTTTAACTACAAGATAGCCTTTTGTTCCATGAGGCACAGGATTTCCCGCCTCATCTACCACATCTGCATCAATTCCCGGTAAAGGCAGGGTTGCTGAACCTGGTTTGAGAGGAATAAGTTCGATGCCCGGAGCCGGGGAAATCATCATTCCTCCTGTTTCTGTCTGCCACCATGTATCCACAATCGGACACCTTTCGTTGCCTACATTCCTGTAATACCATTCCCATACCTCCGGGTTTATTGGCTCGCCGACACTTCCGAGTATTTTTAAACTGCCTAAATCGTGCTTTTTAATCCATTCTTCTCCAAAACGTATGAACATCCTGAGAGCAGTGGGTGAAGTATAAAAAATTGTAACCCTGTATTTTTCTATGATTTCCCACCACCTGTCCAGATAAGGATAATCAGGAGCGCCTTCATATATAATGATTGTTGCACCGTGGAGCAATGGTGCATAAACTATAGCTGAGTGACCTGTTACCCATCCCACATCCGCAGTGCACCAATAAATAGATTCATCAGATATATCAAAAACCCATTTATACGTTGAATGATTGTAAACTAAATATCCACCTGTGGAATGCACAATCCCTTTTGGTTTTCCTGTAGTGCCAGATGTGTAAAGAATATATAATGGATGTGTAGATTCTACAGGCTCGGGTTCCACATAATTTTCTGCGTCTTTTAATAATTCGCTGTAAAGTAAATCACGTCCTTCTCTTATATTTACCTTTTCTTGTGTCCGTGTTATTAAGATGACTTTTTGAATGGATGGGGTAATATCCAATGCCTTATCAACTATCTCTTTGAGCGGGACTAATTTTCCTCTTCTTATCCCAAAATCAGCAGTTATCAAAACCTTTGCGCCTGTATCATTTATCCTGTCTGCTAATGCCTGACTGCTAAAACCAGAGAATACGACTGTATGTATTGCGCCTATCCTCACTGTTGCAAGCATGGAGAAAACTAATTCCGGTACCATTGGAAGGTATAAGACTACTATATCGCCCTTCTTAACGCCAATATTTTTAAGGATAGAAGAAAGTTTATTGACTTCTCTATGAAGTTGCGCATAACTATACGATTTTGTATTCCCCTGCTCATCTTCCCAGTATATTGCTACCTTGTTCTTACGCCATGAATGTAAGTGAGCATCTATGCATCCATAAGAGGCATTGAGCATACCGCCTACAAACCACTTTGCAAAAGGATATTCCCACTCAAGCACCGTTTCCCAGCGTTTAAACCAAGGAATCTTCTCTGCCTCTTTTTCCCAGAAAATCTCGAAGTTTGAAATTGCCTCCCTCTGAAATTCTATATACCTTTTTGTGGGATAAAACTTTTTTACTTCCATGATTTACCTCCCAAAAGGATTATAGGCTGTTCAATAATTCGGGAACCTTTTATAATTAAAGCCCTATAAGCATCTTTAATTTTTGCCTACCGCAACTGTCATTCTGAGTCCCGAATGCTTTCGGGATGAAGAATCTCTTTGTTTTTTTTAACGATTTTGAGATTCTTCGTCACTTCGTTCCTCAGAATGACACCTAAAAACCCCTGTTTGTTATTGAACAGCATTGGATTATACTTTATATATTACAGAGTTATATTGCAAAGTCAACTGCCAAAATAATTTCTTAATATGTTATGTTAAAATCAAAAATTCTGGATTGCGGAGGTTTATAAATGCTTTCTTTCAGGGCAGGGAAGATTAAACCATCCCCCACACTTGCAATAGACGCAAAGGCAAAGGCAATGAAGGCTGAGGGGATTGATATTGTTAATTTTGGTGTAGGAGAGCCTGATTTTGATACCCCTGATAATATTAAAGAGGCTGCGATAAAAGCCGTAAAAGACGGTTTTACAAAATATACCCCTGTTGGAGGCATAGACTCATTAAAGGATGCGGTTATAGACAAGTTCAAAAATGACAACAATCTCAACTATTCGCGTGAAGAAATTATTGTCTCATGTGGTGCAAAGCACAGCCTTTATAATATTGCACAGGCATTATTAAGTCCGGGCGATGAGGTATTAATTCCGTCTCCTTACTGGGTCTCATATCCTGAGCAGGTACTGCTTAATGATGCTATCCCTGTCTTTATAAAGACATATGAGACAGATTTTTTTATGGTTACGCCTGAAGAGATAGAATCTCATATTACTAAAAAGACAAAGGCATTAATCCTGAATTCACCATCCAATCCAACAGGACTTACTTACGATAAAAAAACCTTAGAAAAAATTGCAGAGATAGCTCTTAAACATAAAATTTATATAATATCTGATGAGATTTACGAAAAACTCGTTTATGACGGAGCGGAACATTTCAGTGTAGCCTCTTTCGGGAAGGAGATGAAAGACAGAACTATAGTTGTGAATGGGCTTTCAAAATCCTATGCGATGACAGGCTGGAGGATTGGGTATTCAGCAGGACACAAAGGGATAATAAAGGCTATGACGAACATACAGAGCCAGTCAACATCCAACCCTACATCAATAGCTCAGAAGGCAGCAGTAGAGGCACTGAGAGGCCCACAGGATTTTATTAAGACCATGCTTGCTGAATTTGATAAAAGGAGGATGTTTCTCATAAGTGAACTCAATTCCATCCCCTTAATGAACTGTCTTACTCCAACAGGAGCTTTTTATGCATTTCCGAATACATCTAAGATTTATGGTAAATCTATCGGCAATAAAAAGATATCATCGTCATCAGACCTCGCCATGTACTTTCTTGAGCAAGCAAAGGTTGCCATTGTGCCAGGAGGGGCATTTGGCAATGACAATCATATAAGACTTTCTTACGCAACATCTATAGACGAGATAAAGAAGGGAGTCACCAGGATAAGGGAAGCAATAGAAAAGCTTACTTGAACAGTGCATGGATTTACACAAATCAATAATTTAAATTAAAGAGCAATAATTGAAAGACGATGAATTAAAAGATTTCCGTTCAGGCTATGTATCCATAATCGGACGTCCTAATGTTGGAAAGTCTACACTCCTGAACTCTATTCTTGGAGAGAAGATTGCCATCGTAACACCAAAACCACAGACAACAAGAAACAGGATTATAGGCATAAAAACGCTAACTGATGCGCAGATTGTTTTTATAGACACACCAGGAATTCATAAACCTAAACATAAGCTCGGTGAGACAATGGTCAGGACAGCGATGGAGGCGTTACATGAGGTAGATATTGTTTTATTTATGGTTGAGCCTCTCGAACCTAATAAAGGTGATTTGGCTATAATTGACCTGTTAAGAAAAATCTCATCTCATGTCTTTCTCCTCATAAACAAAACAGATGCTATTAAGAAGCCTGAACTCTTGCATATCATTGAAAAATACAAAGACCTTTATCCATTCAAGGAAATAATACCTGTTTCGGCAATAAAACATGACGGGATTGACCTGCTTATAAAAAAAGTTAGTGAATATCTGCCATACGGACCAAAATATTATCCTGATGATCTTATAACTAATCAGATCGAAAGATTTATGGTGTCCGAAATTATAAGAGAGAAGGCAATGGATATGACAAAGGAAGAATTACCACATTCAATTGCTGTTGAAGTTGCAGAGTGGAGAGAAAGGGAAGATGGCCTTATATCAATAATCTCTACTATTTATGTTGAAAGAGAAGGACAAAAAGTTATTATAATAGGAAAAGGTGGTAAAATGTTAAAGGCAATAGGAAGTACCGCAAGGGCTGAGATTGAAAAATTACTTAATACAAAGGTTTATCTTGAGATGTGGGTAAAGGTTAAGAAGAAATGGAGAGATAATAAACAATTATTGAAAGAATTGGGGTATTATTAAAAATGCTGGTACAGATGAAAGTCGAGGGACTCCTGTTTGATCCTCGGAGCAATATGTACATCCTTCTTTTAAAAGAGATTGATGGTAATGGTACGCTGCCAATATGGATCGGCAAGCCAGAGGCTGATTCAATAGCACTTGCATTAGGAAGGGTAGATACGCCAAGACCATTAACTCATGACCTTGTAAAGAATATAATTGATGGTCTGAAGATCAAGATAACGAAGATGATAGTAACAGAAATTCGTGACAACACATATTTTGCAGTACTCTGCCTGAATGATGGCAAAAAAGAAACATTAATAGATTCAAGACCGAGCGATGCTGTTGCAGTAGCATTAAGAGTCAATGCACCTATATTCGTAAGAGATAACATACTGGAGCAGAGAAGTTCAGATGAACTTGAGGAGTGGCTTAAAAACCTTAAACCAGAGGATTTCGGGAATGTCATGTAATGCTTAAAAGGACAGAAGGTATTGTCTTAAGAACCATATCTTTTGGTGAAGCAGACCTTATTGTTACATATCTCACTCATGATTTTGGAATTCTCAAGCTATTTGCAAAAAGCCCGCGTAAGATTAAAAGCAGATTTGGGAGCAGTCTTGAGCCACTGACACATTCAAGGATATCATTCTGGGGGAAAGAGGATGCGTCATTACCGAGGCTTACGCAGTCAGACATTATATCTTCTTTCCAGTCAATAAGAGATTACCTGTATTCCTTTATTAAGACATCAGAAATAATAGAACTTACCATACACTTTGCCGCGGAGAGAGATACAAACAGGATGGTATATTTTTTACTGCTGAATACACTGCGAGATATTGAGAATAATCTTTTTACAAAACCCACTTCATCTCCTTTTACTAAAGATGGTAATAATAGAGACGAAAATTTGATAATAATTCACTATAAGGTAAAATTTCTTAAATTTATGGGATATACACCGCGACTTGATGCCTGTGGAAGATGTGGGAAAAGCGGAAACTATTTTTATATATCCGAGGGGTCAATCCTATGCGGAGCTTGTGCAAATGGAATTGACTCGCCAATAAGGGTTTCGCCAACAGTTATAAAATTTTACAATGATTTACTTTTGTGGGATCCTAAAAAGATAAACCGAATTAAGCCTTCAGAAAATCTTCTTTCAGAAGTTTCGGGTATAATAAACATCCATATAAAATATATACTGTCAAGACCTCTAAAATCCGAGTCATTTATATATTCAATGCGATAGCCCTACATCTTTCAAAAATATATTATGAGCAATATCCACATTATGTAGATAATGCATACTTATCTTTTAGTAATTTTTCTGCTTTTTCTCATATCTTCTATTTCTGCTGCCTGATACTCTTCCTGTTGAATAGTAAGTTCAAGATTGATAACCAGACCTGTATGTTTTTTAAATTCGCTATCTTCCTTTAACTTAAGATGTCTTTTATATGCTGTCTTTACATTATCTTCAGCCTTTTTAAGAGCGATGAGTTTGGACGTGGCTATGTCAATTTTGCCAGTTTTGAAAATCGGAGGAATTCCATTTTCTGAAATATCCTCTGCAAAGTGCGCTATCTGTTTCATCTTTTCCATAGCCTGCTCCATAAGCTGCCATGACAGAATGCCCTCCTTATGGAATACCCATGAATATCGAATGTGCTGCAACATCTCATTATATTTGCTTGTTACTTCCATCTGGAGTTTATTGAGGAGTTCCGCTGGCAATTCAGGCTTTCCTCCGGGTAATCCATTAGCATCTTCAGGGCTTAATTTATTCAGTATTCTCTGGAATTTTTTGGCATGGATAGCTGATTCCCACGCCTCCCTCTGAAGAACCCGTTTTATATGGGTATCATCAACTTTTTCTGCTTCTGCATAATAATGCGGTATGAGCTTCTCTTCATATTCCACATAAGATTTGAAAATGGTAGCCCTGTTGGTGGGATCAAAAGGATAAGGCGCTGGAGTAAGGTCTGGCTCTCCACCAAGTTGCCCTATAATAAAACCAAGCCAGTGCATATGCCACATCTCTTCCCTCGAACGAGAAAGAAGGCTTGCGCCAAATGGTGTGTCTTCGCCTTCAAGCCAGCCGTGTACAAGGTAGCGTATAACAGCAGCATGCTCATCTTTCAGATCTTTATTTAGCATTTTTATTACTTCACCCTTTTTCATTGTTTTCTCCTTTTCTATTTATTCTTGCAAGAGGTTCTTAAAAATATCTTCCATAAATAACTCTCCGCAGGATAAAAACTAATTTACTCTGAAAACTTTACCATAATTGAAAAAAAGAATTCCAGCCGAATATTTATAATCAGCATGGTATAAGGCAGAGGAAATAAACGAGAAAGGAAGATAGGAGATCACACCTCTCATTGTGACATATCCTTTTTAAGCGGCTTAATACTTAAAAGGGCACTTGCTTGATCGTGTTCAACTGGTTTAGAGAAGAGGTATCCCTGCCAATATTCACATTCAAGAGCCTCGATATGTTCAAGCTGAATTTCTGTTTCCACCCCCTCAGCGATTACATCAAATTTCATATTATGTGCCAACATTAAGATTGTCTGGATAATCTTCTGTTTTTCTCCATTTTCGCCGATTCTCTGGATAAAGGAGCGATCTATCTTTAAACCATCAATTGGTAGTTGATGGATATAACTCAGCGAAGAATACCCTGTGCCAAAGTCATCAATGTATAGCTGAATGCCGAGTTTCCGGATTTTTGAAAATATCTTGGATATATATTCTGGGTTTTCTATGACAACGTTTTCTGTAATCTCGAGTTTTAAACATCTTGGATCGAGCCCTGTCTCATTAAGAATTTGAGAAATGTATTCAACAAGATCGGGTTGAGCTAATTGTTTATTCGAAAGGTTAACACTGATAAATCTGAGTGATTTTTCAGGGAATTGCATTTGCCATTCACGCAATTGGCGACATGCCTCTCTGAGCACTAACCGGTCAATAGATACAATGATCCCTGTTTCTTCTGCTATCTTGATAAAATCTTGTGGATAGACAATGCCACGAACTGGATGCCTCCAGCGCACAAGGGCTTCATATCCAATAATGCTGTTGGTCTTCAGAGATAGGATGGGTTGATAATAAGGTATAAATTCATTACGCTCAACCGCTCTTCTCAAGTCAGTGTCTATTTGTAATCGTTCAACTGCTTCTTCATGCATGCTTGGTTCAAATATCACATAATTAGCCCTACCGCGCATTTTAGCGTGGTACATTGCAATATCAGCATCTCGCAAGAGCTGTTCTGGCCGATCATAACTTTTTAAACTAACTGCTATACCTATGCTTGCTGTTGTAAATACTTCCTGACCAGCTAAATCGAAAGGCGTAGCCAGTTTTTCCTGAATGCGTTCACAAATAAATGTAGCGTTGCTTACGTCTTTTATATCCTCAAGGAGGATCACAAATTCATCTCCGCCAAGACGTGCAATTGTGTCACTTGGGCGTATGCATTTCAGCAATCTTTTGCCAAATGCAATGAGAAGTTGGTCACCGATTATATGTCCAAGACTATCATTGATAATCTTGAACTGATCAAGGTCTATGAAGAGAATAGCAAAGAAATAATCTTCGCGCCGTTTTGTAACTTCGATAATATGCGTTAGTCGGTCTATGAATAATGCCCTGTTTGGAAGTCCTGTCAAGGCATCATGGAGGGCGTCATGCAGTAGTTGTTCTTCAGCAACTTTACGAGCAGTAATATCAGTCTGAGAGCCAGCCATTCTATAAATCTCCCCTCCATCTTCTTTGACTGCAAGTCCGCGACAAAGCATTACTCTATAATTACCATCCTTGTGCAATATACGATATTCACTTTCGAAGAAAGGAGTGATACCTTTGAGATGTGCGTCAATTTCCCTTTTTACTCGCCTTATGTCATAAGGATGCACCCGGTTAAACCACTCATATGGATTGTTTCTGATCTCTTTATCTTCAAAGCCGAGCATAGATTTCCAGCGATAAGAAAAATAGATTTCGTTGGTCTTCAGATTCCAGTCCCATAGCCCATCGTTTGCTCCACGCGCTGCTAAGGCATATCTTTCCTCACTTTCTTTGAGCGACTTCTCAGCCTGTATGCGCTCATTAATTTCCTGTGTCAGTTGTTTATTAGCTGCAGTCAGTTCAGAAGTTCGTTCTTCAACCTGACTGCGATAGGAGCGTAAATGATCAAGCATATGATTAAAAGAGTTGGCAAGATCAGAGATTTCATCTCTTGTACTGATCTTGATATAGGAGTCAAATTTGCCCTCAGAAATATCATGCGTTGCTGTTTTCAGACTCTTGAGAGGTAAGGTAATCCTCTTTGTCATAAAAATTGTAAGACCACTTCCAACGAGTACTACTATGATTGTAAAAAATGATGCAGCTACGATCAACTGATGAATACGCTTTCTGAGACCCTCCTGACTTAATCCCAGCCTCAGGTATCCTATGCTCTTTGACTCTTTCTTGATATTATCCACTTGTAAGAGAGGATCTGTTATAACGATAGTAGTAACACTTAATACAGGGACGAGTAACTCAATATAACGATGCCCATCTTGTTCATTGATAAACTCTTCGTGCACAATCTCTGTTACGTGGTCGATATTTTTAAAAAGAGTGCGTGGTGCTTGTACTGATTCCTTAAAGACATTGGAAACAAGCGTATTCTTTTTCTGATTCATAACAATTATATATGCAACATCAGAATCAGCAGACAGGCTATTAACAACCTGTAATAAAGACCTTCGATCTTCGGTATAGATTCCGAATTCGCAATTTTTAGAAGCCATGTCTGCAATAGCTCGCCCATGATTTAAGAGGTCTTGGTAATAACTATTAGCTTCAACCTTTATTATGAAAAGGCTGACTCCTACTGAGGTAATAAGAATTAACAAGATGGTTAAAAAATTAAACTTAGCAGCCAGACTGAATAGTTTTTTGAATTTCGAAATATTCATTATTTTTTCCTTAAAATGTATACTTAGCTTTATGAATAAAGTCTTCCGAGATTATAATTTTCATATGTTGTGCAGTTTTCAGATTCAAGGAGTACATTACCATACGCGGTGAGGCTGGGGGAATATTGCGTGGGGAAACGCCTTTTATTATCTCAATCGCTATTTCTCCGCACTGTGATCCTATATCTGAGTAATCCCAATCGAGCGAATAGAGTGCACCAGCTTTAACCCAAGCCGAAGAGAGACCAACAAAAGGAATATTATTTCTAAATGAAAAAAGGAGAATGTGTTTTGCTAATTGAGGAGACAAAACAAGATCGTCTGGGACACCCCATATAACATCGGCTCTCCTTGACAGGTTCTCCAGTGCAGCCGGCACATCCTGAGGAGCACTGACTTTCTGCCCTTCAAGTCTCAAACCCATCTTTCGAGCAACTGTAGCAGCCTCTTTAATCTTTTTTTCATTTTCTTCAGGATTATATATAACGCCGATGGTTTTGGCTTTTGGAAGAAAACGTCGTAGCGTTTCAAACTGGATTTCTAAGGGAAATTCAAGGCTAACGCCAGTAGCATTGAATGCATTTTTAAGGTTTTCAGAACTTAAAACAAGACAGGCAACAATAGGGATATCAATAATTTTTTTTATCATGGTATCGGTTGCGAGAGATCCAATGGTAACGATCAAATCTACCTTTCCCTTTTTAATCTCTTGAATAGTTTGCTCTACTTTAGTAACATCACCTTCCAGAGGATATATCTTATAATGTGGTTTTATCTTTTGCTCACGGAGATACTGCTCAAAGCCTGCAAGGGCTTCATTATAAGGTTGGGCTTCATAACTTTTCAGCACAATAATTCGCACATCTCTTGCTTCGACTATAGTGGTTTTTACGACAAATAATAAAGCCGCAATTATTATAACTTTGGTAATAATTCCAACTTTTCGCAGGAATACAAACATATTCCTCCTCATTAGTTAAAACATATACGTAAGCTTGAAGCGATATGCCAGTCCATCCTGTTCAATGCTATACTGGGTATGCTCTTCAGACCCTGGATCTTCGTATTTTTCGTCAAACAAGTTATATATGCTGGCTGAGGCTTCTAAATTTTTAAAAATGTTCTGGCTAAAAAGTGTCAGATTAGTTATAAAAAAGCCATCTACATCTGTGCCATAAACACTCTTCCTCTCGCTCATATACTGCTCTTCTATGCCGCCAAAGATTTTTTCCTTTAACAGTGGCACAATAATATTTAATTTGGCTAAATGTTTTGGTGAATTGGACAGAATTTCCCCGGTTGTTTTGTCTTCGGTCTCCTGAAAAGTATAACTGATCCGGCATTGCAACCCACTATCCCATTTATTTTCCAGTTCAAATTCAAGACCTTTGGCTTCAACCTCATCAATGTTTTCGAACACCAGAAGGTCATCTGCTGGGTCTGTTGTCAATGTAATGAGATCTTTTGCTTTGTAAAAAAAGCCACCAATAGTTCCTCGCAAATTATTCCCAATGTATTGCTCGTACACCAGCTCATAAGTTTCAATCGTCTCAGGGTCAAGGTCTGGATTAGCTTTTGAACTAATTTCTCCATCATAATAATAGAGTTCATAAGCAGTAGGAGCGCGAAAAGCCTGGCCATATAGAAACTTGAAGGTTGTCTTCTCAAGAGGACTGTAGATCAAGGCAAGTCGTGGATTAGTACTTCCGCCAAACGTGCTGTAGTGGTCGTGACGCACGCCAGCATTTAATATCAGGTTATTGAGTATTTCAAATTCATCCTGAATATATAATGCCCAGAGATCAGAACTCCTCTCGTCATCCAAATAGACCTCTTCATCATAGTTTTTCTGGTCTTGTTGAAAGTTATCTCTATATTCTACACCTGAAATGATTTTATGCTTTTCTAAAAGCCTTTTGGTAAATTGTAGTTCTCCACCCCACCATCTACCTTCAGCAGAATCTTTATTTGTGACTATATAAGAAGGGTCACCAGAATCTGCATAATCAAATACATATTCCCCGTAATAATAATAGTAATTATAGCTAACACGCGCCATTACATCTACTATATCAGTAAAGCTGTGCTCATATTTTAGATCTAAGTATGCCTTTTTATCGATGGTTTGAGTATCAGGATCGTTGAATACGGTTCCCCAAGAAGCCGTGGGAATAGTCTTGTCCCTGTCTACAAAACCTCCTTCCAATGTGAAATCAAGGAATAATAGCCTCCCAAAGAAGCTATAGTATTTATCATTGTCACAATCCTCTGCAATGCCATAATTGGTAGAGGGATTATCGAATTCTTTATAGTACAGTTGATCATCACCTTTACTGCCATAGTATGATCCAGAAATAAGCATCTCCAAACCATTCTGGAATCTATTTCCATAGCTGAGCCTGCCTTTATAAGTATCAAGACTACCTGCTTCACCTGACATCTCCATACCCTTCATATCTCTACCTTCCTTGGTTATGACATTAATAACACCAAAGAAGGCATTACTTCCATAAAGAGACGAACTTGGTCCTCGAATGACCTCTATCCGCTCGATGAGATCAACGTCAAGAATAAATTCTGTCCCGATAGATGCGCTGTCATATATATTGTCATTGATTCTATGGCCGTTCACGAGGAGTAAAATACGTGTGTTGTAATCACCAGGCCGTGAAAATCCACGTATGCCGAGATAGTGATAGTTTCGATCATAAGTAGTGTAAAAGCCCCTTATGCTGTTTAGAATATCCGCAAGGGTGCGATAACCGTATTTTTTGATCTCATCAGCAGTAACAATGCTCACTGATGAAGGGGCTTCTGTCACCTTCTGTTCATATTTTGATGCACTAAAGACAGATGGTATCTCCTGAAAAAGCAACATCTCTTCTGTGTATGGTGCTGATGGCGGAGGATTTTCATCTTGTGAATGAGCTAAGAGGGGGAACAGAATAAGTACAGATGCTATTACAAATTTTAGAAACCTTGATCCTTGTTTACTCACAACAACCCCCTTTTCAAAAATAATCTAAACATAATTATAAATTTTAATAAAATAATTTTTTAATAATCATATCAAATCTAACAATTTAATGATAACGCATTATATAATGTGTCATGCTGAACTTGTTTCAGCATCTAAAAAACCAATCCTGAATCAATTTCAGGATCAGAGACCCTGAAACGATTTCAGGGTGACAGAAATGTAAAAACAATAAATGCGTTTATATTAGTCAAGCAAAATCGCCTGAATTACACAGGGTATTGACATAATTATGAGCATATGCTTAGAATAATTATCTATGCCAAGGCCAAAAAAAAATAGATGCGTCAGATGCAGACCTGATGTCACATATTTCAAGCCGAGAGGTATCCCCCTCATTCAACTATGTGAGATTTCCATCTCCATGGATGAACTCGAGGCTGTCAGGCTTGCTGATTATGAAGGTTTTTATCATAAAGAAGCAGCAATTAGTATGAAAATATCGAGGCAGACATTTGGAAGGATTCTGAATGAAGCGCACAAAAAGATTGCCGAATCTCTTTTAAAAGGCAAGGTATTAAAGATAGAGACAAAACACAAGGAGGTATAGTTATGAAAATATGTTTTCCCATCATGAATCCCGATGGTCTGGAAAGCGAAGTTTATGGGCACTTTGGTTCCGCACCTGCATTTATTATTGTAGAGACTGACAATAATACACTTACAATAATTCCGAATAATAACCAACATCACGCCCATGGTGCGTGTAATCCGTTAAAAGCCTTGAATAATCACAAAGTTGATGCAATAGTGGTTGGAGGAATAGGAGCTGGAGCACTTACAAGACTGCATCAATCAGGGATAAAGGTTTTCCAGTCGGCAGCATTAACAGTTAAAGAAAATATAGCCCTGCTCAAAAGTCAAGATCTTCCAGAATTCACACTCCAACACTGCTGTTCAGGACATGGTCATGAATCAGGATGTAAACATTAAATTCTGATTTTATAGATTTTTTACTTCTATAATTTGTACAAAAAATGGCCATTTTTTGCAAAGCCTCTTAACCCCGTTTATAAATAATCGGAATAACATCAATTACTTTCTTGACAAAGAAGAAAAACCTATGATAAGAAATCAGAACTTGCAAAATTCTAAATGGGAGGGAACATGAATCCAGACGAGCTCAAATATCATAAAGAACATATATGGGTTAAAGTATCCGGCAGAAAGGCAACTATTGGCATCACTGATCACGCTCAGAATGCACTCGGCGATATAGTTTATATTGACCTGCCTGAAGTAGATATAGATGTAGAGTCAAACAGTGAGATTGGCGAGATTGAATCCACGAAAACAACCTCATCCTTGATTTCACCAATTACTGGAAGAATTATAGAAGTGAACGAAGACCTCTCGGAAACACCAGAAATAATAAATGAAGACCCTTATGGCAAGGGTTGGATAGCTATCCTTGAAATCGAAGATAAATCTGAACTTGAAGACCTTATGGATTCCTCTGAATATGAGAAGTATGCTGAAGAGGAATCCAGGTGAAATTAACTGTAATTGGTACAGGACCCGGCGGCTACGTTGCATCCATCGCAGCCGCGAAATTAGGTGCAAAGGTCACAGTTATTGAGGAATCAGAAGTTGGGGGCACCTGTCTTAACAGGGGATGCATACCTACAAAAGCACTTGCTGAATCTTCAGCGATACTCTCTAAGGTTAGAAAATTAGAAGATTACGGCATTAAAATTAATGGCAAAATAACTCCAGATATTGCAAAAATAATAGAAAGAAAAAACAGGATAATTAATAGTCAAATAAAAGGGATAAAAACCCTATTTGAAAGCTGGGGCATAATACTTAAAGAGGGCAGGGGAAGAATACGATCTCCTGTAGAGGTAGAAGTAATATTAAAAGATGGTTCTAAAGAAGTTATAAAAACAGATAAGATTATTATAGCAACAGGTTCACGTCCGGCAGAACTACCTGATGCCCCCTTTGATAGCAAAAGAATAATTTCAAGTAATGATGCACTTAATCTTAGAGATATCCCAAAAAGTTTGTTAATTATTGGGGCAGGAGTAATTGGTTGCGAATTTGCATCAATTTATAAAGAACTCGGCTCTGAAGTAACTATTGTTGAAACATTACAGAGGGCACTTGCTACAGAAGACATTGAGATATCAGGACTCCTCGAAAAAGAATTTAAAAAGAAAAATATAAGACTTTATACAAACACTAAAATTAAAAAGATAGAGATAAAAGATAACAAAGTCCATGCCATTCTTCATGATAAAAAAAAGATAACCACGGATAAGGCGCTAATCTGCGGGGGAAGGGAATTTAATAGTAATGATATCGGCATTGAAGAAGTAGGCATAAATAAAGGTAAAAGCGGTGAAATTATGGTAAATGAAAAAATGGAGACAAATGTACCTGGTGTCTATGCTATAGGTGATGTTACAGGTAGAGTGCTCCTTGCCCATGTTGCTTCAGCACAAGGGATAATAGCAGCGAGAAACATAATGGGTAGGGATGAATGTATGAATTATGACGCTATTCCATCTGCGATATTCACTTCACCCGAGATCGCCTCTGTAGGCTTAAGAGAATATCAGGCGGAAGATAGAGGGATAAAGGTCAGAACAGGATATTTCCAGTTTAGGTCCCTTGGCAGGGCACATATAATGGGAGAAATTAATGGTTTTATAAAAATAGTTTCAGAAGATTCAACTGACAGGATATTGGGAATGCACATCATAGGACCCCATGCTTCTGACCTTATACATGAAGGGGTTTTAGCTATTAAAAAAGGTCTCAGGACAAAAGATATTGCAGAAACAATACATGCCCACCCTACCCTTTCAGAGGGGCTGATGGAAGCAGCAAAAGATGTCTTCCATGAAGCAATTCATGTACCTAAACTATGAACTTAAAAAAATTTGAAAAAGAAAACTGGGTCACTGATTCCAAGACGCACCACAGAGAACTTTTTTCCGAACTCGATGTGCTTCTAAGGGCAATTGACAGATTTTTCTATGTAGAAAATCTTCCTATTCTAAAAGAAGACCTTGCAAACAGGAACTTCTATGATGAGATGGTTGTTGCCAGAGATGTAATCCTCAGGATTCTCGGTATACTTGACGTAGTGATTCCTGAAAGCAAAAAGAATGCTTACTGGTTTCAGAAATTTGCCGAGTCAAAATTTCTCACTGACCATACGAGGGACATATTTAAAGAGGAGCTTTACAAACAGGATACGGCTGAGAAAGGATTATATCTTCTATATGACTCATTCATAAATCTTAAGGGTATTGTTACAGACCTTTTAAAAAGCGGGAGGATATCGTATCTTGGCTACACAAATATAGGGCAGCTTATAAGCAAGGCGATAAGGGAAAATATCTTTTTTAACCCTTTTAAAAAAGATATAAATCCTGAGTTCGATAAAATTGATAACCGTGAAATATCCGATATCGTCAGGTCTATAAAGGAGAAGGATATCAAAAAACATGTTTCTGTATTATATTTTTTTCTCTTCAGGTTTTTAAGATACATAAGACAAATTGACATCACTTCTCAATATTCAGTCGCTCTGAATTCAGCGTTTTTAATCCTCGTGCTTCTCAGGTCAGAGATTAATACTTTCCACAACTACATCAAAAAGATGTCTAAAATCATAAAAGACGATAACCTCCAGATGTTATTGAAATCTATCTCATATCAGTTTTCTATGGAGACAAAAAGGGTGTTTTTGCAGGAATTAAAAGAGATAACACGAAAAAAGGCACCCAATCAGTTCAGAGGAAAGATAGAAAATAGTCAGGGTATTATAAAAAATATGACTGAACAAAGTATTGTTCAGTTCACACAGTTTTTCAAACCCGATATCCAGGGAGAAGATATCTTTGAAAGTTTTACAACAAAGGTCTGGCAATCTATAAAATTACATGAAGATATTCTTGCCTTACACAGGTTTTTATCTCTTTTTGAGGAAAAGGTTTCTTTCCCGGAAGAAAGAACGTATGTATTTGAGGCATTAAAAAATTTCATGCTCTACTTTGAAAGTTTTACCTTTAAATTATTGCGGTATGACGACTATGATGAGTTTGCCTCTTTTTTTAATGATATATTCTCTTACAGGGGAACTGAATTTGACAAGCTCTCTGAAAAGATTTGTAACTTTAAAATATTTTTGGAAACAACACTTCGGCATATATCAAATAGGGCAGAGTTAAAAAATATGCCAGCGGATATCAATAAGGTAGAAGAAATTGTAAAACAATATCTATAATGAGGAGGAATCCATGGGAGAAATTTTAGACATAATCGCACGGGAAATAATTGATTCAAGAGGGAATCCAACAATTGAGGCAGATGTATTTCTTGACACTGGTGTCATTGGAAGAGCATCCATTCCATCAGGTGCATCAACAGGCCAAAGAGAAGCCCTCGAACTCAGAGACGGGGATAACCGTTTTCATGGAAAGGGTGTTCGAAATGCAGTCAAAAATATCAATGAAGAGGTAGCACCCAGCCTGATAGGACTTGATTCTGAGGATCAGGTATATATAGACAAATTACTAATAGAGCTTGATGGCACGGAAAACAAGAGCAGGCTTGGTGCAAATGCTACACTTAGTGTTTCATTAGCTGTATGCAAGGCAACAACAATAGAAACAGGAACATCTATTTACAGATATATAGGTGGATGCAATGCAAAAATCCTTCCTGTGCCTATGATGAATATAATTAATGGTGGAGCACACGCTGACAATAATCTTGATATACAGGAATTTATGATACTTCCTGCTGGATTAAGTAATTATTCTGAAGCTCTCAGGGCTGGAGCAGAAATATTTCACTCCTTGAAGGGAATATTGAAAAAGAGAGGTCTTAATACATCTGTAGGAGATGAAGGAGGCTTTGCTCCTTCTCTATCGAGCCATGAAGAGGCTATCGAAACTATTTTAGAGGCTATAGACCTCTCTGGATATAAACGATACAAGGATATTTATCTTGCGCTGGATGTTGCTGCATCAGAATTTTATGATAATAAATATTACAAGTTCGAAGGTAAAAATCTCTCATCAGAAGATATGATCTCATATTATGAAAAAATTATTTCTAAATATCCTATAATCTCTATAGAGGATGGACTTTCGGAAAATGACTGGGATGGATGGAAAATGTTAACGAACAGACTTGGCAAAAAGGCCCAGTTAGTTGGTGATGATATATTTGTTACAAATACAAAAATAATAAAAAGAGGGATACAAGACGGGATAGCAAATTCTGTTCTTATAAAACTCAATCAGATAGGTACATTGACAGAGACACTTGACGCTATAGAGGTCGCTAAAACAGCAGGATATACTACCATAATCTCGCACAGATCAGGGGAGACAGAAGATACAATCATTGCAGATCTGTCAGTCGCATGCAATACAGGTTTTATAAAAACAGGTTCGCTTGCAAGAGGAGAACGTATAGCAAAATATAACAGGCTTCTTCGGATCGAAGAAGAATTATCAGACTCTGCTCTATACAAAGGGATGGAAGCGTTTTATAATTTAAAGTAATGGGTATTTCGAACAATCTTTTAAGAAAACAGGTAGTATCCGAAGTCAAAAAAAGGAGGTTGATATTTTCTACAATTATTCTCCTCACTTTTATCTATTTTTTATCCACCCTGATATTCGGAGATATGGGACTTCTCAGATACAAAAAACTTAACTCAAAAAAAATATATTTAGAAACCCAGATAACAGAATTACAAAAAGATAACGAACAACTCCGCTCAGAGATAAAATTACTTAAAGAAGACCCCTTCTTTGCAGAAAAACATGCGAGAGAGAATTTCGAATTAGCAGAACCTGACGAATATATTTTCTACTATGACAGATAATCCTCTTTACATCTCCATCCTGTGGCATATGCATCAACCATTTTATAAGGACCCTGCAACAGAAATTTACAGGCTTCCATGGGTCAGACTTCATGGCACAAAAGATTATCTCGACATGATAGATATCCTCACAGAATTTCCTGATATTAAATTGACTTATAATTTCACCCCTTCCCTGCTTGAACAGATAACTGACTACACTGATAACAATGCAAAAGACAGGCATTTAGATTTCTCGCTTAAAAAGGCTTCTGAACTTAATACAGAAGAAAAACTGTTTATGCTTGAAAATTTCTTTCTTGCAAACTGGGAGAATATGATAAAGCCTTTTCCGAGGTACTATGATTTGCTTATAAGAAGAGGGGTGCATATCACAAAGAGCGACCTTATCAGGATAACTAAATATTTCAGCGACAAAGACTTTCTCGATCTTCAGGTCCTTTTCAATCTCTGCTGGATTGATCCAATTTTAAGAGCAAAAGACGCCTTCCTCGAAGGACTTGCAGAAAAAGGCAGAGACTTTACAGAAGAAGAAAAAAATATACTTATCTCAAGACAAATATCGCTGCTTAAAGAGATAATCCCTAAGTATAAAGAAATAGCGGCTAAAGGACAGATCGAACTCTCCTTTTCTCCTTTTTATCACCCTATACTTCCTCTCCTCTGTGATACAAACTCTGCAAGGATTGCCATGCCTGATGCAGACCTGCCTCAAAGGAGATTCTTACACCATGAGGATGCAGAAAAACAGATAAGAATGGGTATGGATTATTTCAAAAGACTCTTTGGTTATTATCCAGCAGGTATGTGGCCCTCAGAAGGTTCTGTAAGTGAAGATGTTTTAAGGCTTATAGCAAAAGAAGGAATAAAATGGATCGGAACCGATGAAGATATACTCTCAATCTCTTTAGACAAACCGCTCCGTGATTCCTCCAGAAATATTATTGAGCCGGATATGCTTTATAGACCATATAGATTTGAGGATGTTTCTATTATCTTCAGGGATCATATTGTTTCTGATCTCATTGGTTTTGTTTATTCGAAGTGGGAACCTCAAAAGGCAGCAAAAGACCTTATTAACAAACTCTTGCAGATACGGGCTTCCTTACCAAAAGATAGTCCCCATCTCCTGTCTATAATACTCGATGGAGAAAATGCATGGGAATACTATAAAAACGATGGATACGATTTTCTTAAATATCTCTACGAGGGTTTGTCCAAAGAAGAAAGACTGAAGACAATAACCATTTCAGAATATCTCACCAAACACGATAATGGCAAGCCATTAACAAGGCTTCATGCTGGCTCATGGATCAATGCAAACTTCAGCATATGGATTGGTCATGAAGAAGATAACATGGCATGGGATTACCTTACAGAGACACGGAATGAACTTGAGGCATTTCAAAAATTAAATTCTGATAAAGATCTTTCTGATGCATGGAGGGCAATATATATTGCGGAAGGCAGCGACTGGAACTGGTGGTATGGTGATGAGCATACAACTGATACGCAGAATGACTTTGATGAATTATTCAGATTAAATCTCATGAAGGTTTATAAAGAGATGGGGAAAGATATCCCTGATTATCTATTCACACCCATCCTTAAAGAAGATAGAAGCATTACGCCAGCAATCACAGTAAGGGGTTTTATCGAACCAAAAATTGATGGTATTGTATCGAGTTATTACGAATGGTATCAAAGTGCTTATATGGATATTAAAAAGTCGGGTGGCAGTATGCACAGGTCAGAAAGTATCTTTTGTAATCTTTATTATGGGTTCAATAAAGACAACCTTTTTTTAAGAACAGACCCTGCGATTCCTTTCAGTGAACTACCTGATAATACAAAAATTTCTATCAATATAATAAAACCTTTTCAGATTAAAATTATTATTTCAATCAAGCCCTCTGTAAAGGCAGAACTTTTTAGTAAAAAAAATAGGGATTGGAAAAAGGTTAAAGATATTAACGAGATTGCAATTCAGGACATTCTTGAGATAGGGATATCCTTTAAAGATTTAAATGCAAAGGAAAAAGATGAGATAAACCTTTCTATCGGGATAATCAAGAATGGAGAAGAGATTGAACGTTGCCCGTGGAGAGGGTACATAACAATTATTGTCCCTACACCTGATTTTGAAGCATTAATGTGGTATTGAATAATAACCGATAACAAATTACAATAATCAGACATTGTTTGGAATTTGGTTATTGAGATTCATTTGATTTTTAGATTTGGGCATTGGTGCTTATTGCAATGAAGGCATTAATACAAAGAGTTCATAAAGCAAAGGTTAAGATAAACGAAAAAACTTCTGGAGAAATAAATAAAGGAACTGTCATATTCCTTGGCGTTGAAAAAGGCGATACAGAAAAAGACCTTGAATATATTGTCAAAAAAGTCTCCAATATGAGAATTTTTGAAGATGATCAGAAAAAGATGAATCTATCTGTTCAGGACATTAAAGGCGAAATCCTTGTTGTATCTCAATTTACTTTAGCCTCTGATTGCAAAAAAGGAAATCGCCCTTCATTCGATAGAGCCGAGGAACCAACAATGGCTGAAAAAGTCTATACTGAATTTATAGAAAGGCTAAAAGAAACAGGTCTCAAGGTGGCTACAGGAAATTTTGGAGCCTATATGCAGGTTCATCTTGTTAATGACGGCCCTGTAACAATTATGCTGGATTCTAAAAGGTGAAAAATGGATAAAAAAGATTTAAAAGAACAGATAAACCTCATTGTGAATGCCGAACACTGGGATCCGTTTCAGGTGCTCGGCATTCATATCATCAAAAAAGGAGGGAGGAAGGCAATTGCTATCCGCACGTTCCTGCCTGATGCTGAAAAAGCATTGGTAGTTGATATAAAGACAGAGAAGTTATATCAAATGGAAAAAATCCACGAGGCTGGCTTTTTCGAGGCAATACTTTTTAACAGGGAAGATATTTTCCCTTATAGAATCCGCCTGAAGTCTTATGACAAAATAGTTTCAGAATTCTATGATCCATATTCATTCATGCCTGTACTTACTGATTTTGACCTTTATCTTATTGGCGAAGGAAGCCATTACAAAAAATATGAAAAGCTCGGTGCACATGTTATAGAAATAAATGGCATAAAAGGTGTTCATTTTGCTGTGTGGGCGCCAAATGCAAAACGTGTAAGCATTATCGGTGATTTTAATAAATGGGATGGACGAAGGCATCCCATGCGGGTGATCGGTTCATCAGGTGTATGGGAAATATTTATCCCGGGGATAAAAGCAGGAGATTTATATAAATTTGAGATAAAATCAAAATCTAATAACATCTTTGTAAAGGCAGATCCATATGCATTTTATTTTGAATTAAGACCCAAGAGCGCATCAATTGTCTATGATATAAACACATATCAATGGAATGATAGTGAATGGATGAAGATGCGTCCAAAAAAGAACTGGTTTGAATCACCAGTTTCTATATACGAAGTGCATTTAGGCTCATGGCTGAAGGTACCTGAAGAAGATAATAGATTTCTTACTTACAGGGAAATTGCGGATAAACTGACCTACTATGTTAAGGAGATGGGATTTACACATGTTGAACTATTGCCTATAACAGAGCATCCATTTGATGCCTCATGGGGTTATCAGACTTTAGGCTATTTTGCCCCAACCAGCAGATACGGAAACCCAGAAGACTTTATGTATCTTGTGGATAAATGCCATCAGAATAACATAGGCGTCATTCTCGACTGGGCGCCTGCCCATTTTCCCACAGATGGACACGGTCTTGGCTTTTTTGATGGGACATGTCTTTATGAACATGCAGATCCGAAAAAAGGATACCATCCTGATTGGGGCACAGCGATATTCAATTATGGAAGAAATGAGGTAAGAAATTTCTTGATCTCAAACGCCCTTTTCTGGTTCGAGAAATATCATATTGACGGTCTGCGTATAGATGCAGTTGCATCAATGCTTTATCTTGATTATTCACGGAAAGAAGGTGAATGGATACCTAATATATTCGGTGGGAGGGAAAACCTTGAGGCTATAGATTTCATTAAAAAGTTTAATGAGATTATTCATCAATATCATCATGGAGTACTTACTATTGCTGAAGAATCAACAGCATGGGGAGGTGTTTCAAGACCAACGTATTTAGGCGGTCTCGGCTTTAGCATGAAGTGGAATATGGGATGGATGAATGACACGCTTGAGTTTATGGAAAAAGATCCTGTACACAGAAAATACCACCATAATAATCTTACATTCAGCCTGCTTTATGCATTTACAGAAAATTTCATACTCGTCCTTTCCCATGACGAAGTTGTACACGGGAAACGTTCATTACTCAGCAAAATGCCCGGCGATATGTGGCAAAAATTTGCCAATCTCAGACTCCTTTATGGATTCATGTACACTCATCCGGGTAAAAAACTCTTATTCATGGGTGGAGAGTTCGGACAGTGGGATGAATGGAACCATGATAAGAGTATTGACTGGCATCTTTTAAAATTTACACCTCACAAATACCTCCAGAAATTCGTTATGGATCTGAACCATATTTATCAATCAGAACCTGCACTTTATGAAGTAGATTTTACCTATCAAGGTTTTGAATGGATAGATTTTCACGACACTGAACACAGCATTATTTCCTTCATAAGAAGAGCAAAAAAATCCGAAGATTTTCTTGTTATTGTCTGCAATTTCACGCCTGTTCCGAGAATAGGATATCGTATCGGTGTCCCTAAAAACTGTTTCTATAAAGAGATATTGAATAGTGACTCGTTTATATACTGGGGTAGCAACATGGGTAATGCTGGAGGAGTCAATGCTGATGAACTGCCCTGTCACGGGAAACAATACTCAATAATCATTAATCTTCCGCCTCTATCTATTACAATTTTAAAGCCTGTTACCTTAGATTATTCATGAATTTTACGTTTAAAGAGGGGATAGAGTATTGTCCTCAATTTTGTGAATAATATAGGTTAAGCAATGACCTCTCTAAAACAGAAAATATTCGAAAAAATCAAAAAACAAGGCATGATCACTTTTGAGACTTTTATGGAAATGGCGCTTTATGAACCATGCATTGGATATTATGCCTCCGATAAAATAGAGATAGGCAGATCAGGTGATTTTTATACAAGCCAACATGTTCATCCTATATTCGGAATGATGATAGGAAAACAGATCGAAGAAATGTGGGAGATACTGGATAGACCTGTTAACTTTTATATTGTAGAAGTCGGTGCTGGAGAAGGATATATGTGCAAGGATATGATGAATTATTTAAGCACAAGAGAAGTCTTTAATTTTCTGACATATATCATAGTAGAACTTAGTCCATTTATGAAGCAAAGACAAGAGAAATTACTTGAGGGGGGTTTAGATAAGATTAAATGGGTATCTTCATTAAAAGAAGTCAATAATATTAAGGGCTGTATCCTTTCCAACGAACTACTCGATTCATTTCCTGTTCACCTTATAGAAATGGAAGATGAATTGAAAGAGATATATATAAAAGTTGATGGTAATAATTTTTTAGAAATAAAGGGACATCCAAGCACAGATGCCTTAATTAATTACCTGAGAGAATTTTCTATAGAACTCCCGAAGGGATACCGCACCGAGATTAATCTCAGGATAAAGGAGTGGCTCAGGTCTGTTGATAAAGCATTAACAGAGGGATTTATATTGACAATAGATTATGGTTACCCTGCATGGGATTATTACAGCGAAGACAGAAACAGAGGAACACTCCTCTGCTATTATAAACACCAGATGATTGAAGACCCGTATCAGAATATTGGGGAACAGGATATTACAGCACATGTTAATTTCTCTTCAGTAAAAAAATGGGCAGAAGACCTCAGTATAAAAACTATTGGTTTCTGTAATCAGGGCGCATATCTCGTCAGTCTCGGTATTGACGAAATAATCCAGAATCTTGAAAAGGATTCAAGCAATTATCTTTTTGAGATTGCAAAGATAAAAAGATTAATCCTGCCAGGAACACTCGGAGAAACACATAAGGTAATGATACAATATAAGGGTAAAGGGACCCCAGAATTAAGGGGATTTTCAATAAAAAATCGGGCAGGGAAATTATAGGAAAATATCACAACATAAAATCCTTAAGTTTCTGAATGCTTTTCAGGATATCCTCTGGAGTATGCCCTTCAATAGTATAAATTAGGTCTTTATTTCTAATAGCTGCAAACAATGTATCAAAATCAAAAGTCCCTTCGCCTATTGCAAGGTGATCATCAAAGGTCTTTTTATTATCATGAAGGTGAAGTTCAATTATATAAGGCTTTAGTTGAGCTAACCATTCTTCAAGCGAAATCTTTGAGAAAAGATTAAAATGACCTGCGTCAAAACATATGCCAAAATTTTTTGAACCTATCTTTTCCATCAAAAGTCTAAGGTTTGACGGCTCGTCCTCAAAAATATTTTCTATTGCAATCTTTGTATCTATATCAACAGCCCTTTTTATTAATGGTGGCCAGGTTTTCAAACTGCCATCAAGCCAGATATCTACCCTGTGCGCATATTTCCATTTTTCATATCCTGAATGGAATACTATTGCTTCAGGTCTCAATACCTCTGCAATATCAAAGATATGAGAAAATCTTTCTATTGTCACTGCCCTGACTTTTGAATCAACCGCTCCCGGTGATAAATCCATAAAAGGTGCATGAATAGTAATAGAAGGGCTGTAATCAAACTTTTTTTTGAGTTTGACAATATCTGAACTTTTTATTCTATCAAGGGAATTAGAAGAGAAGTATATCTCAAGATTTATGCGATGTTCTTTTATAAAGTGTAGATATTCCTCTATCCTGTCATAGGGAACATGGATCTGAGGATTTATCATCAATTTTTTGCAACTACTTCCTGTGCTGGTTTAGATCCCTTCTTAATCTCAGGTTTAACTGCAGATTCTGCTGATTTCTTCTTTTCATTGCGAGAATAATCTGTCACATACCACCCTGTGCCTTTAAGGACAAAGGAACTCTGAGAAATTAATTTATGCATAGTGCCACCGCAGTCAGGACAAATGCTTAATGGCTCATCATTAAATTTCTGTAAGACCTCGCATTGTTTTCCGCAATTAAGGCATTCATATTCATAAATCGGCATTAACTGAACACCCCCCCATTTAATCTCAAATTTTTTTATTATACCACAAATCTATCTGGTTATTTTAAACCAAAAATGCAATTCATTTATTCATAGGAAGGCATATGTACAGAAAAAGCTTTACCAGCAGCACATTTGTAGGTGGTTTATTTATTAAATAAATCATCACGTTTTCATTTTTGCAATATGATTACCCTTAATACCCAAATTCTGCTTTGTAAAGATTTTTATGCATGTATGCCTTCCTTAATTTTAATTATTGTTCAAATGCATTTCTGGGTTAAAGAAGTTTTCTTATATGCCATTACCACTTCAGCTTTCTCTGCATCAATTTATCATACATGCCTTTGGGCATAAATGCCTGCGTGTGTATTTCATCGCTATAGTATTTTGTTTTTATCTTAACTTCACGTCTTATCTCACGCGGCGAGAGATTTTTAGATGCCACAGCAAAAGCCCACCAGTTTCCAGGATATGTCACTATATTTGCAGTATATAAATCAACTATAGGAAAAACTTTTTTCAATACCTCCTGAATTTCGATAACCATATCCTTGTGAAAATGAAGCGATTCTGTATGTGTGACAAACATACCTTTGTCTGTTAAACAATTTTTTATAGAAGCAAAAAAATCGGTAGTAAAAAGAGTCCTTGCAAAGCCTATAATATCTGTCGAATCTACTATAACAGCATCAATGTCTGAAGCCTTCCTTTTTCTTATGAATTCAGCACCGTCCATAATTTTTATTTCTACCCGCGGGTCATCTATGCCAGATGCCACATTCGGGAAAAACCTTCTTGAAATATTTATAACCTCTTCATCTATCTCAACAAAATAAACCTTTTCAATAGTCTTATGTTTTAAAACTTCTCTTACCACGCCGCCGTCACCACCGCCAATAACTACAGCCTTTTTGGGGTCTGGATGTGAATGCATTGCAATATGTGTAAGCATCTCATGGTAAAAAAATTCATCTCTTTCGGTTATTTGGACAACGTTATCAAGAAGGAGCATCTTGCCATAATATGGATTCCTTATAACCATAATTTCCTGGAATTTACTTTTTCCCTTATAAAGGATCTCTTCAACATCATATGCATATTCAACAGGCACATACGGCGCTTTTTCAAAAAATTTAATCATTTTCTTATCCTTTCTTTATATAAGAATTGTTTCTGGTATAGAAAAACCATTAAATTCTGAGGCATAAGATACAGTATATGCGCCACTCGATAATATAAGCACCAGATTATTAATATCCGGCTCAGGAAGCGCAACATTGCTATCTATCACATCAAAACTGTCACAACTGGGACCTGTTATTGTCCACAGCTTTTTATTTCCTGTATGTTTGGATTTTTCTACAATATAGTTATATTTTATTCCTCCCACACTTTCCATCAAACCATTAAAAACACCAACATCAATATAAAGCCAGTCTTCGTCACCCCTTTTAGCCTTGCCAATTACAGTAGCTACGAATATGCCCGCATCTCCAATAACAGCCCTGCCAGGTTCAATGTATATTTCTACATTTTCAGGAAATTTTTCATATATAAGCCTGTTTATATTTTTCTCTATAGTCTCGATATCTATCACATTCTTTGTATATCTTATTGGATATCCTCCACCTATATTCAAAAGTGATAATCTTATCCCCTTCTTCTTAGCTTTATCCCATAATAACTTTGCCTTATCGAGGGCAATATTCCAGTTGTAGATATTTGTACACTGGGAGCCGACATGAAATGTAATACCAACTGGTTTAAGTTTCTTTTTCTTTGCATAACTAAGAAGCTCTAAAGCCTCGTCAAGTTCAACGCCGAATTTTTTACTTAATGGCCATTCACTTCCTTCATTTGGAACAGAAAGTCTTATATAAACATTGCATCCTGGAATAAATCTTGCAAGTTTGTCCACCTCCTCTGCAGAATCATAGGAAAAATATTTTATGCCATAAGATGCAGCTATTTTTAAAAATTTAAAGGATTTTACAGGATTGCTTGATATAATCCTTTCCGGCTTGACCTTTAATTCTGAAAGCATTTCAAGTTCTCCCTCTGATGCTATCTCAAAACCCAGTTTTAGTTCATTAATAAATCTGAGTATTTCGACATCAGGGTTTGCCTTAACAGCATAAAATACCTTTGAATTTTTAATATACTGGCCTATCATGGATATTTTTTCCCTGACAATACTGGTATCTATAAGGAGAAAAGGCGTTTCGATTTTTTCTTTATCCAGATATCTTAAGACCTTAAATAAGGTAGATTCAGAAATTATACCTGCATGGGACTTATCTATTTTAAATGTCCTGATCATTATATATTGAAATACGACTCCTCAGAAAATATTATCTAAGATTTTTATTAAAGGGTATTTTGAAAAAATTTGCAATAGGATTTTTTATGTTCAGTGTGCCTTTCTGGCTTTAAGAAGTTTTTTTGCGGTAACGCGAATACCTTCAACTACATTTTTATTTTTTTCAAGTATCGCAAGATCTTTTGTTTTCAGTTCACTTATGAGTGACATTGCAATCCCCGGAGGAGTTTTGGGATTTGTCACGAGTGACAGAATTATATTATAGTTCTTCATCCATTCCCTCTTTTTCGTTATCTTTCTTAATGCCTCGTCAGATATTGAGCGGGACTTTGCTATGACTTCCACTTCAGTCTCAGTGAGCTTTGGATTGTCTAAAACACTCAGGGCTATTTCTTTATTGGGATCTCTTAACAAAAGTGACCTTATTTCTTTACCGCCCTTTAGTGCAAGTTGTAGCTTTTCTGAAACGCTCAGTTTCTGCACCTTTTGCAGGATAGTCTGTGTGCGATCCTCAGGTGGTCTTTTAACCTTTGCAACTTCCATATGTGTTTTTACAGGTGCATGTAACGATTTACTAATTTCATCTCTTACATTCTCGGGTGTCTCAGGGTGTTCAAGTAAGAGCGTTAGTATATCAGGCCTTTTTACATTTGTTCTTGCGATCTCTTCAAATATTGAGGGGTCTGTGGTATCTTCAATAAGTACTTCTATCAGTTCTTTTGAGGCGATTGAAAGGTCAATGCCAACTAATATTTTAGTTTCTTCCATACTCCTCCATCTTCATATATAAAAAATATTCTATGTTTCCTTTTTGCCCTGCTAAGGGAGATTGAAATACGCCCATGGTCTTTATTCCGAGCTTTTCCGAATCTTCCTGTACGCTCCTGACAGCTCTTAACCTTTTCTCATCTTCCCTGACAATCCCGCCTTTCCCTACCTCTCCCTTTCCAACCTCAAACTGGGGTTTGACAAGTGCGAGTATCTCAGCTTCCTGTCTTAGAAATCCAAGCACTATAGGAATTACTTTTTTCAGAGAAATAAATGAGACATCCAGTGTTGCCAAATCTATTTTACTTTGCAGAAGATCCTCAAATTCAGGACCCCTGAATTTTGTATCTGCACTTTTGACTATTTGATCCAGATATCTCACATTGGTTCTCTCCATTACTACAACTCTGGGGTCATTTCTCAATGACCATGCGAGTTGACCATAACCAACATCTATACAGTACACCTTTTTAGCGCCCATCTTTAATAAACAGTCTGTAAACCCGCCTGTAGATGAGCCTACATCCATAACAATCTTATTAGCCAGATTAATCTTAAAATGATTTATTGCTGCCTCGAGTTTAAGCCCTCCCCTGCTCACATAAGGAAGGGCTTGTTCTTTCAAAAGTATTTCAGATGCTTCACTTATATTAAAGCCCGGTTTTGTTATCTTTATTCCATCAACAAATATCTTTCCTTCTATTATCAATGCCTTTGCCATTTCCCTGCTCTTTACAAGTCCTTTTGAAACAAGAATTCTGTCTAATCTTTCCTTCAATGGCTGTATAAAGGCTCTCTGAAAAACGAAAGCGCAGTGAGATATATCCCTTCCTCGTCAATCCCGTATTTTTTTCTTAATTCAATCTGCTGTCCCTGCTCAACAAACACATCCGGCAAGCCAATTCGTTTTACCTTCACATTCTGGATTCCCATCTCATTCAGAAATTCAAGTACCGCGCTACCAAATCCTCCTTGAAGAACATTCTCTTCTATCGTAATTATTCTCGGAACTGTTGACGCAATTGTAAAAATCAGGTCACGATCTAACGGTTTTATGAATCTTGCACTTACAACCATTGGATTAATCCCGTCTTTTTCAAGCCTTTCTGCTACACATAAGACTCGATAGACAGTATTGCCCAATGCCATTAAAACTATGTCTTTCCCCTCCTTAATCACCTCGGCTTCGCCGATCCTGAAAGCAACCTCTCTTCTGTCAGTTACAGAGGAAGTACTAACAAATGATTGTACTTTCCCCCTCGGATATCTTATTGCAACAGGCCCATTATGGTTTAATGCAAGCTCAAGCATTTTTTTGAGTTCATCCCCATCCTTTGGTTCCATAACAATGATATTGGGGATATGTCTTAAATAGGATATGTCAAATATTCCGTTATGCGTGGGGCCATCTTCTCCGACTATACCCGACCTATCAATAGCAAATACAACGTGAAGGTTCTGTAGACAGACATCGTGTATTATTTCATCACATGCCCTCTGTAGGAATGTAGAATATATTGCTACCACTGGTTTTATCCCCTGTGTTGCAAGACCTGCAGCAAAAGTCACCGCATGAGGCTCTGCAATCCCAACATCATAGAATCTATCCGGATATCTCTCTGCAAAATGTACAAGGCCTGTGCCCTCCTTCATAGCAGCGGTGATAGCAACTATCCTTTCGTCTTTTTCTGCCAGTTCTGTGAGGGTTTTACCAAATAGATCGCTATATGTTATCTCGTTTCCACATGCAGTCGTCCCCGTATCAAAATCAAAAGGTCCAATCCCGTGAAATAAAGAAGGATTTTTCTCTGCAAATTCATACCCCTTACCTTTTTTAGTGATAACATGAATTAGTGTTGGAGATGATATTGACTTTATCCTTTTAAATGTACTGATTAATAATTCGAGATTATGTCCATCTATTGGACCTATATACTCAAACCCGAGTTCTTCAAAGATTACCCCCGGCAGGAAAACACCTTTGAACATTTCCTCTGCCTTTTGAGCCATTTTTTTGGCATGCTCTCCTAATTTGGGAATATTTTCAAGAAATGATTTCGTCTCTTTTTTAAATTTCTGATATAAATCACCTGAAAGAATCCTGTTCAGATATGATGAAAAAGCGCCAACATTACGAGATATGGACATCTCATTGTCATTAAGCACCACGATAAGGTCTTTCCCGAGATGACCTGCATTGTTCAATCCTTCAAATGCAAGTCCAGATGTCATTGCCCCGTCACCTATAACAGCTACAACCTTGAAATCGTCTTTATTTTTATCTCTCGCTTCGATTATCCCGAGACCTGCTGATATTGATGTAGAGCTATGTCCGGTACTGAATGCATCATATTCACTTTCTTCTCTCCTCGGAAAACCAGAAATACCCCTGTATTTTCTGAGACTCGAAAATCTCTCGCGTCTTCCTGTTAATAACTTATGGGTATAGGATTGATGGCCTACATCCCACAATAATTTATCAATAGGGGAGTTAAATACATAATGAAGGGCAATAGTTAACTCTACCACACCGAGATTTGATGATAAATGTCCTCCATTTTTCGAGACCTGTTCTATTATTACGTCTCTTATCTCTGCTGCGAGATTTATTAATTCCTGAATTGTGAGGCTTTTTAAATCATTGGGTGATTTGATTTGTTCCAGATACATCATGCCCTTCTCTTTATCAGATAACTTGCGATCTCTCTTAGAGGATCTGCCTCGCGAGAAAATATCCGTAGGGCATCCATAGCATCTGAGATTAAATTTTGCGCCCTTTTTCGCGACTTTTCTATGCCAAACAGTGATGGATATGTCATCTTCTTTTTTCTATTATCTGACCCCGTTGTCTTACCAAGTTTTTTTGTATTCCCCTCAATATCAAGTATATCATCAATGATCTGAAAGGTCAGCCCTATATTTTCTCCATACCTTGTTAATGCCTGTAATTTTTCTTTGGGGGCTAAGGCAAGTATTGACCCCATCCTTACAGATACTGTTATAAGGGCTGCTGTCTTATGGAGATGTATAAATTCCAATGTATCTATATCAGGTTCTAAATTTTCTGAGAGTATATCCTGTGCCTGACCACCAACCATACCACAAGCACCTACTGCGAGCGACGTCTCTCGTATTACCCTCAAAACAGGCGATAGTTTTAACTTCTTCCCATTAAACACTGTATTTGTCATCATAAAAAATGCCTCTGTAAGAAGCGCATCACCTGCGAGTATTGCCATCGCCTCACCGAATACCTTGTGATTTGTTGGTTTGCCGCGTCTCAGATCGTCATTATCCATTGCAGGCAGGTCATCATGTATGAGAGAATATGTATGAATGAGTTCAAGGGCTGAAGCCTGTGGTAAAATTTCTTTTGAATCTCCCCCGCATGCCTCATATGAGGCAATCGCAAGAATCGGTCGTATTCTCTTCCCGCCGGCGAAGAGTGAATATTTAATTGCCTCGTGAAGAATAAGGGGTGAAGACGGGACTTCAAAATAGGATTTCAGATATGAATCAATAAGTTCACGTTTCTCTTTTAGATAAGCCTTTATATACATTCCAAAATGCCTTCTGGTAAAATTCTCAAATCCTAAACAATATTAAATTTCTAAATTCCAAATATCAATACCCAAACTGTTTGGAAATTGGAATTTGGTCATTGGTTATTCTTCTTCTACTCCCACTCTATGGTGCTTGGCGGTTTTGAGCTTATATCATAAACCACCCTGTTAACACCCTTCACCTCATTTATTATCCGGTTCGAAATTCTACCAAGCACATCATAAGGTAGTTTTGCCCAGTCTGCAGTCATACCGTCAAGGCTCTTGACTGCCCTTACAGCAATAACATTCTCGTATGTTCTCTCATCCCCCATTACTCCAACACTCTTTACAGGCAAAAGGACAGCAAACGATTGCCAGAGGTCTGTATAAAGCCCTGTATTCTTTATTTCTTCTAAAACTATAGCATCAGCCTTTCTCAATATATCGCATCTTTGTTTTGTTACCTCACCGATAACCCTTATTGCCAATCCCGGACCCGGAAAAGGATGGCGGTTTATTATTTCATAAGGAATATTTAGTTCTTTTCCAAGAATCCGAACCTCATCTTTAAATAATTCTCTCAAGGGCTCTATAAGCTTTAGTCTCATCCTCTTTAGAAGGCCGCCCACATTATGATGGCTCTTTATTGTAGCTGACGGACCTCTAAATGGAACACTTTCTATAACGTCAGGATATAACGTGCCCTGTGCAAGGAACTCAACATTTTTTATTTTTTTTGCCTCTTCTTCAAAAACCTTTATGAACTCATTTCCAATAATTTTTCTCTTTTTTTCAGGATCTGTAACCCCCTTCAGTTTATTTAAAAACCTCTCAGAGGCATCAATACATTTTATCTTCATATGAAAATGCCTTCGCAATGTCTCCTCAACCTTTTTTGCCTCCCCTGTCCGTAATACGCCATTATCAACAAAGATACAGGTAAGTTGTTCTCCGATACTTTTATGTGCGATTACTGCTGTTACAGTCGAATCCACCCCTCCGCTTATACCGCATACAACCCTTCTATCTCCAACCTTTTCACGGATATCTCTGGTAACAGTCTTTATAAAAGATTTCATTGTCCATAGGGGTCTACATTTGCATATCTTGAATAAGAAGTTTTTCAAAATCTCGAATCCATTCTGCGTGTGTACAACCTCAGGATGAAACTGAAGGGCATAAAATTTCCTGCTTCTGTCTGCCATTGCAGCTATGGGTGAATTAGCTGTATGTGCTATTGGTTTGAAATAAGGTGGACAATGCTCAATCCTATCGCCATGACTCATCCAGACAACAGTTTTTTCAGGAATGTCTTCGAATATCTCTTCTCTATCATCAATTATAAGCTCTGCCCTTCCGTATTCCCTTTTCTGTGCCTTTGCAACCTTCCCTCCGAGATAATATGCCATAAGCTGCATCCCGTAACATATACCGAGGATAGGAATGCCAAGTTCAAATATTCCTGAGTCAGAAACAGGTGCACCCCTACTATAAACGCTTGATGGCCCACCAGAAAGTATTATTCCTTTTGGATTGAAATTCTTTATCTTTTCAATTGAGGCATTAAATGGAAATATCTCAGAATAGACCTTGCCTTCTCTTATGCGTCTTGCGATTAATTGTGTATACTGGGAGCCAAAATCAAGGACTAATATTTTTTCTTTGAACATTTACCATTCCGGTCTATAATTCGGGGCTTCTTTTGTTATAATAACATCGTGGACATGACTTTCCCGCAGTCCGGCATTGGTAATCATTATAAATCTGGCTTTTCTTCTTAGCTCGGCAAGATTCCTGCAACCGCAATAACCCATCCCTGAACGCAATCCACCGATTAACTGATGGATACCATGAGAAAGAGGCCCTTTATGAGGAACCCTTCCCTCAACTCCTTCTGGTACAAGTTTTGATGATTTCACCCCTGCCTGCAAATATCTGTCCTTTGAACCCTGCTCCATTGCACCGAGAGACCCCATGCCTCTGTAAACTTTATAACTGCGCCCCTGAAAGAGAACTATCTCGCCGGGTGATTCGTCAGTGCCTGCAAAAAGACTGCCTATCATAACAGAATAGGCGCCTGCTGCAAGCGCCTTTGTAATATCCCCTGAATACTTTATGCCTCCGTCAGCAATAACAGGAACTTTATATTTCTTTGCAATGCTATAACAGTCTTTTATGGCTGTAAGCTGAGGGACACCTGCTCCTGCTATTATCCTCGTAGTGCATATAGAACCAGGCCCTATGCCCACCTTTATCCCATCTGCCCCTGCTTTTATGAGATCAAGTGCAGCCTCCCTTGTAGCAATGTTACCGCCGATCACATCTATATCAAATTTCTTTTTAATTCTTTTAATCATCGAGATAACCGAGATAGTATGTCCGTGCGCTGTATCAATAACAATTGCGTCCACCCCTGCCTTTACAAGCAGTCCTGCCCTGTGAATGGAATCCTCACCTGTGCCTATTGCAGCTCCAACCCTCAATCTCCCGATTCTGTCCTTACACGCATTCGGATATTTCCTTCTTTTTTCGATATCCTTTATGGTTATCAGCCCTTTTAGGTTATTCTCCTTATCAACTATTGGAAGCTTTTCTATTTTATACTTGTGTAAAATTTCCTTTGCCTCATCAAGGGTTGTACCAATAGGGGCAGTAATGAGTCTTGCCTTTGTCATTACACTCGATATTTTTTTGGATAACTGGGTCTCGAATCTAAGGTCCCTGTTGGTAAGTATACCGATAAGTTTCCCTTTTTCTGTAACCGGTATGCCTGATATCCTGTACTTTTCCATGAGGGATAATGCCTCTGAAATAGGTGCATCCTGTGAGATTGTTATAGGGTCAACTATCATCCCGCTTTCAGATTTTTTCACCTTGTCTACTTCTGATGCCTGTTTTTCCGGGCTCATTGCCCTGTGTATAATTCCAATCCCGCCTTCACGGGCTATTGCTATTGCAAGATTTGCTTCTGTAACAGTATCCATTGCAGCGCTTACTATCGGGATATTGATTTTTATATTTCGGGTAAGCAGGGTACTTATATCAACTTCCTTAGGCAGAACCTCTGATTTAGCAGGCATAAGAAGGGCATCATCGAATGTCAAACCCATTTTCAATTGATCATCAACCATTTTAACCCCTAATTTTTGATAATTCTAACATTTTGATATCTTATAAAGCAATTTGACCCATTGCCCACCCTGCTGTCATAAAATTTGGACAGATTTGATGTAAAGTAAAACAAAAGCTGATATAATATAGCTTAATTAAATAATAATTTTATGTGTCTTGCAATTCCATCTAAGATAACAAAGATTGACGGCTCTAAGGCAATCATTGACGTTTATGGTGCTCAGAGGGATATAAGCCTTCTTCTTATTGAAGATGAAGTAAACATTGGAGATTATGTGCTTGTACATGCAGGTTTTGCTATTCAAAAAATTGATACGGATACAGCTAAAGAGACCCTCGATCTTTTTAAAAAATTTTTTGGAGAAGAATAAATGTTGAAAAATGATCGCTGGATATATGAGATGGCTGAAAAGGGCATGATATTACCATTCAATAAAGAAAATGTAAAGAAGGGTGTTGTTTCTTATGGCGTAAGCTCATATGGCTATGATATGAGGATTGCGGATGAGTTCAAGATCCTTAAAAATGTAAATAATACTGTTATTGATCCAAAAAGTTTTGATGCAAATAATTTTGTTGATTTTAAAGGCGATGTGTGCATTATACCGCCGAATTCCTTTGTTCTCGGCAGGTCAGTTGAATATTTCAGGATACCGAGAGAAGTGCTCGTAATATGCCTCGGAAAATCAACTTATGCAAGGTGCGGCATAGTCGTAAATGTTACCCCGCTTGAACCTGAATGGGAAGGTTATGTGACAATAGAAATATCAAATACCGCGCCTCTTCCAGCCAAGATATACGCAAATGAAGGAATTGCCCAGATCATCTTCCTCGAAGGCACGGAAGTATGCAAAACCTCTTATGCTGATAAGGCAGGCAAATATCAGTCGCAGAAGGGCATAACGCTTGCAAAAATATAATGGATAAGATGGAAAAAGATAAAGTCTTAATAGGAAAAAAGCTAATAATCGCACTTGATGTATCAGAGTATAATCATGCACTTGAACTTGTGGAAAAATTTAAAGACCATATTGAGATATTTAAAGTAGGACTCGAACTCTTCATATCAGCAGGGCCAAAAATAATTGAAGAGATAAATAAAAAAGGCAAAAAGGTTTTTCTTGATCTTAAATTTCATGACATACCAAACACTGTCTCAAAGGCAGCGATTGCTGCAACAAGACTTGGTGTATATATATTTAATGTACACACATCAGGTGGGCTTGAGATGATGAAAATATGCAAGGAAAAAGTAATTGAGGCATGTCTTAAAGAAAACATTGATCGGCCAAAAATACTTGGAGTTACAGTTCTTACAAGTTTATCCAGAGAAGTTCTCAGGGATGAACTTGGTATCCAGCATAGCTTAAAGACACATGTAAGACATCTTTCAGGGCTTGCTCTAAAGGCTGGTCTTGATGGTGTTATAGCTTCTCCGAGAGAGGCTGAAACAATAAGGAGCCATTGCGGAAGAGGGTTTTTAATAATAACACCCGGCATCAGACCTTCATGGACACCACCTGATGACCAAAAAAGAACCATGACCCCTAAAGAGGCAATAAGGGCAGGGGCTGATTACCTTGTCGTGGGCAGGGCAATACTTCAGCAACCTGATCCCTTCAAAGCCATTGAATTAATAACTCTTGAGATACTCGCCGCTTAATATTTAATGTGCTTATGATTTATGGAGTTGGCATAGACCTTGTAAAGATTGAACGGATGAAAGAGGTTGTGAATAAATGGGGACAGAGATTTCTTGAAAAGGTATTTACACAAGGTGAAATATCCTATTGTTACGAGAAAAAGAATCCCTATCTCTCCCTTGCAGTAAGGTTCGCAGCAAAAGAAGCGCTGGTTAAGGCAATAGGCTCTGCTATTCCTGTATCCCTTACTGAAATAGAGGTTGTAAATATAGACAGTGGAAGACCTTTTTTAAAGGTGAATGGCAAACTTGAGAATTTCTTTAAAGAAAAGTCAATAAAAGCAATACACCTAAGCCTGAGCCATGAGCATGAATATGGTGTTGCATGCGTAGTATTAGAAGTTGTGTGAAGTAGTTCACTTAGATGCATTCTTATACTCCTCTATCAAAGATTCTATCAATTCTTTAACAGAAATAATTCTCTTTGCTCTATAAGCATTCTCTCCAGCAAATGCAAATCCGCGTTCTAAATTACCCTTCTGGGCATTTAGTAAAGCAAGGGCAATGCAATAGGGGCTGTTTTTATAATTACAGGTTATTATACAATGATAGGGACATTTAAACGGTTTCCTTTTCCCCTTATTGACATCATCAATAAATTTGTTTCTAATTGCTCTTCCTGGCATACCAACCGGACTTTTGATAATCACGATATCTTCTTTACTCGAATCAATATAAGTTTGCTTAAACTTCAGCGATGCATCACATTCATAAGTGGTAACAAAACGTGTTCCCATCTGTACCCCGGAAGCGCCTAATTGTAAGAATTTATAAATATCTTTTCCTGTGTATATGCCTCCAGCGGCAATTACCGGGATAGATTTCTTATACCTTTCCTCAAATGGTCTTACCGCATTAATCACTTCTGGAATAAGTTTTTCTAACGAATACTCAGGATCGTTAATCTGATCTTCTTCGAACCCAAGATGCCCCCCCGCCAGTGGCCCCTCTACAACTATAGCATCAGGGAGGTAATTATATTTTCCTGACCATCTTTTAGAGATGATACCGGCCGTCCTTCCAGACGAAACAATGGGAACCAACTTCGTCTTTGCGTTTCCCTTTAAAAATTGCGGGAGATTAAGGGGAAGTCCAGCCCCGGAAAAAATAATGTCTATCTCTTCTTCAATAGCAGTTTTTACCATATCCGCAAAATTTGTTGCTGCCACCATCATGTTTACGCCAACAATCCCTTTAGTTAATTCTCTGGCTTTTCTAATCTCCCTTTTCAACGCTCTAATATTTGCTTCCAACCAATTCGTCGAAAAATCGGCTTCAAGCATTCCAATACCTGAAGCAGCAATAACTCCGATACAACCTTCGTTAGCTACTGTGGATGCCAGTCCGGATAGAGAAATTCCAACTCCCATTCCTCCTTGAATTATCGGAAGTTTTGCCGTCAAATCTCCTATTTTTAATTCTTTTAGATCATTAGTATTCATAGGAATTCTTCTTTATCTACACGGATTTCATATCCCCATTAAAGTGTATATGCTCAGTGAATTATTTTGATGCCACAATATAAACTGTAACACAAAAAGAGGGTCTAATGGAACATGGCCAGCAAGTAGTAATTAAGAGATGGGTGCCTAATATTAGAGGAATATGAGAGGACAAAGACCAAGCAGAAGCCAAGGTTATTTAAAACAATCAAAGCTCTCTGTGAGTCACCTGAGAAGACATGGTGGTTTAAATTATATGACACCTTTTGATAAACTTAAAAAAGTTACCGAATTAGTGAGCGAGAACAACGGTTTCTGGAACCTTTGGTGCCGGACTTTCCCAATCTATCGCTTTGAAATTAATCAAGTATTTAACCATGCCTACCCCCTATGCTTTATAAGAGCAATTTCAGATAAACAGTTAATTTTATCCATAAAACTTTTTTCTTTCGATCCAATACGCTAAAAGTGTAAATATTAAATATGGGATCAAAATAACAAGTGCCTTTATGTCAGTTTTGATTTGTACAAGTTCTGGTTCTGGCATAAAAGTGATGAAAGAAAAGAAAGAGATCATAAGCATTATCAGGAATAAAGGTCGTTTAAAATTATTTGAACCCTTATATAAATAATATCCTCCCCCTATAACAAATATTATCTCAAGGAAAAAAGATATTAATGGAAACTTCCATAAGCCAAAACCTATTTTATAGCTGTTAAAAAAAAGAGGTAAATTAGAGTCTTGAAATATTAAGTCAATAAACCAATGAGATATGCATCCAATAGAAAGAACAATCCCCCAAACTTTGTTTTTTAATTTCCAAAAGATAAGTAAAAAAAGAAGCGCAAAAATAACATTGGTAAACAAAGAATGCGAATAAGGAAAATACTCTAAGGTTGTCCTAAAAAAAGGGTTTTCATGCGGAGCATAATGAATTCTTTCTATTCCAAATATGATTAAGATAAATGCCAAAATGTCCACAAATTGAACTGAAATAAATAATAACCATAATGGGATCTCTTTAAACTTTTTTTTGAATAGGAATGCAATTCCATAGTGTCCTATATACATAGTTAGTTGCCTCTAATTATTGATAAAACCCCTTGTGTTGTCAAGAAATTTTATTAGAGTTGTACTTACATTCTGTGGTATATTTATCAACAAAGGCTTTAATAGACAAGCTGCTATAATATCTGTAAGATTTTTATAGTAATGTGAGGCGAAAAGGGAGATGAAGGTAGCCACTGCTGAAGAGATGCGGAATATAGACAGAACAACCATTGAAGGATATGGCATCCAAGGTGTTGTGCTTATGGAAAGGGCAGGACTTGCAGTTGCCTCAAAGATAAAAGAGTTGTTTAGCCGAAGAAAAGTGATTGTTATATCAGGAGGCGGCAATAACGGTGGCGATGGTTTTGTTGTTGCGAGAAATCTTTATAATGAAGGCTGGGAAGTTAAGGTCTTTCTCACATCAAAATTAGAGGATTTAAAAGGCGATGCCTTATTGCAATATAAAACTGCTGTAAAATTCGGGGTAGTTGTACAACCTGTTGAAGAACTTCTTAATAATCATGCTTCAATTATTACCCATCATTGCATTGTAGTGGATGCCATACTGGGAACAGGATTGAGTAAAAATGTTTCAGGCATGCTCTCTGAAGTAATAAACATACTTAACAGATCAAACAAACCTGTTGTTTCTGTTGACATCCCATCCGGCATATCTTCAGATAATGGGCAGATTCTGGGAGATGCTGCAAAGGCAGATTATACAGTCACCTTTGGCATTCCCAAGAGGGGACATCTTTTATACCCTGGTGCTGAATATTCAGGAAAACTGTTTATAGAAGATATTGGATTTCCTAATGAATTACTCACTTCAGCTAAACTTAATATCGAATTACTCGAAAGAGATTATGTATCCAATTTGATGCCAGAAAGACAGGCGTATTCACACAAAGGTGATTATGGTCACGTCCTTATTGTAGCAGGGTCAAAGGGAAAGACAGGCGCTGCACTTATGACAGCAAAGGCGTGTCTGAAAGTTGGCGCAGGGCTTGTTACATTAGGCATTCCTGAATCATTAGCAAATATATTTCAGTCACGTGTAACAGAAGAAATGATCTTGATATTGCCTGACAAGGGTGATGGCACACTTTCAGGGAAGGCATCAGATTTGATACTTGAGTTCTTACATGAAAAGGCTGATATCCTCGCTATTGGTCCAGGCATAGGCATAAGTGCTGAGACAAATAAACTAATGAAGGCATTAATAGAGAATTCAACATCTCCGATGGTTATAGATGCAGATGGAATAAATTCTATAAGGGGAGAGACAGAGATTTTTTTAAAGGCAAAAACTCATGTTATTCTTACACCTCATACAGGTGAGATGGCAGGGCTGCTACAGCACTCAGCCCCCCTACCCCTCCACCTCCCTGAGGTAGGGAAGGTAAGGAAGGGGTTGAAAGCTCCGAACGCCGAGCTTCGAACTAAGATAGAGCAGGACAGGATTAATATTGCAATGTCATTTGCGAGAGAAACAAAGACTCATCTTGTGCTTAAAGGTGTTCCGACAATTATTGCCGCACCTGATGGAAGGGTATTTATTAATCCAACAGGGAACCCTGGAATGGCTACGGCTGGTACAGGAGATGTACTCACAGGAATAATATCAGGATTTTTAAGTCAGAATATGAGTCCGCTCGATGCATCTATTCTGGGAATTTATATGCACGGTCTTGCAGGTGATATCGCAGCTTCAGAAAAAGGGCAATATTCATTAATAGCAACAGATATTATAGATAAAATACCCTTTGCTTTTTGTTCTCTTAAAACCCATGGATAGATTGATCCGTCCTGATATCTTCAATGGATACGTAAATGCATTTTTTACTGATAAATCACTGGGAGTAGATATTGATAAAATCAGTAAAATCCTCCCTATCAAAAAAGAAGATATATTTTTGCCTGTACAGAAACATACAGATAAAGTTTTAGTGATTGATTCCGTCCTTAACCCTGATGTAGCGGATGCTGTGATTACCAGAAGAAAAGGCATTTTAATCGGTGTTCAGGTTGCAGACTGTGTTCCTATTCTCCTATTTGATAAGAAAAAGTCAGTTGCTGGCGCTGTGCACGCAGGATGGCGCGGCACTGCAGCACAGATAATAAAAAAGACTATTAAATTAATGATTGAAGATTTTAACTCAGCACCAGAAGATATTTTAATCGCAATGGGACCAAGTATCAGGGGGAACTGTTATACTGTTGATGATGATGTCAGAGATGCTGTCTGCAGGGTTACAGGAAATGGCGAGTATTATATAAGAAGAAGCGATGGAAAATATTCCATTGATCTTTCTTCTGCAAATATGATTCAGGCGATTTCTATGGGCATCCCTGAAAAAAATATATGGCGCTCGAAAGACTGTACATATTGTAACCCTAATAAATATTATTCTTATAGATACAGTAAGGCTTATAATGGAAGTCAGGGGGGATTTATTGGTATCCTTTAATAATATCCATATGAAATATATAAGCAGGAGACCTGAAGAGACCATGGAAATTGGCTTCAGGCTGGGAGGACTTCTTAAAGAGGGGGATATCGTTGCTGTCTACGGAGATTTAGGCGCAGGAAAAACAACTATGGTAAAAGGGATTGCAAGTGCATTGGATATTGATGAAAGAGAAATCGCAAGTGCAAGTTTTACTGTAATTGCTGAATACGATACAATTCCTCCTTTCAGACATATAGATTTATACCGGATTGAAAAAGGTGCAGAGCTTGATGAACTGGGTCTCTGGGATGTAATAGGAGATGATAGCATATCAGTTATTGAATGGGCTGAAAAGGTTGAAGAATTCCTGCCAGAAGATATAATAAAGGTCAGAATAAAATCCTTTGGCGAGAATTTGAGAGAGATAGTAATAGAGGGGATAGATGAAAAAAATTGGGATAATCTGTAAGACAAAGTCACCCGAACCTGTTGAAATATTGAAAGGACTTTTGCCCTGGCTCAGAGAGAAGGGATATGAAATATATTTAGAACCAGAAACCGCCTCTGCACTGAATATCGAAGGATCTCCACGTTCACAAATACCCCTTTTATCCGACATTATTATTGTGCTCGGGGGGGACGGGACAATGCTGAGTGCATGCAGACTTGTAGGAGACAAAGGGATCCCAATACTCGGCGTCAATGTTGGGGGGCTTGGATTTCTGACATCAATTCAGAAAGATGAGATTTATGAGGTTCTTGAAAAGGTACTTAACGGAGAATGCCCCATAGAAGAAAGAATAATGCTTTCTGCTTATGTTCATCGGCATAATGAATGCATTGCAGAATACAATGTCGTCAATGATGTTGTCATTAATAAAGGCGCGCTAGCGAGGATAATAGACCTCGAGACATATATAAATCACAGTTATGTTACTACATTTAAATCAGATGGCATCATAGTTTCTACACCTACAGGCTCTACTGCATATGCCCTTTCTGCAGGGGGACCAATCCTTTATCCAACACTCAACAGTATAGCACTTGCGCCAATATGTCCTCATACGCTTACAAACAGGCCAATAGTTTTACCTGACAATGTTTTGATAGAAATAATCCTAAGGTCACAGACAGAGGATGTCTTTCTTACACTCGATGGCCAGGTTGGTTTTTCTTTAAGGCAGAATGATATTGTCGAAATCAGGAAATCTCCATTCAAGACTAAGCTTGTAGTGCCCTGTGAAAAAGATTATTTCCAGATATTGAGGACAAAACTGAAATGGGGTGAAAGGATATAAATAGCGAAATAGAAATGCAGAACCAGATGATAAGAAATGTAAAAACACTCCTTGAATTTTATCAGGCACTGGGTTTTGAAAGGCTACCAATTAATCCCCCCCTGCCCCCCTTTACTAAAGGGGGGCAGGGGGGGATTAAGGAAGCTGCTTTAAACACACTCAGGGAAGAGATCGGGGATTGCAGAAGGTGTAATCTTTCACAGCAAAGGACAAATATCGTATTCGGCGAGGGTAGTCCTGATGCAAAAATAATGTTTATTGGTGAAGCACCTGGTAAAGAAGAGGATTTACAGGGAAAGCCATTTGTTGGGGATGCAGGGATGGTACTCGCAAGGCTTATAGAAAAAATGGGATTTAATAGAGAGGATGTTTATATTGCAAATATAGTAAAATGCAGGCCCCCTATGAATCGCGATCCAGAAACAGAAGAAATTGAAAAATGCAGGGGATTTGTTGAAAGACAGATAGAGATTATCCATCCAGAGGTAATCATGTGTCTTGGTCGTATTTCTGCATCAACGCTTATTGGTGATACAAAATTAAAGATAACAGCAGTGCGAGGTAAATTCTTTGATTATAAGGGTATCCCTTTAATGCCAACCTTTCACCCTGCCTATCTGATCAGAAATCCAAAAGATAAATGGCTAACATGGGAGGATGCATTAATGGTTTTAGAGAGATTAAAAGACAAAAACCAAAAATGAAAGGAAAAGTTACATGAAAACACTCTGGGCCCCATGGAGAATGAGCTATATACTTTCAGATAAGACTAAGGGCTGTATCTTTTGTGAACTCCCAAAACAGGATAAGGACAGGGAAAATTTAATCCTTTACAGGAGCTCCCATAATTTTGTTATCATGAACCGCTTCCCTTATAACAATGGACATATTATGGTTGTGCCATATATTCATAAATCCTCTCTTGAAGGTCTATCCGATGAAATCTTGCTCGATTTTATAAAGCTTACACAGCATGCTGTTAAATCAATCAAGAAGGCTTTTATGCCAGAAGGTTTTAATATTGGAATAAATATCGGAAAGATAGCAGGTGCTGGAATGGAAGAACATCTCCATCTCCATATGGTGCCGAGATGGGGTGGAGATACGAGCTTCATGTCAGTATTTGATGAGATAAGGGTAATACCTGAACATATAATGGAAACATATGATAAGCTTTTCATTGCATTTAATTCGTAAAATATTATATCCTGCCTGCTGTCTTTCCAAAAGTATACCGATATAACTTATACAACATGTCTGCCAAAACAATAATTGCGAGCATTGCCATTACAAAGATAAGAAAGGCATCCATTTTAAAAGATAATGCCTCTGCCTGAGACAATGCAGCAGATGCCTTGTCTTTGAAGATCTTTATTAATTCCCAAGCGGCTGTAAAAGTAGTTGTAAACATGAAGAGCATGGGAATAAATGTTACCCACGCATATTTCAACTTTCCTGATTTAACAATAAAAGTTGTTCCTACACCGAGCGCAATGGCAGCAAGAAGCTGATTTGCAACACCGAACATGGGCCAGATAGTGGATACGCTCCCTGAGTAAATCAGATATCCCCACGCACACACAACCAAAAAACTCATAAAAATATTCCCGGGCAGCCATCCTGTCTTTGCCAACGGTTTATAAACATACCTGCCGAGTTCCTGAAGTAAAAATCTTGCTACCCTTGTCCCTGCATCCACTGTGGTAAGGATAAAAAGTGCCTCGAACATGAGTGCAAAGTTATACCAGTAAGGCATCAGTCCCTTCATACCGGGAATATTTGATAGAATAGATGCCATTCCAACAGCGAGCGAAACCGCACCGCCTGGTCTTCCTGCAACATCAGTGCCCACTGTTTCTGAAAGCTCTAAAATCTTATCTACTGGAAAACCGAGGGCTGATAACGCATCAAATGAAAGCGTAGTATTTATAGCAAGATAATCACCGGGAATAAGAATTGTCGCAGCTATCAAGGCTATGATTGCTACAAAACCTTCTGCGAGCATTGCACCATAACTGATGAAAGGGATGTCCCTTTCACTCATTATCATCTTTGGCGTAGTTCCTGATGAAACAAGACCATGAAATCCAGATATAGCACCACAGGCAATTGTGATAAACATAAATGGAAATAATTTTCCAGGAATTATCGGTCCCCCGCCTGCTGCAAATCTTGTAATCGCAGGCATCTGTAAGATGGGCGCTATGATAATAACACCAAACGCAAGAAGGAGTATTGTGCCTATTTTCATATATGTTGAAAGATAATCCCTCGGAGCAAGCAGCATCCAGACAGGCAGGACAGATGCTATAAAACCGTAAAGTGCAATAGAAAATATAAGACTGTTTCTGGAGAGATTAAAAAATGGATCGAGAAAAGAACCCGGGATATAATGGCCTGTGAAAACCGCAATTAACAGCAGAATGACTCCTATTACGCTCACCTCCCCGACCTTTCCAGGTCTCAGGCGGTAGAGATATATCCCCATAAAGAACGCAATGGGAATGGTTAATGCAATTGTAAATGTGCCCCATGGACTTTTTGACAGTGCATTAACCACTGCAAGCCCCAATCCTGCAAGTGCAACAATAATGATGAAAAGTATTGCGAATGTTGCAGCAATGCCTCCGACAGGACCAATTTCTTCCTTTGCTATCTCTGCAAGAGAACGTCCATTCTTTCTTACAGAGGCAAAAAGTATAACCATGTCATGTACAGCACCTGCGAGGGCTGAACCTATCAGTATCCACAGAAATCCCGGAAGATATCCAAATTGTGCAGCGAGCATTGGCCCTATTAATGGACCTGCTCCTGCTATAGCAGCAAAATGATGTCCGAATAATATCCATCGGTTTGTCGGATAGTAATCAATACCATCGTTAAGTCTGACCGCAGGGGTAATCTGTCTTTCATCAATAGAAAGAACCTTTGCCGCAATAAATGATGCATAAAATCTATAAGTGATAACATAGAAACATCCTGCAGCAACAACAAGCCAGAGGGCATTTATTTTCTCGGATGGATTAATAATTCCTGCAACTACTGAAAAAGAAACAGCAGCAAGAAACGATATTATTATCCAGATGATTTTTTTGAACATCAGGTAAATTATTTTAGCATAAATAAGATACCCACCACCTACATATTTTGTTCTAAATTTAATTATAAACCCTAAGCTAACTTCACTTTTTTACAAATCTTACGGATGCTGATGAGACAAGTTGTGTCCCATGCCATACCTCTGTCCTGACTGTATAAGTACCTGTAGATAAGGTTGTGGGTGGGGTAAAATTAACAGTTACAGTGTCTGATCCATGAGAAAGAAGGTATGCCGTCTTTACATCCTCAAAGACTTTTTTATTTTGTGGATTTGTTTGGAAGGACTGAATATTCGTAACCGTGCTGTTGGGCAAAAACGAGTATCGCTCCACCATTATTAACATATTCAACTAATGCGGTTTTGAAGAATTCTGAATTTTCCAGGCTATACAATCCGCCGGAAGGTATTATCAATAAAGGAGTTTCTGACACGATAGAAGGAGAGAAGTCAACAGGTCTCAATTCATACTCTTCTTTTAAATTATCCAAGAGAAGTTCGGTAATGCCGGACTTCCCTCTTTCAAGAACAGAAACCATTGGCACCGGTTCTTTTACCGTTAAGCTGAAATCATCTGCATCATCCGGTACGGCAAAGGATTCGTAATCAATGGTTGATACGCTATAATTGTCATCAGGGTGGTCGCATCCCGGGTCATCTCCGCTTGGAAGGACTTCAATTTCTTTGCTCACCTCTGTAGGCGAACCTTTAAGATCAACAGCTTTAATCATTATCGTGTGCTTGCCAGTCGGTGGTGTGCATTCTGACTTTGCGCTTGCCTTCCAGACATAGATAAACCTATCAACGCCATTGCTTACAGGATGAACCCCTGTTTCCTTGTCATCTTCTCTGACTGTTATATCCTTTGGACCTACTGGTTGGTCTATTATCGGGTGAAATTTTTCTGTTCCATTTGCCCTGCACCCCATGGGTTAAGGGGACGGTTCTAATTTTTCAACTTTCAATCCTTTTTTGGCCTACCTATTGGTTTTATCATTGCTGCAACTTTATATTCTCTCGTTACTCCTTCTATGAAATTCTCACTTCCATATACTA
>JBFMDO010000069.1:0-41166 GCA_040753615.1 Nitrospirota bacterium | reverse complement strand
TTGATAGAGAAGAAATGGAATGGTCAGAACTATCTCTATCATCTGCAATGCGTGGCATGGAAGAAGAATATTCTCCTTATTCGCTCAACGATCTCAAGGAACGTTTTGCATGATTCAGGAAGGACAAAAAGAAGCGACCCCGACAGTTCTTTACGGCTTAGAAAAGGGGGAATCATGAGAATCCGGAGACAGATATGGTTGTTAGTTTTGCTCATCTTATCGCTTTTTGCAGCGTTCCAGTTTGTCTGGTATCCCAGCATGATTAAGTCAATTGAGAGTAAGAGTCCTGCTATCGATGGGAAAGAGGGGGATCAGGTAGCAAAAGGAGGAAACAACCAGTCCGGACTCGAACAGTCGAGTAAACAGGCGATAACGGAAATGCAGCAGTTGCGGGGAATGCTGGATTATTATGAGCAAGGTAGGCATGTTGAGGAAAGATATCGTCGCCTCCATGCAAATCAGCTACAGGAAAAGATCGAAGCGGGCAGAACCTATGTGTACGCGATCATTATTCCCGAAGCGCACCTTACCGTTAAGTTTCCGAACAGCGACCCCGTCCCTGAAAACTCATTTGCAGGCGTTTCAAGAACTCAGTATCCCGAAGGCGGCGCATTTGCACAGATCAGAGGACAAGTTAAATACGGTGATATCTATGTATTTAACGTTCATTTCCATTCTTACAACTCTTGCGTGTCCTATGAGCGGGGTGAATCAAATAGAGCAAGCGATTTTGGAGATGAAGACGAAAGCGGTGATGGCGGTTTTGAGTATGAATGGTATTCGCCTGAGATTTTCTCGTCCCAGGAATCATCATTTTTGGGGAAAAATAATGAATACCGATTTGAGTCGGCAGGTGATAGAAAATATTGGCAACAATGTAAATTTGATACGCCAAGCGGCGGTTTTGTCACTCGAGCCGTTACTTTTGAAGATGGTATCCGCATTACTATATCAACCGCGGGTGAAATGGGTTGCGCAGAAATGGTCAAGCAAAATGCTATCGTACTTTCCATGATAAAAATAGAAAAAATGGAAAGAAAATAGCAGGACAGAAAGAAGACCACTGATATCAGGTAAAAAATAGAGAGAAATGTCAAAAGGTAGCAACCCTTGAAATTTTGTCCAGCCGCGAACTCACGGGGTTCCTTTCATTTTAGGTGTCGGTGCTGGTTGGATCGTGTAAGGGCAATGCCATTAAGGATAGAATATGACGGAGCAGTCTATCATATAACCTCACGAGGAAACGCAAGAAAACCCAAGATATTTATGAGGAGATGGTTATGAGAAAATATTTTATGATATGCGTAGATAATCGCGGCTATGAGTCGTCTCTGGAAATAAGAAAACTGTACGAAGTGTTGACTGACAGAGTAGCAGAAAAACATCACCAGATAAGAGTCATTGATGAATCAGGCGAAGATTATTTGTATCCTGAAAAGTTTTTTGCTCCTGTAAGGTTGCCTCTTATCACAAAAGAGAAATTAGAATTAGCGACGGCATAAAAGTAAATCAAAAAAATGTATTTATGACAGAATTTGATAAATCACAATGGGCAAAACCTGAATTTACTCAAGAATATAGGGATAGTGCAGATGTTTATATTGTGGAGAGGAAAAGAATGCTCGAAATTTTGAAGTCTTTCTATAAGCATTTCATCGGCAATAGACCAAACAGCCATATTCTTGACCTTGGATGCGGAGATGGGATTGTTACATATGAGCTTCTAAAAAATGATAATTTAATAGGAGCCACTTTGATAGATGGTTCTGAGGATATGCTGAGTAAGGCAAAATGCCGCCTTAAGGATTTTAGAAACATTCATTTTATTCGGGCAAGCTTTCAAGAGATTTTAAAGACAAGCAGTACTCTCCAAAGATACGATTTTATAGTTTCTTCGTTGGCGATACACCACTTGACTATGGAGGAGAAAACTGCCTTATTCAGGGACATCTATTCCCACTTAAATTTTAACGGCTACTTTTTGAATATTGATGTCATCCTTGCTCCATCAGATGCACTTGAACAATGGTATCTTTTACTTTGGAAGCAATGGATTAATGAAAGAAAATCATTTTTAGGGCTTGAGGGTGATCAGTATGACGATATTATCAGAAGATACAAAGATAACACAGATAACAAGCCTGATACTTTGGGAGATCAACTCAAAGCTTTGCAGACCATTGGCTTTAAGAATGTTGATTGTTTCTATAAATATGGAATATTTACAATATATGGAGGGAAAAAATAAAAGGTACAACGATGCGAATACTCCTCATTCGCATCGTTGTACCCAAAGGTCATTTCAGAAATTCTTTAAATTTCTCTACTGTTAAATCTGCATCCCTGAGAATGCTTGCTAAAGTTTTTGGATGCAGGATTTTTCCTGAATGATAAGGGACAGTTGCTCTTCTGCCTGCTATATTCTTGTAAATCTTGTGGCTTCCACTCTGCCGTGAGAAAGTAAAGCCTGCTTTTTCCAATACCTTGATTGCATCGGCAGCAGTTATTCTCGGCAGCTTTTCGCTCATACAGCTACTTCCATCAGGGTAAGACTGACCGATTCTGTCTGTGGGATTTCTTCGCCGCTTTCAATTCTGTCTTCTATGTGTAAGCGAATAGCATCTTTGATATTTTCCAGAACTTCTTCATAACTGTCACCCTGTGTGTAGCAACCCTGAAGCTCGGGACAAAAAGCGAAATAGCCTTCGCTGTCCTTTTCGATGACCACAGAAAACTTATATGCACTCATCTTGTGACCTCCTCTTTAGTCAAATTATAACAGATGAAAGGCCATGAATTCTCAATCTCAAAGTCTTTTCTAACATATTATCTGACATTAATGTAATATGGCTTAACGAATATTGCGTCACTTAAAAAATGAATCTTGCGTCATAAGGTAAGAGCATAGGGGTCAGGGGGGTCAAGTCTTGTTTCTTGCATTTTAATCCGTTGCCATGTTATAAAACAACATGACAATGCCTCTCAGTCAGATAATACTATTGGCAATATATGCAAAAATGATAATCTTATAATGAGATTTAATTATGCAGATGACAGGATGCCCGTTTCAATGGAAAAAGATGGGATAAAGTATTATCTTATTTACAACCAAGTAAGTTCATTAACCTGCTGGTTAAAAGCTCCGACTAAAATGCCTGTCTGACGGCAAGATACATTGCAAAATAAGCAGTTAGGATGCATGGTGTCTAATTTTCATGGAATTTTGGTAAATCTTAACATTTTAATTTAATATTCTGATAAAATATTTTCGATGTCTGTGATTCTTGTCACAAATGATGATGGAATTAATTCACCAGGCTTGTTTTCTCTGTTCGAGGCAATGAAAGAGCTGGGCAATGCCTTCATAGTAGCGCCTGATAGGGAAAGGAGTGCAGTCAGCCATTCTCTGACAATGCACCGCCCCCTTAAGGTTGAAGAACTAAAAAAACATGTTTATACCATTAATGGTACTCCAACAGATTGTATAGCCATAGGAGCAAATAAGATTCTTCGTGAAAGACCTGTACTTGTTGCCTCGGGCATTAACAAGGGAGCAAACCTCGGGGATGATATTACATACTCAGGCACTGTTTCAGCTGCTATAGAAGGCACAATAATGGGTATACCCTCATTTGCTATCTCATTAGTCACAGGAAATACCCATGGCAGCTTACATTTTGATACTGCAGCCCGAATAGCTGCCGAAGTTGGAAAATATATCCTTGAAAATTCCCTGCCATATGACACACTATTAAATGTAAATGTCCCAAATGTTGAGATCAATGAAATTAAAGGTATAAAATTCGCAAGACAGGGGAAACGCATATATGACAATTCAATTCAGGAAACCTTTGATCCTTATGGAAATAAACATTACTGGATTGGCGGAGGCGAACCCTACTGGGAACAGGGGGAGGACACAGATATTCGGGCTATTCAGGAACAGTGTATCTCTATTACGCCTATACATCTTGATCTTACAAATTTTGAGGCTATGAAATTCTTGAAGGAAAGATGGACGCTACACTTTTAAGATTTTTACATTAAACAGTCTTTTATTATGAAAAAATATGATGTCATAATAGTAGGAGCAGGACCTGCCGGCATATTTTCTGCAATCGAACTACTTAGTCAAAAAAAAGATTTAAAGATCCTCATCCTCGAAAAAGGCAAGGATATTGATAAAAGGATATGCCCGATGAAGACAGGAGAATCCTCATGCGCTGTATGTCCTGAATGCTCGCTCTTAAGTGGATGGGGTGGTGCTGGTGCTTTTAGTGACGGGAAATTAAACCTCTCTCCAGAGATCGGGGGGTTTCTTTCAAGGTATATTGATACAAACGCACTACAATCCCTGATAACCACTGTAGATAAAATATATGTCCGTTATGGTGCGCCGAAGGAGACTTATGGAGATAATGAAGAGATACATAAAATAGAAAAACTTGCATCAGAAAACAATCTCCTGTTCTTACCTTCAAAAATAAGGCATATAGGTACTGACAGATGCAAGACTGTCCTTAAAAATATCAAAGAGGCATTCAATACGAAGGTAGATATTATATTCGGTTCAGAGGCAGAAAAGGTAATCACAAAAAAGAGGACATCTGTAGGAATAAAGCTTACAGATGGAACACAATTTTATTCTGAATTTGTAATACTTGCCCCTGGACGCGAAGGTTCGAGGTGGCTCGAAAAAGAGACAAAAAGGCTTCACCTTACAGTCCTTAAAAATCCTGTAGACATCGGCATAAGAGTTGAGATACCAGCTACTATATTTGAGCACCTCACAAAAATAACATATGAACCCAAACTGATATTTTATTCAAAAAAATTCAATGATAGGATAAGGACTTTCTGTGTAAATCCATATGGTGAGGTTGTAAAGGAACATCTGAAGGGCATATGGACAGTCAATGGTCATAGTTACGCAAACAAGAAGTCTAATAACACAAATTTTGCACTTTTAGTAAGCACATTTTTTACAGAACCCTTTGATGATCCAATATCATATGGAAGGTATATAGCTGGACTCGCAAACCTTCTTGGAAAAGGTGTGATTATCCAGCGTCTCGGTGATTTACAGCAAGGAAGACGTTCCACACATGAGAGGATATCAAAAGGCAGTCTGCAACCAACTCTTAAAGATGCGACACCAGGAGACTTAAGCTTTGTCCTGCCTTACCGTCACCTATCCAACATCCTTGAAATGATCGAGGTACTCGATAAGATTGCGCCTGGCATAAACTCAGAACATACTCTTCTTTATGGAGCTGAAGTAAAATTTTATTCAATCGTGCCTAAGCTTTCAGGCTCCCTCGAGACAGAGATTAAAAACCTCTTTGCAGTCGGTGATGGTGCAGGCGTAAGCAGGGGGCTTATACAGGCATCTGTTTCAGGGATGATAGCTGCGAGAGAGATAGCAAACAGACTCTGATGGATTTCAAAGAACTAAGGGAATTTATGGTGAAAACCCAACTTGTCCCGAGGGGAATCAAAGACGAGCGTGTGCTTAATGCAATGAGAAAGGTCCCGAGGCACATCTTTGTTGCTGAACATATTCAGCATAAGGCTTATGATGATACAGCACTTTCGATTGGCGAGAGCCAGACTATTTCGCAGCCATATATGGTAGCTGTCATGACAGAACTACTCGAGATCAAAGGGAATGAAAGGGTCCTTGAAGTAGGAACAGGATCAGGATATCAGGTAGCAATCCTTGCTGAACTTGCTAAAGAAGTCTATTCAGTTGAACGTATTGCAGCACTTTCTAAAAAGGCAGAAGAAAAAATACGTTCACTCGGTTACAATAATACTTACTTTAAAGTTGGCGATGGAACCTTAGGATGGCCAGAACAAGCACCTTTTGACAGGATTATAATAACTGCAGGCACTCCCAAGATACCTGAACCAATAACAGGGCAGTTATCGGAAGGAGGCTTAATCATCGCCCCAGTCGGAGACCGTTTCTCACAGCAGATTTTAAAGCTCAAGAAATCACAGGGTAAATTCTCAGAGACCTTTCACACTCCTTGTGTATTCGTACCACTCATCGGTAAATATGGATGGGAAGAGGACAAAAATAACCAACAATTTTTATTCTAAAGTTTTCTTTAGGGACATGTTGTTCTTCAAAAAGGTTAATATCTCTTTACACTGTATATATAATTTTGTTATTTTATATATCAAAAGGAGGTAAAAGCCTTTGAGGACATTAATAGATATAGACGAAACTATCCTAAAAGAAGCCATGAAAATTGCTGGAACACCTACTAAAAAAGAGACTGTAAAAATAGCTCTCGAAGAACTAATAAAGTCCGGACTCAGGCGTAAACTTAAAGAAATGGTCGGAAGCGGAGCTATAGAAATGGACATTCATGATCTCAAGAAGTCGCGCCGTAAAAGAAATATACTGCACGAGAGTCTCATACTAAAGAATAATGCAAAATATAGTCCTCGTTGATACAAGTGCATGGATATGTTTCTTTGCAAGAAAAGGTTTTTCAAAAATTAAAGAAACTATCTCTACATTACTGGATGACAACAGGGTTGCTATTGCTGGACCAATCATGGTTGAACTTATCCAATGGGCAAGAACCGATACAGAAAAAGATGATATGAAAAGTAGAATCAATGGCATTTGCTGGCTTAAAATAACTGACGAACACTGGCATAATGCTGCTGATCTTTCCTTTAATTTAAGGAGAAAAGGCGTTACAATATCCGCCATTGACAGCCTTCTAACAATTGTTGCTATATCATACAACTGCCAGATTATCCATAAAGATAGTGATTTTGAACTCATCGCTAAACATTCGTCTTTGAAACTTTTCGATTTAAGCGAAACCTCTTAAATTGTTTTCTAATCTCTTTTATCAAATTCCGATACCTCACCCTATCCTCACATCTTATCTCCTTACCGCTAAACCTGTATTCTTCATAGAGTTTTATAAATTCAGAAATCTTATTACTCATACCTATTTTGATCGCTTCTTTCTCCACTTCTGAAGGCGTTGACGACAGGGTTATCTTTGCACCTCTATTCTTAATAATTTTTCTCGCTTTTATATACTGCGCTGTTACAAAGCCGTATCGTCTGAACTTTAGATGCCTTAAAAGAAAAATAATTGCTGCTAACACTATTAAGGTCAACAGGAAATATATAACATAAAATTTACGAAATCCAACATCAGGCATAAGTGGAATTCTTAAGGGCAATGAAAAGGTCTTCAGAATCGCCTTCTGGTCAGAAAGACTAAAGGCTATAATATATCTATTCCACTTCATTTTCAGCATATCTATATACAGGGCAATGGCTGAAGGTCTCTTAACATCAATCGGTGGAGTTGGGTCAAACCGCTTCCATACACCATCAATTGCAGCCTCTACCCATGAGTGTGTATTGCTCTGCCTCACAATTATATAATTTCCATATTCATTTAACTCGCCTCCGAGATAACCTGTAACAATCCTTGCAGGGATGCCGACTGCCCTGAGCATCAAAACCATAGAAGTCGCATAATGCTCACAATATCCTTTTTTAGTATTAAACAAAAAATCCTCTACTGGGCTAACACCATCAGGAGGTGGAGAGGTAGAAAGTGAATACATATAATTGTTTCTAAGGTAATTTTCTATTTTTATTGCCTTTTCAATATCTTTATCCTTCCTCGATATAATTTTATATGCAAGTCTTGAAATCTTTTCCATTCCTGATGGCATCTTGAGATAATTATTTATATTTTCACCTGATAATCCCCCCTTCCCCCCTTTACTAAAGGGGGGTGAGGGGGGATTATTTTGATCGTTAATGCTATAAACTACATAAGCAAACCGCTTGCCTTTCTTCCATGGAAGAAAAAGTGATCCTGCGTTATCCATAAAAATATTTAGCCCTTTTGATTCAACAGCAGCAATCTCGCTCAGACCAAAAACCACATCTGTATCCAATGGCTCAAGAAAGATACTCTGAATTACTGCCTCTTCTTTTTTAAAGGGCTTTATATTAAATAGGTTCCCTTCTTTATAAATCTGTGTTCTTTTCTGAAATATGTTCTTCCACGATATCCTGTCAAAATAATTCAGGGTCATTCCTCTCCAGTAGTAAGGCTCTTTTGCATTGCTGCTTAACTCAACCCGCATGATAATTGTATGGTCTAATATCATGTCGCCAAAAGAACCAAACTCAACCTTTTCAGAAAACCCTGCTGTCTTTATACGTTTTAAGTGACTTTTCCCCCATAGACCTCCGGAAACCCTCGGTATAGATATAAAGAAAATCAGGGTAACCAACAGCGTCAAGGAAGATATATATATCAAAGGTCTTCTGATATCAATCTTTTTTAAAATCACACCCTCTTTTATAAAGTGTGAGAAAACTATTGTGTTTACAAGTGCAACAAGAAAAAATACGAATAAGATACCAAAGGCAATAGAGCTTGTAAGTTCTGATGCAATAATTAATTGAAGAAGCGACATAAAGTAAACCTGAAGATTATCCCACGGCTCTTTCAGGTCAAAGCTTTTTATAGCTTGAAAAGTTATTGTAAGATGGGCAACAGCAATAAAATAGTCACCTGACACAATTAAATAGTCAAAGATAAATACAATAAGTGTAAGGGCTGACAATCCACTGATTGCCCATCCCGGTGCAGGGGGCATATTTTTTAATGACCTGTGGTACCCGAATAAAAGTCCTATGCCTGTTATAGACATTAAAGGATTAATTTCACCCGACATGATAATGCTCACACAGCCTGTAAGGGCGAGGAAGGCAGTCAATATCTTATAGATTTGTTGCATATACCACCATATTGCTGAAAGGAATAAATTTAACGAGATGTGAGTCCGCTGAATTTAAGATCAGAATTGTATGACCTTCGATATCATCTGATATGGGACATTCCCATGAATCCTGTCCCTCTATCACTGCGAGGAGATCGAGTATTTTGAACAGATGATCTCTGCCATTCCCAAAAGGCATTATTTTTCTGCATGTAAACAGTCTCACAAAAAATCCCTCATTTAAAAACCAGTCAGATACAGAGGCTGCAAAAGAAACGGCTTTTTCAAAATTGGCAGGTTCATAAGGCATAAGATTATCGAGTATTATTGAAACTTTTCTCGGCTCTTCAGCAGCATATTCTTTAACCATAAGTTTTGCCCTCTTGGCAGACGACTTCCAGTGAATCCTGCGACATTCATCTCCTGACCTGAACTCCCTTATCATGGAAAATTCATCTCCCTTATCAACCCTTGCTAAAGATGGTTCGTACCATTCTTTTATAATCTCTAAAATAATTCCATTAATCTCCTTAATTTCAGGATAAACAATTATCTCACCAGTAACCTTGCATAAAATCTTTTCTGAAAAAAATATGAAGGGGAAACCTGATTCAATAAAAAAATCTCCGTATCTGTAAATTCCCCTCTTTTTATAAACAATAGAAAAGGGTTTTAAGATATCCATTGAAGGATGTATTTCTGAAAATTTTTCCGTTCTTATAATATTTTCTGGCATCAAAACCTTTATTGAATATGAAGCAATCCTCTTTTTGTTTGATAAAATAATATTTATATTCGCAGGGCTATTTGCAAATATAGGCTGTGACTGAAAAATCCTGAGCACCAACCCCTTAATATTAATCTTCATGATCAGCACTGAAAGCATAAATATGGATAGCATCATAGAGAGTATAAGATAGATAAGGTTATTAGCAGTATTTAATGCTGCAAGAGTAATTAAACCTGTTACAAGGATAAACCTCTTGCCTTCCTTGCTTGTCTTCATACAGGCACGGGTATTTTATCAAGCATCTCCTCTATCACCTTTTCAGCATCAGAAATATATGTGCGCGTCTTAAGTATTATTCTATGACCTAAAACAAAAGGTGCTACTTCCTTTATATCACATGGCACAACATAATCCCTGCCTTCATAGTATGCATTTGCACTGGCTACTTTCAACAGGAATTGCCCTCCCCTCGGGCTTACACCTAACCTGACTTTATCATTTCGCCGTGTCTCGTTAATTATGGACATGAGATAATCGAGCAGACTGCTGTCAATCCTTACATTGTCAATCTCTTTCTGCATCCTTATTATTTCATCGCCTGATATTACTGGCCCCATTGTCTCGATAATCTCGAAACTCGATTGTTCAAGCACAATCTGTTTTTCATATTCAGGTGAGGGATAACCGAGTTTGATATGCATCATAAACCTATCAAGCTGACTTTCTGGGAGGGGAAATGTACCGTGGTATTCAATAGGATTTTGTGTAGCGATCACCATAAATGGCTCGGGGAGGATGTATGTTTTTCTATCAACAGATACCCTTCTTTCATTCATCGCTTCAAGGAGTGCAGACTGTGTCTTTGGGTTTGTCCTGTTAATCTCATCAGCAAGCACAATATTTGCAAATATAGGTCCTTGTCTGAATTCAAACTCCTTTGTATCCGGATTGTATATATTCACTCCTATTATATCTGTTGGCAGGAGATCGCTTGTAAATTGTATGCGCTGGAAAGAACAATTTATCGCATTGGCAAGTGTAAATGCAAGGGTGGTTTTCCCAACACCCGGTATGTCTTCCAGAAGAAGATGCCCTCTGCTGAGAAGATTCACAATAGCCATCTTTACAGCATTGCTCTTGCCCTTTATTATTGAATCTATCCTTTTTTGCAGGGCATCGAGGGATTTATATAGCATATCTTTAATTTATCTAATTCTACTACATATCTCAAGTTTTTAATTTACAAAAAAAGAAATATTTACTAAGATTATATTGGACTTTATAGCTGTCCAAAATAACAGAAAAGAGGCATCCAGCCTCTAAGATAAAATTATCTTAGGGTTGAGGAAAAAGATATGAGAAAACCATGGGCGGGAAGATTCGAGAAAAAAACATCAAAGATTGTAGAGAAATTTACAGAGTCTATATCTTTTGATTACCGTCTATGGAAATATGATATCAAAGGAAGCATAGCCCATGCGAAGATGCTCGGCAAACAGGGTATTATCTCAAAAAGAGACTCTGCAAAAATAATAAAAGGGCTCGAAGACATAGCAAAGGACATAGGAACCGGAAAATTTAGATTCAGAAAAAACCTCGAGGATATCCATATGAATATTGAAACTGCCCTTATAGAAAAGATAGGCGACACAGGCGGAAAACTTCATACAGCACGCTCAAGGAATGATCAGGTTGCACTCGATTTAAGACTATATCTAAGGGAAGAAACAAAAGAGATAATCTCTCTTATAAAGAATTTCCAGAACACGCTCCTGAGTATTGCAGGAACTCATCTCAATTCATTAATGCCTGGCTATACGCATCTACAAAGGGCGCAACCTGTCTTACTCTCACATCATCTGCTCGCTTATGTTGAGATGTTTCAGAGGGATAACGATAGATTCACTGATACAATAAAAAGGATAAATGTACTTCCATTAGGCGCATGTGCTGTTGCAGGGACAACCCTTCCTATAGACAGACCTTATGTAGCAAAACTTCTCGGTTTTAATGCTATTTCTCAGAACAGCATTGATGCAGTCTCTGACAGGGATTTTACAATAGAATTCCTAACAGCCGCTGCCATATTCACAATGCATTTATCAAGATTTGCTGAGGAACTCATACTGTGGTCAACAGAGGAATTCGGATTCATAGAGCTGCCTGATGCCTTTGCAACAGGTTCAAGTATAATGCCCCAGAAAAAAAATCCAGATGTGCCAGAGCTTGTCAGGGGAAAGACAGGAAGGGTTTATGGGAACCTTTTATCCCTGTTGACGGTGCTAAAAGGATTGCCTCTTTCCTACAACAGGGACTTGCAGGAAGATAAGCTGCCTGTCTTTGACACAGTTGATACTGTTAAATCCTGCGTCGTTGTCCTAAATGAAATGTTCCAGTGGATAAGATTTAACACAAAAAGGATGCGTAAAACTGCAGGAGATGCCTTTTCCACAGCAACCGACCTGGCAGAATATCTTGTAAGAAAGGGGCTGCCTTTCAGAAAGGCGCACGAGGTTACAGGGAAGATTGTACTTTATTGCATTAAACAAAAAAAGAAGCTTGAAGACCTTAAATTAAAAGAATTCAATGTTTTTTCTAAGTTAATTACAGGTGATATTTATTCCTACCTTGCTGTAGAAGAATCTGTAAATCACAAAAAATCTTTGGGTGGCACATCCCCTGATGAGGTAGCAAAACAGATAAAACGGCTCAAAAAACTGATACGATGACAAAAGTCAGAAAACAGAAGTCAGAAGTCAAGTCAAAGATTTTTACTGCTTACTATATTCTGTTTGTTATATTCTTTTTAATCTGCTCCTGCGGTAAAAAAGGCGATCCTACACTTAAATCTTATGAAAAACCACACCCCCCTTCAGAACTCGGGGCAATCCACAGAGAATCAGAGATCATCTTGTCATGGGAATTTCCGAAAAATAAGGAAACAGGAATAAAAGGATTTTATCTGCTTAAATCAACAGGAGAAGATTTTAAGAAGATTGAGTTTATCGAAAACAGCAAACGTTCTTACATAGACAGGGATATTAAAATAGGTTCTAAATACAGATATAAGATTGTTTCCCAGAATCTCAAAGATGTATTAAGTGTTGATTCAAATATCATAGATGCAGAGATCCGCGAAACCCCTGCTTCTCCTCAAAGCCTTTCTTTCAAAATCAAAAAGGATTCGCTTGTACTCACATGGGAAAATGCAGGAGAAGGAGTTTTATATAACATTTATAAAAGCGATAAAAAGGGCATATATCCTTTAATGCCCTTGAATAATGAACCAGTTAAGAAAAATACTTTTGCTGATGATTTTGATATAAATAAAATTGTTTATTATACGATACGGGGATTGTGGGGAGATGCTATAAGAAACGAGGGGACTCCTTCAAAGGAGCTTGAGATAAATCCAAAGGAATTTGTACCATCGCCTCCTCAAAACCTTCAGGCTGTGCCCACAAAGGAAAATGTATACCTTATATGGAAAGAACCCCCTGAAACATGGATATCGGGCTACAGGATTTACAGAAAAACAGATAAAAAAGAGGAGTTTATATTAATCGGAGAAACTCAGATACCTTCATTCCTTGATAAAGACCCACCCTCAACAAATAGGTCTTACAGGGTAACCTCTACAGGCCCTTCAAAAGAAAGTTCGCCGACAGAGATAAAAGACATAATTTTTGTACCGCAAAGATAGATTGAAATCCTCTATTGTTGTGGAGGCTGGAAATAACTTAGATAAGTCCTGAATTCATTCTCAAAGTTATCACTTAATATGTTTTTGCCCATGGCTTCTTTTATTTCATCAAAACTCCAGAACCTTATCTCATCAATTTCATAGTTGTCAAAAGAAATAGGATATTCATACGTACAGCGATAAGTATGAACAAGTTCTGTTTCATAAGGATTGCTATGGATATATGAGTAGAGATATTCGGGTTCGCAGTTAGCAATGCCGAGCTCCTCATGCATTTCCCTTTTGCATGAAATATGTATGTCTTCTCCCATTTCTACATGCCCGCCTACAGAGGTATCCCATCTACCAGGTGCAACATCTTTATTCTGTGAGCGTTTCTGCAAAAGGAGTTTTCCATCTTTATTAAATACAAGGACATGAATCACCCTGTGCATTAATGATGGATTACCATGAATTACAGATCGAGGTGCGTGGCCAATAACCTCGCCTTTTTCATTAACTATATCGAGGTTTTCTTCAAACTCCACGAAGACTATTATAACACTTCTTTGTTTACTGAATAATATATGAAGGATATATTGATTACGCAGGCCCGCTAAAGGGCCTGCGTATATTGTGTCTTAGATTTTTGTAACTTTGATCGCCTTTGGACCTTTTGGACCGTCAGCAATTTCAAAGCTAACCGCTTGGCCCTCAGCTAATGTTCTGAAACCATTACCCTGTACCTCGGAATAATGAACAAAAACATCTCCGCCGTCTTCTTTGGTAATAAATCCATATCCCTTGGATTCATTGAACCACTTAACGGTTCCTTTGACCATACTACTACACCTCCTTAAATAATAAAAATCGAAGATTACGGAGTTATGCTATAGAAGAGCCACACAGTGCATAGACATCGAGGCTAATACAACAGAACTTCCGAACTTCGAGCATAGTATTACATACTAATCATTAAAAGGTCAAGGTTTCGTCACTATTTCTGTGCCAATAGACCCCTATTTTTCAAATATTTTCGGGTTAGGCAGAAATTCTGTGTTTTTTTTCTTTTGCATGCTGAATCTTAACCCGCCTGCCGCGAAGCATGATATCATTGATAGCGCTGATAACTCTGTCAGCCAAATCTGCAGGAACCTCCACAAAACTGAACGTGTCAAAAAGGGAAATATTGCCTATTTTCTTTGCAGGGATATCTGCCTCTGCTGAGATCGATCTGACTATATCAGCGACCTTTATTTTATCCTTCCTGCCTATAGTCATGAACAGCCTTACAAGTCCTGTGCGCGGACCGGCATGTTCTATGCAGGATTCTTCTATGTCGTCAACTATATCTCCGAGGATAATACTGAAAGCTGCAGCGGCAATATCCTGACACGAATATCCTGAAGACATATCTTCCACAAACCTGAGGTATTTTGAATGCCTTCCCTCTGCGATTTCATTCCTTATGTCGGCAATAATTTCCTCTACCCTCGCCTGCCTGACATCTTCCCTACTCGGCAACTTTGCCCTCTTTATCTTTGTCCTCGCAGACTGTTCTATAACCCGCAAGTGCCTGTACTCCCTCGGAGTTACGAATGTTAATGCTATGCCTGATTTTCCTGCTCTGCCTGTTCTGCCTATCCTGTGGATATAGCCATCAGGGTCCTGCGGGATGCTATAGTTTATTACATGAGAAACGTCAGGGATATCAAGTCCACGTGCAGCAACATCGGTTGCGACAAGGATGTCTATCTCCCCCTTCCTGAACTTTTCCATAACCTCGTCCCTGTGAGACTGTGTAAAATCTCCATGGATAGCCCCGGAATAGTACCCCATGTGCTGCAGTTTGCCAGACACATCATCAACATCCCTCTTAGTATGGCAAAAAATTAGGGTTAGAGAAGGATCCTCAACATCAAGCAGTCGCGTAAGAGCCTTCATTTTATCCTCCTCCCGTACTTCATAAAAGACCTGCTTGATGTTAGATACAACCATTTCGGCTGCACTGACACGTACATTTTCAATGTCTTTCATATATTTCATTGCAATAGTGCGTATCTCCTGAGGCATTGTTGCAGAAAATAGGAGTGTCTGCCTCTCCTCTGGAATCTCTTTCAGTATCGTCTTTATGTCCTCGATAAATCCCATATTAAGCATCTCATCAGCTTCATCGAGAACCGCAATTTTTATCTCTTTAAGAATAAGAGTTTTTCTCTTTATATGGTCTATCACACGACCCGGCGTACCAACAATTACACCTACGCCCTTTTTCAGACTCCATATCTGTCTTTGAATAGATTGCCCACCATAAATAGGAACGGAGAGAATCCCTTTTTTCCTGCCGATCTTGTTCAACTCTTGCGCTACCTGTACAGCAAGCTCACGAGTGGGTACAAGCACGATCGCATAAGGAGATTTGCCCCTTTCACCCTTCTCTATTATAGGTATGCCAAAGGCAGCGGTTTTCCCCGTACCTGTCTGTGCCTGACCAACTATATCCCTGCCATTAAGCATATGCGGGATAGAAGCCTTCTGTATTGGCGTCGGCTCTTCAAAGCCCATATCAGAGAGTGAACTAAGCACTGCATCTGATAATCCAAATTCATAAAACTTTTTATACATCTAATATTCTCCTTTAATATTCTCTTTGTTTATTGTTCTATTTCGATAAAGAAAGCTGCAGAGGTTTCCATCTTAACTGCCAGATAAGATTAAAAGACTCGTTTCTCTGAGTGGGCTTCTAAACTGTCCTGATTTGATTTCCTAATTTAAGGCTTTTGCGTTTTCTTTTTTGCGACTCTCTCTGTTTTCTCTTCATTTTCACAGAGGGTTTCTCGTAGAAACGCCTTTCCTTTAAGTCCTTCATGAGACCATCCCTCTGTATTTTGCGTTTAAGAAGTTTTATAGCTCCTTCAATATCATTACCGATTACCTTTATCTCCAATTGCCCGATTTCCTTCCCCCACTCCTGTCAAATCCCCCTCTCCCAACTCCTCCACCTGTTCTCGGTCTTCTGTCTGTCTGAGGCTTTGCCTCATTCACTGTAATAGACCGCTCCATAACTGTCTTGCCGTTAAGCATTGAAATAGCCTTTTGGGCATCTTCTTTGGATGTCATCTCTACAAAACCGAATCCTTTTGATCGGCCGGTCACTGCATCCTTGATTATCTTTACTGATTCAATCTCGCCTATCTCAGCGAAAACACCTTTCAGTGTTTCCTCATCAATATTGTAAGAAAGGTTCCCTACATAAAGCTTCTTGCTCATCTTTACTTGCCTCCCGTGCGTAAATACTACGCCATTGTTTGATTAATATAAAAACTTTTCTCTTATCTGAACATATCTATTCAGGAGAGATTACATAGACGATACACCCAAACTTTTTGCAGCATCAAGTTAGGAAAGTCTATTAGTTTCTTGTCCACTATGGCATATATTATAGAATAATGTCAATCCCGCGGGATTGACATTTAATAAATAATCAGCCAAATGCTTATCCAAAATTGAAGATTTCCTGCGGCAAGACTGCAATGTATTTTGGGGTGAATAGATAAGTATAAGGCAAGATGCAATATGTTAAACTATGTTCAACCAAAATAGCCATGGATATCAAACAGGGTTCCTATTTGAAAGCTATCAATCCGAGAGAAAAACAAAACTATAATCTGATAAACCAAACTCTGGAGGAGATATTTCATTATCATGTTCACAAATTATAGACAGTTAAAGAACTTGCTTATAAAATAAAAGATGGCATAGAGAAGATTGACCCTTTTATACAGGAGGCTACACAGGCGGTCTGTCCGAATTGCAAAGATGTCTGTTGTATCAGTAAACATGGCTATTATAATTTTGAAGACCTTGTGTATTTATATGCTTTAGGTATTAATCCCCCTGAATGTAATTTTGGGAGGAAAGATTCAGACCCCTGCCAGTTTCTTAATATTAAAGGATGTGTTCTTTATCGCCCATTCAGGCCTTCAGGATGCAACTGGTATTTTTGCGAGCCCCTTCTTGATCATATGGAAAAAATGCAAGGGTATCGGAGTTTCGATGATCTAATTAGCAATGTGGCTGAACTGTGGCTAAAGATGATGGATGAATTCACAAAACATGTATGAATTTAAATCCTACAAAACATACCCAATGACTAATAATAATTCATTTAGTGTAAAATTAAATCTATGGCAAAACCTGCTGTTGTTATTGTTGGAAGACCAAATGTTGGAAAGTCTACCCTGTTTAACAGGATGACACTCTCACATACTGCGATTGTTGAAGATATCCCCGGCGTCACAAGGGACAGAAACTATCTTGATGCGGAATGGGAAGGTAAAAAATTCACAGTTGTTGATACAGGTGGTTTTTATCCTGAACCTGCAGATGATATATTCCAGCAAATTAAGGAACAAGCCCTGTTTGCTGTTGATGAGGCAGATGTCATAATACATTTACTCGATGGTAAAGATGGTCTCACTCCGTCAGACATGGAACTCGCAAAACTCCTCAGGGTTTCAGGAAAAAAAGTGCTATGGGCAGTAAATAAGATTGACGGACCAACTCGCGAGGAAAGACTATATGATTTTTATCCAATAGGAACTGAAGACTTATGGCCTGTCTCTGCTGCAACCGGCTATGGCTATGATGAATTTATGGACAAATTAATTTCGATATTGCCCTCATATACTGAGGAAGTGGCTGATTATCCTAAGATTGCGGTTGTGGGAAAACCTAATGTGGGCAAATCCACATTAATAAATACCCTCCTGAGCAAGAAACGGATGATAGTAAGTCCTGTTCCCGGAACTACAAGAGATTCCGTAGACAGTTTGTGCACATATTATGGAAGAAAATACCTGCTGATAGATACTGCAGGGATCAGGAAAAAAGGCAAGTTTGGCCATACAATCGAAAGATTTTCAATAGTAAGAGCGATAAGGAGCATCGAAAGGTGCGATATATCGTTGATTGTGATAGATGCAAGCGATGGCATAGTAGAGCAAGATCAAAAGATAGCAGGTATTGTTGAAAGTTACGGCAAGGGTGTAATCTTTCTTCTGAATAAATGGGATATTGTCAGCAATCCTGAAGATGCATATGAAAGATTAGGCAATGAACTGTCCAGAAAAATGTGGTTTATGCAACATGCGCCTTTTCTCACTATATCAGCCATGGAGAGAAAGCGTGTTACAAAGATATTCCCGATAATTGATGAGATAATAAAACAAAGAAAAAAAAGGATATCCACTGCAGAACTGAACAGATTTTTCAGGGAGGTGATTTCTCCTGTATCTTTGCCCTTATATAAAGGCAGACAAGTTAAGTTTTATTATATAACTCAGATCAAGACAGAGCCTCCTTCCTTTGTGATATTCGCCAATTACCCGTCTGCAGTAAAAAAATCGCATCTAAGATATATAGAAAAAGGATTAAGACAGAGGTTTTCCTTTGCAGGAACACCTGTGAGGATTTACATTAAACAAAGAGAAAGGCATTAAGGACAGTGAAATATTTAAAGATTATTTTCAAAAGTCTTCTGGATTTTTTAAAGGACGGCGGGATCATCCTCGCAGGTTCGATCTCCTACTTCAGCATGACAGCGATTCTGCCTCTCTGCCTCTTTCTGGTGACTATATTTGGTTATATCATCGGACAACATGAAGGGTTTTATAAATTCTTATCAGGCAGGCTTATACATTTCTTTCCCGAAATAACATCAGAAATAACCACGCAACTTGGAAAACTTATTGCATTCAAAGGCATTGGTATAATAAGCCTTGTGCTTTATGTAATACTTTCCTTTCCTGTCTTTTCTTCTATTGAAAACGCCCTGAATATAATCTTTAAGGTCAAACAGAAAAGGCATTTTTTCTGGTCTATAATGCTGTCATTGGTTATCATTGCTCTCATTATGTTTATACTCTTTGTTTCATTTACTGCAACATCATTTATCCCGATTTTAAAAACATTAAAACCTGTCTTCCCTGAATTAAGGATTGGCTTGATTACAGGTTTTCTTATAAGGTATATAGTACCCTTTTTCATGGTTCTCTTTACTGCTACAATAATGTATATTTTTCTTCCAAAAACAAAGGTGAGAATTTCTCATGCCTTTACTGGCGCCCTTTTTACAGCAATATTCCTCGAAATTGCCAAACATATTTTTACATGGTATGTTGGAAATGTCGCACAATTCGGGACAATATACGGACCGCTGAGTGCATTTATTATGTTTCTGCTCTGGGTATACTATTCTTCGTGCGTCTTCTTGATTGGTGCAGAAATAGTATATAATCAGGGGATCTCTAAAAAATAACTCTTCATCCCTTTTGCTTCAGTCTCCGTATTATTTCTGCTATCTGTCGATCTGCTTTTTCCGGATTTAGCGGACATGCAGCAGCGCCCTTATGCCCTCCGCCGCCGAAATCACTGCATATCTGCCCGCAGTTGGCTTTGCTCGTTCTATTAAAAATATTATGCCCGAGTGTCGCAGCCACAAACTTCTTTTCAGGACCCCATTGTATTCGGACAGATACATTAACATCAGGGAACAGTGTATATACAAGAAACCTGTTGCCAATAGGCACCCTCTCGATAGAGCGGAAGTCTGTAATCGCAACATTCCCATCCTGTCTCGAGTTTTTCTTAAGGGCATCCAGAAAAGACGAATAATTTTCTCTGAGAAGCTTTACCCGTCCTATGACTTCCGGTTGTGAAAGCACTTCTTCAACAGACATAGTCTTCAGCCATTTGACAATATCCATAAAATAATCCTTAAATCTTCCGATACCTGAACGTGAGTCTATGGTAAAGCCTATAAGTATCACTCCTTTTGGGTCAGCCACATCTTCTCTCGTAAGGTTTGCAGAATCAAAACGGTCTGTCTCGTTAACGAGATGTTCGTATTTCTTAAGTTTATCAGAAGAATAATAATCATAGATTACCCTCGCAACACTCGGCGATATCTTATGGCTTCCCTTGAAATTCTTTGGAGGCATCTCATTGCTCGCTGTAAGTTCATGATGGTCAAACCACATAGCGCATCTGGGGGAATAAGGCAGATTTGCCATGATATCATTGCTTGTAATTTCAAATCTTTTATCAGTTATGTCCTGCGGATGTATTAATTCTATCGAATCAATATTTTCCATTGTCGAAAGTAAGACTGCTGATGTCGCCCCATCAAGGTCTCCTCTTGTTACAAGCCTCATAATAATGTCCTCCTCTAAAATAAATTTTTTAAATACAATAATTTCCTTTAACCTGAAATATATTCCTAATCTAATAGTATAAAACAAAAATTTCTAAGATGCGAGAATCTATAGCAGAAAATAGTCTTTGAAGGGGTTATTTTTGAGCTATTCCATCACAAATGTGTTATTGTATAATCTAAAACATGATGGATTTAGTCGGAAAAATAGTTGAAGTAGAGACAGTAGAAACAACCTACACTGGCAAACTCATTGAAATAGGGGAAGCAGAAGTGTATCTCGAATCTGACCTTGGATGGATCGTAATCCCTGTTGAGCGGATAACCTCGATAAAAGAAAAAGAGACTTGATTTACCAACTGATAACAAATATTAACCTTATGAAGTACGATATTCATGCTTCATAAATCTCCAATCAAAAACTGAATAAGTGCCACTGCTGTAATTGCAGCAGTCTCTGCCCTGAGAATTCTTTTACCGAGAGATATAACAAAAAGACCTTTTTCTTCTGCAAAATTTATCTCCTCTCTTGTAAATCCTCCTTCAGTGCCAACAGCAACCATCAGCTCGAAGTTTTGGGGTTGTGATTCAAAATAATTACCCGATGAAGATGCATGATGCCCGATGCAGAATGCACGATTTTCTTTATCCTGTATCGTGTATCCTGTATCGTATATCCTGATTTTATGAATTGCCTCTTTTAAGGACATGCCTCCATCTTCATAGAAAATAAAACCACCACCCTTAATTCCCCCCTTAGTAAGGGGGGACTGAGGGGGATAATTTATACATGCTTGCTTAGAAAAAAAATCCTTAAACTCAACCGGCTCATGAACTGTTGGAATTATTGTCCTGCCGCTTTGTCTCGATGCTTCTTCTGCAATCTTCCTCCATCTTTCTATTTTTCGTGTATGTCGCACCTGACTTCTTTCTGTTATTGCAGGGATTATTTCTTTAACTCCAAGTTCTGTGATTTTCTGGATTACCCAATCCATTTTTTCGCCTTTGAGAATTCCCTGAACGAGTATGAGATTTAGAGGTGATTCAGTATTGTATTGGAGTTTTTCTGATATTTCGATAATAACTTCTTTATTTTCTATCTTTATAATCTTTGAGCTATAAGAATTTCCCTCTCCATCAAGTACTTGAAGGCTGTCACCTTTTTTGCATCTGAGCACAGATATCAGGTACCTTGCCTTCTCGCCTGTTATTGGTACTTTCTTGCCCTTAATGTCTTCTTTCGATAAAATAATGCGCATTTTTGGGATTTATTATATCTTTGCCTAATAGAGATTGACAAGGAAAAGTCTGATTGATAGAATTCCTTAACTTTATTTAATTACAGATAAAAAAACATATTACTTCTCAGCCCCTGTAAAAAGTCCCTTGAGTTTTTCCTTGAAGGACTTTGATACTTCATCTCCATTTATGCGGGCAAATTCTTCGAGAATTTCTTTTTGTCGCTGAGTCAGTTTCTTCGGGACATCTATATATACTTTTACAATCAAATCTCCTCTTGTGTGACCACCGAGTTTCTGAATACCCATCCCTTTAATGTAAAATATTTTTCCAGAGGGTGTACCTGAAGGTATCTTGATTTTGGATGTTCCCTCAAGGGTTGGTACTTCGATTTCTGCTCCGAGAGCCGCTTGAGGAAACGACAGAGGAACTTCGCAAAAAAGATTGTCCCCTTCTCTGCTGAAAAATGGGTGTTCCTCTACATTGAGAATAATGTATAAATCACCGGGCGGTCCGCCATGAACGCCCATCTCCCCTTCGCCGGACATCCTGAGTCTTGAGCCGGTATCTACGCCCGATGGTATCTTTACATGTATAGTCTTGGTTTTTTTAATCCTTCCATGACCTTTGCAGGTTTTGCATGGATCTGTAATAATTTTTCCCTCCCCACCGCACTTCTGACAAGTCCTGGATATACTGAAAAAACCCTGCTGAAATCTTACTTGGCCAGTTCCTTTACAATTAGGACAGCTAATTATTTTTCCATGTGCCGAGCCAGTTCCATGACATTCACCGCAACTTTCCCACTTGGGTATGTCTATCTTTTTTTCTTCACCGAAAGCTGCTTCCATGAGTGTAATGGTGATATCATATCTTAGGTCGTTGCCTTTTACAGGTCTTGCTCTGCGGCGACCTGTAAATGTGCCAAAAAAATCGCCAAAGATATCTTCGAATACATCACCAAAACCTGTCTCAAATGGTCCAAACCCAGCACCAACACCCTCTGCTGTTCCAAAACGGTCATAATTAGCCCTTTTTTCAGGATCATTCAGGCAGGAATACGCCTCGTTTATTTCCTTAAACTTTTCTTCTGCCTCCTTGTTTCCATGGTTTCTGTCAGGATGGTATTTCAGGGCAAGCTGTCTGAATGCCTTTTTAATCTCAGCATCAGATGCATCTCTCGATACACCAAGTATTTCATAATAGCCCTTCATAATTATCTAAACAGTACTTGTTTATTAACTTTTACACCATCCCGAGAGTCTTCATGACCGTGGGATTTCCTCATTCGTGTCATTCTGGCTTGTCCAGAATCTTTCTTCACACACCCCTATCCCCTCTCGAGAGGGGAATAAGGGGTGTGTCTCCCTCTCGAGAGAGGAATACCCTCTCAAGAGGGGACAGGATTCCTGACAAACGGGAATGACGAATCGCGATTACTTTTATGATACCCCGCCGTCTCTGCGGTGGGGAGGTTTATTTATCCTTATTTTTATCAACATCCTCAAATTCTGCTTCAACAACCTCTTCCTCACGTCCTTTTGCTCCAGCCTGTGCTCCAGCCCCGGCAGCACCAGTGCCTGTGCCAGCCTGTGCTCCAGCCGTCTTATATATGTGCTCTGCTAATTTGTGAGACTTCCTTGTAAGATCTTCTACTGCAGATTTTATCTCGGATGTCTCGTTACTTGCATCTTTTGTCTTCTTACACTTTTCAATAGCATCCTCAATCTCTCTTTTTTCAGACTCTGCAAGTTTGTCTCCGTAATCCCTGAGAGATTTTTCAACTGTATAAATAAGTGTATCTGCTTCATTCCTTACTTCTGCAAGCTTTTTCTTGTTTTTATCATCCTCAACATGTGACTCGGCATCTCGCGTCATTTTCTTTATCTCTTCCTCTGTGAGACCACTCGATGCTGTGATTCTTATAGATTGTTCTCTGCCTGTCCCAATGTCTTTTGCAGATACATGCAGTATACCATTTGCATCTATATCAAATGTTACCTCTATCTGTGGTATTCCTCTCGGAGCAGGCGGAATGCCTATAAGCTCAAAATTCCCGAGAAGCTTATTATCTGCAGCCATTTCTCGTTCACCCTGAAATACCTTTATCGAAACAGCAGGTTGGTTATCTGTTGCAGTGGAAAATATCTGGCTCTTCTTTGTAGGAATCGTAGTATTTCTCTCTATTATCTTTGTAAAAATTCCGCCGAGCGTCTCTATACCGAGGGACAATGGAGTAACATCGAGCAATAATACCTCTTTCACATCTCCCTTCAGAACAGCAGCCTGTATTGCCGCACCTACAGCGACAACCTCATCAGGATTTACTGTCTTATTTGGTTCCTTGCCAAAAAATTTCTTTACTGCCTCTTGAACTTTTAGTGTTCTGGTCTGACCGCCTACAAGCAGAACCTCATTTATATCAGAGGGAGAAAGATTTGCATCAGATAATGCATTTTTGCACGGGCCTATTGAGTTTTCGATAAAGTCACCAACAATCTGCTCAAACTTTGCCCTCGAGAGTTTCATGAGCAGATGTTTAGGACCTGTTGCATCTGCTGTTATAAATGGAAGATTTATTTCTGTCTCCGTGGCTGTCGAAAGTTCTATCTTTGCCTTCTCAGCCGCTTCTTTCAGTCTCTGCAGTGCCATCTTATCATTTTTTAGATCTATGCCCTGTTCCTTCTTGAATTCATCAACCATCCAGTCCATAATCCTCAAATCAAAATCATCACCACCGAGATAGGTATTACCATTTGTGGACTTTACCTCTATAACACCTCCTCCGATTTCAAGAATGGATATATCGAATGTTCCTCCACCAAGGTCATAGACTGCAATCTTTTCTTCTTTCTTTTTATCCATGCCGTATGCAAGTGATGCAGCGGTTGGTTCATTTATTATTCTCAGGACATTTAATCCGGCAATCTTGCCAGCATCTTTGGTAGCCTGTCTCTGACTATCATCAAAATAAGCAGGAACTGTAATAACAGCTTCTGTTATCGGTTCTCCAAGATAATCTTCAGCAGCCTGTTTGAGTTTCTGGAGTATCATTGCCGATATCTCCGGAGGAGAATAGCGTTTACCCCTTACCTCAACATGTGCATCACTATTTGATGCCTCAACAATCTTATATGGAAGCCTTTTCCTTGCGTGTTCAACTTCTGGAGAGCTGAACTTCCTTCCCATCAGTCTTTTTATTGAGAATATTGTATTTTCAGGATTGGTTATAGCCTGTCTCTTTGCTATCTGCCCAACAAGTCTCTCTCCCTTTTCAGTAAAGGCTACAACAGATGGAGTTGTCCTGTTTCCCTCCTGATTAGGGATTACAACAGGCTCACCAGCCTGAACAACTGCTACAACAGAGTTTGTAGTCCCAAGATCAATCCCAATTGCCTTTCCCATATTAACCCCTCCTCTATCTTTCTTCTTTTATTTCTATTTTTTCTTGTTCTCCAATCAATGATTGGGTGCTGTTAGCAGGTTTCTTTGAAACTGCTACAAGTGAAGGCCTTAATACTTTATCCTTAAGCATATACCCTTTTCTCAATTCCTCCACTACTATCTTTTCCTCAATATCATCCCTCTCTGCCTGCATCATAGCATGATGCACAGCAGGGTCAAAAGGTTTTCCATTTGCTTCTATCACACTCAATCCGAACTTTTCAAGTGTTTTTATAAGTTCTTTCAGCGTGATTTCCACTCCCTGCACAAGCCCATCAGAAATATTATCTGACGAGTGCTTTAATGCCATTTCGAGATTATCAATAACAGGGAGCAGATCATAAAGAAGGCTTTCATTAGCATATCTTACGAGTTCTTCTTTATCTTTATTGACCCTTTTTTTATAATTTTCAAACTCAGCATAGAGTCTTAGATATTTGTCATTTGCTTCCTGAAGCTCGGTATTCAACCGCTCCAGTCGTTCCTTTTCGTCAAGCAATTCTTCAGTTACTTCCTTGCCTTCAGTATTAACGTCTTCTTTATCTGGGATAATAGGATTCTCATTCATTGTTATATCATTTTGCAAGCATCTTTGTAACAAATTTTGCCGTATTATCAACTAACCAAATAGCCTTTTCATAATCCATTCTCGTAGGCCCGATTATTCCTACAACAGCGACAGAATGATTATTCTCATCCTTACATGCAGAGGCGACCATACTTAATCTTTTCATCTCATCCATTGAATTTTCTGAACCAATTATTATCTGAACACCTTCAGCATTGGATATCTTATCAAGCAGTTTAATTATAGTATGTTTGTCCTCTATAGCCCTTGATAATTCCTTTATCTTTCTAAGATCAGCAAAATCCGGAAGCTCAAGAACTTCTGAAAGTCCTGATACAAACAGATCGCTTTGAATAAAACAAAGTGCCTCCCTGCATATTCTAATTGCCTTAAAAATAAGGCTACTGTATTTTGTTTTCTCTTCTGCTATTTCTTCTAAGATTCTTAGCCGGATTTCATCAAATGTAAGCCCTGAGAATTCAGAGTTAAGATAACCAGCAATTCTATTAAGATCCTTCTGCGCAATATCAGAATCAAGGTTTATAATCTTATTTTTAATTATCCCTTCGTCTGTAAATATTATTACCGCTACTTTATCAGTTTTAAATTTAAGAAGTTCAATCCTCTTAAGGGTTGTCATATTTGGCTTTGGAGACATTGCAACCCCCAGGTAACTGGTTAACATAGAGAGGGATTTGGGTATCTCACTTAGCATAAGCTCTATATTGTCTTTTAATATCTCAAGCCTTTTATAGATTTCATCCAAGATAACCCTATTATAATGATATCCTTCCGACACAAGTGAATTTACATAAATCCTGTAACCCCTATCCGTTGGCATCCTTCCGGCTGATGTATGCGGCTGTATCAAGAGTCCCATATCTTCAAGGTCTGCCATTATATTTCTTATAGTAGCTGGAGAAAATCCCAGAGAATACCTCTTCGTCACGAATCTCGACCCTACAGGCCCGTGAAAATTAATATAACTTTCAACAACCGCAAAAAGGACTTTTTTAGTTCTTTCATCCAAAGTTTGCATTTTAGCACTCTCAATGGTTAAGTGCTAATAATCTAACAATTAACCATCTTGTGTGTCAAGTGTGTGTATTAAACTTTAAACTTTTGTATTTCAATCAGGAGGGTGTTAGCATTATCCCTTAGGGCATTAATACTTCTATCCATTTCTTCAGCCGATGCTATAAGATCTGCGGTCGTCTTCTGAATTTTTTCCATATTACTGACAATTTTTTCACTCTTCTGTTTCTGACTGTTTATAGCTTCGGTAATATGTCCTGCCTGATCTGACACATTTTCAGAAACAGATTTCATCTGTTTACTGCCTGCAAACTGTTCCTCTGTTGACCTCTTAATCTGTTCCGAACCACTCTTAATCCTCTCGGTTGCTTCCAGTATAAGATTGCTACCCCTACTCTGTTCTTTAGTAGCCCTTGCTATGGTTTCTATTTGTGCGGTCATCTGTTTTACAGATTCTATGGTCTTCATAATAACATTTGCTTCCTCGGCAGTAGCCCTTTTTATCGTTTTTGACATGTCGGTAGAAGTCTTTGAACTTTCGAGTATGCTGGCAAGGGCATTGCTCACTTCTTTGACAAGGTTAACACCTTTTTCTACGGTCTTAATACCTTTGTTAGATATATCAACACTTGCACGCGTTTCTGCCTGTACAGTATTAATAAGTTCAGCAATTTCCTTGGTTGATGCTGATGTTCTCTCAGCAAGCATTTTTATCTCATCAGCTACTACAGCAAATGATTTTCCGTGTTCACCTGCCTGAGCAGCAAGTATTGCAGCATTCAGAGCAAGAAGGCTCGTCTGGCTTGCCACCTCATCTATAACATTAAGGATGCTTCCTATTTCTTCTGACCTCTTCTCAAGGCGGTTTATTGTTTCTGCGATTTCATTAACACTCTCTTTTATATCCCCCATACCTTCTATCGCTATGTTGATTGATTTCGAACCTTTTTCAGATGCCTCAATAGAAACCTTTTCTGCAAGTTTTACTGACTCTTCTGCGCTATGCTCTATCTCCTTAACAGTTGTATTTATTTCGGCAAAAGATGATCCTATCTCTTCTGAAGAAGCAGCAAGTGTTTCAATAATCTTTGCTGTCTCTTTAATAGAAGCAATCATCTCTTCTATAGATGCCGCAGCCTCCTGCGAGGTTGTATTAAAAAGATTTGTATTTTCTGCTATGTTAGATATGGATTTAATCATCTGCTCTAACGCGGCCGAGGCATTTTCTGCTGATTCACCAAGGCTTTGAGAACTAACGGATATCGCCGAGATAGAAGAGTTCATTTCCGTAATATAACGGGCATTATCTTCTATCGCATTCTTTTGTAGATCAGCTATCTTTAAAACACTTGCTGGGGATTCTGTAATATTTGATGTGACCTCTGAAACATTCTTAGAAAGATCTTTTATCTTTAAAAGCATATCTCTCAAGTTTATAGTTATGCTGTTAATTGCACCTGATAAGGATGCAATCTCATCCTTTCCGACCACCTCGACTTTCTCTGTCAGATCACCTGAAGAAACCTTTGCTGCCACTTTTTCCATTTCCATTATAGGATCTGTTATGAACCTTGAAATAGATAAATAAATTATTGCCACGAAAATTAGAAAGCTCGTAACAGCAATACCTGCAGCCCACGCAAGAAGTTTATAAAGTTCTTTATTTATAACCGATGCTTTTACACCTATTCTTAAAATACCTGCGATCTTCCCTTCTGCATCTACAAGCGGCGATGAAATATCATAAAAATCCTCCCATTCCTGCACGAGTGTTTCATTTGCAGATATTGCCTGCTCTGTAACCGAATCCTTAAACACACTTCCTATATCTTTCTCATCACTATGAAAAAGGACTTTTCCCTCCTTATTCATAATCATCGAATAACCTATTGTCTTATCCTCTATAATGCCTCTTAATTTCTCATTAAGCCCTTCTATATTCTCAAGAGACATACCGAAGGCTAATACTTTTCCTATATCCGTTGTCACTGTTTCACCAACTGAAACAGCCTTTGACAATATCGCCTGCTTATAGCGGTTATAGGATATGTATGTGAGAACAGCGGTATTTATAGCGATGGCAAGAAAAAGTATGAGGGCAATCATGAAAATAGACCTCTTCTTGAGGTTCATTTTCATTTTTATTTTCACCTAAAAATCCCCCCTTCCACCCTTTACTAAAGGGGGGTGAGGGGGGATTTTTTTCATTATCATTTGTGTCGCTATGTGATATGTTTGTTTCATTTATTGGATTACCTTTGTTGCTGCGCTCATTATATCAAAGGGTACCTTGAATCCTAAATCATTAGCCTCTTTAAAATTTACTATAAACTGTATCTTCTTAGGATTTTCTACAGGTATATTTGATGTACTTTCTCCTCTTGTAATCTTTTCGAGCATAGCAGCAGAACTTTTGCCCTGTTCCTCAGGGTCAGCTGTCAGGGTCAGAATCACCCCTTTTGTTTCTCCGCCGCCAATCATAGCTGCTGTCAGAATTCCCTGCTTCCTTGCAATATGAATAATGTCATCTATATACATCATTGCTGTGCAACTCGTTGTTATCAAAAGGGCATCCACGCCTTTAATATTTGATATATCCTCTTTTCTATTAATATTAAACTTTACAGTCTTAAATGTAAGTTGCGTTCCCAGACGTTCTGCCTCTGCTACCTCCCGCAAGGTATCCTTCTCAAAACCATTATATATTATACCCAATGTCGAAAAATTATTTATGCTTCTAAGGTTCTTTAAAAGACCTGCAACAGACACCTTTGATATTATTCCTGTAGTCCGCTTGCCTCTCATATCAAGGTCCGCACTATCATAAACACCTGCAAATATTACAGGAATCTTTGAGGTCTCTGAAATTGCAGCCTGTGTAACAGGCACACCATAAGTAATTATAAAATCCGTTTCTACTGCTACAAATTTCCTCGCTGCGTTTGCCCATGCCATCATATCCGGAGAAGGAGTCTGTAAAAATATCTCTGCCTTTATGCCTTTTGATTCAAGTTCTTCTGTAAATGCCTTATGTATGGCCCTGTAATAAGGGATGTCGCTGCACATAATTACACCCACCTGTGCTGCAGAAAACCCATAAGAAATAAAACCAAAAATGATAGTGGCTACAATTAATGTAGTATATATCAGCCTTTTAGTCATTATTCCCACCTCTTTGTTATAGTTAAGTATATAACATGTGCATCGCCGTCTTCGAAAGGATCATCTGAATTTTCAATTACATTATTAAAATCACTATAAGAATATTGGGCTCCTAATTCCCAGCCGTCTTTAAAGTAATATTTGCCTGAAAGTTTGTAATCGGTTTCTCGAATCTTCACTTCTGAGAAACTGGCGATCGAGACAGGGTCTTCTGCCTCACTGACTGAGGTTAAATAGTATGCCCTGCCCTCTGTATAACTAATGCCTGCAGAGAGTCCAATATTTTTCCTCGGTTTATAATTCACATTCGCTCCAATTGTATTTGCTCTTTCTTTATAAGAAGCGTCATCAGAAACATATTCAGTATTGCTTGCATATGTAAGAGTCTGCGAGGTCTTGCTATTAATATGTGCATAACTTGTATCAAAAGAGAGCTTTTCTGAAATGCTAATTCCTATCAATCCAAAAATCTTGTTGTCAATTTTCTCTCTGTCCCCACCAGTTATCTGTTCTTCGTCAATAGTATAAAGGACATTATCACGCCATCCTATGGATGCATCATAACTCACACAGGTAAATAAAAAAGGCAGAGGTGTCCATGATAAATAAACAATCCCTCTGTTTTTAGAATCTGATTCAAAATTATACGCTGGTGCATCTATCTCTTCATATATATATTTTGACCTTATCTTTAAGTTTTTGAAAATCCGTGCATTCAGAGAAAGGGCAGCTATATCTTTGACTGTTGTTTCAGGCAATTCCCATTCATCTGCATTTTCCCTGTCAATATTTTCATGTGAAACCTCTGCATTTAAAGTTACGCCTTTAGCCAGCCTGTATCTTGCATTTCCTGTCAGGGTATCTTTGTTTGAAGAAATGGAGTCTTTGACACTATAAGTATATGTATTCGAGGAATTTAGCAAATCTGTTATAGTAACAGAATCAGGGTTATCTATATCGTTCTCCCTGTGTCTGTACTTTAAGAAAAATGTCAGTTTTGTCATCGGCATCCATGTGAGGTCTGTGCTGCCGAGGATATAATCTGCCTTAGCTCCGCTATAATTATTTTCTCTGCTGTAATTTGAAAGTGTTCCAGAAACAACAAGCTGTCCTGTATATGAGGAATGCAGCTTCAGGGCATTTCCACTCCCCTCAGAATCAGGAATACGACTGTATGGATAAGTTCCTGCTGCCCTGCTACTGCCACTGCTATAGCTTTCATATAGAACATCATCTCCTCCTGAATCAAATCTCTTTTCCGAATGTGAGATATCAACCTCAATAGGTCCCATGTGAGTATTAGCTCCTGTTATAATGTTACTCGTCTGCCAGTCTATATCCCTTTCCTTTGTATTCCTTTCTATATCATTATAATAGCCTGATCCTCCTAAAAATCTTTCCTGTCTATTTCCGTCTACATTCAAAATCTGCCCATCAGCATATACATGGAACGGGAAATCAGGGGTTTTTAACCTCAGGAAAAAGGTTTTCTTCTTGGATGCAATGCCATAGTCTTCTGATACATCAGTGCGGTCAATCGTATAAGTAGCATCACTGCCAATGTCAACAAGCTCGATGTTGTCGAGATTATGGAAGACTGCCCTGCTCATCCCTCTGAATAAAACTATATCTTTATAAGCATAACTCATGTCTCCAAAGTAGTCACTTTTGTTTAAATACTCAACCTCAATATGTATCCTGTGTGGAAATGGTAATGCCCTAAATTCTCCCATAAATACTGCGGAATCATGGGGATATTCAAATTCTATAGCCCTTTTAGAATCATTCACATCAATTAATCTATAACCAGTAGTTAAAAAATACGTTGGCTTTATCTCAGGAAATTCATAGACATGAAGAATTTCCTCGTGCGATACTGATACTTCTGTTGCAAATTCTTCTGTTGTTATCTCCTCAGATGCGGGTGTTTCGGTTGTTGCTTCCTCAGCTACATCCTCTTCTCTTGTTATTTCCTCTGCAAAGGCATAACTTAATAAAATTGTAAGAGACAGTAAAAGTGACAATAAAAGCTTTCTCATCATCCCTCCTTATTGAATAAATCTTCCCTTGCCAGAGGGGGAAGGGATATCTGTTCCGTGTATTTGCGAGTGACAATCAGTACACCTTGTATAAAACGCCCCTTTTGACTCAGCCGTTGTCACACTACCTGCAATTTCAACCCAATGTCCCTCGTGGCACTGCAAGCATAAAAATGGTTCATTCATTTTAAGGAGGTTATTGCTTACTGTTCCATGGGGACCATGACATATAAGACAGTCTTCCATATTGTCAGCATGTTCAAAGATAAAAGGACCTTCCAGTTCAGCATGACATTGTGTACATGTCTCTTTTATAGAGTCTTTTCTTAAATGTTTCTCAGATGATGATCCATGTGTATCATGGCAGTCTGTGCAGAAAATCCTTCTCTCAGGCACAGGATGATGACTTATCAGGGAAAACTCAGCTTTTTTATCTTCATGACATTTGTAACACATCTCGAATGTATCATGCAGCCTTACAATTAAATCCGGTCCTGCATGAATTGGATGACAGTCAGAACACGAAACATCATTTATGGCATGAATGCTCGCATTCCAGTTATGAAGATTAAATGTTGCATTCGCAGTATGACATTTGAGGCACATAAGGGATACAGCAGGTGCTGGCAGATTTTTAAGGTCAATCAGGGTCTCATATTTACATTTCGTCTCTATGCCTTCTTTCCTGTCCTGCTCAACCTTTTCAGGTGTAATGCCTTCTATAGCAAGGCTTCCTGGCCCATGGCATGATTCGCAATCCACAAGCGGCATGCCTGATTTTCTCGAAAGCTGCGCGCCCATTGTGCTTGCCTCTAAATCCTGTCTTATCTTGTCGTGTGAATGGCATGCCTTAAGACAATTTTCTGTGCCCACATAATTAGCATCTAATCTGCCTACAAGCATCTTTTCATATTCTTTTATAGACATGATGGGCTTTGATGTCTTAAGGGTCTCGCATCCAAGTATTATTAATATCAATATTAATATCAGTGCTAATGTCAGGCAAAATAGCAACTTTTTATATTTCATACCCATTCCCCCATTTAAAATGTTGTATAGTCTGTGGCTGATGTGTCATCAGGCCTTGTCCCTAAACCTGTCACTCCTAATATCTCACATGAATCCCATAGGAGCTGTGCTGCATACTTGAAATTATGGACATATGCCCCATGCTCTTTATCAACAAAGGCTAAATTAAACGCAGCCTCAAACTGACTTTCTGTCCAATTAGGCGTATTATCACTATATGCAGCATCTGCAAAGAAATAAGGATGCTCATCAGGATTATAGTATATACTAACGGTTGCAAGCTGGTTAATCAGCAATGTCTTGAGTCCTTCAATCTCGTCTTTTATGGTCTCGTAGGTGCCGTCTCCATCCATATCCCTCTCATAAAGCCTGAATGTCTCAAAATCACTAAGTCCAGAATGGCATATCTGGCAAACCTCTATGTTCATCTTAGTATCATGACTCACATTAAATGTGTGACCGCCGAGTTCAGGATCGCTTGAGTCAGCCATATGGCACCCGGTACAAAGAGCGATTTGATGATATATAATTCCATTTGAGTATGTCTTGCCCGGAAACTCATAGCCTTTTAAGCTAAAAAGCATAGCGCCTGCAGATGCATAATGAGGAGTTACAGCCCTTTTATTTGTCATTGTACTATCTGTACCATCATAAGGATCGAAACCGTAACCCACTATGGTCTTATAAACGCTTGCTCCGCTTTCTCTTCCCTGATGACATACAAAGCACGCAGCAGAATCACCAACATCAAGTGTTGCATCCTCAACATATGTTGTCCCGCTGCCGCTCGTTAAAGTAAGACTCCCTGTCTTTCTCAACCTTTTATTTTCTGAACTTGGATAACCCTGCCCATCATGGCAGGCATTACAGGTAATTATATGAGAATAAAGTTCATCAGTAGGCGCTGTCCAGCCTGGATAGGAAGTATTGCTCGAATCCACATAACTTGCATAGCCCATACCTGAATGGCATAAAAGACATGCTCCTCTTGTAAACTCATGTGCAAATGCCTCGGATTCTTTATCAGCATGTCCTGACATATACCATTTGTTATTTATAGCGATATTGCCATCATGATAGTCATGACAGCTTGCTGCACATGCATTTGTGCTCGTTCTCAGGACATAGCCCATGCCTTCAGGCGCCCATGATAATTCGCTTTCAAGCATATAGCCTGCAATTCCAACTTCTAAATCAGGGTCATCTTCATCATATATATTTAATATTGACGACTGATAGTGGGTGTCTTGAATATCTGTAATATGGCATTCAGAACAGTTTACTGCCTCAACAGCTTGCCCATCGCTTTCACTATATTCTTTACCCCCGCCGCAACCTAAAAAGACCAAACTGCATAAAAGGATATATAAAGAAATGTAGGAAATGATTTGAGGAAACTTTTTTGATATTCTCATAATGCCTCCTAAAATTGCCTGCTTTAGTATAAAAATGTTATACAAATGTTTTGCACATGTCAATAAAATTCGCAATAAAAATTTTTAGAATCTGTAACCTTTTTGTAACCCGTCAATCGCCCATTATCTCACTCCACAAGACACTGCGATTTCTTCCTGTCCTCTTTGCGTGATATAATGCCTTGTCAGCATTTTCAATAAGTTCTTCTTTCCGCTTAATATCATTAGAATATGCGGCTATGCCGATGCTAATAGTAACCTTAAATGTATTTTCTCCTGAGAAAAATGTCTTGTCCATCACAGCCTTTCTCAATCTTTCAGCCATATTCAATGCGCCGCGGACATCTGTTCCTATCAGAATTACTGCAAACTCCTCGCCCCCGTATCTCGCTGCAAGATCTATATTTCTTATGGCCTTTCTGATTATATCTGTGACGCCTTTAAGCACTGAATCGCCAATCGGGTGTCCGTATGTATCATTTATTGTCTTGAAATGGTCTATATCTATAAGAAGCAAAGAAATAGGTTTTGGAAATCTTCCCATACGATTAAACTCCTGTGAGAGTTTCTCTTGGAAATGTCTGTGATTGAAGAGTCCTGTAAGCCCGTCTGTAATTGCCAACCTCTTTATCTCTGCATGAAATTTAGCATTTGCTATAGATATTGACGCCTGGTTCCCGAGAACCTTAAGGAGTTCTGTCTGGTCAAGGCTAAATGCATTAGTCTCTTCTGAGAGCAATATAAGTATCCCCATGATCTCCTTTTCGTAAAGCATTGGCAATATGAACACTGAGCCTGTGTCGCCTATCTTAAAAGGCATAACAGGGGGGCGGTAATGTCTGATATCCGAAATATAGAGGAGTTCTTTGTTTTTTACCACCATATCGAGTAATGTCCCTTTAAAATTAAAAACCTTTTTTTCCTGTGGAGGAAAACCCACATGGTGTATCATTTCGACTTCTCTGCCTTTTACTATAAAGAAGCCTGCTGGTGAAGGGACAATCCTGTAAGCGCCTTCTATCAAATTCTGTGCAATAATTTCTGCATTTAAAGATGAAAGCAGTTTCGAGCTCTCTTCATTTAAAATCTTTAAGGAATTGTAGGAACGATGTATCTGGGGATAAACACGTTCCCTGCGAAGTATTCTCATAACATGCCTTGAGAATACCTGAAGTATATCGCTATCAGCGCTGCTGAACGCATGAAATCTTGCGCTGTCAGCAGTCATGACACCGAGCGAAAAGTTGCCATCCATAACAGGCACTGCAACCAGAGAGGAAATCCTGTACTTCTTTAAATATCCAACTTCGAGCTTTTTTTCGATTATATCGGATAAAACAATCGGCTTTTTCTCTTTAATGCAGAGATTCACAATGCCTTTATCTGTAGGAATAATATTTCCTGATTCCTCTGTAGAACACCTCAATTTCAGACTGCCACCTGAGGTGATAAAAAGACTTACAGAATCAGCAAATACTATATTTTTTGTAACCATGAGTAGCTCTTTAATCTCAACATCGGGTTTGAACATTGATTCAAGATAATGTGAAATGCCCTTTTCGTCACTAAAAGATTTTGCCCCGTTCGGAAATTCCTCTCCACCTATTTCAAAATCCTCTTTTGTTTCCCCCTGCGAAACTCTTTTTTTCAATCTGTTTTTCAAAAACATAGCTATGCCTGTAGTCATTGCGAGAGATATAATGAATGTTATATCTTCGATGAGATTTTCCCCCTTTATAAAATTATTTATTTCAAGAAAAGGGATTAACAACAGCAAGGGAATCACGGTCTTCAGTTCATAGAATATTGTAAGCAATAACATAAATGGGAAATATGTTATTTTAAACCATTGTATGACAAATGCTTCGGCTATACCTGCAATGAGCAGTGCGAGTGAAAAGGGAAGTTCGATAGAATAGTTTTTCTCTTTTTTAAAGATATGTAAAACTGTATATAGAGAAATTGTGGTTATACTAAAAGAAAACCATAATCCCGAAAGCTTTCGGGACTTTACAGGAAACTCAAAGAGTAAACCGAGATAGGTGAGAAAAAGGAGAAAAAACGGAAACGCCCTTTTTAACCAGAAATTCTGCCTCTTTTTATCTCCTCTTCCTTGAAGAATTTTTTGTACAGGATTTCCCATTCAGGGCTTCCCTCTACTATCTTCCTCGAAAATGACTGGAGTTTTTTCTTGACAATAGAATCAATATCTTCACCGATCTTAAGTTCTGCTATGACAGTTCTCTTAATCTCAGATCTTATCCTGCCTTCTTCTTCCAAAGGCTCAATGAGCCTTCTTTCTATTAAACCTCTGAAGAGCATATGACTTAAGTGCAGGATCTTTTCATCAGAGAGCATCATAATACAAGGTTTCTTTCTTTTACAAGCTTTTGTTTTGTGAGTTCAAATAGTTTTCTATAATCCATGCGATCCTTTTCTATCTGTGAAGCATAACTCTTTAACATTTCCCTGACCTCTTCATTTAACCTGTCTTCTACAGAGAGTTCATGGAAAACAATCTCCTCTGTTTCAGAAAGGAGTTTTTCAACAGGTACGGTTGGCTTAACAAGTTCCTTAGATATAATGTTATTTACAATATGCTTTGCTAAAAGAGGAACCCAAGTCTTTGGAATCCTCATATTATTTTTCTGCAAAGGCAAGCAGTGCTATACTCCTTGCTCGCTTTACAGCTTCGGTGAGATCCCTTTGATGTTTTGCACAGACACCTGTCATCCTTCTGGGCAAAATCTTCCCTCGTTCGGTAAGATAATTCTTAAGAACTTTAATATTCTTATAGTCTATATATCCTACTTTTTCTGAACAAAATCTACAAAACTTTCTTCGCAATATCCTCTTCTGTTGCAAGCTATCTCCTTTCGCTCTATAAATTTAGAAAAGATTAAAAATCAAAGATAAAAAATTAAAGATATGGAAGTCATTAATTTTTAATCTTTCTTAAAATGGTTCTAAATCAGTAGTCTCCTCAGGCGGAACTATGTCTTCTTCTAATCCCTGCCCCTGAGCGCCTCCCCTTTTTGAGAGAAACTTTACAGATTGTGCAATAACCTCAAACTTGCTCTTCTGTTGGCCGTTCGATTCCCATCTTCTTTCCTGAAGTCTTCCTTCAACAAGCACAGAACTGCCTTTATTAAGATATTTGCTGCATGATTCTGCCTGTTTGCCAAAAACTACATTATCTATAAACATTGTCTCCTGCTTTATCTCATTAGATTGTTTATATTTGTAGTTTACAGCAATTCTAAATGATGTTACGGGGGTCCCCTGTGGCGTATAGCGGAGTTCAGGGTCTTTAGTAAGATTACCTATAAGTATTACCTTATTGTACATCTAACCTTTGCTCTTCTGTTCAGCAATCTCCGGCATAGATTCAACCTTTTCAATATCACTTATCTGTTTCGCATTAAGTTTTATAATCATATACTTCACTATATAGTCAAGGATCTTGTAAAATTCCTCTAATTTTTTGATTGATCCGGATGGTATTTTATATAGTAAGAGCACGTATAACCCTTTTTTCTGTTTATTTATATCACATGCAAGTTTTCTTCTTCCCCATATATCTACCTTAAGAATCTCCCCGCCATTACTTGCAATAAAATCTTTGATCTTTGTAATGGCGACATCTGCTTCTTCATCAGCGAGAGCTGCATTAATGATTACTATATTTTCATATACATTCATTAAAATATTCTCCTTATGTTCTTTCAATAAGCATAAATAGCAAACAAATCTTATTTTTATAACATAATAAACAAATTAAAATCAACTTCCTCAAGGGTTATGGATATTCTTTAATCTTTTATCCCTATCTCGATCATCCTGCTTTTAATCTCTTTTATCTTATCCCTTATCTTTGCAGCATGTTCAAATTCAAGCCTTTTTGCAGCCTCTTTCATTTCAGATTCAAGGGTTTTCAAAATCTCTTCATCATATCCATATTCAGCCTTTTCTTCGGCAACAGCAGACACTGTCCAGTAGTCTGATTCATATATAGAGCTGAGTATATCTTTTATATTAGACTTCACAGTCTCAGGGGTAATCCCCATTTCTCTGTTATATTCTTCCTGTATCTTTCTTCTTCTTCTGGTTTCAGAAATTGCCCTCTCCATTGACCCCGTGACAGTGTCTGCATATAGAATCACCTTCCCATTGATATTTCTTGCAGCACGTCCTGCTGTCTGTATTAGCGACCGTTCTGAACGTAGAAATCCTTCTTTGTCAGCATCCAAGATTACAACAAGTGAAACCTCAGGCAAGTCAAGCCCCTCTCGCAACAGATTAACCCCAATCAATACATCAAAATTACCGAGCCTTAAGTCCCTCAATATCTCAACCCTTTCGAGGGTATCAATATCAGAATGCAGATATCTTGCCCTTACTCCGAGATCAGTGTAGTAGCCAGTCAAATCTTCTGCCATTTTCTTTGTGAGGGTAGTCACGAGAACCCTCTCGCCTTTCTCCACACGTTTCTTTATCTCGCTCAGAAGATCATCCACCTGTCCTGAAACAGGTCTTATAATCAATTCAGGGTCTATAAGTCCTGTTGGCCTGATTATCTGTTCAATTACACGCCCTTTTGATTTTTCTATCTCATAATGTCCCGGGGTTGCAGAAACATAAATCGTCTGTTTAACCCTGTGATCAAATTCTTTAAATGTAAGAGGTCTGTTATCCAGTGCAGAAGGAAGTCTGAAACCATAATCAACGAGGGTCTGTTTTCTTGATCGGTCACCCTCATACATGCCTCCAATCTGGGGGATGGTAGCATGGGATTCATCAATAACTACCAAAAAGTCCTCAGAAAAATAATCTATCAATGTATACGGAGGTTCTCCTTGAGACCTTCCGCTAAGATGCCGGGAGTAATTTTCTATGCCATGACAATAACCAAATTCCCTCAGCATCTCCAGATCAAATCTTGTCCTCTGTTCAATCCTGTTTGCTTCAAAAGTCTTGCCCTGCCTTAAGAAATACTCGATCCTTCCCTCCATCTCTTTTTCTACACTCTTAAGTGCTGGTTCAAGCCTTTCCCTCGGTGTTATCCAGTGGCTGTTCGGAAAAATTGCAATCTTGTCGAGCTTTCTTATTCTCTCGCCTGTGAGGGGATCAAATTCATGTAATACATCAATATCATCTCCAAAAAATTCTATACGTATTCCTTTATCGAGTGAGAAGGAAGGATAGACCTCCACAATATCACCTCTAACCCTGAAAGTCCCTCTTTTGAACTCAATGTCTGAACGTGCATACTGTATTTCTATCAACCTTTTGAGGATCGCATCTCTTTTAGTATGCATGCCTTCTTCAATAACAAGATGCATATCCATATAATCCTGAGGAGAACCTATACCATAAATACATGAGACAGAGGCAACAACGATCGTGTCTCCTCTTTCAAGAACTGCCCGTGTAGCAGAGTGCCTCATTCTATCAATATCATCGTTTATTAAGGCATCTTTTTCTATATATGTATCAGTTGTCGGGATATAAGCCTCGGGCTGATAATAGTCATAGTAACTGACAAAAAATTCAATAGCATTTTCAGGAAACAACTCTTTAAATTCTCCATAAAGCTGTGCTGCAAGGGTCTTGTTATGGGCAATCACGAGAGTAGGCTTATTTATATTTGCAATCACATTTGCTATGGTAAATGTTTTGCCTGAGCCTGTAACACCCAAAAGCGCCTGGTGTTTCAGTCCTTTTTCAATTCCTCTTGTAAGTTCTTTTATAGCCTTTGGCTGATCACCTTTAGGAGTAAAAGAAGAAATGAGTTTGAATCTTTCCATTTATTTTGCAAAATTATCCAAAATTTTTAACGGACATTCATCACATATAGGGTTTTTTGATTTGCAGAATGTCTTTCCAACTTTCACAAAAAGCGCATGATATTCATTAAAAATTTTTGCGCTTCTTTTCAGGGATGAGTGGAAAAGTTCCTGAAATTTTTCATAAGGCTTATCATGTTCCATAATGCCATGCCTCGAAAGAATCCTTTTTGTATAAGCATCTATTACAAAGACAGGTTTATTTAAGGCATAGAGGAGTATAGAGTCTGCTGTCTCATGACCTATTCCATTTACATCAAGAAGTTTTTTTCTTAGTGAATGCATATTTTCATTTTTCATCCTTATCATGCTGCCATGATAATCATTCATGAGAAACTTAATAAAAAATTTTAGTCTTTTTGCCTTTACATTGAAATATCCTGCTGGCCGTATAAACTCTGATAGTTTCTTTTCTGACATCTTGTGAATAGCACTTGCAGAAAGGGCATCATGTTTTTTTAGATTATTTATTGCCTTTTCTACATTTCCCCAGTTGGTATTCTGTGTAAGTATCGCACCAACAGCAATTTCAAATGGTGTATCCCCGGGCCACCAGTATTGGGGGCCAAAGGCTTGATATAATATCTTATATATGTTTAACAAGTTTGCTTTTCCCCTCTCTCTTCTCATAGGCGAGATATTATAATTATTAAAGATAATTTTATATAATATATAAAATGCTTAAAAAAGTCGGATTTATATATGATGATATATTCCTTAAGCACGAAATGCCTCATGGTCACCCTGAATCTCCGCAAAGACTCATCAGGATATTAGATGCTCTGAAAAATTCAGATATATGGAATAATCTTATCCATATAAAGCCCATGAGGGCAACAGAAGAAGATATACTTCTAGTGTACTGTCCCACAATTAGCTGTACATTATAGGGATCCATATGTTATTATTGCTACATGAGAACGACAAAACCGATTCAATTTACCAAAGCAGAACAAAAAGAGGTATCACGACTTGTGCGA
>JBFMDO010000068.1:0-9036 GCA_040753615.1 Nitrospirota bacterium | reverse complement strand
GCAAGGGCAATCCTTGCAGGGATAAAGGTATCTAAACTTGAGAGGATTGCAGCTTAATTAGGAACCATGAAAACCATTGAGAATAGACCCTTTGAGAGAATTTGCAGAAAAGACTTGACAGTATCGAGGCAAGGTATCAACTCGGAATTGCATACTTTGAAACCGGACAGATTGATTCTGCTGAAAAAGAACTAAAAAAAGCCATGAAACTTCAACCCTCTCTAATTGATGCGCATCTTTATCTTGGGAAGATTTATCTTATAAAAGGTTATAGGGATGATAAGGAACTTAATAATTCAATAAACGAATTGAAAACCTATCTCGATAAAAAACAAGGAGATCCTGAGGCACTCGAAGTATTGGGTGCTGTTTATATAGCAAGGAAGGATTTTGAAAAAGCTCATTTTTTTCTTGATCAAGCTATAAAAAATGCACCTGACAAGCCTTCACCATATGTTACGCTCGCAAGGCTCTATATCGAAGAGAAAAATCTCCCAAAATCCAGAGAAGTAATTAACAATGTTATCTCAAAAAATGAAAAGGATAAGAGGGCGCTTTATACATTATGTGATCTCGAAAAAAAGGAAGAGCGGCATGAAGATGCAATTGCTTGTTATAAACGCATTATTGAGATTGACAAGAATGAGGATTTAACTGCATATGCCGAAATAGGCATTTTATATATTAGGTTAAATAAATCTGACGAGGCACTAAAAACCGGAGAATACATTATTTCAAAATATCCCAAGAAAGGAGAGGGATATTATATTAAAGGACTTTCTCTTTATAGAAAGAATAATATTAATGAGACAATAACTAACCTCCAGCTCGCCACAAAATTTAACCCCAATATAGTTGGAGCCCATTATTTTTTAGGACTTGCTCATTATTTAAAAAATGAACTTGAACAGGCAAGAACTGAACTTTATAAGGTGGTTGATTTAAGACCTGATATATCAGACGTATATCTCGTCATAGGTCTTATAAATCTCAGAAGAGGCTGGATAGATGAGGCAATAAAAGAGATAAATAAGGCGATCGAAAAAAATATAGGCAATGCCTTTGCCTACAATATGCTCGGTACTGCGTATATGCTCAAGAAAGAATATGATATGGCATTAAATCAACTGAAAAAGGCGCAGGAACTTGATCCTAAACTTCTGAATACTTATCTAAAGCGCGGCAGATATTATTTTATGGTAGGTGAAAGTGCATCTGCTGAAAAAGAATTCGTAACAGCCCTGAATATAGATCCTAAACAGATTGAAATCAGAACCACACTTATCCTCTATTTGATAAATGGGAAGAAATACGATAACGCTGTAAAGGTCTGTAAAGATGGGCTGAAGAACAAGCCTGATGATGCACTTCTCTATAATCTTCTGGGGCTTGCATATATCGGGAAAAGGGATGCTTCTTCAGCTATAAGCAATTTTGAACGTGCAAAGTCCTTAAAGCCAGAGTTTGTTGCACCGTATATGAATCTTGCCACATTTTATATTGCTAAAGGAGATGATAACAAAGCCCTTGAGCAATACGATGCTGCGTTAAGAGTAAATCCGCATAGTATCGAGGTTCTACTGGCATCTGCTGTGCTTTTTGAGAGGACAGGAAACGAAGCTGGGGCGATTGATAGATATGCAAAGGCAAAATCTACAGAAAATCCTCTTGGATATGCGGCGATTGCAGCATATTATGTGAGAAAAAATGATCTCAAGCAAGGAATTGAGATATTTAAGGAACTCTTAAAAAAGAATCCAAAGCTGATGGAGGCAAGAGACCAGCTTGCGGCTATATATATAAAAGACAATAATGTAAAAGAAGCAGAAATTTTGTATAAAGAGATGATAAGCCTTATGCCGGGATCTCCTATTGGACATAATAAACTTGCTGCTCTTTATATAAGGTCAGGTAATAATGAAAAAGCTATCTCAGAGCTAAGTTCCTCCCTTAAGTTAAATCCTGAACAGCCTGAAATAATGAGCATTCTTGTAAATTTATATTTAAATAAAAATGACCTTAAAATGGCTGAAGAGATTGCTCGCCAGATTACTGCAAAATATCCAAAAAAAGGCACAGGCTATCATGTATTGGCTGATGTAATGTACAAAAAGAAAGATTATGAAAAAGCAATTTTATATTATGAGAAGTCGGAAAAATTAAGTAAGAATAATTTCCTTTCACCCACTGCCATAGGCAATATTTATCTTTCACAGGGGAAGACAACAAAGGCAATAGAAGCATATAAAAGGGCTTTAAAGGTCAATCCCAATTATATGCCCGCACTTAATAATCTTGCATATCTTTACTCTGAAAAGAAGGGAATGCTTGATGATGCACTGAAACTCGCAGAAAAGGCTAAAAATCTTCTTCCTAAAAATGAAACAGTTGGAACAGGTTCTGTAATGGATACGCTCGGATGGATCTATTATAAAAAAGGGAACTACAACAAGGCTATTATGTTTTTAAAAGAGGCTATATCATTTCTACCCAATGAACCGACTATAAGATATCATCTCGGTCTTGCATATATAAAAAATGGCATGAAGACAGAAGCCAGACAAGAGCTTGAAAATGCCCTTAAACTTGCATCAAATTTTCCAGAGGCAGAAGATGCTCGGAAGATTTTAAAGGGACTGAGTGATTAAATTCTAAGTAATATTAAATTGACCAATTGAATATATTATCATCCATATCAATTATAACCTCGATTGTTATTGCCCTTTTTGTCTTTTCAAAAAATAAAAAGGGAATCCCTAATATTGCCTTCGCACTTGGCATGATTTCGATTGGGGTAATAGAGTTCGGAGATACTATGACCCTGAGAGAACCTTATAACATTTTGTTCTACAAAAAAATTTCTCTCATTGGCGAATCACTCCTTCCGGTGCTATGGCTGTTGTTCAGTTTTACATATAGTAGAAAAGTCTATAAAGAGATATCTATTTTCTGGAAGGCGGTGCTTTTCATATCAATTCTTCCTTTTTTATTTGCCATATCACTTCCACTGAATCTATTTTTATACGCACCGGACATCGAAACAGAAGGAATGATTTTTCTAAATACAACAGGATACTATTTTTATCTTTTCATTATCATGTATTCAATTTTAACCTTGATTAATCTTGAAGGGACATTGAGGGCGGCATCAGGCAGTATAAGGTGGCGTATAAAACATATGTTGATTGGTACAGGAGGAATTATGGCACTGTTGGTCTATTACTACAGTCATGCCCTTCTTTATCGTTCAATAGATATGAACCTGCTCCATGTTAGAGAATCTGTGGTGATAATCTCCTCTATATTTATTATGATTTCGGTATTCAGAGAGGCTTTCCCAAAAGAAGAAATATCTGTTTCAAAAGGAATATTTTACAAATCCTTTGCCCTGCTGGTAACAGGCGCCTATCTGCTCGGTCTCGGCATAATGGGAACAGGAATGAAATATCTTGGAGAGGATTTTGGAAGATACTCGGCAATAACTATCGTCTTTGCTGGCACAATAGCTTTTATTGCTGTCTTATTCTCGGAGACATTAAGGAGAAGGGTGAAGGTCTTTATAGATAAAAATTTCTATAAGGACAAATACGACTACAGAAGACAATGGCTTCAGTTTACGCAGAGGCTTTCATCCACAAAATCTTTTGATGAGCTTTTATCCGCGGTTCTCGAAGTATTTGCATCTGCAATGGGTTCAAAGACAAAATCATTGTGGCTTTACAATAAGTCATCTGATGAATTTTATCAGGCACAGCCTCCATCAAATCGAAACCTTAAACTAAAAGGCAACAGCAGTCTTATATTATATTTTAAAGAAAAGGGATGGGTATTTAATTCTAAGGAAAAGAATCTTACTATTCTCGAGGAAAACAGGGAGTTTTTTGAAAGGACAAATGCCTTACTTGTTGTGCCTCTACAGAACAATGGCGATATAATAGGATTTATAGAACTCGGTGAAGCATTGAGCAATGATATATATACTTATGAAGATTATGATTTTTTAAAGACACTCGCCAGGCAGGCGACTTCTGCGATTATGAATGCAAAACTTGCAGAATATCTCGCAGAGGCTCGTGAAATGGAAGCATTAGGAACAATATCATCATTTATTATTCATGACCTTAAAAACCTTGTCTCTGCTCTTTCCATGTCTGTTGAGAATGCCCCTGATAATATCAATAATCCTGAATTTCAGAAAGATATGCTTAAGACTCTTTCAACTACAACAGAAAAGATGAGAATATTGATAAAAAGACTCTCGGAAATGCCTGAAAAAGTGGAGTTAAAGCTTGAGACAGTAGATATTGCACCATTCGTTAAAGAGACGGTTACTCCATTTTTAAATGGCAAGACAGATATTGCGATTGAATCTCCTGACCGAGTCCCGCTACGTATTGACAGAGAGGAGATTAAAAAAGTGATAATAAATCTCTTGTTAAATGCTATTGAGGCAGCAAATGGTAAAGAGCCGAAGATTAAAATCAGGATGGGCAAGGATCATAACACGGCATATATAACCATAAGCGATAATGGTTGTGGAATGTCTGAAGAGTTTATTGAAAGACATCTTTTCAAGCCTTTCCGTACAACAAAAAAGAAAGGTTTTGGCATAGGGCTTTATCAGTGCAGGAGTATAATAGAAGCACATGGCGGTAGTATAAAGGTTCAGAGCAAAGTGAATGCAGGGTCAGATTTTACTGTGTATTTACCTTTAGAATAAGTAATCAGTTTACACGGTTTGCACAGTTTGCTTAGTTTACACAGTTTATAGGGTTTACTGAGTTATGAAGATTGAGAAATTTGAAGATTTAGAGTGTTGGAAGGAGGCGAGGATGCTTGTTAATATGGTCTATAAAGCTATTAATTCAAGCGAAAAATTTAAGAAAGACTACCGCTTAAGAGATCAAGCGACAGATGCGGCAGTATCTTCAATGTCGAATATTGCTGAAGGGTTTTCGCGTCATTCTAATAAAGAATTTGCTCAATTCTTGTTTATTTCAAAAAGTTCTGTTTCTGAGATTCAAAGCATATTCTATGTTGCCCTTGATCAAGGTTATATAGATAAAATTAGTTTTAACGATATATATCTACAGGCAGAAAAAGTAGCAAAACTTGATTCGGGTTTAATAAGCTATTTGCTTAAGACAAAGAAGTGAACCGAGCAAACCGTGTAAACTGAGTAAACCGAGTAAACTCAATGGACAAGCTTTTGATTATAGAAGACAATGAGGATATAGTTACCCAGTTAAAGTGGGGATTATCAAAAGAATATCGTATATTTGCTGCCGGTGATAGAGAGAGGGCAATGAATATAATCAGAAAGGAAAGACCTTGTGTAGTCACACTTGATCTCGGTTTGCCGCCTGTTCCTGATGGCAGTGAAGAAGGTTTTCAATGTCTAAAGGATATAAATGAGCTATCTCCAAATACAAAGGTCATAATAATTACAGGTAATAACGAGAGGCAGAGCGCCCTTAAGGCAGTTAATATGGGGGCATATGATTTTTATCAAAAACCTATTAACATGCCTGAGTTAAAGATAATCCTGAAAAGGGCATTTCATTTATATCAGATAGAGCAGGAAAACAGAAAACTGCATGAGGATTTAAACATAAAAGGTGGGTTTGAAGGCATTATAGGAAACTGCCCGAAGATGCAGGATGTTTTTACAATAATAAAAAAGGTGGCTGGTTCTGATGTTACCATCCTTGTAACAGGTGAAAGCGGTACAGGTAAAGAGCTGGTTGCAAAGGCGATACACCAAAGAAGCATGAGAAAAGAAGGTCCATTCATACCCATAAATTGTGGTGGTATCCCGGAAACACTTATAGAATCAGAGCTTTTCGGCAATGAAAAAGGCGCTTTTACAGATGCAAAAACACAGAGGGTTGGTCTGATTGAAAAGGCAGACAGGGGAACACTTTTCTTAGACGAGATTGGTGAATTACCTGTGCAACTTCAAGTGAAACTCCTCAGATTTCTTCAGGATAAGAAGATTCAACGAATAGGAGGGCGTGAGGAGATAGAGATTGATACACGTATAATTGCAGCCACTAATATTGACTTACAGAAAGCAATAAAAGAAGGCAGATTCAGGGAAGACCTTTATTTCAGAATTAGTGTGATAAATATAGAACTCCCGCCCTTGAGAGAACGTGGTGATGACATCTTGTTGCTTGCCCATAGTTTCTTAAATAAGTTCAATTATACCAACAAAAAGAATATTAAAGGATTCAGTCAGGCAGCTATAAAGGCGATTGAATCCCATGATTGGACAGGAAATGTAAGAGAACTTGAAAATAAGATACAGAGGGCGGTCATAATGGCAGATGACCAGATGATAAAGCCTCAGGATCTCTTACTTGAATCGTTTGAGATGAATGAAATTCGGGCAGATATTCCTTATACACTTCAAGATATTCGTCAAAAAGTTGAGCGTGAGGCTATACAAAAGGCGCTAATGAGAAACCAATGGAATATAAGCAGAAGTGCTGAAGATCTTGGCATAAGCAGGCCAACTCTTCATGACCTTCTAAATAAATATAGTTTGAAGCCGGAACAATAAATAATAAAAAAAGGGGTAATGATATTATGGATATAATAGGGAAAATCAAAGCGAAGAATGCCGTAATAGGTGTAATAGGGCTTGGATATGTTGGTCTTCCACTTGTAATCCGTTTCTGTGAAGAAGATTTCAGTGTCTTAGGTTTTGATATTGATCCCAGAAAGGTAAAAAAGTTAAATAATGGTGAGAGCTACATTAAACATATACCTTCTAAAAAGATAAAAGATCTAAGGGATAGAAAAATATTTGAGGCAACTACTGATTATTCACAATTAGAAAATGCTGATTGCATAATTATTTGTGTGCCAACACCCCTAAAAAAGAATAAGGAACCAGATTTAAGTTATGTGGAGAATACCTCTGATTCAATAGCAAGATATCTCAGAAAAGGCCAGCTTGTATCTCTCGAAAGCACAACATATCCGGGCACTACAAGAGAAATCCTTTTGCCTAAATTCGAAAACAAGGGATTGAAGGCAGGAAGAGATTTTTTCCTGATATTCTCGCCTGAAAGGGAAGACCCTGGTAATCCAAAATACAACACAAAAAATATTCCAAAAGTAGTCGGAGGGATTACTACTCAATGCACTAAAGCAGGTGAAATACTTTATAAACAGATTGTGGATAAAGTTGTCATAGTGTCTTCAACCGAAGTGGCAGAGTTTACAAAACTCCTTGAGAATATATTTCGTTCTGTCAATATTGCCCTTGTGAATGAGATGAAAATTCTTGGAGATAAAATGGATATTAATATCTGGGAGGTGATAGAGGCATCTGCTACAAAGCCTTTTGGCTTCATGCCATTTTATCCGGGTCCGGGCCTTGGTGGGCACTGTATTCCAATAGATCCGTTTTACCTTTCATGGAAGGCAAAAGAATACAATTTCAACACCCGATTTATAGAGCTGGCAGGTGAAGTCAACACGGGCATGCCTGATTATGTGGTATCAAAAATTGCTGAGGGGCTCAACAAAAACGGGAAATGTCTCAAGAATTCAAAGACGCTTATCTTAGGGGTGGCATATAAAAAAGATACAGATGACATCCGTGAATCCCCGGCAATAGAGATAATAGAGATGCTGAAAAACAAGGACGCAAAAGTTGATTACAATGATCCTTATGTAAAATCTTTTTCAGGTCTGCGGCATTATCCTGATTTATCCATGAAGAGTATAGAGCTAACAGAAAGGAATTTAAAAAGATATGATTGTGCAGTGATTATAACTGACCATTCAACATATGATTATTCATGGATTGTCGGAAATAGTAAGTTGATAATAGACACGCGGAATAAAACAAAGAATCTCAAAAACAAAAAGATAATAAAGGCGTAAGGATATTATCCTAACACCTCTTCCTTCTCCTCCATCCATAAAGCCCTGCGCCAAGAAGCCCTGATCCCATCAGCATAAGAGTGCCGGGTTCAGGGATAACATATGTTGCATCATGAGAACCTGGATTAATTTCCCATGTTGTTACAACGTTGTTACCTTTTTCTTCAGTTTCCAATCCATAGGAATCAAAATGTGCCCACGTGAATCCAGTTATAGTTACCAGATACTCTTTCTGTTCTCCTGTAGATTGTGAGGCTTGGGTAATTGTACCATCTTCTGCATTGTAGTCATAAAGTCCGCTTTCGCTATCATCAAAGGAATAAAGGTCAAATAAAATAAAGTCAGATACATCATCTTGAAGTGGATAATGACTATTGAATGTGGCAGGAAGAAAATCCAAAGTCTCATAACCATCATTACCCGTTATATCAGTCAGGATATCGCTATCAGCATCTCCTGTTGGATTTGTCTCTGATGCACTTCCCTGTCCTGTGGTTGTTAAAAGTTCTGGAGTATCTAACGTATCAATAGGTGAAATAGATATGGTGCCTGTTTCTCCTTCAGGGATCGAGATTAATAAGGTGACTCCCTCGAGACTTTGTGTATTCGGGCCATAAGCTCCTACTACATATAAATTAAAAGTACCACTTCCAACATACCACCATGTATCCTCGTCAGAGCCATAATCACCTGCTATTGCTCCATCAATATATGTCTGTAATGTAGGCAAAGCAAAAGCCTGACTACCTGTCAGGCTGATGAGAAACATTGCTATAAAAATTATCAAGATTCCCCCTCTTTTTATAAAACCCTCCTTTATACCATCTCTTTTAATCATTTCTTCACCCTCCACCCCTTTTTATATTTTTATAAAGAGGGGGAATCATCTTGTTTTTATTTCCTTATTCTTCTCCATCCATAAAGACCCGCACCGAGAAGTCCTGATCCCATCAGCATGAGTGTGCCGGGTTCTGGAATAGGTGTGACATGGAAACTGCCATATGAAGGATAGCTAGTGTACTGTCCCACAATTAGCTGTACATTATAGGGATCCATATGTTATTATTGCTACATGAGAACGACAAAACCGATTCAATTTACCAAAGCAGAACAAAAAGAGGTATCACGACTTGTGCG
>JBFMDO010000067.1:0-4391 GCA_040753615.1 Nitrospirota bacterium | reverse complement strand
TCTCTCTATTGTTTCCCCTCTGAACTACATGATGCGGAAAACCTTCTGCAACTGCTCTTGCTATCCTTGGCATTGCAAAAGTTTAGCTTATATCTCAAGTTATGTCAAGAAATATGGGATGTGTCCCCTATTTTCCCTATCCCCTCTTAAACTAAGAGGGGAAGCCGAAGGCAGGGGAGTTATTGACTTGCCGTTGTTCTTCTTGCTGATAGCTGAACGCTGACGGCTTCCGTTCTTTGATAGCTTCTCAAATGCTTCACGGAACCCTATTCCTTCCTGCTTGGTAACGAACCCTATAACATCCCCTCCGGCATTGCATCCGAAACAGTGATAAAGATTTGTCTTTGGATTGACGGTAAAGGATGGGGTCTTTTCCTTGTGGAAGGGACACAGGCCGACATAGTTGCTGCCTTTCCTTTGAAGCCTGATGCCGTAGGATGAAACAACAGTCATAAGGTCATGTGACCGTTTGACAGCTTCGATCTCTCTCTTGGATATCTGCATATTGTCTCCTCTCTTTATTTCTCTCGTTCTCTCTTAATGTCCGAAATAATACGTCCCGGAGATGATTTAAACTCTCTCTGAGTCGCAGGGGATCAACCGTTGCCCTTCCTGCTCTGTATGCTTCATCTAAAGCCGATAGGTTCTCCCCTTCTATCCTGAATGAGACGATCTGCCTGTTGTCTTCCGATAGATGGACATCCGATAACTTCCCGCCTTTGGATAAGAAGAACGCTCCCCGGAATATGTCTGTTGTCTCAAGTATGCTCTGCATCCCAAATTCACCTCCTTTTAAAAACCTGTCAAGGGGAAAATGCACGTTCAAACGTGATACACTAAATATACGGATTTCGTATATTCATGTCAAGCAATTTTTCATATGGGTTTACAATAGAAGCCATGAAACAGGCAGCTATTGTTAAAACGGATTTTGGGAAAAGACTTGCAGCCTTACGGAAGGAGCAGGGATTGACACAGACGCAATTAGGGGAAAAAGTCGGCGTTTCCTGTAGAGTAATCGCCTATTACGAAGGAGAAACAAATTATCCGCCTGCTCATCTTATCGAGCCGCTTGCTAAAGCGCTCAATGTTTCAACTGATGAACTTCTGGGCGTAAAAGCTCTCAAGCAGCAGCGCGATCCGCAGCATGCTGCCTTGTGGAGACGATTAAAGAAGATCGAGAGCCTGCCTAAAAGAGACCAGAAGGCTTTGCTTCATTATCTCGATGCTCTGGTAAAGAAAAACGGTGGAAGCAAGGCGAGAGAATAATACTGTGCGTTAATTAAAATCAACAGTCAGTTTACGTTTCTTTCTGCTCTATAATTTTTAGTAACTCTGTAACACGCTTAATACCTTCATCAAAAGCAGTCCCCGATCCCTGCAATTTGTATAAGCTAAGACTTTTCTCAGCATTCTGTTTTGCATTTACATAGTCTCCAAGCCGCATAAATGAACGCGCAATGCATTCGGTCTCCAATGGAATTGATGCTTGATTATCTGAGCGGGTTGCATATTCCAAAGCAGCTTGAAAATGATGCAATGCTAACTGATAATTGCCCTTTCTTGTGTATTTAGAACCTTTGCCATGATGCCAAGCAGATCTGAGTTGATTTATAAATTTAGTCATCAATAATTACTCGCAAGGCAACCCATAAAGGCAATCCAGCATTTAGTAATACACCAGCCTTTTGAAAGATTACTCTCACATCGATTTTTACAACCGTCCCTACACATTTCATATTGAATTCTGCATGACTCTGGTGTGTTAGAAAAATCCGGATACTCCACTGGACCAGATGGCACTTCGATAGTTTCGATCCATTTAGAAAGCATTGCAGCAGTTGCAGCACCACCCGCAAGAACAGCACTTGCACAGGCTGGATTAGCCATACATGCAGCTACTGCAACTGGAACAGCTATCAATCCGGTTGGATCAATCTTATTCACCGGATTATTTCCCACATATTGGAACAGATTCACATCTCCACCCCCAAAATCTATCGGGTCTTTTGCAGTCCATCTACCTATTGAAGGATCGTAGTCACGAGCGCCGAATCTCACTAATCCTGTATCGCGGTCGTGTAAACCACCAGCAAAACCAAATGGTATATTAAAAGCAAGGTTTGAATCGTTAATGATATTCCCAAAGGAATCATAATCTATTCGTTTTACAATATTTCCTGCAGTGTCTGTCACTGCCCTTAATGAACCTACCTTGGTCATACATTAGGTAATACTTTGTTCCCTCTTTTTCCATTGATACAGGCATCCTGTCATCTGCATAATTGAATCTCGTTATAAGGTTATCATTTTTGTCATATATTGCCAATAGTGTTATCTATCCTGAGAGGCATTGCCACGTTGTTTTATAATGTGACAATGGATTAAAATGCAAGAAACAACACTCAAGAGTTCCCCTTTTAAGGAATAAAGAGGTGAGAACCTTTCTTAAACTTTAATGTTGTTCTCTCCAATTTCTCCAGAATGTTATGTCTGTATTGTTAAAATTTACTTTATCGCGAGAATACCCAGCGGTATAATTTTTTGTATTTTCGAAACATTCTTCGAAACTCGGGGATAAACATATATATGTCTCATATCCAGCTTTATAATACACATAAGGGTCGAAAGTATATTTGCTATTTATATATACTCGTTCTTCCATAGAAGAGATAAGTTCAGATTTTGCAGAATTACATACCCCCCGCGAATTTTTTATTCCTGTATGTTCACATAAAACACCTCCCTCTGAGCAATAAGACATGATAAGTGTATGATCATTATCTATCATTTTTCTCAGAGAAAGTGAATAGCCCTTGTCCCGTTTTAAAATAAAGTTGAGTGCATAGGCGTCAAACCAGACTGCATCATCAAATGAAGGGTCTTCTTCGATTGGACGTGTATAAGTTCCATTTTTTGAATATAAAACATTTCCTGCAACTTTTACTTCATAATTATACCAATACTTTTCAAAAGCAACTTTACTCGCGCCCGATTGGGTATAACCACAATCAATAAGATCCCAACAATAATACTCCAGATATAGCTCATCGGGGTTTAGTGAATATGCATTGAGGTCACCGTGCTCCGTACATATAAGATATCTGTTTTCATTGATAAAATATCCTCCCTCAAATTTTATAAAAGCAGAATTTGGCATAAATGCACTACATTTCTGAAACAGAGACTCATCAAACTCTTTAAACTCCCCATAGAGTCCTATCACCTTGACAGTCTTCCCATCATTACTTATAAATAAATCATTGGCATCGAGTTGGTAGTACCATTCATAAATCCATTCATCAGGATAATGACGATTACGATATTGATATTGTTTTCTGGGATTAGAAATTCGTAAAACTTCTCCCAGATAATTAATTTTAGACAGCTTTTTATCTATCTCAAATAAATCTACTGTATAATAGTAATCATAAGAATTTTCCGCAGGAGAGGTGGTGGATAAAACACCAAAAATAAAGGGATTCCCTTCTGCAAAGCGGATTATATCTGGTCCTTTGCGCTGATTATCCATAATTGGCTTTATGTCCTCAGAGATAGTTTTTCCCCCATTAAAAGTAATCGTTACATTATACGCTAAGTTCTGGCCAAAACCGGTATATCTTGCATTTATAATCGCTCCAAGATAACATGCATTTATATCTTCCAAATTGATAATTTTTCCGATCACCGCATCATTCTCTTGCCCCATCTGTCCTCTAAATACAAGAATATACTTGCAGAATTCCTTTGCATCGAATGCAGGAGTAAAATCAAAGTGTGTGCTTTTACTTCTCTTTTGTATAGTTAGAGCTTTACTCCATATGCTTTTTCTCTCCTCATTTTCATCGTCATACCATATTTCAAACGTTCCGCTCATATCCTCATCTGTATTGTTTACTATCATATAGCCAGAGCAACTCTCGTCATCGCGAATTATATCTATGTCTCCTCTGAAGAAATAATCCAATAGCCCTGCTGAGTAACCAACGGCGCGAGGGATGAGTTTTTGGGCGTAGTCTTCATGACAAGATCCATCGAGCTTCATTGACTTATGCTGAAGCTCTGCATCAAAAGAAAAATGTTTTGACAACGGTCCATATGCGACAAAATGTTCTATGGTCTCGCCATCACCTTTTTTACGCAAATATATCCTTTTTTCAGTCTCGGAATGGTCAACTTCATATGTTTCGTAGCTCTGCGAGCTATATTTTGGATAAGGAAAATCTGTGAATCTTGTATCATCGCTTACAAAATTGGCATTTGAATAGATGCTGTAACATCAATTATGCAAATTTCATTTAGGGTATAATTCTCAATGGTTTAAACAACTCCCTAAAAGGGAGAAAGGAGAACTATACCCATGAGAGAAAGTTTATCAAAGAAGGCGAAAA
>JBFMDO010000066.1:0-27981 GCA_040753615.1 Nitrospirota bacterium | reverse complement strand
AAGCGATTATGGATTTTATTGAAACACATAATGAGAATCCTAAAATATTTACTTGGACAAAGGATGCAGATACCATCCTTGCGAAGGTTTCTAAATGTATAGATCTGTTAGGGACAGCACACTAGTACTGCTTTTAGCTGTTGTATATGACGATTGTTTGAAAACTCAGGAAACACACACTAAACAGTGAGCCTGATTATCTCTGCAATTCTTTTTATATCTGATTCCTCAAGCTCTGGATACATTGGCAAGGAAAGAACTTCCTTTGCAGCCTTTTCAGCAACAGGGAAGTCCCCTTTTTTATATCCGAGGAATTTCAGTGCTTCCTGAAGGTGAAGTGGAACAGGATAGTAAATAACCGAGGTTATCTCGTTTTCCTTCAGTCTTTGCTGTATCTTATCTCTTTTAGGGCTCATGATTGTATATTGATGATAGACATGGTATATGCCGTTTTTTTCAACAGGGCATCTTACCACCCCTGACAGGAGATTATTGTAAAGTGCTGCCTTCTGTCTTCTTTTTCTGTTATATTCATCTATTCGCCTGAATTTTACAAGAAGGATGCCTGCTTGTATTTCATCAAGTCTGCTGTTAAACCCAACCCTCTTGTGTCTGTATAACCCCTTAGAGCCATGGTTTCTTAATTCTCTTATTGTATCAGCCACCCTTGAATTATTGAGGGTTATCATTCCCCCATCTCCATATCCTCCGAGGTTTTTACTCGGATAAAAACTAAAGCAGCCTGCGTCTCCAAAGCCTCCAACCTTTTTGGCGTTTATCTCTGCGCCAAAGGACTGGGCACAATCCTCGATCACCTTAAGCTTGTGCTTTTTTGCTATCTTTAATATCTTGTTCATATCTGCAGGATAGCCAAATAAATGAACAGGCAGGATCGCCTTTGTCTTTTTTGTGATATGTGACTCTATCTTATTGACATCTATATTTAATGTATCAGGTTCGATATCTACAAAGACAGGCATAGCGCCTGTGTACAGGATTGCTTCAGCAGTGGCAAAAAAAGTAAATGGTGTTGTGACAACCTCATCTCCCTGTCCAATGCCTAATGCCTCTATAGAGAGATGAAGGGCATCAGTGCCTGATGCAACACCTATAGCCTCACGTACACCATGATACTCTGCTATCTTTCTTTCGAGTTCAGAGACCTTTTCTCCAAGAATATATCTGCTACTTTCGAGTATTTCTGTAAGAACATTAACGACCTCGCCTTTAATCTCCTGAAGCTGCTTCCTCAGATCAAGTATCGGAATCATTTTATCTCCTTTATCCATTATTCTTGATAATGTTATTTATCTCCAGAACTACTTTAAGCGCATTTCTTCCTTCAAGAGCTGAGACCATGGGTTTTTTCCTTTCTTTTACACACCGGATAAAATCTTTCAACTCTTCTTTTAGCGGTTCTTTATTTTCAGGGGTTCTTACATCAAATGATATAGTGCCTTCTTCTGTCCTGAAATATCGCTTAATTTCCGAAGTCTGGTAATCTATAGAAATGTAAGACTCTTTCTGAAAAATCTTGAGTCTTCTTCGCTTTTCAGGGGAGAGACGGCTTACAGTGGCAATAGCTGTGCTGCCATTTTCGAACTGAAGCCATGCCTTTGCAACATCAATTCTGTCAGTGAGAACCTTTGCCCCAACTGCCTTTATATCTTTAATTGGAGAAGAAATTAAACTGAGTATAATATCAATGTCGTGGATCATTAAATCGAGAGTAACATCAACATCGGTTCCCCTCCCGAGAAAAGGAGAAACTCGTTCTGATTCAATAAATAAAGGTTCGGTTATCATATCCGAAACCGCAAGTATAGCAGGATTATATCGTTCGATGTGTCCCACCTGAATAATACGGTTCATATTCTGTGAAGCTCTGATAAGTTCATCTGCTTCCTCTAAATTCTCTGTTATCGGCTTTTCTATCAATATATCTTTTCCTGCCCTAAGGCAATTTAGGGCTATTTCAAAGTGAGTAGTCGTAGGTGTTACAATACTCACAGCATCGAGATCAGGAAGGATGTCCTTGTAGTTAGTAAATGACCTGCATCTATATTTTCCCGCAAACATATCAGCTTTATTCTTATCAGTGTCAATAACAGCAGCAAGTTCTGTTTCCTCAAGCTCAGAATAAATTCTTGCATGATGTTGACCTAAATAGCCGACTCCGATAACTCCTACCTTAACAGCCATGTATTCTCCTTATAAAGCATTACTTACTCTCTTTACCTCTTCGAGTTTCATCAATGCCTTGCCCGAATCTATTGAGTCTACTGCCATGTCAAAAGCAGTTTTGAAATTCTGTGTTTTCCCTGCAACAATAAAGGCAACCGCTGAATTCATGAGGACTATATCCCGCTTTGGTCCTTTGTCGCCTTTTAGGATTGATATTGTAATGACTGCATTTTCATCTTTGTTGCCTCCACGTATATTTTCGACTGTATTTCTCCAGATTCCAAAATCTTCAGGCGCAATATAGAAATTTTCTACCTCTCCATCTTTGTATCTCGAAACCTTTGTCCTGCTGGATATACTTATTTCATCGAGTCCGTCTTCGCCATGAACCACCATTGCATCTACTGCCCCGAGTTTTCCGAGAACCATCGCAAGCGTCTCTGTAAGTTTATCTGCAAACACACCGAGTATCTGCCTTTTTGCACCTGCGGGATTAGTTATTGGACCGAGGATATTGAATATTGTCCTTATTCCCATCTCTCTTCGCGGACCAATAGCATATTTCATTGCAGGATGAAATAGCGGTGCAAACAAGAAACCAAAACCAGTTTCAAAGATACATTTTTCAACCTTCTCAGGCAGTAAATCTATTTTTACTCCAAGTGCCTCAAGAACATCAGCGCTTCCTGACTGGCTTGAGACAGAACGATTGCCATGTTTTGCAACAGGCACGCCTGCTCCTGCAACAACAATGGCTGTAGTGGTTGAGATATTGAATGTATGCGACATATCCCCACCTGTCCCGCATGTGTCAAGAACCCCTTCGGGTGCATTTATTCTTGCTGCCTTTTCCCTCATAATCCTTGCAGCGCCTGTGATCTCTTCAACAGTCTCTCCCTTAATCCTCATGGCTGTAAGAAACGCTCCAATTTGGGCATCCGTAGCCTTCCCCTCCATTATCTCCTTCATGCACTCAGCCATCTCAGCATTGGAAAGGTCAATATTATTTACGAGTATATTTATCGCCTCTTTTATCATCAACCCCTCCTAAATTCATGATGCAAGATGCTTGATAAAAAATATCAACCTTCTTCTTTAACAAACATCTCATATCATATATCCTGTGTCGTTTATTTTAATTTTAGGAAGTTCCTCAACAGGTCTCTCCCTACTCGCGTTAGTATTGATTCAGGATGAAATTGAACACCTTCTATTACAAACACTTTATGTCTTACCCCCATTATTTCATCCATATCCGTCCATGCGGTTATCTCAAGGCATTCAGGCATTGTCTCCTTCTTTATCACAAGAGAATGATATCTCGTTGCCTCGAATGGATTCGGGAGCCCTTTAAAAATAGTTTTATTATCATGATATATAAGGGATGTCTTTCCGTGCATAAGCCTGGGGGCCCTTATTATATCTCCTCCAAATGCAGCACCTATAGCCTGGTGGCCAAGGCATACGCCTAAAATAGGCACCTTGCCAGAAAAATATTTTATCACCTCTACAGATATCCCTGCTTCTTTCGGTGTGCATGGTCCCGGAGATATTACAATACGATCGGGTTTCAATCTTTCTATCTCTGGAATCGTAATCTTATCATTCCTGAAGACCCTTATATCCTCACCAATCTCACCAAGATACTGAACGAGGTTATATGTAAAAGAATCATAGTTGTCGATCATCAATAACATAAATTATTTTAACCCCTCTAATTCCTTTTCAGCCATCTCAACCGCCTTCATCATACCCATTGCCTTATTTACTGTCTCCTCATATTCTCTCTCAGGAATCGAATCAGCGACTATCCCTGCGCCTGCCTGAACATGTGCCTTATTCCCTTTGATTACAAGCGTTCTGATTGTAATACAGGTATCCATATTTCCTGAATAACTGATATATCCTACAGCGCCTGCATATGGCCCCCTTCTTATCGGCTCAAGTTCATCTATTATCTCCATCGCCCTGATCTTTGGGGCACCTGTTACAGTGCCGGCAGGGAAACATGCCCTTAAAACATCAATTGCATTCAACCCATTTTTTAAACTGCCTTCTACATTCGAGACAAGATGCATAACATGACTGTATCTTTCAACACTCATCAATTCTGTTACCTTTACAGAGCCTATTTCCGCAACCCTTCCAATATCATTTCTTCCAAGATCAACGAGCATTATATGTTCTGCAATCTCCTTAGGGTCTTTCTTGAGATCTTCTTCGAGGGCTTTATCCTCTTGTTCTGTTTCCCCTCGCTTGCGTGTACCTGCAATGGGTCTCAGTATTATATTTTTGCCTTCGAGTCTAACAAGTATTTCAGGAGATGAGCCGACAAGTATAGCCTCACCTGTATCAAGATAATACATATACGGAGAAGGATTGATAGCCCGCAATGCCCTGTATATATTAAATGGATCTGTATCAAATCCGCGATCAAATCTCTGCGAGAGCACGACCTGAACCACATCTCCTGACATTATGTACTCTTTCCCTCTGCGCACTGCAGCCTCAAATGCCTGTTTAGTAGCAAAAGATGATGCATAACCATAAATTACCGAGTTTTCTTCTGACTGATGCCCCTTGCTTTTTGACATTCTGCTTTTAATTTTTGTCTTTCTCAGCTTCTCTATAACATTTTCTATTTTCTCCTCAGCTTCTTCATACGCCTCCTCAGGAGACTTATTATTGATATGTGCATTTGATACAACCTTTATCTTTCCTATAAGGTTATCAAATATAACCACTGTGTCTGTAACCATAAGAAACATATCAGGCAGATCAAGCCCTTGCATTCTTTTATCAGGAAGACTTTCAAAAAATCTGACCATATCATAACCTATATATCCAACGAGACCGCCATAAAACCTCGGTAGCCCTGTCACATCAACAGGGGTATATGCAGCAAGCTCGTTTTTTATGACCTCAAAAGGGTCTTCTACCTCAAATATTTTAGACCTCTTGTTGTCTTTTATCTCTACCTTTCTCCCCCAGCTTTTTATTGTCCTTGACGGCATTGAACCGAGGAAAGAATATCTTGCCCATTTTTCCCCTCCGATCATACTCTCGAATAAAAACGAGGGTGCCCCCCCAAGCTTCAGGGCAGCCGATACAGGAGTTTCTGTATCAGCAAGTACTTCCCTGTAAACAGGAATAAGGTTTCCCTTTGATGAAAGGGATTTAAATCTTTCTATGTCAGGATAAAGCATGTTGACAAAATCTGCCTTTTTTATTAGTATTTTTAATACACTTTGTTTTTATCAACCAATTATTATACCTTAAATCCAGCAATAAAAGACTTGCTTCATAATTGTTTGTGATCACTGCAAAGGTTGAAGCAACAAAGCAAGCTCGGCAGGTTATGTAATTTTACCAATGGATTCAGGTATAATATTTCTATTGCGGGTGTAGCTCAGCTGGTAGAGCACAACCTTGCCAAGGTTGGGGTCGCGGGTTCGAATCCCGTCGCCCGCTCCATTGAAAACAGGCAGTCTGTTATCAGTGATCAGCTGCCATAAAGCAAAAGATTTTTCACTGGTCACTGAAACCAGTGGAGTAGAGTTATTGGCGGCGTACCCAAGTGGCTAAGGGAGAGGTCTGCAAAACCTTTATTCAGCGGTTCGAATCCGCTCGCCGCCTCCAGCATGTAAAAGTTCAGCATTCTCCCTCAGTGATTCAAGAAGTGACATATCAAGTTCTTTATTCTCAAAATATTCCTTCTCGAGTGTCTCTATATAAAATCTGTCAAGTCCGCTGTTATTAATAAAGTCTTCCCTTAAATTAATATCCTTATTGCTTATTATCACCGGCAAAAGGTTGTTGATATAAAATGATTCTTTCTGGAGATCCAGAAATGCCTTATCAAATAATTTCTTCGATATATCTCTGACAATATCCTTAATAGAAAGCTCATTTGCAATGTCTTCTCTTATCTTATCCCGTCCTTTCTTCGTATCCAGTTCAGGATAGAAGCTTCGCATCTTCTCTTTCAGGGCGCTGTGAACATAACTATAAAGTCTTTCTTCATCTGTAATTGTCTTTACCTCTGTAACTACATCTTTTAATGAAGCATCTCCTGTTGATATTTTCTTTAAACCTTTTGATATAGTCCTGATCTTTGTTCTCCCATATTCTGTAATATATTTATTATTAATAAGTTCTTCTGCAAAGATTTCATCAAAAAGTTTAGGATCAATCTTGTCAAATTCCTGTTTATTTCCTATAAGGCTCCTGAGAGAATCTTCTGTAAACAATACATTTTTCATAAATGCTACCTGGCTCAATACTTTATAAACATTATCGTATCTATCAAAGTAAGTAACTATAGAAGTAAGCTCTTCAAAAAGACTGAAGTCATTAGTTTCGCGTGCAATCTCATCACATGCCCTCACTGTATCCAGAAGGATCTGCTCAAATCCTTTATCAGCCTTTGAATCTGCTGTCTGTTTTGCCTTTAATAGTCTCGATATATCTTCATTTATTATATGCTTCTTAAGTGAGGTATCCTTGAAGAAGAGGCTCTGCAATATTGACCTTGTTTCTTTGAGATGCTCAGGCTCTTCTATTTCCTGTATTTGCTTGCCCTTCAGCAATAAATCATCGAGTGTGTCGAAAAGAACGCTCGGTATATTATTTCTTATGCCCAATGTCCGCAGTCTCCTAATCCTTGCAAACTCAGAGGGCTGGAAGGTGTCTTTCGAACTCCCGCTCAAAAGTAAGTCTCTATATTCGTCTACAATACGTCTATTAGCAGGATGTCTGTACATTATGTCTATCTTCATCCTCTCCTGCTGATAGCGGTCAATATTATATTTTTTTGCTATCTCTTCTATATAAAATTCGCCCTCGGATAATAATGACCTTTCCTCAAAATATAGATCTGTAAACGCCCTGTAAAATCTCTGGTTCCCTACATGTATCAGCTTAAATATAAACACCGCAGAATTTTTCTCTTTTAGTTCTGATAAAAATCCCTCTAGAAGTTCTGTGTCCATGTCCTCGGATATGAAATTTGTCCTCTTCAAAAACTTCCCGACAGCCCTGAGTACATGTTTCTGTCTCTTTTTATATTCTCCGGCGAAATCCGATGACACAAAGAAGTAATAATTTTTTACAGCATGTCCCTGAAAAAAAAGGCGATAAAAAGATTCCCTTGTTTCTGTCTCATTAGTAAACACAACCTCATCATCCTGCCTCAAAAATGCGCCGAGCATGATGAGTCGATTGGATATTTCTCTCTTCATTAAATCCGTAAGAGGCTTTTCTACACCGAACATATATTCACAGAAACTTCCGCCGGTTCCCTTGTGGTGAATGCCTTCTTCTGTCATTGTGAATTCATTGCCTCTTGAAAAAAACCTGATGCCCCCCGGGGTTTCGTCATAGAAATAGGTATTATAAACATTAGCTCCGCCAATAAGGGCAAGATACTCTATCGGCCCAATGCTGCCCCGAAGTCGGATGTCATTAATCATAAGGAAAATATATCATAGCACTAATAAAATATTCTATTGCTACCTTGTTATCTAATTGAATAATTGCTATTCCTTTAATAAAATAAATTATGAGAATAGGGATACCACAGGGGCTTTTATATTTTAGATATGCAAGCCTCTGGAAAGAATGTCTGAGTGTCATGGGCACAGAAGTTGTTTCTTCTCCAGAGACAACTGATAACATCCTTGCCGATGGTATAAAACACAGCGTATGTGATATCTGTCTGCCTGTAAAGGCATTCTTCGGTCATGTGCTTGCGCTTAAGGATAATGTGGATTATCTTTTCATACCAAGATTTATAAGAATCGAACCTGATGCTTACCTCTGTCCAAAGTTTCTTGGACTTCCTGATATGGTACAGGCTGCGATCAGGAATCTACCGCCTGTTATTGATACAGAATTCAATATCAAAGAGAAAACTGTTATGACTTTCTGGCAGGAGGTGGAGGCATCCTTGAAAAGGAGAAAAAACTCTTTACTTTCTGCTAATATGAATTTTAATGGCTCTATGCCTGAATCAATTAGTTTTACTCCCAACAATCAAGATAAAAAACTCCATATAGGCATGGCAGGAAGGCCTTATCTTGTTCTGGATAGATGTCTTAATAAAGGTATTATAAGATATATAAACAAACTCGGTATAATAGTAACATATCATACACCTGAGAAAAATTATATTTCAGATACAATGTCAATGCTCCCGAAATGGGTTTATTGGAGTATGGGAAAAGAGGTTGTCTCATCAGTAAGATGGATGCTGGAAAATAATGATATTGATGGCATTATCCTCCTCACTAATGCAGGTTGCGGCCCTGACTCTTTTGTAGCAGAACTAATTGAACATTCTTTACCAGTGGGAAAGAAGCCTTATATGACCCTGTGTATAGATGAACACACATCTGATACAGGACTTCAGACGAGGATAGAGGCTTTTATAGATATGGTAATAAGAAACTCAAAATCGCTATGAAACTTACTGTTCCTCATATGGGTCTATTATCGAATGCATATACAAATGTCCTGAGGAAACACGGTGTTGATATGCGTCCACCACCGAGGCCGTCTATAAATACCCTTAACATCGGAGTGAAGTATTCACCTGAATTCGCCTGCCTTCCCTTTAAGATAAACATCGGTAACATGATCGAGGCGCTTGAAAAGGGTGTTGATTCAATCCTTATGCCTGGTGGTTATGGACCATGCCGTTTTGGGTATTATAGTATAATCCAGGAACAGATATTAAGGAGGCTTGGATATGAATTTAAGATGGCTCGTACCGACAATCCTGACAGCCTTTCTGACATAGTAAAGACCATAAGGGATATCAGCGATATCAACACAAAATGGGATGGTTACAGTGTTTTCTATCTGATCCTTATGCGTATGGCTCTCTTTGACAGGATTGAGGCAATGTATTTTAAAACAAAGCCGAGAGAAATAAATACAAATGAAGCAGATAAGGTATTTAGCGAATCTATAAGGATTGTTGAAGATGCTACCAGTTTCTTAAAACTCTTCAAGGCATGGAATAAAGTCAGAGGTTTATTTAAAGACGTAAGGACTGATAAAAAAGCTCAACTGCTCAGGGTGGGTATACTCGGTGAGATATTCGTTATTATAGAGCCTTTTGCTAATATGGATGTGGAAAGAAGGCTTGCGAGGATGGGGGTGGAAGTGATAAGGGGCGTATGGCTGAGTGATTGGCTTAATGACCGCTTCAGATTTAAACCATTTAAGCCGAACCAGAATAAACTCTCAAGAAAGTGGGCATATCCCTATCTCAAATATCCTTCTGGCGGTGAAAGCATCGAGAGCGTGGGCAAGACCCTGAAGTTTTATAAACAGAAAATAGACGGGGTAGTCCATATAATGCCTTTTACATGCATGCCTGAACTTGTTGCCTCAACCATACTTCACAGGATAAGTGCAGACCTCAACTATCCTATACTTTCTCTTACATTTGACGAACATGTTTCAGAGGCTAATATACAGACAAGGCTTGAGGCATTTGTTGACCTTCTCGAAAGAAAAAAGAAAAAAAGAGATGTGAAGGAGATAAGATATGCAGGGATATCTTGGCATTGATGTTGGTTCAGTAACAACCAAACTTGCCTTCTTAAACAAAAAAGAAGATCTTCTCTGGAGTACATACCGCAAGACACTGGGTCAGCCCATAAAGGTTCTCCAGTCTGCGATATCTGATCTTTACAATGAGCTTTCACCCTCTGTATTAGGTGTGGGGGCTACAGGAAGCGGAAGGGGACTTGCTTCTCATCTCGTAGGAGCAGATGTAGTAAAAAATGAGATTACAACACACGCTGTTGCTGCAATAAAGAATTATCCATATGTGCAGACAATAATAGAAATCGGGGGGCAGGACTCAAAGCTCATTCTTATCAGGGATGGAGTCGTTGTGGACTTTTCGATGAATACTGTATGTGCTGCAGGCACAGGTTCATTCCTCGAGCATCAGGCATTAAGGCTCGGGCTGAGGATTGATGAATTCGGAACCATCGCCCTTAATACCACCATGCCTGTCAGGATAGCAGGCAGGTGTACAGTCTTTGCAGAATCAGACATGATTCATAAGCAGCAGATGGGACATAACCTTGAAGATATAGTGGCAGGACTCTGTGATGCACTCGTCAGGAACTATTTAAGCAACCTGTCACGGGGAAAAGATCTGAGGGAGACGATCCTGTTTCAGGGTGGAGTTGCTGCCAATTGCGGAATAAAAGCAGCTTTCGAAAGGGAATTTAAAAAAGAGATTCTTGTTCCGAGACATTTTTCTATTATGGGGGCTATCGGAGCTGCACTGCTTGCACTCGAAGCCCACCCCCAAAAAACATGCTTTAAAGGATTCAAAATCCTCAGGCATCACTTAAAGAGCAGCAGCTTTTACTGCGATGGATGTCCAAATTCCTGCGGTGTTATAGAAGTAAAAGATGGAGATAAAGTAATAGCACGATGGGGAGATAATTGCGGGAAATGGTCGTCAAAAACAGGAGTTGAAAATTGATATATAGGGTGGGGGGATTTCTGATCTTACTTATTATAAGTTTGTTTTTAGGGGAAATTTGTGGGAATACAGAGAAGGCATGCGCAGACACAATCTCAGAAATTATTGAGATGCAAAAATCTATAAAGACATTGAGCGCAGAATTTACACAGGAAAAACATTCAGATTTACTTAACACTCCCATGATTACAAAAGGGGTTTTCTTATTTGCTTCACCAGAAAAGCTTATATGGGATTATTTTGAAGGCATGAAGATAACCTCTGATGGGGAAAAGGTAATGATTTACTATAGAGAAATCAAGGAAGCTGATATTGTTGACCTTAACAGCATGCCTTCCCTGCCAGGGAATTTTTCTATAGAGGCTCTCAAAAAAAATTACCATATTGAAGTCCTTGAAGCAGGAGAGGACAGATATGTTTTGAGAGTAACACCTTTTATTCCGTCAAACATCCTCAAAGAGATAACTATACTACTGGATAAAAAAGGGGTGCCTCTTGAGGTAAAAATGATAGAAAGGAGAGGTGATATTACAATTATAAAATTCTCTAAAATGAAGATTAACGATGTTATTCCTGAAGGCACATTTGATATAAAAGCGCCAGAAGGTATAAAGACAAGGAAACCTCTAAACGCATCTAAATAATTAAGGCAGGCATATGTGCATAAAACCCTTTACAAAGCAGAATTTGGGTATTATAGGTATCAAATTGCAGGAAATGAAAACGTGATGATATATTTGATAATCAAACCGCCTACAACGGTGCTGCTGGTAAAGCTTTTTCTGCACATATGCCTCCCCCCGGATAAATGAATTGCATTTTAAGTAATGAATAGAAGAGCGGTTATAACAGGTATTGGTGTTATTACAGCCATAGGCAGGGGGTTGTCTGAATACTGGGATGCACTTTGCAGAGGAACTTGTGGTATTGGCGATATCACAATATTCGATACATCCGGCTATCGTGGAAGACCCGGTGCCGAGGTAAAAGGCATAAATTCTTCAGATACCAGATTGTCGAGGTGTGATGTTTTAGGTCTCATTGCATGGGGAGAAGCAGCAAAAGATGCTGATTATCCTGCAATAGATGCATTACCTCAAAGAATAGGTGTCTGCATAGGCAGCGGCGCTGGTGGCTTGTTTAATGCAGAAATATTTAAGCACGAGATTAAAGAGAAGGGCAAGGGCAGACCTGGCTTACTCGTCCCCTTTGCAAGTTATGCATTTACTGACCTTTTAGCTAAGAAGGCAGGTGCCTGCGGGCTTAAGACAACAATATCAACTGCATGTTCTTCATCTGCTACTGCAATAGGGCTTGCAGCAGAGTGGATTAAGAAAGGACTTTGTGATGTTGTAATTACAGGCGGTAGCGAATCCCTTTCTGAGACAACATTTGCAGGGTTTAATTCTTTAAGGACAGTTGATGAAGTTCCATGCAGACCCTTTGACAGGGAACGGAAAGGCATTTCCCTCGGGGAAGGAGCAGCAATACTGATTTTAGAGGAATACAATCATGCGAGGAAAAGAGAGGCGAAGATATACGCAGATATCCTGGGGTATGGCATATCAGGAGATGCATATCATGTGACTGCACCTGAGCCTGGTGGAACAGGTATTTTAAGGGCATTAGAGATGGCTATGAGGAGCGCAGGATGCGAGAAAGACAGGATTCAATACATTAATGCCCATGGTACAGGCACAACTGCAAACGATGTTGCAGAGACAAATGCTATTAAACATTTTTTCGGCAAAAGGGCATACAACATTCCTGTAAGCTCGACAAAATCAATGGTGGGTCATTGTCTTGGGGCAGCAGGGGCAATTGAGGCAGCAGCTACTATTTTACCTATTATAAAAGGCGTATTACCACCCACAATAAATTATAAAAATCCTGATCCTGAATGCGATCTTGACTATGTGCCTGAGCCGAGGAAGATGCGTGTAGATATTGCCATAAGCCTTTCTGTTGCATTCGGTGGAAATAATACAGCACTTATTTTAGGCAAGGCTGATTGATGATAGTAGTTACAGGAATAGGCATTGTTAGTGCTTACGGTATCGGTAAGGAAGCCTTCTTCTCAGGGGCAATAAAGAGTTCAGGAATAGCAGAACTTGAAGATATCCGCCAAAAAAATTATGGGATAACCAGAAGTGGAATTATAAAGGACTTTACACCCAAAAAAATAATCCCTGTAATGAAGGCACGGAAGATGAGCAGATTCTCTCAAATTGCATTGATATCAGCTATCGAGGCATGGAAGGATGCATCCATAGAAGGGTGTTATGATTCCTCTGATATAGGAGTAATAATCGGCACAGGGCTTGGAAGTGTGAGCAGTACAGATAGTTTTTATGCAGGACTTCTTGAGAATGGTCCCGAAGAGACAAATCCCATATTATTCCCTGAGACTGTTCAGAATATAGCCTCCGCTCATATATCCATAGAACTCGGTCTGCATGGGCCAAACACAACATTCAGTGAGGCAGGCATCGCGGGCGAGAGTGCAATCTTTTATGCAAGCGAACTTCTTAAATATGGTATGACAAATAGCGTGTTAGTCACAGGCGCTGACGAATTAACATATCCGCTTTTTGACGGCATGAAGGCATTGAGGGTATTTTCTAAAAATAACACATCCATGCCATTTGATATCAGAAGGGATGGACTTATACCGGGTGAAGGTGCATGCACCCTCGTCTTAGAGAGAATTTCTGATGCAACAAAAAGGGGGGCACATATTTATGGCGAAATACATTCTTTTGGTTTTTCAGCAGAGCCAGTAGAGAGGTTGCATTATTCGTCATCAATGTGCATGGCAGATGCAATAAAAAATGCCCTTAATAATAAAAAACCAGATTTAATTATTGCCTCTGCAAACTCTACTAAAGACCTTGATTATAAAGAAGCAAATGCTATCAGTAAGACAATAGATGGTAATGTGCCTGTCACAACACTAACATCAATGACAGGCTTTTTTATGTCATCAGGTATAATGAGGGTTGGTGCAGCCATGTTGTTTATGGAAAAAGGGGTTGTGCCACCAATATGGGGGCTTGAAGATCCTGAGGTAAAGGGATTGGGATATGTTCTGGAAACAAAAGAGATGAAGATTAAGAATGTTCTCGTGAATGGGTTTTCTCATGGAGGAGGCAATATCTGTATATTTGTCAGGAGTCAAACCTGTCCACGATAACTTTGTATAAGAGGCTGGATGCCTTTTTTCTAATTATGTTATTTTGGACAGCTATGGTCAAGGAGCTTAAATGAAACTTAAATTAATAATACCCGGCTGGCATGAAACGAGCATATGGAAAAATTTTATCTTCCGTTTCCCTTATCTGAGCGTCACCACACTCGCTTCTCTTACGCCTGAGGACTGGCAAGTAAAAATAGAAGATGAGAATGTCTCGCCCATTAATTTTGACGAGGATGTTGATATTGTAGGCATTACTGCACTTACACCCCTTGCCCCCCGGGCATATGAAATTTCGCGTAAATTCAGAAAAAGTGGAGTAAAGGTTGTGATGGGTGGGTTCCATGCAACATGGCTTCCTGATGAGGCTATAAAACATGTGGATTCAGTAGTAATAGGCGAGGCAGAAGATATCTGGCAGAAGGTTCTGGAAGACTTCAAGAAAAACCAGATGCAGCAATTCTATAAGAGCAACAGCCGTTCAGACCTTAAGGGCATGGTGCCGGCAAGACGGGAACTGCTCAATAAAAAGGGTTACCTCTTCGTTAATACACTCCAGACTACAAGGGGCTGTCCTTTTAACTGCGAATTCTGTTCTGTCACAGAATTTTATGGTCATTCCTACAGGATGAGACCTCTCAACGATATTGAGAGGGAGTTAAAAACTATCTCAGGTGGTGCAAATTTCCTTTTTATTGTAGATGACAACATAGTGGGTAATCCGTCTTATGCAAAAGAATTGTTTAGATTGCTAAAAAGATACCCGTTTAAATGGCTGAGTCAGGCATCTATTACATTTGCAGAAAATCCTGAACTTTTGAAGCTCGCAAAAGAAAGCGGTTGTTACGGGATGTTCATTGGATTTGAAAGTCTGTCACAGGCAGCGCTCGATAAAGTAAACAAGAGATTCAACAGGGCTGAAAGATATGCTGAGCTGATAAAAAAGACCCACGATCATGGTATAGGGATACAGGGCTCTTTTATATTTGGATACGACTGGGATACCCCTCACACCTTTGATCAGGTTCTGGAATTTGTAGAAGATACAAGGCTTGACAGTGTCTTATTTACTATCCTTACACCATACCCAGGCACAAGGGTTTTTGAAAGGATGAAAAAAGAGGGAAACCTGCTTACAACAGACTGGAGTCTTTATGATATGGCTCATGCTGTCTTCAAACCCAAAAATATGGAGCCTGAAGAACTGGAGGAAAGATTCCTTAAGGCAAATCAACAATTTTATTCTGTGAGATCTATGATAAAGAGGCTTCCTGCACTAAGGAGAAGCCTTCTTGTATTTGCTCCTATGAACTTTGGATTTAATAGGGCATGGAGAAACTTTAGGGGATGAAATATTTCAACAAACTAAAGGCGCTAATTTTCAGCTTCAGTAAAAAGGGGTTGTCTTCTGCTGAGATTGCACTTGCTATAGCAGTAGGTAATTTTGTTGGTTTTATTCCTGTATTCGGCACCCATACGATAACAGCTATCGGTCTTTCTTATTTATTGCGGCTTAATGCACTCATAGTCATACTCGGCACGCAGATATCAAATCCGATATCCTTTCCGTTTCAGATATTTATAAGCGCAGAGGTGGGAAATTTAATCTTAAAGGGAAGGTTTCTTGATATTGAATTTTCAAAGGATATGAATTTCCTTAACCATTATATATTGCCGATATGTGTAGGGAGTCTTGTCCTCGGCGTGATTGTGGCATGCCTTTCTTATTTTTTAATAAAGACTTTTCTGAACAGGAGACGGGCTCGGGCATGAGAGTTCTTCTCTGCTATCCGTTCAAAAAAAATATTTATTATAAGGTTGGCTTTGTCCTTCCACCCCTCGGTCTCGGCTATATAGCATCCTATCTTAAAAAGAGGGGACATGAGGTTGAAATAATAGATTTTAATGTGCCGCATAAATCTGTTGACTGGAATGCATATGATATTGTTGGCATATCTGCTGATACTCCGCGATATCATTCAGCTATTGAGCTTGCAAAAGAGGCTAAAAAAACAGGCGTAAAGGTTATCATGGGAGGACCTCATGTTTCATTCTTGGATGAAGAACCTTTAAAAAAAGAACTGGCTGATTATATAGTAAGGGGCGAGGGGGAAGAAACAACTGCTGAGCTTTTAGATGCCATTGAAGGAAAAATCCCCTTAGAAGAAGTTGCGGGAATAAGTTTTATATCTAATGGCGAGATTAAAAGAACACCTAAGAGAAATTTCCCTGATTTCTCAATGATCCCCCCACCTGACAGAGGTCTTCTCAGAATAGATAAATACCAGTGGCTTGAGATGGGTGGCAGAAAGATCACCAGTATATTAACAAGCAGAGGATGTCCTTACAATTGCAGCTTCTGCTCCTCTTCTGAATTCAGCGGTACCACTTGGAGGGCTCTAAGTCCCCAAATGGTTATTAATGAGATTGAGGATATTGTTTTTAACCATGGGTTTAATGGCATAGCCTTTCTTGATGATAACTTTACGCTCAACCCTGAAAGGGTAAAGGATATTTGCAGGGAGATTATCAAAAGAAAACTTGATATTTATTGGTGGTGCTTTTCGAGGGCAGATATACTTTTGAGAAATGAAGATATGGTTAAAATAATGGCAGATGCAGGCGCAAGGTATATTTTTATCGGCTTTGAAAGTTATACAGAAGAGACCCTTAAGCACTACAGAAAAAGAATTACACCCGAGCACTCGGCTGAGGTAATAAAGCTTCTTAAATCCTATGGCATATCAACACATGCAAGCTTTATAATCGGAGATACATATGAGACAAAAAATATGGCGCTCGACACAATTAAATTTGCAAAAAAATTATCTCCAGAGGCAGTGCAATTTTCTGTCTTAACCCCATATCCCGGCACACAGCTTTTTAATGAGGTAAAAGACAGGATATTTACATATGACTGGGATCTTTATGACTGCCTTAATCCTGTATTTAGATTAGATCACCTGAGTCCTGATGATATACAAAGATTACTTAAAAGGGCTTATATCAGCTTTTATCTGAGTCCGTCAAAGATAAAAAACGGTCTCCTGAGTCCTTTCAGGAAAAAAGGGATAAAGTTAAGTTCTATTCTCAGGATATTAAGAGGGCTTAATTGAGGATTCTTCTGATATCCCCAAACAGGGAAAGGCTGCCTGACCCTGTCTTCCCCATTGGTCTTGCATATGTAGCTGGCGCATTACATAAGGCAGGTCATGAGGTTCATGTGGTTGACCTATGTTTTGCAGAAGATATAGAAGGGATGCTTAAATCATCTATACAGAACTTCCTTCCTGATGTAATAGGCATTTCGATGAGAAATATTGATGATGTTTCATATCCGAGAAGCATTTCCTATATTTCTTTATACAAAAGTATCCTCAATATATGCAAAGGTTCTTCTGATGCTCTGATAGTAGCAGGGGGATCGGGTTTTACTATTATGCCATTGGAGTTTATGAGTGCATTAGACATTGACTATGGAGTTGTTGGTGAGGGTGAGACAGCAGTAGTTGATCTCATGAAATATATACAATATGGGGGGAATATACCTCAGTCTATAGTAACACCAGATGCAACAGATGTCATGCCGTGCAGGAATAAGGGCTGGGGAGATATCAGACCATTAAGGAGATTATTTAATATTAAGGAGTATTATGAAAAGGGTGGGATGCTTAATATACAAATGAGACGGGGGTGTCCGTTTAACTGTATATACTGTTCATACCCGCGGATAGAAGGAAAATCTATAAGGGTCAGAAGTGTGCAGGATATAGCTGATGAGATCGAAGATATAGTTGAACAGACTGGCGTCAAACATTTTTTTATTGTAGACAGCATTTTTAATCACCCCCGTGAATATGCCTTAAGTTTTTGCAATGAGATAATCAAAAGGGGTCTTAAGATTGAATGGAACTGTTATGCGAATCCCGGGCTTATGGATTCAGGATTAATAGAGACGATGCTAAAGGCAGGATGTAGTGGCATAGAATTTGGCACAGATTCGCTTGTAGATGAAATCCTCGAAAACCTGAAAAAGGGATTTAAATTCAATCAGATTAAAAAGGTTTCAAGTCTATGCAAAGAACATGGTCTCAGGTTCTGCCATTTTATCTTTCTCGGAGCACCTAATGAAACACTGGATGATGCAAAGAAAAATATCGAGAGATTATCTTCATTAGATGCTGATTCATCAGTAATAATGGTGGGTATAAGGATTTTCCCTGATACTGAACTTTTTGATTTGGCGAGACATGATCTGGGGATAGGCAGGATCGGGCTTGAGCCTGTTTATTACATATCGCCAAAACTTATTGGAAGGATAGAACAGATTGTTGATGAGATTTCCCTAAGGCATAAGAATTGGGTCTTACCTGGCTTTGGTATAAATTACAGCGAGAAACTCCAGATGCTGCTGCGTAAATCAGGCATTAAAGGCAGCTTGTGGGAAGGGCTTTCAAAGAGATGACAGGTGCATTATTCCCAGGACAGGGATCTGAAAGAGAAGGCATGTTGTCAGTTATAAGAGAGGACTTCCGCAAGAAATATTCTCTGTTAGCCCAGCAAGAACTCAATACCCAGCAAGGGATTTATGCTGTTAGCGCTTCCCTCTGGGAGGATTCAAAGAATAGGCATAGGTTTACTCTCATGGCAGGACACAGCCTCGGTTTTTATTCTGCCCTTTATGCAGCAGGATGTATAGACTTTGAAACAGGCATTTATCTTATCATCGCTGCGCATAATGCAATATCAGAGGTATCAGGGAATAAAAAATTTGGCATGACTGCAATTATAGGAATTAAATGGGATATAATAGAAGACCTGTGCAGGGGTTTTAGTGATATTTATGTGGCAAATATAAATTCTGCAACGCAGGTTGTAGTCTCGGGTTCTGCAGAATCACTCGAGGCATTTGAAAAAAAGATTTGCGAAGAGGGTGCCCTGAAAGTGTTACGGCTGCCAACAGGATTTCCATTACATACACCTTTTTTAGAAGGGACTTCAGAATTGATGAAAAAGGCAATTCAGGATATAAATATACGACCGCCTTTAATCCCTATAATAGATCACACAACCAGTGAAAGACTTACAACACCAGAGCAATTAAAAGAAACCCTTACAGGGCAGTTTACAAAAAGGGTGGTCTGGAGGGATGTGATAAAGAAAATGTGGCAGCATGGCACAAGAAGGTTTATTGAGATAGGTCCGCGAGATGTGCTATCAAAAATTACAAAGTGGATTGAGAGAGATGCAGAGGTAATAAGCCTTGATAGATAATATTTCCTGTTTTAGGATTAAGAATGGCAGGGTATAGTATTTTCGCTCATTCTCGTCCCGACATAAAGTCGGGACTCCGAGGCTTTTGCCTCTTTGTTTTCTTTATTATTTATTTAAAGGACTATCGGCAAAAAAATCCGCTCAAATACTATACCCTGCCATTCAATATTCTTATGAATACAGTTATATAAACATAATGGATGGAGGCAAATGACATAGTGGAAAAGACTGAGGTTGTAAGGGAGCTTAAAGAATTAATTATCACGAGGTTAAAACTCGAGGACATCTCTGCTGATGAGATAGATGAAAATAGTCCTCTTTTTGGCGAAGGTCTTGGACTTGATTCTATTGATGCCCTTGAGCTGGTAGTTGCACTCGAAAAGAATTATGGAATCAGGGTTCCTGATGAGGATGTAGGTAAAGAGGCATTCAGGTCAGTTGCTGCATTGGCAGACTATGTCATTAAAAATAAGACACTATGAAACATGTCCTTTCTCATGAATTGCTTCCTCACAGGCAGCCTTTCCTTATGCTGGATAGGATCGTCTCAGTTAGTGATGGAAAGGCATCAGGTGTTAAACATATCACAAACGAGCTTCTCTCAAACAGTATTTATTTTCCCCAGGTGCTCATAATAGAAGCCCTTGCACAGATAAGCGGCATAGCCTCGGGTGTAAAAGGCCATGGGATGCTCGCAGGAGTTAAGGATATAGTATTCCATAGAAACGTGAAACAGGGAGATATCCTTTACCTTGAAAGCAGCCTTATCGGAAGATTCGGCAACATGTTTTCCTTTTCCGCTTCTGCCTCTGTTGATAAATACAGGGTTGCCGATGGCACCCTGTATTTAAATATTTATGATTAAGCTTTCTCTTTTTCTAACAGGACTCTTTAAAAGAAAACCCTTAATACCGATTTCGATTATTGCATTCCTTTTATTGTTTTCGCTTTTCAGGTTATATAGCACAGGGTTCGGAAGAAACCTCCTTGAGTACATCCCCGAAGATGCTACCAGAACAAAGACATATATCAATGCACTGGAACATATAGGTGGAGAAGATGATTGTTATATCGTATTTGAGGGCGATATCTCACAAATAATCAAAAAAATAGAGGGGATCGCTGATGAACTCAGAAAAATGCCTGAGATAATTGATGTCCGATACAAGGTCAATAATGAGTTGAAGAATTTTTATCTAAATATGCTGAAGACAAATCTGCCCCTTTATATTTCTCCTGATTCCTTAGATGAGTTTCTTGAAAGATTAACACCACCAGGCATTAAAGAAGCTATCAGTAAGACTCAACTAAGACTCATGATGCCGGGAGGCGGTGAATTAGGACAGATTGATCCTCTCGGACTTACTGATTTTATGATGCCCATTCCTGATATGGAAGGATTCTTAGACAAGACCTCTGGATATTATATGCTCGAAAAAGGAAAGGGGCTGATTGTTATCGCGGTTCCGTCCAAAGATCCGAGGGATATCGCATTCGACCATAAACTTCTTCAGGGCATTGATAAGGTTATAACGAACCATATAGGCAATAGTGACAACATAACCTTCTCCATAACAGGCAGCCATGCAATTACGTATTATGAGGCAACCCAGATGAAAAAGGATATGAAATGGAATATCCTTTCTTCTTTCCTGCTTGTAGGAGCCGTTATTATTATATTTATGAGAGAGTTAAGGATAATGATATACGCCTTTTTGCTCGTTGGTATTTCTATTTTAATTACGCTCGGCATATCGAGTCTGTTTCTCGGGACTTTAACAGAGGCTGCTGGAGGGTTTGGAGCTATACTCATCGGCTTAGGAGTTGACCTTCCAATAATTTTATATGTCAGATTTATTTTTCTAAGAAATATGGAAAAATCAATAGAAGAAACCTCTCAAGGCATATGGACAGGCGTGTTGACTACATTTGTAACATTTATCCCCATGATTTTATCGAATTTCAGGGGTATCAAAGAACTCGGCATTCTGACCTCTATAGGAATAATTCTGTGCGCAGTTGTTCTCTTCTGCCTTATTGCTGGCTTTATGCAGTCAGGCTCTCGTGCAATCACATCCTTTAATCCATCGCCATTAAGCCATGTATTATTCAAACGTGGAATCAAAGGATTAATCATTCTTTTTCTTTTTATCTCTATAGCATTTTCCTTATGGACAGTTAAAGATATAGGGTTCTCTATTGATCTCAGAGAACTCGGGTCTGAGAAAAACCCTGCGCGTACTGCCCTCGGCAAAATAATAAAAGAGGATAAAAAGGCATTCCTGATCGGAGATGCTGTAAGCCCAGAAGATGCAATCAGAAAGGCTGCTATAGCTGAAAAACTGCTTAGAGATACAGGTATAAGAGACATTATATCTATCAATACATTTGTGCCGCCTCTCGATAGACAGATGATGGCTATAGATAACCTCAACCATATAAATAAAGAGAATCTACTCAGAACATTTACTGAAGAAGCAAGAAAGGCAGGTTTTTCAGGGCAGTTTATTAATTATTATGCACAAGAATTAAGAAAGATGTTATCAGTAAGAACACCAATAACATATGAGGATATCAAGAATGTTGATTTCTTAAAAGACAGGTTTTTATGGAATAATGAAAAGGGGTTTCATTACTTGATTCTATTAAATAATATTGATGCAGAGAAAATGCCTGTTATAGAAGATATGATAACGACAAACAGGGAACTCATAAAGACCGAGCTTATTGATTTTCTGAAGGCAGATGCCTTAAAGATTACAATAATAGGAGTCCTTTTTGTTAATATAATCCTGTTTTTCAGCTTCAGAAGGTTTAAGGATATCCTATTTGTCCAGTTGCCAATCCTTACAGGGATATTATTTACAGGTGCTATTCTTACATTAACAGGCAGAAACATCCATTTAATGAGTGCTCTCACAGGAATCATGCTTTTTGGTATTGGAACTGATTATGCTATTCATATAATTCATCATCTCCGAAGAGAAAGAGATATTGATAAAGTATTGTCGCAAACAGGAAGTGCAGTCACAATTTCTGCCTTAACAACCATATGTGGTTTTGGCAGCCTATATTTTTCTTCATATCGTGGGCTTTCAGACATGGGGCTTGCAGTCGCAATAGGCACGGCTTTTAACCTTGTACTTGTATTCCTTTTCATACCGCTTTACAGAAGTTCTATTGCGTTAACAGCAAAAAATATGGATCATGAACCCGATTAAAGTAATTTCATATTCAGGATATAAAGGCGAGGAAAGACCAGAGGCATTTTTTATCAATGGTGAAAAAATTACTGTGGTTGAAATCCTGCATATGTGGATTGAAGAGAATATTGCATATAGACATAGAAAAAGGTTTTTCAGGATTAAGGGGAGTGACTGCCATGAATATAAAATATTTTATGATGAGACAAGGGGTGAATGGTTTTTATAGAGAAAACTCCCTGTTTAGGCTTCCAGTTATATAGCCGTCAAGATCAAGGGATATGAATTTATAACCGAGGGATTTTAATCTTTCTGATATAGTCTTTCTTGTTTCAGGATTTAACAAAAATCCAATTTCATCCTCTCCAACCTCTATTCTCGCAATACTCCCATGGTCTCTCACCCGTACTTCAGAGAATCCAAAAGATCTGATAAAGTCCTCTGATGCCTCCACACGCTTTAATACCTCTTGTGTTATCCTTATTCCATATGGAACTCTTGTAGAAAGACATGGCGACGAGGGTTTATTCCATGTTGAAAGACCGATCTGTCTTGAAAATTCTCTGACCTCTTTTTTTGATATATCCAGCTCCATCAACGGACTTTTTATATTATATTTTATTGCAGCCTTTCTACCAGGCCTGTAGTCCATCGTGTCGTCTGCGATGCTGCCATCGAGTACAAACATGTATTTCTCTGATACAGCTATATCTATTAGTTTTCTGAATAGTTTATCCTTGCAGAAAAAACATCTCTCAGGCGTATTTCTTGCAAACTCCTCATCTGAAAGCATTTCTGTTTTTATAATCCTGTGGTTCATGCCCAGATATTCTGTCATCCTTTTTGCACTAAGCAGATCATCATGAGGCATTATTTCTGAAACTACAGTTACAGCGAGGGTTTTTATGTCTGCAAGCTGCATTGCCTTCAGAAGGAATGTGCTGTCAACACCTCCTGAATAAGCAAGAATCACACTCTGCATGTCTTTGAGGAGATTTATGAGATGAGTTAATTTTTCTATCATTCTGTATTTTCTATGTTACTTTTTCAAGCAGACTCGCGTCAAATCGGCATGATGGGTTTATCAACAGAAAAGAGTCAAATTTTAATGATACATTTTACTATAATATAGAGAAATATCTGAAATGAAAATCTCAGACAAAAGAAAGTCAAAGGGTATTGTGTCATGGCCGATGGATGAGAGGCCGCGTGAGAGGTTATTGAGCCGAGGGCCGCATTCGTTGACAGATGCTGAATTGGTTGCGATTTTAGTACGAGTGGGCTTTCATGGAACAAATGCGGTTGAATTGGGACGTCTGCTATTAAAACAATTTGGGTCATTGCGGGCAATGGCTGAAGCCCCATTAGCGGCGTTACTCGATGTTAAAGGATTGAAAGGTGCAAAGGTCGCACAGTTAGCTGCTGCAATGGAGATTGCGAGACGGGTTTCTATTCCGGATAAACGTGAACGGTTGCTGATAAAAGGGACTGCAAAAGCCAGCGAATACTTAATGGAGAGGTTAAGGGGGTTGCCTGATGAGCATTTTCGTATTCTCTATTTGAATCGTCGTAATTGCTTACTTGATGACGTTCTTATTACTCAAGGAACAGTTGATGGTGTGAGACCCCCTCTTCGAAATATTGTTGCTCATGCCTTTAGGACAAATGCATGTAATATGATAGCTTCACATAATCATCCATCCGGTTCGCCTGAACCGAGCGAATCAGATATTATCCTGACACGGGATATGATATCAGCCTTACGCCCTATCGGTATGAAGTTGCTGGACCATATTATCATCGGAGAGGAAGCAATATATAGCTTTACCGACAGCGGACTCCTCGATGAGTTGGAACTGGAATCTTTTGCGTCTTATCAACCAAAAGAAAAAGACCAAAGGAGCAAGCATAATGACACCGGAGCAACGAGAGGAGATTATTAGGTTACTTTCAAAAGGGGAAGGACTGTCACCCGAATGGGCAAGAGTGCTTTTCCCTCCCGAGAAAAGAGAATATGAGCTTGTCTATCATGGCAAAGAGCGTGAAGAAGATATACTTGCTAATACATTAGCTGTTCCTTTACAGCCTGTCAGAACCTTTGGCAGTAACGGCAATAAAACGAATGGTGAATGGCATAACATGCTTATCTTTGGCGACAATCTTCAGGTTATGAAATCACTTTTAGAAATGAAAAAGGCTGGAAAACTTTGTAATGCTGATGGCACACCGGGTGCAAGGCTGATTTACATAGATCCGCCTTTCGGTACGGGGGACGAATACTCTATTACCGATTCTGTGAGTGCCTACTCAGCTAAAATGCAGGGCGGTCGATTTATAGAATTTCTGCGAAAACGGTTAATATTGCTTCGAGACCTTTTGTCAGATGATGGGAGCATTTATATTCGAATAGATTATCATTTTGGTCATTATGTGAAGTCAATCGCTGATGAAGTTTTTGGCCCTCAAAATTTTCAAAATGAGATAGTAATCAACCGCTTCAAACGACAACTGCGTGGGTTAAAGGGATTTAATGTTGCTACTGATTCGCTATACCTTTATAGTCGCTCACCTGAGTTTTTCTTTCAAGAACAATTTAGACCAAGAATATGTTCCTTTTGTGGTTCGCAGAGTGAACCTCAATGGCTGCCAATGTCTTCCCCTGGGCTAAGAAATCCACCAGAGCGAAGCATTTTGGGAAATCTTCTGTTGCCTCCACGAGGAAGACACTGGACTTTCAGGCAAGAAGTCATTAATAAGATGGAAAAGGAAAATAGAATTAGAGTTAATCCGAAGGCTGCCTATATAGATTTGGCCGGGAAAAGAATCATCGGAGTTCCTGAGTATCTACAAACTGAAGAAACCCCTGTGGATTCAGATTGGACCGATTTGAAGGGGTATGTCAGAAGTGCTCGATATCCCACAGAAAATCCTGAGGAACTATTAGAACGAGTTATTAGGGCATCATCCAAAAGTAGTGATATTGTTTTCGATGCTTTCGCAGGTTCTGGAACTACATGCGCTGTTGCAGAAAAATTAGTGCGTCGTTGGATTGGTATTGACTGCGGCAAACTTTCTATTTACACAATGCAAAAGCGTATGCTGAACCTCCGTAAGGAGATCGGCAATAAAGGGGCTAAACTTGACCCAAAGCCTTTCACTCTTTACAATGCTGGCCTCTATGACTTTTCAAAACTCAAAGAACTTCCCTGGGAATCATGGCGGTTTTTTGGTTTACAGCTTTTTCAATGTCGTGACGAGCCTCATACCATAGGAGGCGTTAAACTGGACGGCTATCTTAAAGGTTCAAGCGTACTGGTATTCAATCACATGAAGGAAAAAGGTGTACGAATTGATGAAGAGACAATAGAGAGCCTTCACCAAGCCCTTGGCACAAGAATTGGCAATAGGCTTTTTATCATTGCTCCCGCTTTGGCGTTTGATTTTCAGCAGGATTATATTTCAATAGATGGTATGCGATACTATGCCCTCCGGATACCATATTCAATTATTAACGAACTGCATCAGAGGGAGTTCACCTGTCTGAAACAGCCCTCTGACGAAATGGCGGTGAACGATACAGTTGAAGCTGTCGGGTTTGATTTCATAAGGACTCCTGATTTGAAATTTGAATGTGGGGTAAGAAAAGGGAAGGGTGATTCTCCAGGCACAGCATATATCAAAATCAAGACCTTCAAAAGTGAAGCGGTCGTAAGAGAGCCTATGCGCAAAAAAAGTAACCTGGAGACATTGTCGATGGTGATGATAGATTATGACTTCGATGAAAAATCTCAGGTCTTTGATCTTGATGATGTTTTTTATGCTGATGCGATTGAGAAAGCAAACTGGGAGCTGCATTTACCTGTTGATTCTATAGGTGGAAAATTGATGGCTGTGTTTATTGATATTTATGGCAATGAGGCGCGGGTGGTCATTGAACCGGAACAATTTGGAATACCTTCAGGAAAGAAGAGGAGCAGATAACCAATGACGACTCGGGGCGATCGGAAGACCTTCAAAAATGAAGACCTTGTCCTTAAGGTTACTACAAATATAGACCCTACTATTTGGGACGAAACAAAATATGAGGCTTTCTTAGATGAACTTTGCGGGACACGTGACTATCAGAAAGAAGCCATTCGCATAACATTGCGCTATCTTCTGGGGGATAAATACGGTAATCTCCGTGAGCTTGCAAAAGAAAATTTCGAAAACAATGAAGAGATTCAACAGCGTTATGGTTCCTGGACAGGCATGGAACGACACCTCCAATTACCTGACCAACTATCTTGTTCGTTAGACCTTGCCACCGGAACCGGCAAAAGCTATGTCCTCTACGGACTTGCTGCCATTCTGCTTGCAGAAGGTATAGCAGACCGGGTTCTCGTACTTTGCCCTTCCAATACGATAGAGGCAGGTCTGCTGGATAAGTTTCGTGATCTTGCGGGCGATTCAGATTTAAAGGATGTTTTGCCGAAAGATGCAAGAATTTCTACACCCAAGATCATAAATGCCTCGGAAACTATTGTGGACAGTGCGATATGTATTGAGAACTACCATGCAATTCTTGAGCATGTCAAATCATCAATCAGGGACAGTCTGAAGGGGCGCGGTGATCGGGTAGCTGTATTAAGCGATGAAGTTCACCATGTCGCAAATGAGACTGGTGCAAAAGCAAAGAAGTGGAAAGAGTTTTTGCTCAACCCTGAATATGGATTCAAGATTGTTGTTGGTGTTTCAGGCACATGCTATGTTGGCGATGATTACTTTGCAGATGTAATCAGTCGTTATTCATTACGACAGGCTATAGAGGATCGGTTTGTTAAAAAAGTTGAATATGTCGCTGAGATGCCTGAAACTGACGATCCTGAAAGGTGGCAGCTGATATACAACCGACACAAGGAGTGGAAAAAGAAACTGAAAAAACATGGCATTAAACCACTTTCAATTATCGTGACAAAGGGAATTTCAGATTGTAAGAGGGTTGCTGCTGAGTTACAGGAATTCTTAGAGGAATGGGAAGGTATTTCACCGGATGACGCCAAAGAAAAGGTGCTGCCTGTTACATCTGCCTCAGAGCATCAGCCAAATGTTGCAAAACTGAGGGTCGTAGATAATCCAGCAAGTAAAACTGAGTGGATTGCTTCAGTGTCCATGCTAAGTGAGGGCTGGGATGTGAAAAATGTATTTTTAATAGTGCCACATGAGGAAAGGGCATTTAACAGCAAGCTCCTTGTCGCACAGGTTCTCGGCAGAGGTCTGCGTGTTCCGGATAATTGGCGCGGTGAGCAGCCGATAGTGACTGTATTCAATCATGATGCATGGTCTGGAAGAATACGTCATTTAGTAAATGAAATTTTGGAAATTGAACGGAGGTTATCCTCGACCATTATTTCTTCTTCTCCCTTCCATTTTGATCTTCATAATCTCGACTACTTGCGTAATGAAGACACAAGCGAATACATCAAGAAAGGTGAATATCGTCTCCTCGAAGGATACTGTCAAGTCTTTTCTGCAAATTCTCTCAAAGGGTCTATTCTCAATGGTTTTCATGGTTCCTAATTAAGCTGCAATCCTCTCAAGTTTAGATACCTTTATCCCTGCAAGGATTGCCCTTG
>JBFMDO010000065.1:0-43565 GCA_040753615.1 Nitrospirota bacterium | reverse complement strand
TAGTATATGGAAGTGAGAATTTCATAGAAGGAGTAACGAGAGAATATAAAGTTGCAGCAATGATAAAACCAATAGGTAGGCCAAAAAAGGATTGAAAGTTGAAAAATTAGAACCGTCCCCTTAACCCTTTTATTCTTTCATGATTTTATTAAGAAGGTGCATAAATACTTTCCATTTTCTTTTTTTGGATTAGTTGGCGTAGGTGCTGGTTGTTATATATTTATATGCTGGTTGATATGGAAAAGAAGACAGAAAAAGTTCGAAAAGCAAAATGATTAGTTTTTTAAGGTTTATAAATAAAGAACCCCGTAGCTCTGCTACGGGATTCTTTACTATATGGATATTAAAAGGCAAAGGTTTTGTCAAACAGGGTCACATCTTTTCAGGTGTGCTTATACCGAGTATCGCAAGACCTTCCTGAAGAACTATTCTTATTGCCTCACACAACGCAAGTCTTGCCCTCGTCAACTCCATATCATCACCAATAACTCTGTATTTATTGTAATAAGGATGAAACATACCTGATAGTTCCTGCAGGTAAAATGTAATCCTGTGCGGTTCATGTGAATTTACAGCACCTTCAAACACCATGGGATACATAAGAAGTTTTTTAATTATTCTGAGTTCTTCAAAAGCAGATAATCGCTCAAATTCTGCCTCATAAAGCCTATCCATGTTGATATTATTTTCTTTTGCGTGTGCAAATATGCTGTTTATCCTCGCATTTGCATATTGCACATAAAATACAGGATTTTCCGATGACTGAGCCTTTGCCACCTCAAGGTCAAATTCGAGGTGGCTGTCAGGTCTTCTCGTAAGAAATATAAACTTTGTTGTATCAGCGCCAACCTCATCAATTACATCCCTGAGGGTAACAAACTCACCTGCCCTTTTTGACATCTGAACAGGCTTGCCGCCTCTCAATAGGGTAACCATCTGCACAAGCAAAACCTTTAATTTCTCTTCTGGATAGCCTAATGCTTTTATCACAGCCTTAATCCTCGCTATATAACCATGGTGGTCAGCGCCCCATATATCAATCAATTCATCATATTTCTTTTCTATCTTTTTTCTATGATACGCGATATCCGATGTAAAATATGTATATTCTCCATCCTGCTTGATGATAACCCTATCCTTCTCATCACCAAAGGCAGACGCCCTAAACCATATAGCCCCATCTTTTTCATATATGAAACCTTTTGTTTTAAGGTCTTCTATAGCATTTTCAACATCTCCACTTTCATAAAGTTCTCTCTCGCTCTGCCATATATCAAATGCTATGCCGAAATCTCTTAAATCATTTTTGATTCCGGATAATATCTCTTTATAGGAATATTCAATAAAAAAGTCTTTTGCCTCGTTAAAGCTAACCTGAAGATATTTTTTGCCAATTTTTTTAATAATAGCATCTGCAATTTCTTCTATATAACCACCTTTATACCCTTCCTCTGGAAAGGGATATTCCATTTCGAGCAATTGCTGATATCGGGCAAAAACAGACAGCCCGAGAAGTTTCACCTGTTTACCAGCATCGTTTATATAATATTCACGTTCAACACGATAACCAGCAGCGCCGAGAAGATTTGCCAGCGCCTCACCTGTAGCGCCACCCCTTCCATGACCAAGATGAAGCGGTCCTGTTGGATTTGCGCTTATGAATTCAATCTGAACCCTTCTTCCTTTTCCTATGTCCTCTCTTAAAAACATATTTTTATATTCGATTAATCTTTTAATTTGTGAATAGAGATATTGTTTTGAAAATGTAAAGTTGATAAATCCAGGACCTGCAATCTCTATCTTCTCAAATATGGATTTATCTACAATAGAATCTACAATTTCTGCTGCGATATTCCTCGGCGGTTTTTTTGCGGTTCCTGCCAGAGACATAGCAACAGGAGTTGATAGATCACCCATCGTCTCATTAGGAGGGACTTCTACCTCTACATCAGAGATTTTCTCAAATCCAAGATTTCTGAGGGATGCTTGGATTACTTTTACAATTTCTTTTTTCATAAAAATAAATTGCCCTTTTTATTTTTATTAATTTGCTGTTTCACTTTTTTAATTAAATTCCTTGCCCAGACAAATTCAGTTGCAAGAACACCCAGACCCAATGGAATTACAATAAAGGCAGGACCTGGCAATACGATCATTGCGATTCCAAGCAGCAATATTGTAGCACCTACTACGCCGACTATGAGTCTCTTTGCTTTTTTGAGAGTATAAAGAAATATTTCATTCATATCAGAAACAAATTATAACAGAATCTTTACCTTTACGTTGAATCATCTATTATCGGTCACACAAATATCTATTTCTGTGCCTTTGTCCATGCTGTAGATTGGATATATCTTATAATCTCTGACCCATGGCTGACGGATGGTAAAATCAGTTTTATGCCATAAGAAGACCCATGGCGCATCTGCCACAATCATTTCTTCTGCCTTTTTATAAAATATATTTCTTTTATTTTCTTCCATTGTGTATTGCCCTTTTTCTATTAATGCGTCAACAACATGATTAATATATCTTGTACGATTTCCAGCCGAACCAAAATTTGAAGAATGAAATAAAGGAAAAAGAAAGTTTTCTGGATCAGGATAATCAGCCCACCAGCTTATATAAAACATATCAGGTTCGCCTTTGTTTATAGCCTCTTTGTAAGCGCTCCACTCAAGCTGCTCTATTTTTACATTTATGCCAATAGCCTTTATATAAAATTGTATAACCTCTGCTATATCTATGACCTCTTGGTCTGCTGTTATATAAAATTTTACTGTTATACCTTCTAATCCCTCTTTTTTGATCAATTCCCTTACCCTTTCAAAATTGTATTCATAATTGGATGGCGCATCCCACTTTCTCATTATATCAGGCACAGGTCCTGATGCTAATCTTCCTCGTTTTTCATAAATGGTATTAAGTATCTTTTCCCTGTCAATAGCATAATTTATCGCCTTTCTGAAATTAAGATTATTGAAAGGCGGTTTTGAACAATTTAGTCCAATATAATAAGTATTTAAGCCTTTGATGGATGATATTAGAGCCTTTTTATCTGGATCATTTTTATATCTTGAATATTCTGATACGGGTATTGTGAGTATATCAATATTTCCAAGTTCAAATTCTGTCACTGCTGTAAGGTCTTCCGGGATTATTCTGTAAATTATGCCTTTAATCTTTGCGGAACCAGCAAAATAATTTTCTCTTTTTTCGAGTAGCAATTCCCTGTTTGGCAGCCATTTTTTTAATAAGAAAGGCCCTGTCCCGACAGGATGGCTTGAAAAATCAGGTCCCCATTTCTCTACCTCTTCTTGAGGAACAACATATGCAGCAGTCATAGCGAGAAGGCTGAGAAATGGAGAAAACGGTCTTTTCAGGCGTATTTCGAGTGTATAATCATCTATTACTTTTAGACCTCTAACATCCCCTGCCTTTCCCTTCATAAATTCATCTGCACCAAGCACTTTTTCAAACACCCATGTATTAGGAGATATGTTTTGGGGGTCTAATATTCTCTTAAAGGAATACTTGAAGTCACTGGCTCTAACTTCTCGATTATTAGAGAAATAAACTCCGTGTTTTAACTTGAAAGTGTATATAATGCCGTCATCTGATATTGACCAGCTTTCAGCAATATCAGGCTTTATACTCAGATCATCGCCTATTCTAACAAGTCCATTAAATAATTTTGCTGCTATTTCACCACCTGTTACATCAACTATAAGAGATGGGTCGAGCGTGGTTGGGTTTATATTAAATCTATAATAAATATACCCTTCAAGACGATTCTGTGACGAACATGAAGCAAGGCATAAAAGATAGATTACAATATAAAACTGAAGAAAAGTCTTAAACCAGATTGCCACGTTATCCGCTTCAGAATCTCAAAAATGCTCCAATATTTCCAGCATCCTGTAGTTTCTTGTTTTCTGTAACTACCTCTACAAGCACCCCCTGGTGGACCGCCTTTTGCGACAGAAGGTCAACTATATAACTTACCTTCTGGAGTTCTCCTTTACAATAAGGGCATTTCGAGATGTCATGGATCGATAGATATCCGCAATTTTTACATACAAGCCCGGATTTTTTAAAATCTTTTCTAAATATAACTTTCATGAGCCTGCCTTCCTGAAGGGCATTAAGTACATCTTCTATCCCTATAACCGCATTTTCATTCTTCATCGCCTTTGTAAGTAATTCATCAATTTCTTCATCTTCTTTCTTCTTTTCATATGCCTGCATTATAGGCTCTATTTTTTCGAGTATATCTTTATTGTTTGCAAACATCTCTGCCTGAAACATTCCTATTACTTTGTCTGCTATTGTTTGTGGAAGCATTGACTTTATCTTTGTAACAGCCTCTTCTGAACCACCAATAATCAGCCGCCCCACATATTCATGAGACAGAAATTGTTCCAGTTTCTTTAATACATCCTTAAGATGAATTTCTACATGATAATCTATATGTCTTTCGTAGCTTTTCTCTGAAAGTGAAAACCATCCACCTTTTTTATGTCTGCCAGGCACATCATCTGTATGAACTTCTGTATATTCTTCTATTTCTCCGAGATGGATCATAAATAAACGGGCTGAATCCCTGCCTACAAGCAATATAGCGTATCTCTGATAATTATCGAGGATATCGAGGATGGGTTTTATGTATGGTGTATTATCCACTATAATTTCGTTCTTAATAGGAATTGCGAGATGAAATTCTCTCCAGAAATTTTTTTCCTGAGAGCTAAATACAACAAGCCCCTTTTTAAATATCCTTTTATTTGCCATTACATAGGATTCAATCTTTTCGAGGTCATTATTAATCTTTTTTAATACATTTTTATCAAGTTTTTCTGACGTCTGTTTCAACATATTTTTCAAGTGTATTACATAATCATTCTTTGCATTTGTTACAGGGTTAACATTTAGATAAAGACTTATAAAAAAAGAGTCTTCACCATGTATCTTTGCTATCTCTTTAAGTTCTTCACGATTGAACATCCGTGCCTCCTTCAATATGTCTGAATATTTCAAATACTGAAACAAAAAGTGTAAGAACAATAGGTCCCATTATAAATCCTATAAATCCAAAAAGTTTAATCCCACCGAGTACGCTGAAAAAAACAGCGAGTGTAGGCATCTTTGTCCTTCCACTTATTATAATAGGTTTCAGGATATTATCCACCATGCTTATCCCCAGTAAACCAACCAAAAGAAGGATTATCCCTTTCAGATAACTGCCCTGAATAAAGAGATAACCTGTCATTGGTCCCCATACTGAAAATGTGCCAACCATTGGGAAAAAAGACATTATGCATATGGCAGCTCCCCATAATACAGGCGATTTGATACCGAGGAAAAAAAATGCAACACCCCCTATTGTCCCCTGAACTATTGCCACCACAACGCCACCATAAATCGTGGATATAATCATATCTTTTATCTTTGAAATAAGCCTGTCTTTATCTTCTTCAGAAAAGGGGAGATAGTCTTTCACTTTTGCGAGAAATCCAGGGCCATCTTTTAAGAAGAAAAAAACCGTTAAAAGCATAAGCAAAAAATTTATTACCATCTGTGTTATGTTCGCAAGTCCACTTGATATGCTTTTTAATATAGTATCTCCCACCTTTTTTATATTTTTGGCTATTATATCAGCAATATCTATCCTTTCTGCCCCTATTAAGGATTCAACTTTGTGGATTAAATTTACTATCTTTGGATTATTTAAAATATCATTCAAAGAACTTAAAGCACCATCATCTATGCCTGTTACAAAATCTTTTATCTCATCTGCGAGGATAAGAGAAATATATGTAAATGGTCCCAAGACTATCAAAATCATTATTAATAAAGTAACAATTGAACCGAGAACTTTGTACTTTAAATATCTCAACAGGAATACATAAACAGGATAAAAGACTATCGAAAAAACAATTGCCCATGCAACTGCCTTAAGAAAGGGCTCGACTATGCGATAACTCAGATAACCGAGAAAGAGTATAAGAAAAATAGAGGTAAGAATATAAAACAACCTATTTGTTTTCATATAATGCCTCAAGAAATGCCTTAAACAGGTTCAGTGAAAGTTCGCTGTCTGATAATCTCTCTGGATGCCATTGTACCCCCACAAGAAAAGGATAATTTTCTTTATAAAACGCCTCTATCAGATTATCAGGAGAATGAGCAAACACTGAGAGACCTTTGCCGAGCTCCTTTACAGCCTGATGGTGAGTGCTGTTTACAGAAAACCTGCCTTCTTTCAAAAACCTGTTTTCTGCTAGTATTATTATATGATAATCCTTTTTGTGATTAATTTCTACTGATACCTGTGAATCAATATCCTGATAAAGCGACCCTCCGAAGGCAACATTTATAAGCTGCATGCCATAACATATACCGAGAATTGGTTTATGCAAATTAATCATTTCCATGAGTAGAGAAATTTCAAAGTCGCTTCTCTTCCTCGGTACGGGCTTGACCTGAGGCACTGCTGTTTCATTGTAATAAAATGGGTCAATATCGTCTCCTCCCGGGATAAGTAAACCATCAATATGCCTTGCATAGAGTTTGGGATCATTTGTCGGTGGTATTAAGACAGGGATGCCACCTGCCTTTGTTATTGCTTCATAATACTGATGTTTAAGCTTTATGTGTTCATCTTCTATATCTGTTGTTATGCCGATTAAGGGTTTTACCATATAATCTAACTCGTATTATTTATGAATTTTATTTTCCAGTTTATTTTCTATGCAAGCGGATATAGTATTTTCGCTCATTCTCGGGCTATCGCCCTGCGAGGCTTTTGCCTCTTTATTTTCACATAGTGTATTTGACTATCGGCAAAAGAAATCCGCTTAAATACTATATCCGCTTGCCTTTATATGTAATAAATACGCTGGGTTAACCTGTTCCGTGTCTGAGGATCTTTCCATGTTTGATTCCTGTTATTTCTCCTTCCCATATAACTGGTTTCCCGTTAACAATAACATAATAAATGCCTTCTGGTTTTAAGAATGGCTCATCAAATGTTGCCCTGTCAATCATCCTTTTATGGTCAAAAATAACAATATCCGCAAAAGCACCTTTTTTAATAATTCCTCTTTTATTTATACCAAATGTCATGGCAGGAAGCATTGTTATTTTGTGTATAGCTTTATTCATGCCTATCAAACCGTTATCTCTTACGTATCTTCCCAGAAATCTCGGAAATGTCCCAAATCCTCTCGGATGAGGCTTTCCCTTATGTGTAGGACCATCTGTTGAACGTGCAGAACTGTCACTACCTATCATGACATATGGAAGTGAAAGAAAGCTTTTCAGGTTATCCTCATTCATTGACGAAAATATAGCGCCAATCCTTAATCTTTCTTCTATAAGTATCTTAAGAAATATATCAATAGGATCAGAATCTTGACGAGAGGCAATATAAGCAATAGTTTTCCCCTCCATCCATTTGTTTTTCTCAGAAGATACTGTTGCGATATGGATATGCTCCCAGAACTCAGGATTTTTATGCTCACTTAATATTTCCCGTTTAATCTTCTTTTGAATTTCTAAATCTCTTAACCTCTCGATTTCCTTTTCCATACCTCCTTCGTACATCCATGAAGGCAATACTGTATCAAGGTCAGTAGATGCAGCAGTATACGGATATCTGTCACACGTGATCCTTACACCTTGTTTCTGTGCTTCTTCCATTAGTGATATTGCATTATCTATCTTATGCCAGTTTTTTTTGCCACTTGTCTTTATATGAGAAATGTGAACAGCAATTCCTGTCTCTTTGCCTATTCTGACTATCTCTTCTATGGATTCGAGCAATCTATCTCCTTCGCTTCTCATATGAGATGCATAAATACCAAATCCCCCCTTCCCCCCTTTACTAAAGGGGGGTGAGGGGGGATTATGATATTGAGATAGAACCTTACATAACTCAATTAATTCTTTTGTATCAGCATAAACTCCAGGTGGATATGGAAGCCCTGTTGACATCCCTATTGCTCCATCAGTAATTGATCTTCTCAAGAGAGCCTGCATTTCTTTTAATTCATCATTATTTGGCATCTTATTTTTATAACCAATTACAGATGCCCGTATATTTCCATGGCCTGTTAAGGTGGCAAAATTAATTGCTATGCCCTTTCTTTCGAGTATCACAAAATATTCTCCAAAGGTTGACCAGCGTTCTCGGATGCCTAATTCTTTCAGGTCTTCTTCTCTTTGTTTTATTGCCTCACCGTAAAGCGGGGCAGCAGAAAGTCCACAGTTTCCATTTATTTCTGTTGTTATTCCCTGGCATACCTTGCCTTCTGCACGAGAATCAGCGAGGAGTGTAAACTCAGAGTGTGCATGTGTATCAATAAAACCGGGCGTTACCACTAAATTTCTTGCATCTATAATTTTTTCTGCCTTGATTCCTATATTATGGCTTCTGACCCCTGACTTCTTTTTCAGAAAAGCAATTTTATCGCCTGATATACCTATATCTGCCTCAGATGGCTCTGAGCCAGTCCCATCAAAGAGCAGTCCATTATTTATTAAAAGGTCAATTTTTTGCTTCATTTTTATTTATATCTGATTTAAACCTGTCCATGATAATTTTATATAAGAGGCTGGGTGCTGAAGAAACACAATGACGACACCTTAGAAAGAAAACACAATGATTTCTAAATAACATTATATGAGAGTTATCCATATAAGAATTATATACAAAAATGAGGTTTGATAAATAAATTATCATGTCGATTCAGTGTGTTTATGAGGCATCCAGCCTCTTATCTGTTATTCTGGACAGTTGTGTATCTGATTCTTCTTTAAAAAAAGCCTCTGGTGACTGTATGCTTTTTGCCAATAATGGTAACAAAAACATAGAAACAATCTTTGCACGGTTCCAGAAGCCTTTTATATCTCCTTTCCCTGAAACAAGTTCAGGACAGGCTTTTATCTTGTTTCTGTAATTCTGAATTATATGGTCTTTTAGTTTTGGAAAAGATTTCATGGTAAGACTCATAGTAGAAAAAAAATCATTCACAGGTATTCCCAGACGTTCAAATGGTTTCAAGATTTTTCCAGCAGCGACTATAAGTGATTCCATATTTGTTGTGGCAACAAGTATCTTTGCAGCAGCAATCATAAAAAAAACCCTCATTGTTCTGATAATAGTTATATTTATTCCTTCCTCTGTTATAACAATAGGTCCGATACTCCAGATAATCTTTCCATGTTGAAATATTACATTACTGATAAATGTAAATAATATAAGGATGCTTATAGGTATCCAGCCACTTTTAAGAGATTTAAAGGGAATCCTTAAGGAAAATATCAAGATAGCAAAAAGGATAAACAGATAAAAAGTGATGTCCTCTATAAGAAAAAGACAGACAACAAAAAGTATATAAAGGATAATCTTAATCTCAGAAGACAAAAACTGCCTCTAATGCTGGCTAATGTTTCTATAATCTGCAACCTCTTGAATTACAGGTACAGATATAAAGTATTTATCAATGCCATCAGCAATAGACTCTGCTATCTCCATCCTATAAGATTCCTGTGAAAGCAATTTCTCTTCTTCAGGATTGCTTATAAACGATACCTCAGCAAGCACTGAAGGCATCTTGGCGCCTAAAAGTACATAAAAAAGTGCCTGTTTAACACCGAGATCATGGATTTTTTTATGATTATTATTCAGAGTAGATATCAAGGAATCCTGAATATAATTTGCAAGCTTAACAGATTCGTCCCTTTTATTTTGCCTCTCGAGATCGCCTATTATCACGCCCAGTATATCCATCTTCTGATGCGCCTCTTTCATCTTCTTCAATGAAATCTGGTTTTCTCTCGCAGCAACCTTAATTGCTTCCTCATCATCTGTCCAGTTAAGTAAATAGGTTTCTATACCCCGCGCATGTCTTTGATAACTTGCATTGGCATGTATTGAGACAAAGAGGTCTGCATTTCTTTTATTGGCAATCATAGTTCTTTCCTCAAGGGGGATAAATACATCAGTCTCTCTTGTCAGGAAAACCTCATTTAACGGGTTTTTTAAAAGAATTTCTTTGAGCTTAAGAGCGATATCAAGCACTACGTCCTTCTCACAAATTCCTCTTGGACCAATAGCGCCTGGATCATGACCTCCATGTCCCGCGTCAATAACAATCTTCCTTTTGATTGAGAGTGTGTCAGGCTCTTTTATCTCTTTTGTCTCTTCTTCTTTCCCATAAATGTCAATAACAAGTCTTGCAGGGTCATCGAGCATAAAAACATTGAAATCTGAAATATTTTTAATATCGAGGACCACCCTTACTGTATCAGAATCATACTGGCTTGCTCTTACAGTTTTTAGCATCCCATTTTCGACTGAAAGAGCTGTATTTATATCCTGTGTTATTGTAGTATTTAAAAGATCAAAATAAAGCCTGTCAGGATCTGTTAAGCGTTTATTTGTAAATTCGACATTCTTTGAAAGATCAATCACAACCCTTATGTAATTATGCGATGACCAGTATCTGATATTTGTTATTTCCGTTTTGCCAGAAGCTGTTACGAATGAAGGGAGAAAAACTAGCAACAGTACGCCAGAATATAAAATTCTTTTAATAGTTAATTTGAGGTTTAAAAACAATCCTTGTCTCCTAAACCCCTTATTAATTACTTAAACAGCCTGTACAGCACTTATCTCTGGTATCTCTTTCTTTAAAATTGCCTCAACCCAGTTTTTAAGTGTAAAGGTTGACATCGGACATGTCCCACATGCGCCCTTAAGCCTAACATAAACAACTTTATCTTTTATATCAACAAGCTCTATGTCTCCTCCGTCTGATTTAAGTCCTACCCTTATCTTTTCAAGCACCTTTTCAACATCTTCCTTCAGCATCTAACCTCCGCTTTTTTTATTTAATGATAATAAATTATATTTATTTATTCAAGTTTTTTATTAAGAATCAGTTAGAATTTTTATATATTATCTATAGAAAGCACTAATAACCAATAGCCTCTTTCAATTTTATACCACTCTACTAAAAAATTAATTTGATATTGACTTTTAGTATTTACAGAGCTAACCTATTTTCAAAATACCTAAATAACTTTTAACTCTTTAAAAAAGGGGGCTAAAAATGGAAGAAGCAAAAAAACCCATGGGATGGAAGGAATTATATCTGAAAGAAGACTGGTGGGCAATATATCTCGGACTTGGGATTGTATTTGCTGCAATTGCATTTTTTTATACAGGGAATCCTTTGCTGAAATCGCTGAGTGTTCTTCCTCCCAAATGGACAGAGTCGGGCAAGCTTATCGAACATTTTACAACTAATATCATTTGGTATGCGGCACAGTTTGCTTTCTGGATGATTATCTTCAGTATCAGTACAAAAATACTCGGATTCAAGCAGGGTGAATATATACCATCTTTTATCTTTCTTTATATACTTTCGGTCATAACCTTTATCATCGGCGAATATAAACCTTTATCAGACAATGGGTTTGAGCCTCCCCTCGTTGCTCTTCTGCTCGGGCTCTTTATCTCAAATACCATACGTGTTCCTAAATGGTTAGATTCCGGCTTCAGAGTTGAATATTATATAAAAACAGGTATTGTACTGCTTGGCGCAACCCTACCCTTCACACTTATTCTATGGGCAGGACATGTAGCGCTTTTTCAGGCCACATTGATTTCTGTTGTAACCTGCCTTACCATTTACTTTGTAGGTACAAAATTGTTTGGACTTGATAAGCGATTCAGTTCTGTTCTTGGCGTTGGCGCAGCTATTTGCGGTGTCTCTGCTGCCATAGCAGTCGGTGGAGCGGTCAAGGCAAAAAAAGAAGATATCTCAATTACCATAACACTCGTAACAATATGGGCAATTATCATGATCTTCTTTATTCCTTATACCTCAAAATTCTTAGGCCTGCATCCTGCTTCTGTAGGCGCATGGGTTGGCTCATCCGAATTCGCTGATGCAGCAGGATTTGCAGCGGCAGTTGCATACGGTAAAATGGTCGGAAATGAAGAGCCTGCAATCCGAGCTTTTACCCTTATGAAGGTTATAGGAAGAGATATATGGCTCGGCATATGGTCGTTCATTTTTGCACTTATTGCCTGCTTGAAATGGGAAAAAGAAGAGTGTGGCGCAAAGCCGAAAGCATCTGAAATATGGTGGAGGTTTCCAAAATTTGTCCTCGGTTTCTTTGTCGCATCTGTTATTATTACGGTTATAGCTTCAGGGTATTCCGAGACGGATTATAAAAGCATCCTCACCCCAGACCTTATAAAGCCGATAAAAAGTCTCCGTTCTTGGGCTTTTATATTCTGCTTTCTGAGTATTGGACTGACTACCAGATTCAGGGAACTTGCTTCTGCAGGAAAAAAACCATTCTGGGCTTTCACTATCGGAGTCATTGTAAATGCTACAATCGGATTCATTCTTTCTGTTCTGGTGTTTGGAAATTTCTGGATTGAGAAGACAGCACAATAATGCAATATACATGTAGGGATTGTAAATATTTTAATAATGATCCGGGCTGGCTTGAACAAGTTTTTCCTGGACTGAATGCTTTAAGCTCTGCGTATGGAACAGCAAGGGGAGAGGCAGGGATATGCAACAAACGTGACATTTATCTCTCCCCTGTGCAGAAATGTAAATATTTTGAATACTGTGATATTAAGATAGGGAGGCAATAATGTCCTTAATGTTGTGGTTATTCTAAACTTAATAAATGCCGATAATTACGGTAGAGAACTTAGTAAAGAAATTCGAGCGTATTACCGCAGTAAACAATGTTTCTTTTGAAGTAGAAGAAGGAACAATCTTTGGTTTTCTCGGGCCAAATGGGGCAGGCAAAACAACAACAATAAATATACTCTGCACACTTCTTTCCCCTACCTCTGGCAGGTTATTCGTTGCAGGTTATGATTGCATAAAGGAACCCGCGAATGTAAGAAAGGCTATTGGAATAGTTTTTCAGGATACAACACTTGATAAAGACCTCACTGCCTATGAGAATCTCATCTTTCATGCTTATCTTTACAATGTTCCTAAAAATGAGATGCGTGACCGCATAAATGAAATCTTACGGTTTGTTGGCTTATATGACAGAAAAGATGATCTCGTTAAAAAGTTCTCCGGTGGCATGAAACGCAGGCTTGAGGTGGCACGGGGGCTAATACACAAACCAAAGGTTCTTTTTCTTGATGAACCAACACTCGGTCTTGATCCTCAGAGCAGGACAAATCTCTGGGAATTTATATCAGAACTTCCCGGAAGACACAATGTGACTATATTTATGACCACTCATTATATGGAAGAGGCAGAGGTCTGTGACAAAATTGTAATTATAGACCATGGAAGAATAATAGCCATGGGAAGCCCAGATGAACTGAAAAGAACAGTGGGTGGAGATGTTGTTTATATAAAAACTACTGACAATACAAATGCCAGAAAAGAGATAGAAAGATTATTCGGGTTTGATGTAGCAGAGAAGGATGGAGAGCTTTATATGGCATGTGCAATGGGTGATACCTGCATCCCTGAAATGATAAGAACAATGGGGGAGAAGGTGCTTTCAGTAAGGCTTCAGAGGCCTACACTAAACGATGTATTCTTAAAGCTAACAGGTAAGACTATAAGAGATGAGAATGCGTCTGAAAATGATTCTGTAAAGGAGCATGTGCGCGCGTACAGAAGAAGGCGGTAATGGAATTTAATGCAATTTATGTAATAGTCGCGAGGGAATTCAAAAAATTCATCAGGGAAAAAAGCCGTCTCTTTTCAGCAATTGCAAGGCCACTTTTATGGTTATTTATAGTTGGCGCAGGGATATCTAGACTTGTACCTCGTGATACCGGAGTGCCATATATACAGTTCATTTTCCCTGGCATAATCGGGATGACAATACTTTTTAGCTCAATCTTTTCTTCAATATCCATAATATGGGACAAAGAATTTGGGTTCATGAAAGAAATACTTGTTGCGCCTGTATCAAGATTATCTATAGTCATTGGCAAGGCGCTGAGCGGGACAATTGTATCCACCATACAGGCATTAATCATTCTTGCCCTGTTTCCATTTGTTGGTTTTAAATTGAATCTTTTGCAAATTATAAGTATTGTATGTTTGTGTATCTCTGTATCATTTTGCATCTCTGCCTTCGGTATAGTCCTTGCTACATTTTATGAAAGCTATGAAAGTTTTAGTGTAATTATGAATTTCATTATCATGCCCATGTTCTTTCTTTCAGGCGCTATGTATCCTATCAGGCTTTTGCCAGATATTTTGAGTTTCGTAGCAAAACTCAACCCCTTAACTTACGGAATTGATGCCATAAAGCACGTGATCTTTCCGAATGAAAAAGGTCTAATGGGTCCTGATTTTTCTATCATGATAGATATAACTATAGTCATTGTCTTATCTATTACATTTGTACTTATAGCAGGAAAGCTTTTCGAAAAGAAAAAGTGAAGCTTCAAACAAGCTCAGAGTTCCCATGTAAGAAATTAAATCAAATTTGGTATATTATAAAGGTTTAACATATTTAGTTTTCTAAACAAGGGGTAAGAAATGACAATCACTGAAAAGATTTTTGCAGCACATTCAGGCAAAAAAGAGATTTTACCTGGCGAATTAATCAATGCAAAAGTAGACCTTGTACTCGCAAATGATATAACCGCACCAATCGCTATATCAGAATTTAAAAAGATAGGAGCAAGGGATGTATTTGATAAAAACAGAATAGCTCTCATCCCTGACCATTTTGCACCGCAGAAAGATATCAAATCAGCAGAACAGTGCAAGATGCTCCGCGAATTTTCAAGGGAATATAATCTCAGCCTCTATTTTGAAGTTGGGAGGATGGGAATTGAACATGCTCTTCTTCCGGATGAAGGTCTTGTTGTCCCTGGAGATTTAGTAATTGGCGCTGACAGTCACACATGCACATATGGTGCTCTCGGCGCTTTCTCTACAGGAGTGGGATCAACAGACGTAGCCTCTGCAATGGCAACAGGAGAATGTTGGTTTAAAGTGCCTGAATCAATGAAATTCATATATTATGGCAAGCTTAATAAATGGGTGGGTGGTAAGGATTTAATACTTCATACAATCGGAGACATAGGAGTTGATGGCGCACTTTACAAGGCAATGGAATTTGAAGGAGAAACTATACGTAACCTTCCAATGCACGGAAGGCTTACCATGTGCAATATGGCAATTGAGGCAGGCGGAAAAAATGGAATTATAGTGCCGGATAGGATAACAAAATCATATGTAAGGAAGAGGGCTAAAAGATCACCTGTTTTCTATAAGTCTGATAAAAAGGCAAAATATGTTGATATGCGTGAATACGACTGCTCAAAGATTCTCCCTACTGTCGCATGTCCGCATCTCCCATCAAATACAAGACCTGCAGCAGAATTATTCGAGGTTTTTATTGACCAGGTTGTTATCGGCTCATGCACAAATGGAAGGCTTGAGGATTTAAGAGAAGCCTCACTGGTTATAAAAGGCAGAAAGGTTAACCCAAACGTAAGAATGATTGTGATACCTGCAACACAGAAGATATACAGGCAGGCTATGAAGGAGGGCTTGCTTGATATATTCATTCAAGCAGATGCTGTAGTCTCAACACCGACATGCGGTCCGTGTCTTGGCGGACATATGGGAATACTTGCAAAAGGTGAAAAGGCTATCGCGACTACAAACAGAAATTTTGTCGGAAGAATGGGTCATCCCGAGAGTGAAGTATATCTCTCTAACCCTGCAGTTGCAGCAGCATCAGCAGTACTGGGAAGGATTGGAACACCAGAAGAATTAGGATTGTGATGCTAGCTGAAGAAAAACTAAAAAAACTCGGCATTAAACTTTCAGAAGCGACCTCCCCTCTCGGTTCTTATGTACCTATTGTTAGAACAGGCAACCTTGTATTTATCAGCGGGATGTTGCCCTTAAAACAGGGAAAACTACTGAGGGAGGGTAAAGTAGGTGAAAATATAAACCTTGACGAGGCAAGAGAACATGCACGTATTGCTACAATTAATGCCCTTTCAGTCTTAAAAGCAGATATCGGGAGTTTAGAGAAAGTAAAAAGATGTGTTAAGATTACGGGTTATGTAGCTTCTACGCCTGATTTTATAGAACAGCATAAGGTCTTAAACGCAGCATCTGATTTAATATTCGAGATCTTTGGTGAAGCTGGCAGGCATGCGAGAGCTGCAGTCGGGGTAACTGCTCTACCTCTTAATTCTCCTCTGGAGATAGAGTTTATATTTGAAGTTTGTTAACCCATCGGAAGATATCGAATCATTGACGGTATTTAACAACCTGTGATATATTTAACTTTTATAACTTGTTGATAATATTGTATTTTGGGGAGTCGTCCAGTGGCAGGACGGCAGACTCTGGATCTGCTTACAGGGGTTCGAATCCTCTCTCCCCAGCCAATCGGTCCCATCGTCTAGAGGCCTAGGACGTGGCCCTCTCAAGGCTAAAACACGGGTTCGAATCCCGTTGGGACCGCCAATAAAATCAAGGGCTTACAGCGATATTGCACTTTTTTCATATTCCGAGTGTAGCAAAATGTAGCAGATTTATTCAGCTTTTCTACCGCATCCCTTAAATATTTACAAGAGAAATGTTTATAACGCCTGAAATCACAGACGGGCTATTGCCCGTCATGTGGATTTTCTTGTTATGTCAATTCTTTTATTATATGCTTCGCAAGATTTTCGTCTATTTCATTATGCCTCGGAACTGGCTGCTTTTTTCCTGTGGTAGGATTTTTGTATAAGTCGTGGCAGCTTCCATGTCTAACAAAAATACATCCTGAATCATTCAGCCTTTTAATAAGGTCTTTTCTTTTCATACCGCAAGGGTAAGTTCTTTAACTTTATGTTTCTCAGGAACATCCTCCATGGTCATAAGCATATATGCATCTTTCATGTTTTCCTCAAGTTCTTCCAGCGTTTCGCCTTGAGTCATAATTTCAGGATGTTCAAGGAGCTTTCCTACCCAGAACTTTTCACCCTTCCAGTAAATCATTTTTAATTTTGTTTTCACTTTCTCACCTCGCAATAAGGTTCAATAAAATTATGATAGCACAAAAATTTATATTAGCGATGGAATATCTGCCAACCACTTATCCTTCTTTTTTTTATAATTTTAAACATACCAAATGATTGTATAGTTTCTGCATATCTCCAAAAATTCTATCATGCTTATTTGTTTTTTTCATAAACGGATATAGTATTTGAGTGGTAAGCAGAAATTTTAATAAAAACCATATTTCTTTATCTCTGCAAACGAGAAAACAGGACCATCAGTACAAACGTATTTTCCATCAATATAACAGTGACCGCATTTTCCAACTCCGCATTTCATATGTGCCTCTAACGATGTAAAAATATTATTCGCGTCCATGCCCATAGTGGAAAGAGTATTCATAGTTGGATTGATCATAATAGGAGGACCACAGACAAAGGCATAGGCATTCGTGAATGAAATCTTTGGTTTATTCAAATATTCTTTATCGAGGCTGACTTTTCCTTGCAAACTCTTATCTTTTTTCCCAATAGTAAGGAGAAGTTGTAATCCTTTTCGAACCCCAAGAATAAGTTGTAATCCTTTTTTCTGCCAAGAATCAATATCATCTTTGAATAAGATCTCACGCGGATCCCGTGAGCCGCAAATAAGGGCAATTCTTTTAAAAGTCTTTTTTTCATTCATTACTTGAGTTATTAATGGTCGCAAAGGGGCAAGACCCAAGCCACCAGCTACAAAAAGGATATCTTTGCCTCTCGCATTCGTTATAGGAAATATATTCCCAAAAGGACCCCTTATTCCAATCTTTATTGACGGTTTTAGGAGGTGTAGAGCAGAGGTGACATAACCCGTACGCCTGATACAAAGTTCGATGTATTCGTGGATACCATATGTTGATGTTATTGATATTGGCACCTCTCCTTTACCCCATAATGAAGCCATAATGAATTGCCCGGGTTTATACTGGAATTGTCTTTCGGGTTTGACTTTAAATAATTTAATATCAGGGGTCATATCTGTAACCTCTACAATCTCAGCATCTAATGGAAGGTATATGTCTTTAATCTTCATCTGCGTCTTCTGTTTCCTATATCAATCCTATGAGCTATTGTTGCCATGTCTATGCGTCCCGGACATGTGATTGTGCATCTACCGCAACCCACACACCCGAATTTCCCAAACTGTTCCGGATAATATATCAATTTATGGAAATACCATCGTTTAATTCGTGTGCCTTTTTTCTCAGCAGGACAGATATTACCAGCCATCTTTGTAAAGCCCTTAAACATGCATGTATCCCATATCCTGAAGCGAATTCCATTGCCTTCTGAATCACATCTATCAAGCACATTAAAACATGCGCATAGGGGACATTCATAAACACAACCTCCGCATTCAAAACATTTTTTCGAAACCCATTCCCAGAAAGCATCGCTGATCCTTTCGCTCAGTATCTTCTGACGCGCATTCTCAAGATTTATCCTTTTTTCAAACCTCGTCTGGGAACTCAATATCGTTTCATACTGGTCTTCATAATCTGATCTTTTAGCCTTTGAGAAAAGATAATGATATTCTTTAATAAGGGCAGCTCCTTCTTTTGAGTCTGTTTCAACCATATATCTGTCACCGATGTCTGTAAGCTGTATATCAAAACCAGATTTGAGAAATGGCCCTGTTCCAAGACCAACGCAGAAACAAGTCGGATCAGGATTATTACAGACAATAGAGATAAATATTGTATTTTCTCTTCTTGACATATAATAGCCATCAACAAAATCCTTACTGAAGAATTTGTCAAGCAATGCAACAGCAGACATATCACATGATCTCACACCAAAAATCAATCTCCTTGTATTATCTCTAACAATGTTTATCTCCTCTTTCGAAAACTTAAACATATCTTCTTTCTGTGGAAACAGTAACCCTTTTGGAGATGGCATCGACGCAGGGCAATCAAGTTCGATCTCGTGAATGTTCTCGACTGTCTTAAATACAATATCTGTGTTTCCTGCCCTCACCGGTGCAATAAGAGACATCTTTTTCCTTAACTGTCTCAACCAGTATGAGAGATAGTTCTTATCGAGTATTAAACTATTCTTCATTTTACAGGCTCTATATTTACTGCACAGACTTTGTATTCAGGTATCTTTGCATCAGGATCAAGTGCAGGATTTGCAAGCAGATTTGCTGCAGCCTCTTTGAAATGAAAGGGTATAAAAACAACACCCTCGGCTGTTTTGTCTGTAACATATGCCCTGACTATTATTGAACCACGCCTCGATGTCACCTTTACCTTCTCCATATTTTTTACACTTAGAGAATCTGCATCTGCAGGGTTTATTTCCATGAGGCATTCAGGATATTCCCGCTCGAGTGTAGATGTTCGTCTACACATTGTACCTGTATGGTAATGGAAATACATCCTGCCTGTTGTAAGGATAAAAGGAAATTTTTTGTCAGGTGTCTCTGCTGGTGGAATAAAATCAACAGGAATAAACGAACCAAGTCCCTTTGCGAACTTCTTTTTGTGCAAAAACGGCGTCCCTCGATGTGTTATATCAGTACATGGCCATTGCAGTCCGTAATTTTCATCCAGTCTGTGATGAAGTATCCCTCTGTATATGGGAGTAAGAAGTGCAATCTCTTCCATTATCTCATATGTTGCCTTGTACTGCATATCATAGCCCATCTCTTTTGAAAGTGCGCAGATAATCTCCCAGTCAGGTCTTGATTCACCAACAGGCTTTATAGCAGCCCTTATCTTTTGAACACGTCGCTCTGTGTTAGTGAATGTGCCGTCCTTTTCTGCAAATGTTGCGGCTGGCAATATTACATCAGCAATTTCAGCAGTATCAGACATAAAGACATCCTGTACAATAAGGAAATCGAGTTTTTTCATGGCATCTAAAACATAATTTATATCCGGATCAGATATAAGGGGGTTTTCACCCATTATATACATCGCTTTTATCTTTCCTTTTAAGACAGAATCGAACATTTCTATAAGTGTCAATCCCTGAGTCGAAGGAAGCCTCGCCATCCATGCCATTTCAAATTTTCTTCTCATTTTCGTATCAGCAACCTTCTGATAGCCTGAATATACATCAGGCAATGCCCCCATATCGCAGGCGCCCTGTACATTATTCTGTCCCCTTAATGGATTAAGCCCTGTCATTGGCAGTCCTATATGTGCTGTAAGCATTGCAAGATTTGCACAAGAGCATACATTGTCAACACCTGTAACATGCTGTGTAATCCCCATTGCATAAAAGAGCATTGATCTTCTCTCGGTAGCATAGAGTCTTGCTGCTTTTTTAATATCCCGCGCAGGAACACCTGTGGTTTTTTCAACGACCTCCGGTACATATTTCATAATAGTTTCTCTAAATATATCGAAATTTTCTGTACGGCGTTTTACATAAGATATATCCACAAGCCCTTCGTTTATTATCACATTCATTACGCTGTTAAGAAGGGCAACGTCTGTGCCAGGTCTGTGTTTCATGTGGATATGAGCAAATTCTGCAATCTGTGTCTTACGGGGGTCTGCTACTATCAATATAGCGCCTTTATTCAGGGCATCGAGCATGTGCATGGCTATCATGGGATGCTGTTCAGTGGTATTTGAACCTATTACAAATAAAAGCCGTGCATCGGCTATTTCATTAAGCGAATTGGTCATTGCACCTGATCCAAATGCACCTGCAAGTCCCCCGACTGTCGAGGAATGGCATAGCCTCGCACAGTGGTCTATGTTGTTTGTACCGATCACCGCCCTTGCAAATTTCATCATAAGATAGTTCTCTTCATTAGTGCATTTAGCAGAGCTGATCACGCCGATGGAATCAGGACCTGAGGATTTTTTTATTCCCGAAAGTTTAGTTGCAATAAGCCTTAACACTTCATCCCATGAAGCACGCCTGAATAAACCTTTTTCTTTTATAAGAGGATATGTAAGCCTGTCCGGGTGCTGTATAAATTCAAAACAATTCCAGCCTTTAACACATAGACTGCCTTTGTTTACAGGATGATTTCTGACTGGTGAGACACCTGAGATGCTGTTGTTTTCTACGTGAAGATAAAGCCCACAACCACATCCGCAGTAAGGACAGATAGTTGAGACTTTATCCATGTTTACCCGCCAATTTTTGACATTGGTCTTTTGCGTTCTGTATTCTGTGTTCTGTGTTCTGTATTCTGTATTCTTATGTTATGTCCTTCAGGCTTTAATGCAATTGAGAGTCTAATAAGGCGTTCTATTTCTTTATCAGTCGCATTGTTTCGCAAGGGTGTTTTCAGGTCTATCTCTGTTTCTGAAAAAAGGCATGGTCTCAATTTTCCGTCGGCAGTTAAACGGAGACGGTTGCATTCCCTGCAGAAATGATTGCTAAGAGGACTTATGAAACCAATCATCCCTGCTCCACCATCAAGCTTAAAATATCTTGCAGGACCTGATTTTCGTAATTTTACTGGAGTTATAGGAGCTATATTTTCAATAATAGATTTTATTTCTTCTGCAGAGATAAATCTTTCATGTCCCCACAAACCCGGGGTACCAAAAGGCATAAATTCTATAAACCTGACCTGATATGATGTTTTAAGCGTTAATTTTGCAAATTCTTCTATCTCATCGTCATTAACCCCTCGTATAGGAACCATATTTATCTTTATCGGTATAAATCCTGCTTTTTCAGCAGACTCTATACCTCTTAGAACAGAATTGATATCACCACCTCTCGTTATCTCTTTATATCTATCAGGCTTTAGAGAATCAAGGCTTATGTTGACCCTATCAAGCCCAGCGTATATCAGAGCCTCTGCATATTGGTCGAGAAGGATACCATTTGTTGTCAGACTCAGGTCATTTATCCCTTCAATATTCTTTATACGTTTAATAAGATGAGTGATATTTTTTCTGACGAGTGGTTCGCCTCCTGTTATACGTATCTTTCTGACCCCCATATTAGCAGCAATCTGGACAATTCTGATTATTTCTTCATAACCGAGGATTTCTCCATGCCTTAGAAATATGATACCCCGTGAAGGCATACAATAAATGCATCGCAGATTGCACCTGTCTGTGACAGATATCCGCATGTAATTTATTGTGCGATGGAAGCCGTCCTTGAGATTACTCACTCTTCTTTCCCTGCGGTATTCTTTTAGCCTTACCCTCCATATCTTCTATAATTTTTTTGGCAAGATTCGCCTCTCTCGAATTAGGAAAACGCTCTATCAATTGTTCGAGGATTACCCTTCCTGTTCTCTTATCCTGAATCTCAATAAACGCAAGCCCCTGTTTTAAGAGGGCACCTGGAACCTTCTGGCTATTTGGATATTTTTTCAGCAAGGTCTCATATGAGAGAATCGCATTCTCAAAATCTTCTTCACGATAATAACACTCTGCAATCCAGAATTGGGCATTATCAGAACGTTCATCATTAGGATACTCTTTTAAGAATGCCTCAAATTTTTGTCTCGCCTCTTTATAATTTCTATCCTTAAAAAGATTATAAGCTGAATCATATTTTGCAAACTTATCAGGTACTGCAGGCGGTTTTTCCGTTTCTTTTTCCTGGGGGTGTATATCTGTTTTGGATGGAGCTTTCTGCTGTATGGTCTGGCTTTCTAAGGCACTCAATTTTCCCTTGATGTCTTTTAGCTGGTCTTCTAAACCCTTTATCTGCGCCTTTATAATATCCATCTCTGTTGCCCAGTCTTTCATTAATTTTTCAGTAAAGTGTTTATTCTCTTCAAACCTGCCGCTCGTAACCTGTATATCCTTCAATAAGTTTGATAAAAGAGACTGCATTTCTGCCTGGTTTTGCCTTATAACATTAAGGCTTTCCCCCTGGACAGCTACTGATGTCCCTTCCTTTAACTTGGTTAAATCATTTTTTATCTGGATATTGTCATATTTAACCTTATTTACTTCCTGAGTGAGTAAATCGAATTGATCAACAGTTGCACAAGCAGACAGCAGACAAAAAGCTGCAATGAATATACAGTAACCAGTAATTTTAAAAACTCCTCTCCTTTTCATTTACCCGCCTCCTGCAGAATAACAAAATGTGCCCTCCTGTTTTTTGCCCAGCATTCTTCTGACTGATCTGCACAGAGTGGCTTCTCCTCTCCATAACTTACCATTTCAATCCTTTTTGGCGCTATACCAAGGGCAATGAGATAATCCCTCGCAGCCTTTGCCCTCCTGTCTCCAAGTGCGAGATTGTATTCATTTGTTCCTCTCTCGTCACAATGTCCTTCGATAAGGATTTTTTTGGATGGGTCTTTAAGTAGCCATGCCGTTATTGTTTCCAAAGTAGTTTTTGCGTCTGGCTGAATATTGTACATGTCAAAATCAAAATAAATGTCTTTTAAAATATCTTTTTCTGTAATTTCTTCGCGTGCTTTTTCAGAAGACTTTGGCGATTCTTCTTTTGTTATTTCTGCTGACTCTATTTTTGTAAGCTCCTGCTCTGTTATCTTTTCCTCAGGTCCGACCTCGGTAGTCTTCTGAACAGCCTCCTGTGAAGTAGTTGGCGGCTGTTCTATTTCTGGTTTTGCAACTTTCTTTGGTGGACAACCCATAAAAATAACCACAAACCCGAATAACACTGTCAACATAAAAAGTTTTTTCATAAATACCTCCTTTTAATTCTTTTTTTTCTCCCTTATCAGGAAGCTTCAGGAGTGATTTTAGTCCAATGACCATCTGGGCCCATAAGCCCTGATATTTTTAGGTGTAATTCTTTTCTGATATTCTCCATTTGCCCTCATTATATATATACCTTTTGAACCATCCCTATCTGAAGAAAGTGTAATATATCTTCCATCCGGAGAAAACGATGGGTCTTCATTGTTCCCTGAAGTTGTAAGCTGTAATAGTTCTGTGCCATCCGGTCTAATTATGAATATCTGGTTTGTTCCAACTCGTCCTACAAAAGCAATTCTATCACCTTTTGGAGACCATATCGGCGATGTATTATAAGAACCTTCAAATGTAAGCCTTCTAATATCTGAACCATCCTTGTTTATTATATAAATCTGCGGGCTGCCTCCTCTGTCAGAAACAAAGGCAATATATTTTCCATCTGGAGACACAGCAGGTGATACATCTGTGCTATAAGAAGATGTCAATTTTATTATTTTATCCTCCTTCGTATCTTTTATATAAATATCAGGTGTTCCATCCTTTGAAGAGGAAAAGCTAAATTCATTTCCGCTCGGGAAGAAATCTCCAACTATATTTGTGCCATTTGAGAAAAAAACCTTCTTTTCATTCAGCTGCACAAAGTCTAATATATAGATCCCCCATTGCCTGTTTCTTTCGGCTGAATAAATAAGTTTAGTGCCGTCTCTTGACCAGCGGGGAGGAAGGATGATATTTCCTGTTGGTCCCAGTTTTATGATCCTATTTCCGTCCCAGTCCATTATATAAAGTCCCATTTTACCTTCGTTTTTTGCAACAAATGCTATCCTTGTCCTAAAAACACCTTTCTCACCTGTAAGGGCATAATAAATATCGTTTGAAATAGCATGAGAAAGTGACCTTATAAATTCCTTATTTGTTCTATACACCTTTTTGAAAATTTCTTTTCCTTCTAACACATCATAAAGAAATATTGTTACGGATAAGTCCTGATCTTCTTTAACGGACCCCTTTAAAACTGCCTCTACGCCGAGAGGTTTCCAACTCTGGGGATTAAATGGCTGAGAATGATCTTCTATATAAGCACCGCTATCTATATATTCAAAGATACCTGTAAATTCAAGATCACCTTTTATAATATCAGATACCTCTTTACCTGATATGCCTGAAAGTTCCTGTATTGCAATGGGGAATTTTTTAAATGCAGGCGATGTTATGTCAATATAAACCTTTGCCTCAGAAACAGTCGGCAGGATACAAGATACAAGATACAGGATACAGGATAGAAAAAGCAGTATTTTGTTAATCCTGACTTCTGTATTCTGACTTCTATATTCTGTATTCATGGATAAAACCTCACTCCTATTTCCATTTCATAAGGCGGCGGCGTCAGGGGACTTGCCTTTGTAATCGCATTAATAGCTGACCTGTCAAAAAATGGATTACCCGAAGTCTTTTCAAGCCCTTGCACGCTGATTGTGCCATCCTTTAATATTTTAACAGAGATAATAGCCTCAATATCTTTTCCACCTATGTCCGGGAAAATCCAGTGTTGCCATATCTCCTTTTTTACTTTGTTATAATACTCGCCCAGTATAACATTTTTATTATAAGAATCTGAACGGAGATCACTATCGAGTTTATTCTCGCCTGCCTTCAAAGAGATAATTGTACGCAGTTCAACTATCTTCTCTATCTTCTTTTTTGCTGCAATTGCGGATATTTTATCTTCTATTATTTCCTTTTTATTTTTAGATGCTTGTTTTATATCTTCCTTCTTTGTAACTTTTTTTTCAAGAATATTTGACTTTGATGTTGCAACAGATTTTTTCGAAGCCTCAATAATAGTAGTTTTTGCATCTCCTGCCTTTTTATAGTCTGTTAATATTTCGGGACTAACAAGATTAACTGTATAGGGGAGTGGAATAACTATCTTATTATTAGACTGGTTTAAGACAAAAAAGGTTATCAAAAATACTATAAGATGAAGGAGAGCTGATAAAAATGCTACTTTCTGAAGGCTCAGTTCTTTCATTTCAGGCTTGTCTTGGGTTCGGTAATCATACCGAGCTTTTCTATGCCTGCTTCCTTTATTTCACTCATGACCTCAACAACAATGCCATACGCCACATCTTTGTCTGCCTTTAAAAAAACATTCGGATTAAGCCTGCTTATTGCCTTAAGTTTACGCCTCATCTGTTGCATAGTAACAGGATTATTATTCATATAAATATCACCTCCTTTTTTTATAACCAGTGTTATCCTTTCTTCAGTCGGGAGTTCTTTGCCTTTAGCTTTTGGTAGATCAACGTCTATCCCTTGTTGAAGGAGAGGAGCTGTTATCATAAAGATTACGAGCAGGACAAGCATAACATCAACAAATGGCGTTACATTTATTTCTGACATGACTCGTCTGTCTCTATTTCTCACGTATGTCCTCTTTTGCAAAAAATTCGACAAGCTCTTCTGAAAAATCCTCCATCTCGAAGATCATCCTTCTCGCCATGCTTAGATAATAATTATATGCAATGACAGCGGGTATCGCCGCAGCAAGACCAGCAGCAGTTGCAATAAGCGACTCGGCTATTCCAGGCGCCACAATCGCAAGTGATGCAGAACCAGCCCTTCCAATGCCTCTGAAGGAGTTCATAATTCCCCAGACTGTTCCGAAAAGTCCGATAAACGGAGTTGTTGAGCCAGTCGTTGCTAAAAAATTAAGATACTTCTCGAGTTTTGCTGACTCGATCGCCTCATATCTCTTAAGAAGCCTTTTTATTTCTCCTTTATCCACCCTCGTTTCATCCATATAAACCGCCCTGAAGACATTTGCGATAGGGCTCATAACCAAATTTTTTGTTGCTGAGTAAAGTGTTTTGGGATCCCTTGACGTCCTATATGCCTTCAAAAACTGTTCGTTCTCTTTTTTGCCCTTTGAAAAACATCTCTGTTTAAAGAATATTATTGCCCATGATATTATTGAGAAGAATAAAAGGATAATAAGAACTACTTTTACAACAATTCCTGCCTGCAATATTAACTGAAACGCTGAATCTTTCATAAAATAACCTCGCCAATTATCAAATTATCAACTTAACTTATTATTAAAAAAACTTCATGCCAAAAAGTCAATGAAGTTTTTGTTATAATATTGTTGCATAATATCTGCCCATTGATTATATCTGCTCTCAGGAGGGGTGGCCGAGTGGTTGAAGGCGGCGGTCTTGAAAATCGCTGTAGGGTTACACCTACCGTGAGTTCGAATCTCACCCCCTCCGCCAGAAATAAAAATTATTGAATTAAAAGCCAATAGCTTCGCTTATCCTCTTTTTCTGCTTTTCTATAGCCTTCTGGCCATGTTCAAGTGTTTTTAATATCTCCTTTTTGGCATCTTCTGATAATTCTGCTCCCCGCTCGATTATATCTGTTGTCTTATCTTTTATATTACGGGCAAAATCTTCTATTCCCTCAACAGTATCTTCAATCAGATCAGATGCTTCTTTTTTAATCTTTTTCGCAGCCTTCTTAATGTCCTTTCTCGTTTCCCTGCCGGATTTAGGAGCATATAAAATCGCAATAGCAGCACCTATCAGCCCGCCTAATAAAAATGCACCTGCTATCTTTTTATAATCTTCCTCCATAGCCCCTCCTTTGTATATCCTTTTTCTTACACTTTAACAAGTACATACAACAGAGTCAACTTTTTTCCACTTTTATAATTCTCAGAAAAGGCTTGCTTTTTTAAAAGATTTAGATAATATTTATTAATGGCTGATGTCAGAAAAAATATTCCTGATTTTTTAAAAGATCCAGTGTGGAGAATCATTTTTGCTTTTTTATTGATCTCCATTTTCTTATATCTATGGGGGCAGTTTTTCAAACCAGGAGCTATTGAACAATATGACATTAGTTACAGTCAGTTTATTGAACAACTTAATACTGGAAATATTAAATCCATCACTATAAAAAATCTGGAGGTGACAGGGGAATTTGGCAAAGGAGTGGATATTCAACCGCCGGGTGAAAAAAGGGCAAAAACAATAACACACTTCCGAACCTTCCTGCCTTCTTTTCAGAGTGGCGAGCTTCTTTCGAAGTTCGAGGAAAAAAACGTTATTGTTAATGTATCGCCTACTGAGGAAAAATCTCTTTTCTGGCAGATATTAATCGGGATTCTGCCATGGGTGCTTATTATTGGGATATGGATATTAATAATGAGGCGCGCTACACAAATTCAAGGCGGTCCCGGAGGACTGTTTACATTCGGATCGAGTAAGGCAAAACTTATTGACGCGGAAAAACATACTGTAACATTCAAAGATGTAGCAGGGATGGAAAATGTAAAACAGGAACTTAAGGAGACAATAGAATTCCTCAAAGATCCTTCTAAATTCAAGAGACTTGGCGCAAAAGTTCCAAAAGGGGTTCTCCTATTAGGCCCGCCTGGAACAGGAAAAACCCTTCTTGCCCGTGCTGTAGCAGGTGAGGCAGGAGTCCCTTTTTACAGTATAAGCGCATCAGAGTTCATAGAGATGTTTGTTGGGGTAGGAGCTTCTCGCGTGAGAGACATGTTCAAAAAAGCGAAGGAAAATCAACCGAGCATTATTTTTATTGATGAGATAGACGCTGTTGGACGTACGAGGGGTGCTGGATTTGGCGGGGGTCATGATGAAAGAGAACAAACCCTTAACCAACTCTTGAGCGAAATGGATGGTTTTGAATCTCATGAAGAAGTTATTGTTATTGCAGCAACAAACAGACCTGATGTGCTTGACCCCGCTCTACTCAGACCCGGCAGATTTGACAGACATATTGTTATTGACAGACCCGGGTTAAAAGAGCGTAAGGCGATTCTGGAAGTTCACACAAGGAATAAGATTTTAGCTGATGGTATTGATCTCGAAAAGATTGCGAGAGGAACTCCTGGTATGACAGGAGCCGACCTTGAAAACATTGCAAATGAAGCTGCCCTTATTGCTGTAAGAAAGAATAAAGATAAGATAGAATCGAGTGATTTTGAAGAAGCAAGAGATATTATACTTATGGGAGCAGCGAGAGAAGAAACAATCAGCGAGACTGAGAAGCGAATAACCGCATATCACGAAGCAGGACATGCCCTTGTTGCATGGGAACTCCCCGGAACAGACCCTGTTCACAAAGTAAGCATTATACCGAGAGGCATGGCAATGGGAGCAACACAACTTCTGCCTGAGGAAGACAGGCACTATTACCCAAAATCATATCTTATGAACAGATTGAGTGTTGCCCTTTCTGGAAGGGTTGCAGAAAAAATTGTATTTAATGATATAAGCAGCGGGGCGCAGAATGACCTCAAAGAGGCAACTGCTCTTGCTGAGAAAATGGTCGCTCAATGGGGGATGAGCGATAAAATAGGGCCTTTAAATCTCGGAAGGGGTGAAGAGCATCCATTTTTGGGAAGGGAGCTTGCACAGCCAAAGCGATACAGTGAAGAAATGGCATGGCTTATGGATCAGGAAATACAGAGTTTGATAATTAAGGCTGAAGCTAAGGCAGAAGAGATACTAAAAAATAACAGGCAAGCCCTTGATAATTTAGCAGATGCACTGATTAAAGAAGAGGTGCTGGAAAGAGAGGCTATAGAACAAATAATAAAACGAACAAAAAAGTAACAAATTAGTATATATTCACAAGCCTTGCAAACTCCTCGATGCTTAAAGTTTCAGGTCTCCTATCTGGATTTATTTCTGCCCTTAGCAGCCATTCTTTTACATCCGGCATTATTGCTTTAAGAGAATTTGAAAGCATCTTTCTTCTCTGGGAAAAAGCCGTTCTTATAATCCTGAAAAAAAGTCCTTCATCCTTAACTTCAACAAAAGGTCTGTCGAGAATCTTAAAATTAATAACAGCAGAATCAACCCTCGGCACAGGTCTGAAGGCATTTCTCGGTATTATAAATTTAAAACTCGGCTTTGCATAATACTGCACCATGATTGACAGAACACCAAAATCCTTGCCGCCTGGTTTTGCAACAATTCTTTCTGCAACCTCTTTCTGGACAGTCATAGTAGCGGATACGAGATTTTTTTTCAATTCAATAAGCCTGAAAATTATAGGGGTTGTAATATAATAAGGTATATTCGCAACAACCTTAAACTCTGGAAGACCCTCATAAGGATATTTCAAGGCATCTCCATGTATTAATTCTATGTTTTTATAGCCTTCGAGTTGAGCCTTTAGTCTCTCATATAATTTATCATCAATTTCAATAGCAATGACTTTCTTAACCCTTTCAGCGAGCATAATAGTCATCCTTCCCGGACCAGGCCCTATCTCTACAACTGTATCCTCAGGATTAAGTTGTGCGAGCTGAATTATTCTTCTTAATATCGAGGGGTCATAAAGAAAATTCTGTCCTAAATGTCTCTTCGCCATCCTTAATATTATCCAATATTTTGGATCCTAAGCAAACAGATAGAATTTAATGCAGCTATTTATGGTATGATTCGATAGGTTTCTAAGGGGGGCTATCATGAAGAAACCTATAGCCTATTCTATCGAATACAAGCAGTTTGTTTTTTCACTAACTGCCAAAGAGCCTATTATTCTTCCTGCATATAAAGGTTCTACTCTACGGGGTGGATTTGGCTACGCCTTCAAGCGTGTTGTCTGTGCCATTAAAGATAAAGAATGTTTAAACTGCCTACTTAAAGAAAAATGTGTTTATTCGTATGTCTTCGAGACTCCACCTCATTTAGACACAAAAATAATGCGGAAATATAGATCAGCTCCTCATCCATTTATTATTGAACCACCCATAGAAAGACGAAGAGGATACAAACCGGATGACGAGATAAATTTCGGATTGATTTTGATAGGAAGAGCGATTGATTATCTTCCATATTTTATTTATACATTTGATGAACTTGGAAAAATGGGGATAGGAAAAGGCAAAGCAAAATATGAACTAAAGACAGTCAGCAGTCAAGAGTCAGCAGTCAGCATTTCAGAAAAGGAAAAAGTCATTTATACATCCGAAACAAAAACCATAAAACAATTTAAACCATCAACTATTCTTTTAGATTTTCAGAATCTTAATTCAGAAACTTTTAACTCTCACCTTTTAATTCTTGACTTTATAACCCCTACCCGCATCCTCTATAACAGCCACTTCACTTTTGACCTCGAATTTCATGTCCTTGTACGAAACCTTCTAAGAAGACTTTCTCTTCTTTACTATTTCCATTGCAACGGTGACCCATCAGAATGGGATTTCAAAGGAATCATTGAAAAGGCAAAAGAAATAAAAGTAGTTAAGACAGACTTAAAATGGCATGACTGGGAGAGATACTCTGCTCGTCAGGATACGAGGATGAAGATGGGAGGATTTATTGGAGAGATAACCTTTGAAGGCGATATTAAGCCTTTTATGCCATTAATCAGGACAGGAGAGGTATTGCATATAGGAAAGGGAACGAGCTTTGGCTTAGGGAAGTATAAAATAGTGAAAGAAGTAACCCCCTCTTATCCCCCTTAATTTAAGGGGGAAGTATCTATCACCCCTCTTGAGGTAACAGGGGATGGGGGAGTTACCCTCTCACCCCCCTCTTAAGTTAAGAGGGGATGGGGGAGTTATGTTGAAATATTTTTGAAATATTGTTTTTCTTTATTTTGTAAAAGGGTAGTGTTATATTGGCATATGAAAAAGCAGGGTCATAAAGATATCTTTATCTTCATTGCAGGCTCAACCCCGCAGGTTATAACAGAGACCGTCTACAGCCTTGCAATTAAAGACCCTCCTGTCTATCCTGACGAGATTTATATTATCACTACAGAAAAAGGCAAAGGGATTGTCATTGACGCCTTGATTAAAAAAGGGCATCTTCAAAGGCTGATTGATGAATACAGCCTCCCCGCAATTAATCTCCAAGACATCTCGTTTGTTATACCAATGGATGCCTCAGGCAGCCTGCTTGAGGATATTAGAGATTTTAATGAAAATGAGATAATGGGCGATTTGATAACATCCTTTATCAGGGAAAAGGCAAAAGACTCATCAGCAGCGCTCCACTGCTCCATTGCAGGTGGAAGAAAGACCATGTCCTTTTATCTCGGCTCTGCCCTCCAGCTCTTTGGAAGGCCATGGGATAAACTCTACCATGTCCTTGTTACTCCTGAATTTGAAAACCACCCTGATTTTTTCTATAAGCCGAAGGAGGAGAGGAATCTAACCCCCCTTAATCCCCCCTTAGATAAGGGGGGAAATGGGGAGTTATCAGATAAAGTGGGAGAAGAAGGGTTAAAGAGAGTAAGGGCGAACGGCCGTTCGCCCTTACTCAATACAAAGGATGCACAAATCAATCTTGCTGAACTGCCATTTATAAGACTGAGGGAGAAGCTATCCCTGCAAGGCAAGGGCTTTAGAGAGCTTGTTGCAGAAGGCCAAAAAGATATAGACATTGCAGCTATCCAGCCTGAGGTCAGGATTAATCTATCTAAAAGAGCTGTGAGTATAGGGAATAAATCAATCAGGCTTACGCCCCTTCATCTTATGATTTATACTGCATACTTAAGGCAAAAACTGAATCGCTGCAGATTCCCTGAAAGGCAATATTGCCTTGACTGCACTGAATGTTTTCCATCGCTTCTTGAACTTGCAACCAAGCCAGCCCTTGAAGATATGGCAAAGGACTATATAAAAATCTGCCCTCCAAAGGTTGATGACCTTCTTAATAAATATAAGGAGGGTCTGAGTATAGAGACCATAAGACAGGCGATAAGCAAGATTAAAAAGGCATTCAGCAATGAGCTGGCTGATGAAACCATCTCCGCCTGCTATTCAATAACCACATCCCTTAGAGAATACTCAAATACAAGGCACGGAGTGAGGGTGGAAAAGGGAAAGATTAGGATTGAGTGAAATATTTCTGAAATATTTCTTTTGTTGTAAAGGTTTCAAAGTTTTGGGATAATACTTTTACAAAAAAGAGGCAAATATGGATATTTTTAAAAGACTATTTGATTCACTGAATAAAGAATCTATTAAATACCTTGTTTCTTCTTTTACCTTAGAAAAATCCTGAAGGAGTGGAAGGATGAAGAATAAAACTCTTAAAGAACCGCTTTTATATTATAAGACAAAAGAAGGCATAGAGGCATACAGGAAAAAGCCTGTAAAATTAAAGCTCCAGTGGCTTCAGGCACAGATGGAGTTCTTCCATAGGGCTATGCCTGCGAAGGCAAAGAGGATAAGGGAGAGGTTGAGGAAAGGGGAGATATAAGTGATGAAAGAGATAAACCAAAGGGAATACCAGACAGTAGTTCTTGCAGCCCTGCCCTCAGGGATAAACTGTCAGTCCAAGGCTACTGAAGTCTTTATCAAAGGTAAGACAGGGGATATTGTCAAGGACAGTGGTTATTATGACATACGAAACAGCATCGCAAAAAGAAAGGCGTTTGTCTCTGGAAAGTTTTTTAAAAACCCTTTCTGCCTCCAGACGGATAGAATCGTCATAAGCAATGATGAGAAGGCTTGGTCTGATAACATCAATAAATTTAACAGAGAGGTAGTAACTGGCACGGTATCTGAGAAGGGTTACAGTTTCGCTGATAATATCCCATGTAGTGCAAAGAGTAACTTTATTTTCATGGCAGTGTTTAAGTATTTCTCCTGCCTTATCGTAATTGGAATCATCGGGGTATAGGGATGCAAAAAAGAATGAGGTATCGCAAAAGGCTCTGTTTTGAGGAAGATTCAATCGTTGTCCTCTGCTACATACAAATGTTCTTTAATGTTTTCAGATACAGGCATCTTGTATCCGGTTTTTTTGATGCGGGATTTCCGGCGCAAATCAATGAGCCTCGCTGCTGCCTCGCCGGGTTTAACAATAGGCGGCCTCTTAATCTCGGCCACCACCTCATCATGAACAGTTACCTGATAAACAGCGTCAGGAGATGTTTTAAGAGATTTTATAATAGACGGAAGCCTCTTTCTTGCTTCAGTTATAGAGATTACTGTTTTCACTTGAACTGCCTCGCTTCACAATGTATCATCTGTACATCATTGTACAATAAGGTATATAACCTGTCAATAATAAACTCTGAAGGAGAAAAAGGGTAATACCTGTATTGCTGTTACCCCCTCTTAAGATAAGAGGGGGCAGGTGGAGTTAATGAATGAACAAGGATAGTATAAGGGAATACCAGACAGTAGTTCTTGCAGCCCTGCTGCATGTCACAAGATCCCGATTTGTCGGGGATGTGGGGAAGACTGATAGAAATGAAACGGAATAATATTTATCTTGACACCTCAATTCTCAATTTCTTCTTTGAAAAAAGAGACATGGAAAAAGAGAATTCAACAAAAGATCTTTTCAGAGAGATTAATCAGGGCAAATTCAAAGCACACATATCGGAGTTGGTCTTAAGAGAATGCTCCTGCTGTCAGAAAAATATCATTGTTACAGCTGATTAAAACCTATCCAATGAAAATCTTGCAAATAACGGAGGAGAGTTTAGCATTGGCGGATAAATATCTTGAACAAAGGATATTCCCCATCAAACACAGAGATGATGCGTTTCATGTAGCCATTGCAGTAGTTCATAAAATGGACATTATGATAAGCTGGAACATGGAGCATATGGTAAAACTTAAAACAAGGCGGGAAGTAAAGGCGGTTAATATCCTTGAAGGCTATAATGAAATAGAAATTTGTACTCCTTTGGAGGTGATTGACAATGATTAAGGAATCCAAAATCATGGCTGAGTTACACGGAATAAGAGAACGGTTTTATCAAAAGACTAAAAGCCTGTCCCATAGTGAATTAGTGAAGTTGATTAAGAAACAGAGCCAGGAAGTAGAAAAAGAATTGTCTGAAGCTGAGCCTAATCCTGAATTTGTAGTAAGAAGGAAATATAAAGTGCCTCAACCGGAAGCTATGAGACAAATACATCAGATTAGAGAACGGCGGACTAAATATGGAAAACTTTGATCAACGAGAATATCAGACAGTGATTCTGGCAGCGCTGCTGCATGTCACAAGATCCCGATTTATCGGGGATGTGGGGAAGATGTTGCAAAGGGGAAGCTTCGGCTCGCTTGATACGAAAGGACAGCATCCTCAGGTATCATCCGACTTTGTGAGCGCATTTAAAGATTTCTTTTCACGCTTTGTAGACTTTAATCTATTCCAAACACTTGTTCAGAGGCATCATGAAGACCCAAGCCATTTTAAAGAGAATTTGCTCTGTCAAAATGCCTCTGAAGAATATAAGGCGTTAAGTTACCTTGTTAGCAGAGCCGATAATTATTCTTCCTCTGAAAGAGGCATAAAGGCAGGAGCTTACCAAGATTTTAAAACAACGCCGTTAGTGTCCATATTCAGCCGTATTAATCTTAATAAGGAACAGCCAGAGCAATTTAAATATAGACTTAATCCCTTAATGCCTGATGCCTTTCCTGAAAGATTTGATGTATATAGGGATGAGGAATTTAATAATCACCTTCAAGGATTTGGCGCTGAATTTAAAGGCTTTGTAAATGAAAAACAGAACGATTTTGATGTTATGTTCACAAATTTGATGACAATATTGATGAAATATGCATGGTGCATTCCAAGCAACACACAGGAAGAAATACCGGATGTTTCTCTTTTTGACCATCTTAAGACAACGGCGGCCATAGCAGCATGTCTTTATCAACATCATTATCCAGAATTAGCAGAGAATAAAATCAAAGATGATAAAACCGAGAAGTTTGTCTTATTGGTAGGCGACTTGTCAGGCATCCAGAACTATATTTTTAATATTACTCATATCGGAGCAGGTGGAGTAGCAAAAAGATTGCGTGCGAGGTCTTTTCAGCTAAATATAATTTCGGAGATTATCAGTCATAAGATTTTACATGACTTCAACCTGCCTCTTGTAAATATACTGATGGTGTCAGGAGGGAAATTTTATATACTTCTTCCAAAAACTCAAGATGTTGATGACAAAATAAATGCTGTCAAAAAAGAGGTTGACCAATGGTTTTATAAAAATCTTAATGCTGAGATTAATGTAAATATCGCAACTGTAACACTTTCCGGTAAAGACTTTGATAATTACGGCGACAAAATGAAAGAGATAAATTTGTTGCTTCAGAAGATAAAGAAAAATCCTTTTAAGAGCATAATAACTAATGGCAAATTATGGAAGGATGATATTGCTGTTCTGAATGTTGATTTTGGAGAAGAGGAAAAGCTATGCAAGGCATGCAGGAAATTTTCTGGGCAGGAAAGAGAGGATGGAAAGGTCGTTTGTAACAGATGCAATGACGATAAGGAAATTGGTCAGAGAATTCCTAATACCAAATACATTGCCTTTTATAAAAATGATACTGGTATGTTTAAAGATTATTTTGGTTATTCTTTTGACATATTAAAAGACACAAGAGAAACTAAACGTGGGGCATACCTAATATTGAATATTAAAGAACCTGTAATTGATTATAAAATGCCAACAGCATATCATCCAATTGCAAATTGGATTTCAACTTTTATTAGTAATGATGACTGCAACGCATGCAAAAACAATAACTGTACTGAAAGGGGTAATACACGAGCCGGACAGCCTAAGTTTTTTGAATGCATTGCCTACGAAAGCGAAGGAAGGCAGATGCTTGGATATTTAAAGGCAGATGTAGATAATCTCGGGGCTGTCTTTGCATTTGGGTTGAAAGAATATGGCACAGTATCCCGCATAGCTACTTTAAGCCGTATGCTGGATGTATTCTTTTCAGGTTATATGCAGAAGCTTATTGAAGACAATTATCCAGAACTCTACACAGTCTATTCAGGCGGCGACGACATTCTTGTTATTGGCCCATGGGATTCAATAATAAAATTTGCTGATGAGTTGAATACGGAATTCAGGCGATTCACCTGCAACAATGAAAATATCACTCTCTCAGGAGGAATTGCCTTTGTAAAAGATAACTATCCTGTTTTTAGGGCAGTTGAAATGGCTGACAATGCGCTTGAAGTATCAAAGGAAGCAGGAAAGGATAGATTAACAGTATTCGGACAAACAGTAGAGTGGAAGGATATGCCTAATATGCTCAGTGAGGCTGAGAGATTAACAGACTGGCTGAAAAGCAATAAAATTTCATCTGGATTTGCGAGGAATCTGCTTTTTTATTCACAGATGCACAGACAGTTCAATGAAACCAAGAGAACAGAGCATCTGAGATTCCTCCCGCTTATGACCTATGATATCGCGCGGAATTTGCCAGCATTAGAGAGTAAAGATGCTGAAAAGAGGGAAATCAGATTATGGGCAGAAAGTCTGAAAGAGTTAAAAAGCCCTTTACTTCAGAATCTCGGAATAATTGCAAACTATGCCTTGAATGCAAATAGAGGTGGAAAAAATGAGTGACTGGAAAGATAAACTGAAAAATTCTGGATTATATAAGCAGGGAGGTGGAGGGATGAAAAAAATATGTTTAGAATGTAAAAAAGAATTTGTTCCTAAAGAACAATATCATAAAATTTGTTCTGACTGTAATAAAAAGAAGCATGAGGTGTCAGGTGGTGCTGATAAAACGAAATTAAGGCTGCCTGATGATTATTTAGCAAAAGGTTATTTTGACGAAAAAGGGTATTTAAGGGAAGGGATATTTAAAGATGATGCGAAGGAGGTAGCAAGTGTATTAGCTGCTTTAAGAATGACACCTACATCATTGAGAGCTTTTTACAATAAGTTAATCGCCATAGAAAACAAATATACGGTGGCAGATAACAATTTCGATATAGTCAAGCCAAGCATTTTTGCATTTGAAAGAGATGTTGCATATCAAGTGAGTAGAGGTGTAGTTTCTGAGGAATTTCGTAAATTTATAAATAAAAATGCGGAACTGGCAAAAAAAGGCACTAAAGAGTTTAAAGGTTTTAAGGAACACTTTTTAAGTGTTTTAGCATATTTCAAAGATGCATCAAGATAAATAATAAAGGAGGAATACCGATGAAACTAGATCAGTTCATTTTAATTACAGGGACTATCCATTGTTTAACTCAGTTAAGAATTGGCGGAACAAAAGAGGGAATTGTTGATCCGGGAGGTTCAGAAAATACAATAATAAGGCATCCGATAACCTCACTGCCATATATTCCAGGCTCCTCTTTAAAAGGAAAGATGCGTTCACTTTTGGAATTAGATAAATCAAGTGGCGCTGTTATCAAAGATGATGGCAAACCTTGTGGATGTGGGAATTGTCTTGTCTGTAAAATATTTGGATCACATTCAATGTCTAAGAAAGAAATTACTCGTATTTTAGTGAGAGATGGCTCACTTACAGAAAATTCTGAAGCTGTGTTAAGAACAGCACAGGAGGAAAAGGGTATAAACTTTGCTGGAATCAAAAGCGAGAACATCATAAATAGAAAAACAGGGACGGCTGCTAATCAAGGGTTAAGAACGCAGGAAACTGTTCCGGCAGGTACAGAATTTAAGTTGGATATCACACTTAAATTATTTAACAATGATGATAAAACCGGAGTAATTGATTTTGTAAAAAAAGGCTTAGACCTTCTTCAAAAAGACTATATAGGCAGTTCTGGCAGTAGAGGTTACGGAAAAATTAAGATAAACAATTTAGAGGTCAAGGAATTGAGTTAGAGGTTACTATGAAAACCTATCGTTTAGAGATTAAACCTCAGAGCAGTTTTCTTACTCCGTGGCAGGCGGATACTATATTTGGAAGTCTATGCTGGATTATGGCATGGCGGGATGGAGAAGAAACTTTGAAGCAGTTTCTTGAGGGATATAAAAACGACAATCCAGTTTTTGTCCTATCAGATGGGATGCCGGGCAATCTTCTACCTGCACCTATGCATTTGCCCTTAATGACAAAACAGGGTGATTCATTGGAAGATTACCAGAAAGGGAAAAATCTGAAAAAAATTTTATTTCTAACACCTGACGAGTTGCAAGCTGTCTGCAATGGGGAAGTAGAGATTCAACAAAAAGATGGCATGAAAACCCTTAAAACTTTTACCACCCTTCATAGTTCAATAAACAGGATTTCTGGAACAACAGGCGATGAAGGCTCTCTTTTTGAACTTGAGGAATATGCTGTTGAATCAAAATTAGGGATAATTTCTATCTATTTAAAAATAAGAGACGGGTGGGAAGAAAAAGTTTTTTCACTTTTCAAAGACCTCTCCTTAATGGGTTACGGTAGAAAAAAATCTATTGGCAAAGGAAGTTTTGAAATAATCGGAGAACTTGAACCATTCAATAAATTTGATAACCTTGAGGGCGCAAATGGATTTATTTCACTCTCTAACTTTGTTCCTGCTAAAACCGATCCGATAGATGGATTTTATAAAACATTTGTTAAATACGGCAAACTCGGCGGTGAATTTACTTTTAGCGGTAAGCCGTTTAAAAAGCCATTGATGATGATTGGCGCTGGTTCATCTTTTTATGTTGCTGGCAGTATAAAGCCGTTTTATGGGCGTATTATTGAAGGGATTGCGCCAGCAAAACCAGAAGTTGTTCATTATGGCTATACCTTTGCAGTGCCGGCAATTATTAATGTTTAATATGAATCCCCTTCGGCTATGCGGTGGTGGAGGTGGTTGGGTAAACCTTTAATCAAGATGCGAGATGAGAGGGGCGTGATGCGGCGGTAATCCCTCCTGACCTCTCCTTATCTTAAGGGGAAGAGGAGGGGGCAATAAGTATGGTGTGCTAACAATATAAAGGAGGTTTTAAAATGGCGGTTAGTCAAAAACAGATTAAAAGGATAATTGACATAGCAAAGGCTTATGGCGCTACACGATTGATCCTCTTTGGCAGTGCAGTAGAGATGCCTGAAAAGGCAAGGGATATTGATATTGCCTGTGATGGTGTGCCGGGTTGGAAACTGTATGAATTTGCTGCAAGAATAGAAGATGAACTCGGAACTAATTTAGATATTGTGCCATTAAATCCCCCAAACAGATTTACAAAATTTATAGAGACAAAAGGCAAGGTGCTATTATGAAATCTGAGGAGCTTCGTGAAGAAATCAATATTGAGCTGGAGCTAATAGAATCAACTTTAAAGGAATTGCTGGCTTTATATAAAGAAGTTTCGGAAAGAGAGCCTACTGTTCGTGAAAAGACTGCTGCCGCCGCATTTTTGGCGCAGTTTTACGGAGGCATAGAAAATATTCTTAAACGCATCAGCCGTTTTCACAATATCTCTTTGCCAACAGGCGATGCATGGCATATTGATTTATTCAAGAGATTCTGTGAACCTTCTTATAAGTCTCTACCTGCAATATTTGATGAGTCTCTCTCATTAGATATGGCTACTTTCCGCAAGTTTAGACATGTTGTTTATCACGGATATGGATTTCAGTTAGACTGGGAGCGCATGAAAGAAGGTATAGGAACTATAGAGGCAGTATATCAGCGTTTTAAGGCAAAACTTTTAGGCTATCTTAAAACACTTGAAGAAGATAGATAAGGCTTATTTTAAGTGGAAGGGTTATTTTTACCCCTCTTAGAATAAGAGGGGGTTAGGTGGAGTTAGTCCTTGACTGAATGCCCGTTATTTTTTTCTTTACAATAAGGAAAATAATTGGTAAACTTTCTTTAATATGAAGAAAGAAATACTTAAGGAAATAATCAGGGATTTTCATGTCAATCCCCTTCCGCCTCTCATTGAGAGGGATATTGCAATACCGCTTCGCTCAGGCAAGGTCATAACTCTTGTCGGCGCAAGAAGGAGCGGTAAGACCTATGTCCTTTTCAATCTTATGGATAGATTAAGGAAGTCAGGGGTGGATTTTAAAAACATCTTATATGTGAATTTTGAAGATGAAAGGATTGACATTAAACTTGATGAGCTTGACCTTATTTTAAAGGCATACAATGAACTTTATCCTGATATAAGGAATAAAGACTGTTATCTCTTTTTTGATGAGATACAAAATATTGAAAATTGGGAAAGGTTTATCAGAAGGGTTTATGATTCTGTAACAAAGAATATCTTTATTACAGGCTCTAACTCAAAATTTTTGAGCAGTGATATCGCAACAAGCCTGAGAGGCAGGACTGTAAGCTTTGAGGTGTTTCCGCTTTCTTTTAAGGAATATCTCCGTTTCGGCAAGGTTGAGGTTGACCTTTACAGCTCAAAGTCTTTAGCAAGAATAAATAACTATCTTATCAGATTTTTAAAGAACGGCGGTTTCCCGGAGGTTTTTGATTATGACGACAGCATGAGGGTTAAGACCTTGCAGGAATATTTTAATGTGATGATTTACCGCGACCTGATAGAGAGATATAAGATAAAAAACACTGTTGTATTAAAATATTTTTTAAAGAGGGTTCTTGCCTCAGCGACAAAACAGTTTTCTGTAAATACAATATACAATGAATTGCAATCGTCAAGCTTTAAGATTGGGAAAAATCAGCTTTATGAATTTCTTGAGGCATGCCAAAACATCTTTCTTGCCTTTGTGCTTAAAAAGTATACCCATAAATTAGTGGCAAGCGAGCTGGGCGAAAGAAAGGTCTATACAATAGACAATGGACTGCTGAATGCCGTCAGCTTCAAATTCTCTGAAGATACAGGCAAGACAATGGAGCAGGCAGTTTTTCTTGAGCTAAAGAGGAGGGGAAGGGAGGTCTATTTTTATAAGGAGAATTATGAATGTGATTTTGTTGTAAAAGAAAAGGATTCGGTAACAGAGGTTATTCAGGTTTCAAGGACTTTAACTGATAAGAAGACCGCAGAGCGTGAAATCAGGGGCATTACAGAGGCCTGCAGGCATTTTGGATTAAAAAAGGGAATAATTATCTCAGGCGATGAATTTAAAGAGATTGAATCAGAGGGTTTTAAAATAAAACAAGCGCCGCTTTATAGGTGGCTATTGGAATAAGGCATTTGCAGAACCAGGCATCCGTTTAAGGCGGCAACCCCACCTGTCCTCCATTTATTTTAAGGGGAGGGGTTAAAAGTGGCGGATTATATTAAGGGGAGTGGTTATATTCCCCCTCTTAGTAATAGGGGTTAGGAGAGTTATCCTTTTGACAGTTGGCTGACAGGAAAATAAAAATATGAGTTATTTGTAGATTTTTAGATTCGGGATTTGTTCAAAATGTTTATCAAGTGTGAAAATGGAGAGATTATATTCTATGGAAATCGCAGCTATGGCAACATCAGTTAGCGGTAAAGTAATTCCTTTGCGCCTTAACGACAAAGCCAGCCTGCCGGCTTTGAGCCAGATGTCTGTTGTTATTTCAAGCGGTGTTACAGCAAGCAAAAAATCGTCCAGCAATAGTTCTTCCTTAAGATTCTTCATGCCTTGCAGCAGTTCGGCAAGCACTATTCCTGTGATGACAAGACGATTCTCCTGCAGAAGATCCGATACATCTCCTGCAATACCTTCGGTTCCTTTAAAAAATTCTATTAGAATCGCAGTGTCAACGATTACGCCATCTTCTATCATTTTCAGCTATTTCCTCAATCTCAAGTTTATCCAGTTCTTTGGTCACATCTTCAATCTTTATCTTCCCTCGAAGGGCAAGAAGCTCTTTAATCTTTCTTTGCCTTATAAACTCCTGTATGGCAACAACTATAGCCTTTGTCTTGGATTTTTCACCTGTAGCCTTCTGCACCTCAGAAAGGAGATCATCAGGTATGTTTAATGTTGCACGCATATTATGCACCTCCAATATATGCTATTATTGTATGCAAAATAGATGTGTTTGTCAAGAAAGGGATTTATTATGAGCCATATTCATATATGTCTGGTGTCAGGTCGTAGGAGAATATTATGAAAAAGAATCTGGTTGCTTTTCTTGGTAATGCCCAATATCAAGAAACAACTTATCAAATTGAAGATAAGTTATATAAAAATCAGCTTGCCTTCATCCCAGTTTACAAACATTTCTCGCCTATAGAAACTGTTTATGTGATAGGCACTAAGGGGTCCAGATGGGAAATGCTAAAGGACTTCCCTCACAAGCCGATAGAGATTCCTTATGGCAGGAGTGAATCTGATTTCTGGAAGATGTTTGACATTTTAACAAACAACCTTGAGTTGAAAAATACAGATGTTATTTTTGATATAACGCACTGTTTCAGAGCAATCCCTGTATTTACAGCTATTTACATTCGCTTCATTAGATATATAGAACCAACAGCTAATTTTTCTCATATCTTTTACGGGAGTTTTGAAAAGGAACAGCCTATAACTCCAATAGTTGATCTTGCACCCGTGTTAGAACTTCTTGACTGGATTGAAGCAGCAACATCTTTTATTAAATATGGTGAACTTGAAGAACTTTCAATGAAAGTTAAGACAAAAAATGATAAAGCTTGGAAACAGAATGTTATTGAAAAACCTAAAACACTTGGAGAATTTTCAAAAAGACTTCAAAGACTGTCTAACTTATCGAGACTTACATATGTGCCCCTTCTCTCCGAGACAAGCAAAGAACTTTCTATACTTCTAAATAGAATAGATTTTAAAGAAGAAATTCAAAGACATGTGAAACCATTTAGTTTATTGTCTGATAGCCTTGTTAGATATACTTCTCGCTTTGCAAAATCTTCATTTTGGGAATCTCATCTGGAAGCAGCAAAATGGTATCTTGAGAATAAAAGACCAACTCAAGCTTTACTGGTTCTAAGAGAAATTATCTTAACTTATTTATGTGAAAAAGATGGTTGTGATCCCTATGACTTTAAGTCTCGTGACATACGAGAGAGAGAACTAAATGAACAAAGAAATTTTTCTAAAAAGCCTCTAGTGTACTGTCCCACAATTAGCTGTACATTATAGGGATCCATATGTTATTATTGCTACATGAGAACGACAAAACCGATTCAATTTACCAAAGCAGAACAAAAAGAGGTATCACGACTTGTGCGA
>JBFMDO010000064.1:0-47124 GCA_040753615.1 Nitrospirota bacterium | reverse complement strand
TAAGGGAGACGCTCCTTGATCGGCTCATTTTGATCGACATCTTATCCCTAAATAGCCATACAGTTCTCAAAGTGAGAAAAGTGGATAACCCCCAACTTCAATTTTTTTAACCGGACAGTAGTGAGATAAAACATACCGCTGACAAAAAGCCGCTCAGTCCACCAATGATTACACCGGGCACGATAGGGTGAATAGTGCCGCTTTTATCTTCATTGGGCTGAATATCACATGCTTCTGTATCCATTTCTGTTACCTTAACATCATGATGCACTTTTTGAATTTCTGGTTTTAGCGGTTTTACCTTATGGATAATCCATATGACAGGCAATGCTATCAGCCCGCTGATCGCGATGGTAGTGACAAACATTACAAAATGGGCAGTGATAATATACAAGAAATTTGCAGCCTCTTCCACAAAACTATTAGTCGCAACAAAAAGACCGCCTATGTTCTTCAGCATGCTGAAAATTGTGAAGAAGCCTATCATCGTAACCATTAGCATAATCAAAGATCGATAGCCCGCCTTCTTATCCCGCAGATAGAAGAATACCCAGACACCTGCGGTAATAAAATAAAACACCCACTCTGCAATATTTGCCACCATCCTATTGTGACTCTGAATAAATGATGTCATTCTTCCTGTGGGGTGCTGATAAAAAACCTCTGCAATCGTCATCAGCACTTCATTCACCAAGAACAGTACTACCGCACCTAATCCACCTCGAATTAGAATATTTTTTGTCATTGTCTTCCTCTCAAAGTTTTCTATGCTATCATTATCATTTTATAATTAACTTATTTACTTTTTAAGAATTCAATTTCTTCTTTTGCAGAGCGTTTGATATAACTATCTTCAACTTGATTTGCAAATTTTTCTAATACTGGGATTGCCTTCGTATTCTTTAATTTGCCTAACAATGCAATTGCAGTATAATATGCACGATTATCTGAACCCCATTGTTTTTTTGCCTTTTCCAATTCTGTATCATCTATTCGTTTAATAGGTATTAATTCTCCGCGAGAATCATATGATAAACCGTATTCTCTCATGGGTTTGTAGTTGAGTAACGCATTAATGGCGACTTTTTCAGCGTCTTCTTTGGAGATTCGTTTTGCATCATAAAGCAAAAAAGTAGCCTCCACCCTGACATACACACTATTATGATTCATTGCTTTCAATAGGATGTTGTAACCGTGTTCGTCTTTTAATTTGACAATTTCACCTTTCTTCCAATCAAATAAATGAACCATTGCCCCCCTATCTCCATGTTTTTCTATCAATTCTTCAAGCACAGGCAATGCTGTATTAGCGTCATTTAAATCATACAAAGATGCTGCTGCTTCACGCCTTACCCTAAGATCAGGATGTTTCAGCAATGGCCGCAGTAGAGGAATGATTTTAGGATCTTGAATAAATCTTACATGTATTGCAGCAGCTTCCATAGCCTCTGGATATTCCCATTTTGTCTTCAGCACCTCTACTGCAAGATTGTATCCTTTCTTATTGGTTTTAGTGTTAATTACGTATAATGCTGAGTTTATAGCTATGGCATATTCAGATTGTGACCTTTCTTTATATCCATAAAAGAATCTTATAGTTCTATGGTCCCCTTTTAATAAAATCTTCAAATATTTTATTGCCTCGGCTTCGGAGTTAAATGCATTAGGTGTAATTAAAGGACCCTCGCCAATCTCCTCAACAAACCTCTGCTCCTCCTCTGTCAATGGCCCCTCTTTAACTTCAGCAGGTTCAACTTTCTCTATCTCTATCTCCCTCTTTTCTCTCTCCAATGCTATCTGCTTTTCATGATCTTCCTTTATTTTCTTTATATCTTCCATCGCCTTCTTATTTATCTCTTCAATAACAGATGGGGGAATTGTTTCACCGTTCTTAATTGTTTCCTCGATGTATCTTCCAATATCCTTTTCCTTTTGTTTGGTGGACTGACCTCCTGTATTTGACTCCAGTGGTTGCGGCTTTGTCTCAACTTGTGGCATCTGTACCTCTTTCTTCCTCTCACCCTCTTTTGCCTTCTGGCAGGATATAAATAAAAAGGTTGTAAGAATTAATGCTGTTAAAATAAATATTGTTGCCTTTTTCATATGCCCTCCATAAAAAACATTGTTTTAAATCATCCTGTCTGTGCAGACAGACATATAAAAATCCCTTTGCCTCTTCTTCTCTTCCATTTTGTTATATAAACTTTATCAAAACTGAGCTGTTTTATCTAATACCTGTAATAAATAAATCCCTTTGTCAAAAACTTTTTTCATTGAGGGACATTTATGATTGGCATAAGATGTCAGGCTGAAAATGAGCAGATAGTTTGACAAAACCTTTGCCTTTCTTTTATGATTTCTACACCCGTCTTTAACCCCGAATGTATTCAAGATATTGTCCAAAAATTTCGTGGGTTTTTAGATTTTTTAAAATGTAATGTATTGTGTAAAATAGAAAGCAGATTATGTATTTTCAGGAATTAATTTTAAAATTGCATCAGTTTTGGGCAGGAAAAGGCTGTATCCTACTTCAGCCTTATGATATTGAGGTTGGAGCAGGGACATTTCATCCTGCAACCTTCTTCAGGGTGCTGGGTCCTGAACCGTGGAAAACAGCTTATGTTGAACCATCAAGAAGGCCAACAGACGGAAGGTATGGAGAAAACCCAAACAGGCTCCAGCATTATTATCAGTATCAGGTTATATTGAAACCATCTCCACCTGACAGCCAGGAAATATATCTCGAAAGCCTTTCACATTTAGGCATTAATCCTCTGGAACACGATATCAGATTTGTTGAGGATGATTGGGAATCCCCTACACTCGGTGCATGGGGGCTTGGATGGGAGGTATGGCTTGATGGTATGGAGATCACTCAATTCACATATTTCCAGCAGGTCGGCGGTATTGATCTTAATCCTGTTTCACTTGAATTAACTTATGGTCTTGAAAGAATCGCCATGTATTTACAGGGAGTAGATAATGTATTTAATTTATACTGGAGTAAAGATATAAGGTATGGAGAAATACACCATACAGACGAAGTAGAATTCTCAAAGTTTAATTTTGATTATGCTGATACCAAGCTTTTATCAAAACAGTTTGATGCGTATGAGAAAGAATCTATCAGACTCAATAAACTCGGTCTTGTACTGCCATCTTATGAGTTCTGTTTGAAATGTTCGCATACATTCAATCTCCTCGATGCGAGAGGCGCTATCTCTGTTACAGAAAGGACAGGCTATATTGGCCGTGTAAGGAATCTCGCAAGGCTCTGTGCAAAGGCTTATTATGAACAAAGGGAGGAAAAGGGATTCCCGTTTATTCAAAAACAATGAAAAAATTATCGCCCGCCCATAAGCAATCATTAACTAAAGCTGATAACGAAGCATCTAAGTCTCTATTTCTATTAGAAATAGGGACAGAAGACTTACCAGCCAGATTTTTATCTCTCGCATTGCAACAATTAAAAGAAAATACTGAAGAAATCTTAAAAGAACACCATATAGGATTTTCAGATATAAAAACTTATGGGACCCCACGAAGGCTTGCAGTAATTGCTGAAGACATACCTTTAATGCAGGAGGACAGATCAAAAGAGGCATTTGGTCCTCCCAAACAAGCAGCGTTTGATAAAGATGGAAAGCCCACAAAGGCAGCAATAGGTTTTGCCAATTCACAGGGTGTAAGCGTAGAAAACCTTATCATAAAAAAGAAGGATAAGGGAGAATATGTGGTAGCAGTTATAGAAGAAAAAGGTATATATGTAAAAGAATTATTGCCTGAAATTTTTAAAAAGATTATCTTTTCCATACATTTCCCAAAGGCAATGAGATGGGGTAACAGCAATATAAGATTTTTAAGACCTATTAGATGGTTATTAGCTTTATTTGATAAAGAAGTCATAGATATTGAGATTGATGGAATAAAAAGCAGTAATATCACTCAATGCCATAGATTCCTTTCACCTGGTGCATTTCAAGTAAAAGAGATCCCGGGTTATAGAAAATTACTTGCGAATAACTATGTAATAGCTGATCATGAAGAAAGAAAAAGGATTATAATCGAAAAAACAGAAAAACTTTTAACACCCTCTGATGAAAGACTTCTTGATGATGAATATCTGCTTGAAATGGTTGCTAATCTTGTAGAGTTTCCCATACCTGTTCTCGGAGCCTTTTCACCTGAATACCTTAAACTGCCCGAAGAACTTCTCATAACAGTCATGAAAGGACATCAGAAATATTTTGCAGTTCAAAACAGTAAAGGCAGACTTACAAATCACTTTATTGTTATAAGCAATACAAGCGAAAAAAATTCAGAGACAGTAAGGATTGGCGCAGAACGAGTTATTAAGGCAAGATTTGAGGATGCAAAGTTTTATTTTGAGGAAGATGCTAAAAAACCGTTGTCTAAAAGGATAGGCGACCTCAAAAAGGTAATATTTCATGATAAACTCGGTAGTCTTTATGAGAAAACAAAAAGAATAGCATCAACCGCGGGTTTTTTTGCTGACAAGATTGTTCCATCAGCAAAAGACAAACTAAATCATGCTGCACAACTTTCAAAAACAGACCTATTGACAGGTGTTGTCAGAGAATTTCCTGAGTTACAGGGGATTATGGGGAAATACTACGCCCTTCACGATGGAGAAGATATAGAAGTTGCAGAGGCTATTGAAGAACAATATCTTCCTGCTTACTCTGCTGGAAAACTTCCCCGGACAAATGTTGGAGCGATTATCAGTATGGCTGACAAGATTGATAATATTGCTTCCTTTTTTTCCATAGGTCTTATACCTACAGGCTCTGAGGATCCTTTTGCTCTCAGGAGACAGTCATTTGGTATCATAGCGATTATACTGGATAAGGGATATAGTATTACTATAAAAGAACTTGTAGATAGTGCATTAAAAAACCTCAAAATCCAGAATTTTGAAGAGGTAAAAGAAAATATACTGCAATTTTTCGAAAACAGGTTAGAGACAGTATTTTCAGAGCAGGGCTATAGCCATGACCTTATTCAATCAGTCATATCCTTATCACTTGATACACATTTAAAAGACATTAAGGATAGACTTGAAGCCCTGAATAAATTCAAAGAGGATAGCAAGTACAATGATTTTTTAACTGTAATAAAACGCTTGAATAATATAATTCCAAAGACAGCCATTACTGAATTGAAGACTGATCTTCTGATAGAAGAACCTGAAAAAAAGCTCAAAGAAAAACTTGATTCAGTAAGACTTGATCTAACGAATCTTCTTAATGATAGGAAATATTATGAAGCAATTATTCTTCTTACTACACTAACAGATTCGATTAATCAATTTTTTGAAAGCGTCCTTGTGATGGATAAACGTGAGGAAATCAAACAAAATCGGCTTGGATTATTAAATGAGATATGGAGGACTGTATCAACCATCGCTGACTTTTCAAAGCTTTCTACCATTGCTGAGTAAAAAACCCATCTATCCCTTATGTGCTACATTAAAATAATAAATGGCAAATCTTGAGAGGTTTTCGGCTTTATATTACAGAGACTTCAAAATCTTCTGGTTTGGACAGCTTATTTCGCTTTCAGGTACATGGATGCAGTCTGTTGCACAGGGGTGGCTTGTATATAGCCTGACAAAATCGCCTTTTTATCTCGGCATTGTTGCAGCAATAGGGTCATTGCCCATATTGTTGTTCACTATAATTGGCGGAGTTGTTGCTGACAGGTTTTTAAAGAGAAACCTCTTAATCATAACACAGGCATTATCAATAATCCCTGCTCTGTTACTCGGCATTCTCACAGATTTGGATATTATTACAATCTGGCAGGTCGCTATGATAGCAGCATTTCTCGGAACTGTTAATGCATTTGATGTGCCTGCGAGGCAGGCATTCATAGTGGACATCGTAGAGAAAAGCAGTCTTATGAATGCAATAGCACTGAACTCTGCAGCATTTCACGGCGCCCGCATGATAGGGCCTGTTATAGCCGGAATGATAATTGCATATATCGGACTTCCAGCATGTTTTTATCTGAATGCATTAAGTTTTCTTGCGGTCATAATAGCCCTTTCAAAAATAAACATAAAGGGCAACATTAAAACAACCTCACAGGGGTTTAGAAGAGACTTTATAGAAGGGATACAGTTCATAAAAAGCCGTCCAGATATATATAAGATTATACTGCTTATAGCTGTATTCAGTCTCATAGGCATCCCGTATGTAACCTTACTTCCGGTCTTTGCAGTAGAGGTCTTAAACGCAGGTTCTAAGGGGTTTGGATTTCTTGTGGGTGCAGCAGGCATAGGCTCTCTTATAGCAGCACTGTTTATTGCATTTAAAGGCGATATAAAGGAAAAGGACAGGTTTATGGCATTATCGGCTCTATGTTTTTCACTCTCGCTTTTTGCCTTTTCAATATCAAAGGTTTTTTATATTTCTATAGCCATCCTTATATTTGCCGGAGGGGGAATAGTAAGTTTTTTTGCAACTGCAAACAGTTTTATACAGCTTTCTGTTCCTGATAATCTGAGGGGGAGGGTAATGAGCGTTTATGTGCTTGTATTCTTAGGAACCGCACCTCTTGGGAACTCTCTTATAGGTATCCTTGCTGATTCAATTGGAACGACAACAGCCGTCAGCATTTCAGGTATAATTTGTATTATTGCGTCAATTGGATTCTTTTTTAAGCGAAGGCATAACTAATTACCACTTATATGCTGCCATAATAAAATTGGAAATGCTTACCATGAATTATTCATGAATTTTGTTTCAAAGGCGATGGATATAGTTTTTTCGCTCATTCTCGTCCCGACATAAAGTCGGGACTGCGAGGCTTTTGCCTCTTTATAATCGAAATATTCTCATTTGACTATCGGCAAAAAAATCCGCTCAAATACTATATCCATCGCCTCCATATGTATATTTTATGAATAAACCGGATTACCTGTGGAACCTTTAAATTGTGAATTTGTTTAGAATTTAGATATTATAGTTTAATCGCAATGAAAATCCTTGCAATAGAGACATCAACAATGCTCGGTGGCATTGCCATTGTTGATGATTTATCAGGCATTGTTGCTGAAATAAGGCTTAATGTTAAATCAACACATTCAGAGAGGCTGATGACAGGAATAGACCATGTCCTGAAACAGTCAGGACTTCAGATATCAGACATTGATGTGTTCGCAGTATCTATAGGTCCGGGCTCTTTCACAGGCTTGAGGATAGGATTGAGCACTGCAAAAGGCTTTTCTTATGCAACAGGGAAACCTATAGTTTCTGTGCCTACTCTCGAGGCATTTGCATGGAATCTCCCATATTGCAAATATCCTGTTTGCACAATGCTCGATGCGAGGAAAAAAGAGGTATATACCGCATTATTTAAATGGGATAACAAAGGATTTACAAGGTTGATAGATGAGAGGTCAATAAAAATAGAGAGGTTCTTAGAAGATATAAAACCATCTTTATATGAAAAGATTTTATTCACAGGTGATGGCGCGATTCTTTACAGGGATAAAATAATCGAGGCTTTAGGTGAAAAGGCAATATTTGCAACACATGAAAAGATGGTGCCCGCTCCTGCAAATGTAGCACACATTGGAATTATAAAAGCTAAAAAAGGAGAGTTTTCCGAACCTGTAAGCCTCACTCCATTTTATATAAGAAGATCAGAGGCTGAAATTAAAAGACATGTCCGAGATATTGATTCGAAAGATGCAGGAAGATGATATTCCTGATATCCTCGAAATTGAACGCAGATCATTTACAACCCCATGGTCTGAGACATCATTTTTAAATGAACTGCAAAAAACATTTTCCATAACAAAAGTTGCTGTGCTTGAAAATCATATAATCGGATATTTTTGTGCAAACTACATATTTGATGAGGGACATATTCTAAACCTTGCAGTTCATCACGATTTTAGAAGGCAGGGTATTGGCACGGCACTTATGAATAATGCTATAAATGAGTTAAAAGAAAAAGACTGCAGATTCTTATATCTTGAAGTGAGGGTATCCAATATTGCAGCAATAAAATTTTATGAAAGATTTGGATTCAGGATTATAGGTTTTAGGAGAAATTATTATATAAACCCGAAAGAAGACGCAGCTCTAATGATGTTAGGGCTTTAATTATTTCCATACACCTTCAATTTCTGCGCCGCATTTTGAACATTTTTCATTTTTAATCTTATTTTCACTTATACTGAACCCAAATCTCTTAATAAGGAGTTCTTTACAATTCGGACAGTATGTATTCTCTCCTCCTTCTCCTGGGACATTGCCTTCATAAACATATTTAAGACCTGCTTCAAAACCGATTTCTCTCGCCCTCCTGAGTATCTTTATAGGCGTTCTCGGTTTATCAGTCAATTGATATGTTGGATAAAATTGTGTCACATGCCATGGGATGGATGGGTCAACAGACTTAATAAACTCAGCTATATTCCTTAAGCAATCTTCAGAATCATTATGGTCCGGAATTATTAATGTTGTGACCTCAACCCACACTCCGAGTTCTTTCATAAGCTTTATCGTTTCCTTTACAGGCTCAACTTTTGCGCCACAAATTTTCTTATAAAATTCAGCGTCTCCTTTAAGGTCTATATTGTTTCCATCAAGATAGGGTGCAATCGTCTTTGTTGCCTCAGGGCTTGTGTATCCATTGCTCACAAAAACATTCTTTATTCCTTTTTCATGTGCAAGCCTCGCACAGTCATAAGCAAACTCGAAAAATACAGTCGGTTCAGTATAAGTATAAGAAATGCTTTCACAGCCATACCTCTTTGCTGCCTCTACTATTCCCTCTGGCGAGACGTCCTGACCAGCGATGTCGTCATGTTCCTTTGGATACTGAGATATTTCATAATTCTGGCAGTGTAAACAGCGAAAATTACAGCCCACGGTCGCTATTGAGAAAGAGATTGAACCGGGCAGAAAGTGAAAAAGGGGTTTTTTCTCAATAGGATCAACATTCATCGAGATAACTTTGCCGTAGACAAGACTGTATAAAGTGCCATCTTTATTTTCACGGACGTGACAGATTCCTCTTTTTCCTTCCTTTATTATGCAGTGATGTGCACAGAGAAAACACCTGACCTTCTTGTCATCGAGCTTTTCATAAAACATCGCCTCTTTCATAGTTTTATTATATCAATTATTATTGCTGTTTAAAATAACCCGTAAAAAAGGGGGCCGGGTTACGATGCTCCAAGCCTCTGAAGCTCTTTTTCATCTATTTGAAGCTCCTGCTCAAGCAGCTTTGATGTTGCTCCGGTTTGCCTGATTATCTCTTTTACATATTCTTCATAAACAGAACTCTCATTCCAGCACCTTTCAAAATGATCTTTAAGTATAACAGCAAGACCTTCAGAAGGAATTCCATACCCCTTTCTCGTTGCCTCTTTTTCTCCAATGCTTTCAGGAATGCCAATTATAGCGAATCTGTCATCTATTACCAGATAACGAATGTTGTTTGTAATAGCGCAGATGCTATATCGCACCTGGGCGCCTGCTTTTGTATAGAGATATCCAATATTGAGTCTGTCGGGAAATTTGGGAAGAAGATATTTTACTTTCATTCCTTCCTTTGTTAATCTCTCAATATTGTTGATTATATCCTTTACCCTTTTCTTATCATCTCCTGCTGGAAGTCTGCCTGTAATGAATCCAACGATTTCGTCGTTTGCATTCATCATAGAATCGGCAACTGTGAGAAAGTATTCTTGTCGTGTCAGTACTTTTGTTGCCTTTCCCACCTCCAATAACAGATTTTTCCTGCTTCTTCCTTCCTTTATGCTATAAACAAGAAGTATGATGGTTACGAATAATAATATGGATTCAAGTATAAGAAGAATTGTTTCAATTTTCATGTTATGATCTCCAATTTAATTTTGCCTTTCGATTATATTGAGTATCTCGATAATTTTATCAGCAATAAGCTTTATTGCCTTTCTCCCTTTTTCTGTTGACGCCTTTTTCGGATTTCCCCAAACTCCACCTTATGTTTGTTTTTAATATCGAAAAATATATGCTTCTCTTGTAATCTTAGGCTAATTATAGCAGTTTTTGTATTTTATATTTATAATTAAAACAGCAAAAATATTGCATCGGACATTACAACAAGATGAATAATAATATCGTAAAGTCCTAAAACATATGACGCGAAAAATACCTGTCACAAATAAGAAAAAATCTAATGGCGGCAATCTTGGCTTTGAAGAAAAGCTCTGGCAGGCTGCGGATAAGATGCGCGGACATATGGACCCTACCGAGTATAAACATGTAAAGGTGCTTGGGGATGAGACCTTGAGAAGTGAGCTTGTGGCAACGGTGAAAAAGAATGTTACGATTGACTGGACAGTTAAAGAAAGCGTAAAGGCAAAACTCAGGACAATGGTAAAACGAATTCTTCGGAAATATGGCTATCCCCCTGACAAGCAGGAAAAGGCAACACAAACAGTTCTAAGTCAGGCTGAATTGTTGTGTACCGAATGGGCTGTATAATAAATAAAACTACTTATAGGAAATTTTATAAAGGGGGGAGGGGTTATGTCTAAGGTATATTTTGCTTCTGCAAGGGCAATGAAATGGAAATATGATGATAGTATGCCTGGTAAGCTCGAAAGGCTTCTTAAAGAAATCAATCTGGCAAATTATTTTGAACCCAAGGAATGGGTTGCAATAAAAACACATTTCGGCTCTGAAGGTGCACACAGAATTGTCAGACCTGTATTTTTAAGAAAAGTTGTTGATGCATTAAAAAATGCAGGTGCTAAACCTTTTGTCACTGATACTGTAAGAATTAAAGGTCTTGATTATCTTGAGGTTGCGAACCAGAACGGCATAAACCATCTCTCAGTAGGATCGCCTGTTATCCTTGGTGATGGATTATATGGAAATGACAACATAATGGTAAAGGCAGGTGAGATACTCGGTGAGATTGCAGTTGCGAGCGTAATATACGATGTGCCTGCAATGGTTGTATGCTCCCATTTTAAAGGGCATATTCAGGCAGGTTATGGAGGTGCGATAAAGAATATCGCGATGGGAGGAGTAAGTTCAGGGCATAGAGAATGTGGATGGAAATGCGGGAGAGGCGCTATGCATACAGTAGGAGAAGGAAAACTGATATGGCATAAAGATCGGTGCGAGATATGCTATCAGTGTCAGGAAATATGTCCTCTTGAGACCATAAACTTTGAAAACGAACTCTTTTCCTACAAGGATGATAATTGCTGGAGGTGCGGGAGATGTGCGAGGGTTTGTCCAAGCGGCGCCCTTTCACTCCCTGGTGATGACGAAAGATTTATGCGTTCGCTTGCTGAGGCTGCAAAGGCGGTTCTGAGCACATTTAAACCGGGTAAGGTCATTTATATAAATTTTTTAACAGAGATACAGCCTGAATGTGATTGTATGCCAGTTGCAGATGTGCCTGTTATACAGGATCAGGGGATACTCATATCAGACGATATAGTTGCTGTTGAACAGGCAAGTATAGACATGCTTCTTAAGTCTCCTCCGCTACCACAGTCCGCCTCTGAAGAAAAGGAGATCAAAAAAGGTGAGGATATCCTATTCAGGCTTTCTGAAAAGCCTTACTGGATTCAGATAGAGGAGGCAGAAAGACTCGGTCTGGGAAGCAGGAAATATGAACTAATTAATGTCTAACCTTGATTGTTCATAAATTTCATTACTCCAAAATACAATTTTTGGGTTACCCCAAAAAGGTATTTGAACAATATAATTAAGGCAGGCACATATGCATAAAAACCTTTACAAAGCAGAAATTGGGTATTAAAGGTATCATATTGCAAGAATGAAAACGTGATGGTTTATTTAAAATAATCAAACCGCCTACAATGGTGCTGCTGGTAAAGCTTTTTCTGCACATATGCCTGCCCTTTACCATGCGGTGCAGGCATAATTCTTTAGGACTCATGTCCTGTAAGTTGCATTCACTCTGATATATTCTTCTGTAAGGTCACAAGTTAAAACTTTGGTGGAATATCTGCCGATATTCAGGGCTATTATTATCTTGATGTCCTTTCCCTTCAAGACCTCTTCTGCCCCTTTGTCTTTTCCAGTTCCTATTCCTTTATTTACAACCTTTGTTTTTCCAAAATAAATATCTGCTTTTTCTTCTTTGAGTGCAACACCCGAATACCCGAGTGCTGCCATGATGCGGCCCCAGTTTGCATCATTCCCATAAATTGCTGTCTTTACAAGGTTTGAATTTGCTACAGATAAAGCAGCCTTTTTGGCATCAGCTTCAGTCCTTGCACCTTTCACCTCAATCTCGATAAATTTGGATGCCCCTTCACCGTCTTTAACAATCATTTTTGATAAATCAAAAGTGATTTTGTTCAGGGCATTTTTAAATGACGTGTATGATTCTGATTTTTCTGTAATCTGAGGGTTCCCGAGCATACCATTAGCCATTATAAGTACAGTATCATTGGTTGACATATCACCATCAATAGTAATCCTGTTGAATGAATTTTTAACTGCTTCATTCAATGTCTTATTTAATGTTTTTTGATTTACTGCGATATCCGTAATAATAAAACAGAGCATTGTAGCCATATCAGGGCATATCATACCAGCACCCTTACAGATACCTGCAATAATACCTGTTTTATTACCAATCTTCACTTTTTTCTTTAGTATCTTAGGAAATGTATCAGTTGTCATTATTGCTCTCGCAACATCTTCTAAATTTGATTTACCAAGACCATCTATCAGTTTAAAAATCCCCTGTCTTATCCGCTCCATGGGCATGGGTATTCCAATAACACCTGTTGAACACACATAAACAAGAGAGGACTTTATATCGAGGCCATCAGCAACAATTCTTGTCATCTCAACAGAATCCTGAATGCCTTTCCTGCCTGTGCATGCATTAGCATTTCCACTGTTTACAATTATTGCCTGTCCTTTGCCTGATTTTATTTTTTTGATATCAATCTTCACAGGCGATGCCTTTATCTTATTTGTTGTGAATGCCCCAGCAATATTGGCTTCTCTTTCAGAAAATATGAGGGCGAGGTCTTTTCTGCCCGGTTTTTTAATTGCAGCCTCTGCAGTCGAGAATAAGAAACCTTCTGGAATCATGTGAATAAAATTCTGTCAATTTGAAAGGCGTTATGGCATACAGTGTGTTTATGAAGCATGCATTCCTCTTTACAAATTTCTCATGGTCAAGTCTGACTATGGTAATAACGCCACTGAATCAAGACCTGTTTTTTCATCAAAACCCATCATTATATTCATATTATGCACAGCCTGACCTGATGCACCTTTTACAAGATTATCTATTGCAGTAACAATAATTAAAGTTCCCGTCCTTTTATTTACAACAAGCCCTATCTCGCACAAATTCGTACCTCGAACATTTTTTACATTGGGGAATATCCCTTTATCCAGAACCCTGATGAATGGTTCTTCAGAGTAAATCTTTTTATAAATATCTATAATCTTCTCATTTTCAACCTTTTTTGAAAGGCGGGCGTATATAGTTGTCAATATTCCCCTGTCAAATGGGGCAAGGTGTGGCGTAAAATTAACCTTTATATCCCTTCTCGCTATAGCAGAAAGTTCTTGTTCAATCTCAGGGGTATGTCTGTGGCTTGCTATTGCATATGCCTTAAATCCTTCATTTATCTCACAATATGAAAACTTGTTATCTGAAGTTCTTCCCGCACCACTTATGCCAGATTTTGAGTCTATGCATATTGAGTTAATATCAATAATTTTATGTTTTAAAGCAGGATACAGTCCAAGTATAGCCCCTGTAGGATAACATCCAGGATTAGCTATAAGTTTTGCATCTGCAATCTTTTTTCTGTAAAGCTCGGGCAACCCGTAAACAGCTTGTTTAAGGGTTGTCTGAAATTTGTGGGGTACTTTATACCATTCTTCATATATTTTTGGGTCTCTTAACCTGTAGTCAGCAGAAAGGTCAATAACCTTTTTGCCATTTCTGAAAAAAAAGTCCACTGCCTCCTGAGATTTTGCATGCGGAAGGGCAAGAAAAAATACATCTGCCCTCTCGAGTATTTTTTCTGGCTTTAATTGTTCATATTTGAGAGATGAACATTTATAGAGATTCGGAAAAAGCTCGCTTACTGATTTTTCGGCAGACCTCTCTGAAGTAACTCCTGTAACAATAACATCGGGGTGAGATGAAAGGATACGCAGCAATTCACCTCCTGCATATCCACTACCTCCACATATAAAAACACGAATCACTTTATCTCTTTGAGAACTGAAATCTCTTGCGGGCGCCTTTTTGTCCGTATTTCTTTCTTTCTTTTTCTCTTGGGTCTCTCGTAAGAAATCCTTCTTTTTTGAGTTTAGGACGGAGATCGCTGTCCAGATTAACCAATGCCCTTGCTATACCATGTCTTACTGCACCAGCCTGTCCTGTTGGACCACCACCAACAACTACTGCGTTGATATTATATTTGCCTGTCATGCCAGCAAGATCGAGCGGCTGGCGTATTACCATTCGCAATGTCTCCCTCGGGAAATATTCGTCAACAGGTTTTTTATTAACGATTATCTGTCCATTCCCTGGCAAAATACTCACGCGTGCAATACTTGTTTTTCTTCTGCCTGTACCTGTGTATTTAATTTCTGCCATTTACAGCTCCTTTTTAAAACTTATGCAGATAAAATTTCTGGTTTCTGTGCCTTATGCGGATGCTCTGATCCTTTATAAACTTTAAGTTTTTTTATCATTGCCCTGCCGAGCCTTCCTTTTGGAAGCATTCCCCATACAGCATCAGCAATCACTTCTTCAGGAGATTTTTTAAGCCGTTCTCTTGCTGTTTCAGACTTTATACCCCCTGGATAACCTGAATGCCAATAGTAAATCTTATTATCGAGTTTTTTGCCTGTAAGCCTTATCTTCTCTGCATTTATGACAACAATAAAATCTCCTGTGTCACAATTAGGAGTAAATACTGGCTTATTTTTACCACGCAGGCAATTGGCAATCTTTACTGCAAGCCTTCCGAGTACAGCATCCTTAGCATCAACAAGATACCACTTTTGTTCGATCTCACCTTTTTTAGCAAAAAGAGTTCGCATCTTGCCACCTTTCTTTGGGATATTCAAGATTTTAAGAATAATCAAATTAACATAAAATTGTCAATAGCTCGCATTGAAAATATTACGCCAGTTTAGAAATGTCCTGTTTTTTGCCTTTAAATTTAAGCTATAATGACTTATTGCTGGATTTGGGTAATAAAAATTAAAATGGAGGTAATTATGAAGAAAGCAAAATTGGTTTTTATTGGTATTATCGTGGGACTGGTATTTGGTCTCTGGTTTGGGGTTAATATCGGAAAGGAAAAACCATTATTCAGCAATCCTTTTGCAAAAGGTCAGATTAAAACAACTATCAAGGAATCGGGCGAGAAGGTTCTGGAGAAGAGCGGAAAGGCGCTGGAACAAACGGGTAAAGCCATACAGGAGCAAATCCAGAAAGACAAGAATGAGGACTAACCCCTTATTTTCTCGGATATAGATAGGACATGATGGTTTGAGCGGATTTCTTTTTGCCAAATCTTACTAACTATAAAAACCAAATATCTTCAAAAAGGAAGGAGACAGAATGAGGACAGCTAAAATCGAGAGAAAGACAAAAGAGACGAATATTACGCTAATGCTCAATCTTGACGGTGAAGGCAAATATACAATAGATACATCCATTCCCTTCCTTGACCACATGCTTTCCTTAATGTGCAAACACGGACTTTTTGATATAAAGATAAAGGCAAAAGGTGATATTGAGATTGATGATCATCACACAGTAGAAGATGTTGGTATTGTATTTGGAAAAGCTGTTAAACAAGCCCTCGGCGATATGAAAGGCATATCAAGATACGGACAGGCATCTGTGCCAATGGATGAAGCACTTGCAATAGTAAGTCTTGATATCAGCGGAAGGCCGTATCTTGTTTATAAAGTTGAATTTCCTAAAAGGAGTAAAATAAAAAATTTTGATCCTGATCTCATAGAAGATTTTCTGCAGGCACTTGTAAGCAATAGCGGGCTTACCTTACATGTTGAATCACCGTATGGAAGGAATACGCATCATATAATCGAAGCGATATTCAAGGCTTTGGGTAGAGCAATGAGGCAGGCTGTAACTCTTGACCAAAGGATAAAAGGGGTGCCTTCGACTAAGAAATGTATAGGTTAAGTTTTTGGATGATATGAAAATCGCAATTACAGGTAAGGGCGGGGTTGGCAAGACAACAATCGCCTCTTTATTAAGCCATCTTTATGCAGCAGAAGGGAAAAGAGTTATAGCTGTAGATGCAGACCCTGATGCAAACCTCGCATCAGCATTGGGCATTTCAAAGGAAGATGCAGTAAAGATAAAACCAATAGCAGACATGATAGAACTTATAGAAGAAAGGACAGGGGCAAAACATGGCAGCATGGGAGGAATATTTAAACTTAACCCAAAGGTTGATGACCTGCCTGAAGGTATAGGGTACAGGATGAATGGCATTACTCTTCTTATTATGGGAAAATCAAAGGCAGCAGCTTCTGGATGTTATTGCCCAGAGAATGTACTTTTAAGAAGACTACTTAAACACCTTGTAGTTGAAAGAAGTGAAATAGTTATTGTTGATATGGAAGCAGGGATAGAGCATCTTACAAGAGGAACAGCGGAGTCCGTAGATGCATTTATTGTTGTTGTGGAGCCAGGACAAAGGAGTATTCAGACAGCCCGAACAGTTAAAGAAATGGCAAAAGGACTTAGGGTCAAAAATGTCTTTGTTGTAGCAAATAAAGTGAGAAATTCTGAAGATTTAGATTTCATAAAAAACAATATCGGAGATATGGGACTTATTGGTTCTATTAGATTTAACCATGCCGTAATGGAGGCTGATATCAAAGGTTCTTCTCCTTTTAGCTATTCACCTGAAACAGTTATGGATGTTAAGGATTTAAAGGAGAGAATTGAAAAGAATATCGAGTAGTTTTCTTTATATCTTCAAGTATTACATTAAGTTATAGTTGATGAAGACTGGTATTAGAAAAGAAATCCTTAAAAAACGGAACGAGATATTACCTGATATTAAATCGGAAAAGGACGCACTTATAAAGCAGTGGCTTTTCAATCTGCCTGAAGTTGCTGAAGCGAAGGTAATACTTTTTTATGCCTCATTCAGGTCAGAGGTGGACACAGCAGACATGATAAAAGAATCATTCAGAATAGGTAAAAGGATTGTGCTTCCAAAGGTTGATAGGGAAAACCACAGACTAACATTATATGAAATAAAAGATATAAAAGAATTATCTACAGGATATATGGGGATCCCTGAACCATTTTTATCCGAAGAAAGGCTAATGACCATTGATGATGTTGACATTGTTATTATTCCGGGTGCAGCATTTGATTATTCAGGAAACAGGCTTGGATACGGTGAAGGGTATTATGATATATTGCTGTCAGAAAGAAAGGAGAAGATGCCGATTGTTGCACTTGCATATGAAGAACAGTTGGTTGATTCTATTCCGTCAGAATCACATGACATAAAGGTTAATATAATTGTTACTGATAAAAGGATAATCAGGATATAAACGAGAGTCTTAGAGTTTATGTCTGCTAATACTTATCCAAAATAAGACGCAATGCATTTTTTAGACACTTTTGGGAACTATTGATAGATAATGATTTATTTTGACATGAAATTATTTCAAGTGCTATTATAAAACCCTTAATCAGAGACCTTGTTCAAGGGATAAAATGGATCTAAAAAAGATAGAAAAAGGTGTCAGGCTTATACTCGAAGGTATTGGAGAAGACACCAAAAGACCTGGTCTTAAGGAAACACCCGATCGCGTTGCAAGGATGTATGGAGAGATATTTGCTGGGCTCGAAACCCCTACCGAAGAACTTCTTAAAGCTATCGAGGGTGAAAGTCATGATGAGATAGTATTATTAAAAGATATCCCCTTTTATTCCATGTGCGAACACCACTTACTTCCCTTCATAGGAAAGGCACATGTGGCATATGTTCCCTCAGCAGGGAAAATTGTTGGCTTGGGAGATCTTGTTAAAGCTCTCGAGGTTCTTGCTAAAAGACCTCAGGTACAGGAGCGGTTAACAACGCAACTGGCTGATCTGATAATGGATAGGCTTAAACCAAAGGGTGCAATGGTTATTATTGACGCAGAACATTTATGTATAAGTATGAGGGGTGTAAGGAAACCAGGCTCAAGGACAGTTACATCAGCGGTTAGAGGAATATTCAGATCAAAACAATCTACAAGAGAGGAATTACTGGAACTTATAAAGAAGAGGGAATGAAGTAAAAACTAATTTAAACAAAATCGAGGGAGGGAAAAAATGGCAGCAGCACTTATTAAGGGTTCTGAGATATCAAAACAAATAAAAGAAGAATTGAAACAGAAGATAGCTAAATTAAAGGAAAAATATAATGTTATCCCCGGACTGGCTACTGTTTTAGTGGGTGAGGATGAGGCATCTAAAGTATATGTTGGCCAGAAAGAAAAGGCTTGTAAGGAACTTGGTATCTATTCTGAAAGGATTGATCTTCCTGCTAATACAAAGGAAGCAGACCTTTTAGCCCTGATAGACAGGCTTAATAAAGACCCTAAGATTCATGGAATACTTGTACAACTGCCATTGCCAAAGGGTATTGATGAAACAAAAATCTTATATGCTATAGATCCTGAAAAAGACGTGGATGGTTTTCATCCTGTAAATGTTGGAAAGATGATGCTCGGAAAGCCTACATTTCTTCCATGTACACCACATGGAATACAGGAACTTTTATTAAGGAGTGGAATAGAAACAAAAGGGGCAGAGGTAGTAGTTGTGGGAAGAAGCAATATAGTGGGTAAACCGATTGCGAACATGTTGCTCCAGAAAGGCAAAGGAGCAAATGCAACAGTAACCCTTTGCCACACAGGGACAAAGGATATCGCCTCTCATACCAGAAGGGCGGATATACTGATTGTAGCGGTTGGAAAACCAAAGACAATCACTGCAGATATGGTAAAAGACGGAGTGGTTGTCATTGATGTTGGCGTCAATAGACTCGAAACAGGACTGGTAGGGGACGTGGATTTTGAGGCTGTTAAAGAAAAGGCAAAGGCAATAACACCTGTACCTGGCGGTGTAGGACCTATGACAATAGTTATGCTTATGTACAATACAGTTGACTCAGCAAAAATGCATGCAGGCATAAAGGAATTATGAAATCATCATCAGTTCTTCAATTTGAGCCTGAGCTTTCGCAATCTCTGATACAAGAAGTAATTGACAGATCAGGTCAGAACCTTTTTGCCTGTTACCAGTGCCGCAGATGTGCTGCAGGTTGTCCTGTAGGCGAGGAGACAGGAGTGACCCCTGATCGTTTGATCAGAATGATTGTATTTGGCGAAAGGGAGGAAGTTCTGAATAACCTTCTTGTATGGAGATGTGTTGCCTGTTATACATGTGGTACACGGTGCCCAAACAACATACAGACTGCGAGAATTAATGAAGCGATTAAGCAGATGGCTAAACAAGTCCATGCCCAGCCACTTCTACCAAAAGTTGCTGCATTCCATGATGCATTTATGAAATCGGCTTATCATTCAGGCCGTGTCAATGAGCTTGAAGTTATGGGTTTATATGAAATACAAAACCTTAAAAGAGAGTTGAAGTATGGCAGGGGATTGAAGGCTCTTGTTGATGAAATGAAAAAACATGTAAAACTGGGAATCTCGATGATGAAGAAGAAACGGATACATTTCCGCTTAGATAAAATTAAAAAACCTTCTGAAATTAAACGGCTTTATAAAAGAGCCAAGAACGAGGTTGGGGGCTGAGCTTGCAAATAGCGTATTATCCTGGATGTTCACTTCATGCTTCTTCAAAGCTTTATGATATCCAGTGTAAGAAAGTACTCAAGGTTCTTGGTATAGATTTAAAAGAGATTGAGGACTGGAACTGTTGCGGTGCAACATCAGCAGGCAAAACGGACGAGTTTCTATCTGTTGCACTCCCTGCACGTAATTTGGGGATTGCAGATGCGACTGGTCTGTCAGAAATACTTATCCCCTGTTCATCCTGTTACAGCCGCACATTAGTTTCTCAGAAAATACTTTCTGAAGATCCTGAATTAAGGAATAAAATAAACACAGAACTCTCCAAAAAGGTTCAGGGTAAGATAAAAATATTAAGTATCCTCGATATTCTTGTGTCCAAAGCAAATTCAGGCGAGATTGCAGGAAAATTAATAAAAAAATGGGAGGGTCTTAATCCTGCATGTTATTATGGTTGTCTGTTGACAAGATTTCCCTGCGATATACAAATCTCTGAAAGTATTGAAAATCCCCATGGAATGGAGACAGTTTGCAAGGTTTTTGGCGCTGAGCCTATTGAGTGGAACTACAAAACAGACTGCTGTGGGGCTTCAGCTATAGTAAATGACACTGATACATCATTGATTCTTACGTCCAAAATAATAAAGGATGCTGTTGCGAGGGGGGCTAATTGTTTTGTTACTACCTGTCCGATGTGTCAGATGAACTTGGATGCATATCAGGATCATGTTAGTGAACGATATGGAATCCAGAAAAAAATGCCAGTTTTTTTTATTACAGAACTTCTTGGCATCGCCATGGGACTTACTCCCCGTGAGCTGCAGATAGACAGGCATTTTGTAGATGCTTTCGGACTCTTAAAGGAGTTGAAGCTGATATGAATGAAAAGATTTCTTCTATAAAGAAAGGCTCTGTCCTTGTTGTCGGTGGTGGTATCGGCGGAATGCAGGCAGCGATTGACCTTGCTGACAGTGGTTTTAAAGTTCACATGGTACAAAAGGATCCATCAATTGGTGGAACTATGGTTATGCTGGATAAAACTTTTCCCACCGGTGACTGTTCTATGTGTATGATATCTCCAAAAATGGTTGAGGTTGGTCGACATCTTAACATCATCATCCATTCATTATCAGAGGTAATATCAGTAGAAGGAGAGCCAGGAGATTTTAAGGTTAAGATTAAAATTGCCCCAAGATATGTAGATCCTGATAAATGTACTGGTTGCGGAGATTGTGCGGCAAAGTGCCCAAAGAAAGTGCCAAGTGAGTTTGAGCAGGGACTCACCGTACGCAAAGCTATCTATTCATTATTCCCGCAGGCTATACCGAATACAATGGCTATTGATAAAGACAATTGCCTCTATTTTACAAAAGGCCGCTGTCGTATCTGCGAAAAAACTTGTAAGGCTGGTGCGATCAATTATAAAGATACAGGAAAGGAACTTGAATTAAATGTTGGAGCGATTATCCTTTGTCCTGGCTTAGACCGCTATGACGCAAAAGTGAGAGGAGAGTTTGGACTTGGCAGATGGAAAAATGTTGTAACCGCAATACAGTTTGAACGCATTCTTTCCGCATCAGGTCCGTATAAAGGCGAAATAAAAAAACCCTTTGACGGAACTCATCCCAGAAAGGTTGCGTGGATTCAATGTGTGGGATCCAGGGATACTCATAATGCAAATCCATGGTGTTCTTCTGTTTGCTGCATGTATGCAACAAAGCAGGCAATTATAGCAAAAGAGCATGATTCAAAAATAGAGCCGACAATATTTTTTATGGAAATGCGCGCCTTTGGAAAAGATTTTGACAAATATATTGAACGTGCCAAAAATGAATATGGAGTACGGTATCAGCGTGCTATGATTTCAGCAGTTCGCGAAGAAGCGGAGACAGGCAAATTGCTTCTCCGTTATGCAGCAGAGGATGGGAGTCTTATTGACGAAACCTTCGACATGGTGGTTCTCTCTGTCGGTCTCGAACCTCATAAAAATGCCGTAGAATTTGCGAAGACTTTCGGGATCGAGTCGAACTCATATCGTTTCGCAAAGACATTTCCGTTTACCCCGGTTCAGACTACGCGGAAGGGAATCTTTATTACAGGAACCTATCAGGGGCCAAAAGATATACCTGAAACAGTGATACAAGGCAGTGCTGTGGCTGGTGAAGTTATGGCTTTTTTATGCAATGCCCGCGGAACAGAGGCGGTTATAAAAGAACTCCCTCCTGAAAAGGTTTTGACAGGAGAAGAACCGAGAATCGGTGTATTCGTTTGCCACTGCGGGATAAATATCGCCTCTACTGTTGAGGTCGAAAAGGTTGTCAATGCAGTGAAAAATCTTCCTGGCGTTGTTTATGCAGTGAATACACTTTATGCGTGTTCACAAGACAGTCAGGAGATGCTGAAGAAAGTTGTTAAGGAAATGAATTTGAATAGGGTGGTTGTAGCGTCATGCACTCCACGAACACACGAACCACTTTTTCAGGAGACAATTCGTGATGCCGGAGTAAACAAGTATCTGTTTGAACTTGCTGATATCCGCGAGCAGTGTTCATGGTGCCATATGGGACAAAAGGAAGAGGCTACAAAAAAGGCAATACGAATTGTAAAAATGGCGATAGCAAAGGCACGTCTCCTCGAACCACTCAGAACTGATACTGTGGGAGTTACCCCTGCTGCAATAGTTATAGGCGGTGGAATTGCGGGAATGACTGCTGCTCTTTCATTAGCTGATCAGGGCTTCCATGTATCGCTTATAGAAAAGGAAAAAGAGTTAGGGGGATTATTAAAAAATCTTTATCGCACACTCGAAGGATATGATGTTCAGGGATTCCTGAAAGAAAAGAAAAAGCAGGTTCTAACGCATGAACATATTAAGGTTTATACGAATGTGGAGGTCAAAAAAACAGAGGGGTTTGTCGGCAACTTCGTTACAACCCTTACAAACGGCAGTGTAATAAAACACGGAGCTATTATACTGGCTACAGGTGGCATCGAATATCAGCCCACTGAATATCTTTACAATGAAAGCTCTCATGTAATTACTCAGAGAGAACTGGAGAAAAAACTTGCCTCTGGAGAAAATCCTCAATCTGGCGAACAGTATGTTATGATCCAATGCGTGGGGTCCCGTGAAGAGCCGAGCCAGTACTGCTCGCGTATCTGTTGTCAGGATGCTATCAAGAATGCTATCACCCTTAAGGAGAAAAATCCAAAGGCTCAAATTTTCATATTATATAGAGATATCCGTACTTATGGGCTGAGAGAAGATTATTATAAAAAAGCTAGAGATATGGGTATATTCTTTGTACGCTATGAGGTTGATAAAAAACCTATAGTCGAAAAAAATGGGGATAGACTAAGGATCAAGACATGGGATTATATACTGAATAAAGAATTAATACTGGATGCTGACTGGTTAATCCTGTCGTCAGGGTTAAGACCACATCCAACAACTGAAAAAATTGGTGAAATGTATAAGGTCACGAGGAATCATGATGGATATTTCCTCGAGGCACATGTAAAGCTTCGTCCTGTTGATTTTCCAAGCGAGGGAATTTTTGTGGCAGGTCTGGCGCATGCACCGAAGAATCTTGATGAGACAATCAGCCAGGCTCTCGCAGCAGCAGGCCGTGCAGGTACGGTTCTTTCTAAGAAAAGTCTGTCCGTCTCAGGTATTATCGCCAAGCAAAAAAAAGATTTATGTATGTCCTGTTTGAGCTGTTTCAGAGTCTGTCCTTTTGATTCGCCATATATTGATGAAAATGGCAAAGTCGCTCACAATGAAATCAAATGTCATGGCTGTGGGATCTGTGCAGGCATATGCCCGGCTAAGGCTTTTCAGGTGAACAGCTTCCGAGATGACCAGATACTCGCAATGATTGATGCTGCGTCAGAATGTGAAATTGATATAAAGTGAAATTAATGAGTATATGAGAATGGAGATAAAGGAATGATAAAAATAGACGTGCCAGCAGTGAACGAAGTTATTCATTCTATAGAAAAGCCTCACGAGACACCATCAGGCTGGAAGCCGAATATCCTTGCCTTTGCATGTCATTACTGCGCATTTGCCGCTGCTGATCTGGCAGGAGTGATGAGACTCTCTTATCCACCGAATGTAAAAGTCATCAGGCTCCCCTGTACAGGCAAGCTGGACTACATTCATATACTACATGCATTTGAGCGGGGTGTAGATGGAGTTTTTGTAGCAGGCTGACTGCAGGGGCAATGTCATTACCTGGAAGGTAATACACATGCAGCAAAGCGGATTAAATATGCCAAAAAATTACTATTGACAGTAGGTATCGAACCTGCGCGCATAGAGATGTATAATCTTTCTGCAGCGATGGGTACTAAATGGGCTGAAATCTGTACTGAGTTCACAGAAAGAATTCGTAAACTTGGCCCTTCACCTATAGGGCTTGCGATATGCAGATGAAGCGGGATAAAAAGGAGTGACGAGAAATGATTGTTGGAAAGCAAAAGCCTTTTGAAGATATATGGGGTATGATAAAGAATTTCAAAAAAGTTCTTATTTTTGGTTGTAATACTTGTGTTGCAATCTGTCATGCAGGTGGAGGTAAAGAGGCGGAAATACTCGCTTCTATGCTCAGGATGAAGGCTACTGTAGAAGGCTCGGCAATAGAAGTCAAACATGCTGCAATCGAAAGACAGTGCGAGCCTGAATTTTTTGAGCCTGTAATGGATGACATTAGGACGTACGATGTAGTTCTCTCTTTAGCCTGCGGTGTTGGAGTGAACTTTCTCTCTGAAAGGATCGGAGATATTCCCGTATTCCCCGGAATTAATACAGAGTTTTTCGGGGCTGTTGAAAAGGCTGGGATGTTTAAAGAACTCTGCGCAGGATGTGGCAGTTGCATTCTTCACCTGACCGGTGGGATATGTCCTATAGCTCGCTGTTCAAAATCCATTATGAACGGACCGTGCGGCGGTACGAGTAATGGCAAATGTGAAATAAGCCAGGATGTGGATTGTGCGTGGTACCTAATTATAGAGAGGATGAAGAAACTCGGCACACTGGATAAACTGCTGGAAATTGAGCCTCCCAAAGACTGGTCAACAGGATTATACGGAGGTCCTCGTCGGTTAGTATTGGAGCATATTGGAGACTTAGAAGCACGAGAAGCGAGAAAAGAATAGGGGGGAGGGATAGAAGATGAAAAGCGGAAGTAATCTGGAGAAGGTATTAGAAGGAGGTTATTTTGCTGTAACTGCTGAGGTAGGTCCTCCAAAAGGTACCTCTGCCTCGGTCATTCAGAAGAAGGGTGAACTCCTCAAATCCTATTGTGACGCTTTAAATGTAACAGATAATCAGACGGCAATTGTCCGTATGTCCAGTTTGAGCGGCTGTGTCATCCTAAAACAAATGGGCATTGATCCTGTAATGCAGATGGTAGTGAGGGACCGTAATCGAATAGCGATACAGAGTGACATCTTAGGTGCTGTTGCATTAGGAATTAGAAATGTACTCTGTCTTTCAGGTGACCACCAAAAATTTGGTAATCATCCAACAACTAAATGTGTCTATGATATTGATTCCATACAGCTTGTCCTGACACTTAAGACCATGAGGGATGAAAAAAAGTTTCTTTGTGGCGAGGCTGTATCTGGCGAAGTTCCTCTTTTTATCGGAGCAGTTGAGAATCCCTTTGCAGATCCATTTGAATACAGGGTCAAAAGATTGGGCAAAAAGATAAAGGCTGGTGCGGACTTTATTCAGACACAGGCTGTATATGATGTTGATAAATTTGCCAAGTGGATGGAGATGGTAAGAAACGAGGGTTTAGATAAACAGGTTCATATTCTTGCAGGGGTGATACCAATAAAGTCCGTAGGTATGGCACGCTATATGAGAGATAATGTCTCTGGAGTGAGCGTGCCGAATGAAATAGTTACCCGCTTAGAGGATGCCAAAAACGCCAAAGAAGAGGGGGTAAATATAACTCTCGAGATTATCGAGCAATTGAAAGATATAAATGGTATCCATGGTATCCATATTATGGCTGTGGCATGGGAAGATATAGTCCCTGTTATTGTAGAGAGGGCTGGTTTATTACCGAGACCTATATTATAATGATTATAAACAAGTTTTTGTTATAAAATCTTGGAGGATATGATGAGCACAAAAATACTGGTAGTTGATGATGACCCTGATATATTAGAGGCTATCAGTCTTATCCTTGAGGCACGTGGGTACGACATAGTTACTGCTCGAGACGGGAGAGAGGGTTTGAACAAACTTAAAGAGGAAAAACCTGACTTGATGATTCTGGATCTCCTTATGCCAAATCTTGACGGGTTTGGAGTATGTAAGGAATTGAAAGACCCTCGATGGGCCAAGTATGCACATATACCTATTATTATTCTGAGCAGCGTAAGGGAGGACGCGAGTCGGCGGCGGTATGAGTTAGAAACAGGGGTGCAGCTCGACGTGGATGACTATATAGAAAAACCAATTGAACAAACTGTCTTATTGGAACGCATAGGGAAAATACTAAAAAAGATAGGCAAGGTTTAAGGAGAAAAAGATGGGGAAAAAGAAAATCTTACTGGTTGACGATGACGCAGATTTTGTAGAAGCCACCAAGCTCATTTTAGAGAGTAAATCTTACAATGTTGCGTTTGCCTATGATGGCAAAGAAGGGATCAAGAAGGCGAAAACAGAAAAACCGAACTTAATTATTCTGGATGTCATAATGCCTGAAATAGATGGTTATGAAGTTTGCGATAAACTCAAATCTGATCCTAAGCTTAAGAATATCCCTATTATACTACTCACAGCAGTAGGAGAGGCAATAGCTACAACGAAATACACAAAAGAAATGGGCATGAAGATCGAAGCTGATGACTATATCCCCAAACCTGTAGAGCCAGTAGAACTTGTGGAAAGGGTGGAAAATCTGCTGAGAATTTTTACAGGAAAGAAAACTTGAAATTTATTCATTAATATCCTAAAAGGTAAAATTCCCAAAATTATTGTAGAGAAAACATATGCCTTATAGAGCAATGAAGGAATCATTAAATGCTGTAATTGATAGTCTGGCAGACGGGATATTGGTTACTGATAAACAGGGTAATATCATCCTTTATAACAAGAAGGCTGAAGCATTTCTGGGCATACAGGGAAAGGCTGCATTAGGGTATCCATTCTACGATCACATCATGAATGAAGTGCTTGTTAGACTTATAAAGAATATATTGTCACTAGATATGCCGTCCTACCATGCTGAAGAAGTATGTCTTATGGATATTGGGGATACAAGGCTTAGGGCTCATGTCAACCCTGTTAGAGATGAGGATTCGGCATTGATTGGCTCGGTAACCGTGCTTCATGATGTTGCACAATTAAGCGCTATAGATAAAATTAAGGCTAATTTTTTATCCATGGTTTCTCATCAATTAAAATCTCCATTAAGCGCTACTTTACTTCAGACATCTATCCTTCTGGATGGAATAGTGGGAGAGCTAAATGAGAAACAAAAAGATTTACTTCAAAAGATCAGAACCAGAATAAAGGGCATGGTTAATCTGATTCATGATATCCTCGATGTTTCGTTTATTGAAGATGGAGGATATTTAAAACAGATAGAACAGTTAGATATTGCCGAGATTTTACAAAGGACCGTTGAGGTGATGCAACCTCAGTCCCACGATAAGAATATGACCATTCAGGTAACAACAGAAGGTCGCCTTCCTTTTATTAGTGGTAACAGAAGCAGTATGGAGGCTATGTTTATTAACCTGATCAACAATGCTATTAAGTACACGCCCTCAGGAGGGCAGGTTAGTGTTAAGATGTTTGAAAATGCACAGAATATCCAAATAGAAGTTTCTGATACAGGAATAGGTATTGAAAACAAAGACATCCCTCGAATTTTTGATAAATTCTACCGTGTAAAATCCGAGGCTACAAAAAATATTGAAGGTACAGGACTGGGGCTTTCCATTGTTAAATGCATTGTAGATGCACATAATGGAAATATTTTTGTTGATAGTGTAGTAGGAAAGGGAACTACATTTACCATTCTGCTTCCCTTTAAATAAAGTGACAAGTAAAACATTGCAGATTGCAGAACGAAGGTTGGTTTAACTCAAAGATAAAATATTTTATTATAATTATATTAATCCAGATAATGCGTTTTTCGGATTAAATATGTTTTTTAACTGTATAACAAATTTTAAAAGAGGAAGGTGAGTCCAAGATGAGTATCAGTGCTATGCCACCATGTCAAGTAGCATGCCCTATACATACAGACGTTCGAGGCTATATCTCTGCAATTGCTACAGGAGATGTGGAGACCGCAATTAAAATTATCCGACAGGTTAACCCATTTCCTTCAGTTTGCGGAAGGATCTGCACACGGGTGTGTGAATCTGCATGCAGGCGAGGACAAGTGGATGAACCTGTTGCAATCGCATCACTTAAGAGATTTGCATCAGACCAAACGAAAGGGTTAAAACAGGCTCATCTGCCTAAACTATACTACAATGAAAAAATCGCTATTGTAGGAGGAGGCCCTGCAGGTTTAACAGCAGCCCATGACCTTGCCTTGCTCGGTTATAAGGTTACTGTTTTTGAGGCACAGGATGAACTTGGCGGGATGCTGAGCAGGGGTATTCCTGAATATAGACTCCCCAGAAGAGTGGTGAAAGAAGATATTGATTACATATTATCAATGGGGGTTGAGGCAAAGACAGGCAAGATGCTCGGTCGAGACTTTTCAATAGAGGATCTGCTTAAAGATTATCAGGCTGTTTTCATGGCACTTGGGAGCGAAAGGAGTTTATATCCAAAATGCAAAGGCGTAGAGTTGCCAGGAATTATTACAGCAGTTGAATTTCTTAAACAGGTCAGCGAAGGGCAAAGACCAAATTTAGGCGAAAATGTTGTGGTTGTTGGGGGTGGTCATACTGCAATTGATTCAGCCCGTACTTGTATTCGACTTGGCTCAAAGAACGTTACTGTTATTTATCGCCGTACTTTAAAAGAGATGCCTGCTGGCAAATACGAAGTTGAAGAAGCAGAGAGTGAAGGAGTAAATTTTAAATTCCTGACCGCACCCATTGAATTTTTAGGCAGAGGAAATGTTGAAAAGGTCAGGTGCGTTAAGATGCAGCTTGATGAGAGAGATAGATCGAAGCGGCGCGGTCTTGTGCGTGTTGAAAATTCTGAATTTGATATAAATGCTGATGCAGTTATTCTGGCTATTGGCTATGAACCGAGGGCAGATAAAATTAATGACTTGGGGGTATTTACTGGAAAGAGTGGAACAGTATTTGTGAAAGATGATAAAGGCGCTACTAATATTAAAGGCGTATTTGCAGGCGGGGATGTCGTAAGCGGGCCAATGAGCGTCATTCATGCAATAGCCTCTGGCAAAAGGGCTGCTGATGCTATACATCATTATATTCGCAATTTACCTGCTACAGAGGCGGATGAACCAATAGCTTTAAGACCCCTCGATGAAAAGATAGTCAGTCTAATTGTAAAAGCAGTAAGAGAAAAGATGCCCACTATTCCAATTGAAGAACGAATTAAGAGTTTTGACGAGGTAAACATTGGCTATACATGGGAACAGGCTATAAAAGAAGCACAGCGTTGTTTAAGCTGTGGTGCAGGCGCTGTTATCTCAGATGAATGTGTTGCGTGTTTCAACTGCGTTATGGTTTGTCCTTATGGAGTGCCTCAAGCAGGCGAGGAGAAGGCTAAAATTGACATAAGCCAGTGTCAGGCATGTGGAATCTGTGCTGCAGAATGTCCGGCATCAGCAATTGATGTAAGACTCGAAACCAAAGAGGATAGCCGTAAAAAACTTGATGAGGCTTTAAAGACTGCTAAAGAAAAAGAAGTTGGGGAGTTTGCAATAGAGTTTTATTGCCAATACGATCAACCTGAAGGTACTATTGATAGAGAGGCTACATATTCGATAGGTAAGCCCTGCATGGCGAGAATTGATGTTTCTCAATTTCTTAAGCCTTTTGAAGCAGGTGCAGATAGTGTACAGATAAATAAATGTGAACACAGGGAGTGCCGTTTCAAGGGGTGCGATGAATGGATATTAAATCATATTAAAAAAGCTAAAAAGATATTAAAAGAAATCGGTATAGATCCTAAGCGGCTAAAGGCAAGCTGTGAATAATGAAACACACATGTCACATAGTGACACAAATGATAATAAAAAAAATCTCCCCTCACCCCCCTTTAGTAAAGGGGGGATTTACAGGTGAAAAGGATAACTGTTTCTCGAAATACAAAAGAGAAAAGAGGATGCATAAATGATCATAGCAGAAATTAAGCCTTTTGAAGAAATAAAAGATATGCTTAAAAACTATAAGAGAATTCTGGTTTTAGGTTGCGGCACATGTATGGCTATATGTTTAAGCGGTGGGAAAAAGCAAGTTGAACTCTTGGCATTGGCACTGCGTACAGCGAGAAGGACGGAGGGTGGAGAGGTTACAATTGGTGAGAAGACAATCGGCAGGCAATGTGAACCAAAATTTGTTGACCAGATAAAAGATGAGGCATCACAGTATGAAGTGATTTTATCAATGGGCTGCGGGGCAGGTGTGCAAGAACTTGCTGAAAGGCTGAATTCGATTCCTGTCCTGCCTGCTATGAATACCTTGTTTATCGGGGCTGCTTCTGAAGAAGGGAATTTTTTAGAAATGTGCAGGGCATGTGGAGACTGTATACTCTGGAGGACAGGCGGGATATGTCCTGTAGCAAGATGCGCAAAGAGTCTAATTTATGGTCCCTGTGGTGGATCACAGAACGGACGCTGTGAGGTCTCAAAGGATACCCCATGCGTATGGCAACAAATTTATGCCCGATTGACGAAATTAAATCAGATCCATCTTTTAATGGGAATATCCCAACCAAAGGCATGGCATATTCATCCCCAAAGGCTGGCAAGAGAGGATTTAAAACTAAACAAGGAGACAAAAGGAGGCTGAGAAGATGGGATTTCGAGAGGCTTTACAATCTGGCAAATTCCTTATCACGGCAGAGATAGGACCTCCTAAGGGAACCGCTATAGATGAATTATTGGAAGATGCAGAACTTATTAAAGGAAAGGTAGATGCTATTAACGTTACCGACCTTCAGAGTTCTGTTATGCGGTTGGGTTCTGTTGCAGTTTGTCATCTCCTGAAAGATAAGGGGATTGATCCTATCTTACAGATGACCTGCAGAGACAGAAACAGGTTGGCGTTGCAATCAGACTTGTTAAGTGCATGGGTTTTGGGTATCAGGAATGTGTTATCCTTAACAGGAGACCATCCAGCATTGGGAGATCATCCTCAGGCAATGCCTGTATTTGATTTAGATTCTGTAAGCTTATTAAATGTAATCAGGAAACTGAATGAAGGGGTTGACATGGCAGGGAGCCAGCTCAAGGGTGCTACAGATTTTTTCCCCGGTGCAGTAGTAAATCCAGGAGCGGACACAGAGGCTGCGTTTGAGATGCAGATAATCAAAATGGAAAAGAAAATCGAAGCAGGCGCAAGATTTTTTCAGACACAAGGAATATATGACTTAAACCTCTTTGAAAAATTTATAAAACGAGTGGAGGGTTTTAAGACGCCAATTTTAGGCGGGATTATATTACTAAAGTCAGCGGGTATGGCAAGGTTTATGAATAAAAACGTGGCTGGCGTATTTGTTCCAGATCCCTTAATTAAGGAAATGGAAGATACAAAAGATAAGGTTAAAACCAGCATAAGTATAGCTGCACGATTGATTAAAGGGATGAAGGATCTATGTCAGGGAGTTCATATCATGGCAATAGGTTGGGAGAAAAAAATTCCTATGGTTCTGGAGGATGCAGGATTGTAGAGAATAGATTTGTCAGGTAGATAATGCACAGGATTTCAATCATAGGCGCTGGTACTGTGGGTACCGCGATGGGCTTTCTCCTGAAAGAATGTGGTTATTCTATTGTTGGTATCGGGAGCAGGACACTTGAATCAGCTAAAAAGGCAAGGGAATTTATAGGGGAAGGCGAAGCGTCTGTTGACCTCAAAACCATTGCTAAAAAGGCAGAGATAGTTTTTATCACAACATCTGATGGTGCGATTGAAGAAGTCTGTAATAAGTTGGCTTCTGAAGGTGGTTTTAATGCAGGGACTGTTGTATTTCATATGAGTGGTGCTTTGCCTTCAGAAGTATTGGGCTCTGCAAGGAATTCAGGTGCAAGTATTGCCTCGATCCATCCATTACAAAGTTTAGCAGATGTGAATGAGGCGACTAAAAATCTTCATGGCTCATATTTCTGTATAGAAGGAGATGAGATTGCTATTTCGGTTGCGAGAAAGATAGTGAAGTCCCTGAACGGAAAGGAAATAACACTGGATGTAAGTAAAAAACCTTTATATCATGCAGGCGCGGCTGTAGTGTCAAATTTTCTGGTAGCAACCATAGGATTTGGACTGGCGCTTTATGAGGCAGCAGGGATTAACAGGCAGGACTCCCTTAAGGCACTTATGCCTTTAATCAAGGGAACAGTAAAGAATATTGAATCACTTGGTATCCCCTCTGCCCTTACAGGCCCTATTTCAAGGGGGGATGCAGGGATTGTCGAGTCTCACTTAAAGGCGATATCCAAAGCAATGCCTGAGACAATAAGACTCTATTCAGAACTTGGAAGGTGCACAGTTAAAATTGCCCTCGATAAGGGCACAATAAAAGAAAGCGACGCTGAGAAGATTTTTTCTTTATTCGATAAATATGCAATTAAATAACCAAATATCAATAGCCAAACACCAAATAAGCTTCAATAATCAATCACCAAACAATATGTTGATTAGCGATGTATGGTTATTATTTAGTTATTGTAATTTAGGTATTGGTGATTAAATATATGAAGGTTCTTGTTGTTGACAGCGGAGGACGTGGACATGCTATAGCATGGCAGTTTAAAAATGACCCCCATGTAAAAGAAGTAATCTGTGCCCCGGGCAATGCTGGCATTGCTCTGGAGATCAGATGTGAAAATGCAAGGACAAATGAGGATATTTTAGAACTCGCAAAAAAGGAGAAGGTCGACCTTGTATTTATAGGGCCAGAAAGCCCACTCACAAACGGGATTGTTGATCTTTTTATGTCAGAGAAGATACCTGTTGTTGGGCCTCAAAAAAGGGCAAGTATCCTTGAAGGAAGCAAGGCGTATACGAAGCTGTTATGCAGAGAACTAAGTGTGCCTGCGGCAGAATTTGAGGTCTTTGATAAACCCGAAGATGCTAAGGATTATGTTGAACATGTAAAATATCCTGTTGTTGTTAAGGCTGATGGCCTGGCACAGGGTAAGGGGTCAATTGTTTGCTCAGATACTAACGAGGCGTTTCAGGCTATCGAGCAATTGATGATAAAAAAGATATTTGGCGAATCTGGTCAAAAAGTCGTGATAGAAAAAAGGCTGTATGGCACGGAAATATCCTTTTTTGTTTTTACAGATGGAGAGGCGATTGTGCCCATGCCGGTTGCGCAGGACTATAAAAGGGCTTATGATAATGACGAAGGCACAAATACAGGGGGAATGGGTTCTTATTCTCCTCATCGGCTCGAAGGAGAAGATTTGACTCGGCTTGTTAGTGAAAAAGTTGCCATACCTTTAATCAGAGGATTTTCAGAAAGAGAAGGCATTCCGTATAAAGGAGTACTCTATTTGGGGTTAATGCTTGTTGAAAATATCCCATATCTTTTAGAGGCAAATGTTCGTCTCGGCGACCCAGAGGCAGAAGTAATCCTTCCCAGATTGAAGACTCCCCTTAGTGACATAAGTTTTCAGATTATAAATGGCGTGTTGAGTGATAAGAAGGTAGCGTGGAGACAGGATTATTACCTTGATGTGGTGGCAGCAGCAGGCAGGACACGCCAGATAAAAAACGGCAAAAACAAAGGTTGGTATCCGGGTTATCCTGCCAGATATGGCAAGGGCTATCCCATTTCAGGAATTGAGAAGATTCAAGACAATGATTGCAAAATATTTTTTGCAGGTGTAAATAATTCGGAAAAGAAAGGACTCGTTACTGATGGAGGCAGGGTGCTTCACGTAGTTGGCAGAGGGAAGACCCTTAAAGAAGCGAGGGATGTTGCATATAGAAACATAGAGAATATCCATTTTGAAGGAGTTCGCTATAGAAACGACATAGGTAAAGACTCATAAGAAGTCTTCAATAAAGTTTTTGATTAAAGATAATGGAGAAAAAATATGAAGGAAAAGAAAAGCAAGAAAAAGAGTTTGAGTGATATAAGAAAATGGTATAGGTATCAGTTTTTTGGTAATGCAACGGTAACAGTTCCTAAAGAAGATATTATTGTAAATGCAAATGTGGCCAATATCTCATTTTCAGGGGTCGGGTTATATTCTCCATCTCCTATAGGTAGAGGCAAATGGGTAAAGATAAAGCTCTCTTTTGTAGATAAGAGCGGTAAAGTAAAAACAGATGTTGCTACCGGTAAAGTTGACTGGCAAACTAAATTTAAGAATAATTATCTCATAGGTATTATTTTTGATGATGAACTGACCATGCACAAACAGCCTCGGCTTTTAAAGCATCTCTTATGGCTAATTAATACATATAACTGGCCCCAGCCATATAAAGACAAAAGGATTGCAGTTTTGTAAACTCATACTATCAAGCTATCAAGACTTACGAACGAAATCTTTATAATATTTTTCAGCACATTCAGGACAGAGACCATGTGAAAACTCTGCCTCAGAATGTTCTGTTACATATTTTTCGATAGGAAACCAATCTGTGCCAACCCGGATCCTTTTACAGAACGAACAAACAGGGAGAAAACCTTCCAGATATTTAATCCTCTTCAAAAATTTCCATGAAAAAATAACAATAAAGATACATAAGGCAAAAACAATGACTGTCTCGAAAATACTTTCAACCCAGTTTATTGGCGTCGCTTCAGCACCAAACAAGCGTGGAATATCAAATATTTCATCTATCCACAATAAACCCATAATAAGTCCAAATCCTACCATCTCATAAGCGATTATCCTTTTTGTCAGCATATTTTTTGGCATTTTATTAACTTCTCCTCGTATTAATCCTCATTTATTACCCATTTTTAACCTTGACACCATTATAGAATAACTTAATATACTATAAAAAAGGGCTGGTAGTGTTGTAAAGATGACACATGGATGCTGGTCTCTGACTATATTTACTCCTAAAAAATATTGCCCTGAAAATAGATATATTAGAAGTTGAGATTGCATAAAATTTAAATAATGTGCCTTCATAGGTTCATCTGCAAAACAGAATGTAACTGAAAGGGCGGAGCTTTGAGTATAGAACCCAAATAAACTATAGAATTAAAAAAGAAGCAGAAAACAAGTTTTACCTCCCACGACCATAAATAATCTTCCCCTCACCCAAACAAAACTGATGGTTCTATTGAAAAGATAAAATACTGGGCAGAGGGGCGGGGAACTGATAGAGGAGAGATTAAGTTACAGCTTTATGGTATAATTAATCGAAATTTGTACATGTTGGAGTGAAACAAAATGGGTATAACTGTTAAATTGCCAGAAATAAATATAAAAGAAGATGAAATAAAATTGTTGCTTGCTATTAAACTTCTCGAAGACGGCGTAGTCTCTCTGGGAAAAGCTGCTGAAATAGCAGGTTATTCTGAAAAGGCTTTTGTGGAAGTTTTAATACATCGTGGCATACCGCCTCTAAAATATTCGAAGCTTAACCTCGAAAAAGAACTAAGAAATGCCTGAGAAGGCAATTGCCGATGCTTCTGCTCTTATCGCATTAGAGAAAATAAATCTTTTAGATGTTCTTTGTAAAATCTATACGGAAATTATCCTGCCCGAAGCAGTTATCAATGAGATTGGAACTCCTTCTATGGATTGTTATTTAGTCAAAAAGATAGAGAGTCCTTTGGTCAGGCTTCTTGTCAGCGACTTGAATTTAGGCAAGGGTGAATCAGAAGTTATAGCATTAGCAAGTGAAACGGGCATAAAAACGATAATAGATGATCTGAAGGCTCGAAAAGTTGCTGAAACGCTTGGACTAAATGTTACCGGGACTATCGGAATATTACTTAAGGCTGAAAAATGAGATTGATAGAAAGTGCTTACGATAAAGCAAAAGAACTTAAGGCTAAAGGGTTCTACGTTTCTGATGAATTGCTTGAGGATATTCTCAAATTTAAAAAGCATAAATATAAACCTTGAGTGAATTTAAGATAATACGTTGGCTTGCGTTGGCTTGCCAGCTTGCAGGCTTTTCCCCTCTATCAAGAGGGGTGTCCCGAAGGGACGGGGTGTGTTCCCCTCTTGAGAGGGGTGTAGGGGTGTGTAATCTTTATGCCATGCGACTTGTGTATTTGCAAGAAACAAGACTTGACCCCATGCGACTCGTTGGCTTGCACGCTTTCTATCTTTCCATGTAATGTATGCTATAATTTGACGAAGAAAGGAGATATTGAATGCCCTTAATTAAGACAAAAAAGACAGATATAGTTGCTTTTCCCCGCAGCGTTTTTGAGACGGCTGAGACATTAGATGACCTTGAAGACTGGCTCTTATCAAAAAATCTTGGTTTCATTAAGAAAATGCGCAAAACAAGGCGGGAAGATATCCAAGGTAAAGGAAAGGACTGGGCTGGGCTGGGCTGGGCTGGGAATCTCTTAAAGAGGTATAAATGAAAAGTAAAGAATTATCTTACCGCATTGTTTTAAGGCCTGAACCGGAGGGGGGATATACGGTTATTGTCCCGTCTCTGCCGGGATGCATTACCTATGGAGAAACAATTGAAGAAGCAAAACAAATGGCCATGGATGCCATCGAGGCGTACCTGAAAAGTGTCGAGAAGCATGGGGATGAGATTCTCGACGACTCTAATACTTTTGAAGGCGTACTGACTCTGAAGTATGCCTAAGATTCCTTCGCTCACTGCCGAAAAAGTCATAAAATTATTACTGAAGAACGGATTTGATCTCGATCATCAAACTGGCAGCCACAGAGTTTACTATAATAGGACGACAAAGAAAAGAGTTACAGTCCCTTATCATAAAAAAGATCTGCCAAGAGGAACTTTACTCTCGATCCTGAAACAGGCAGGCTTAAGAGATGTTCTGTAAACAATGTTGCTTTTACAATTCACGTCTTACGTTTCACGTTTTACGGTCGTTGCCGCTGCCCTTTGCGCTACGCTTTACGTTTCACGGTTGTTATCAAGAAACAAGACCTGACCCTTGACTGCTTGACTGTTATTTGTTTTACGGGGTTTATGATGAAATTAAACAAATAAAGGTCTATGAAATTGAATATAGAAGCAAAGATTATCGTCCAATAAAAAAGTAACGTCCCCAATTTGCTATACAGGATTATGTTAAAATATTTGAAAATCTGCTGTGAGAGGTAAAAGCAATGACTTTATTAAAGAGAATAGAAATTAATCCAAAGGTTTGCAATGGAAAACCTGTGATTAAGGGAACAAGGATTCCTATCTCCGTTATCCTTGAACAGTTAGCAGAGGGTGAATCCTGGGATAAAATCCTCGGTGGCTATCCTGAGCTAACAAAAGAAGATATTCATGCTGCTTTGCATTATGCAAAGGCTTCACTTGATCATATAGAGCTAAAAGAAGTAAATGCCTGAAAAGTATAAACTTTACCTTGATCAAATGTTTCGGACTGAAGTGGCACAAGTATTGCGTGAACAAGGTTATGATGTTTTAAGGGCGTCAGAGATCGGCCAGTCCCGTGCAGATGATCAGCAGATATTGCAGAAAGCAATCTCTGAAAACCGTATTCTTATTACACTTGATGAGCATTTTGGAGATTGGGTAGTTTTACCTCTTAGCAGGCACCCCGGGGTCATTCGCATTAAGGCTTATCCGACAACCTCAGAAAAAGTTCTAAATCTCATACTGCCTTTCTTGAAAGGGCATTCCATTGAACAATTTAAGAACCATCTTGTAATACTTTCGGAAAGGCGTGCAAAATGGATTTTTACTGCATAAAGGCAATGAAAATAGTCACATAGGAGAACAAAATGTATTATTCAGATTTGACCCCTAATGCTACTACAGTCTCTTGGACGATCTGCGACCATAATCTTCCCCTCTTGAGAGGGGAGTGAGGGGTGTGTGTCCTTTATGCCATATGGCTTTAGGAATTGTTAGGAATTGCAAGAAACAAGACTTGACCCCAAAAGTACACGCATAGGTGTATTTAAAAATAAAGATAATAGTTTTTCACCTGATGTAATGCAGGCAAGGGCGGTAGCTCCTCTTTAAAATGCTAAAATTCAAGATGCGGCCATATATTCTAACCTACATGCTTGATGGCTTGCAGACTTGCCAGCGTGTATGTTTGCCAGACTGAATGCAAGAGATAGAATATCTTATCTATTTGTCAGCCGAAACAAATGATAGGTTACGTGTATATGCTCAGAAAGAGAAGGGGACAATTCTTGAATTTGTTGTTCAGTATGAAGCATTAATACCGGGGGAGTGGCAACCAATAATAAGGTATGATACAGCGCATGGTTTTGCTCATAAAGATATAATAAAAGCAGATGGGGGAATAATAAAACAACCATTATTTTTTGAAACTTATAATCTTGCTTTTACATATGCTACAATTGATTTAAAGGCAAACTGGAAGAAATATAGAGAAGAATTTGAGAGGGGATGTAAAAGATGACGAAAGACGAAGTTATCAAAAAAAACTTAGACCTTCATGCTGAATGGATGAAGTATGTTTTTGAATACCCTGATGTACTGGATAAAATCCCTAAAGGAGCAGTTCTTGTGATACTTCCTGAAGATGATAAGGAACTATATAATGAAAACTATAAGGTACTGGAGGAAAATAAAAAGAAAGGAATACCTGTATTCGTTGTTACAATGAAAACTCCAAAACCTCAGATATCTAATATTGAAGTTATAGCAGCTTAAAGTATAGACAGAGCTTCTTAATTGATAGCTTGCCTGTTTTTTAACTTTCTCGCTGTCCCTTGTTCCTCGTTTTTCAGGAAACGCAAAAGACCCATAAACTCAATAAACAGCGCTTGATAGCTTATGAAAACTGATATTTCAAGCTCTGCCCATCGAGGCAGAACTTTCAGTTTTTGAACTGTTGATTTAGGTGCATTTAAAAATAAAGATAATAGTTTTTCACCTGATGTAATGCAGGCAAGGGCGGTAGCTCCTCTTTAAAATGCTAAAATTCAAAATGCGGTCATATATTCCAACTCTCTCTAATCCCTATGCTCTCTGCCCTATGCTTTTTGATATATGCCATAAATGAAAAATGAAGGTCGACCCTAAAAAACTTTTTAGCTTGCCAGCTTTCAGGCTTTTCCCCTCTATCAAGAGGGGTGTCCCGAAGGGACGGGGTGTGTACCCTTTATGCCATGCGACTTGAGGAATTGCAAGAAACAAGACTTGACCCCAAAAGCAAAGTAGTTTTATATTAAACACTATGAACGCAACAAACAGTCGTTGGTTTTTCGAACGTAGAACATTGAACGTAGAACATTGAACGTAGAACATTGAACGTAGAACATTGAACGTAGAACATTGAACGGTTGTTTGAAAGAGAACGTTGAACATAGAACGTAGAACGGTAGTTGAAAGATTAGCAATGCATCATGAGAACCAACGTCCCCAAAGTTGTAACTATTAGCTTACATATAATGAAAGCAATATGCTATCATTATATGTAAGCTAATAGGCAAAAAGGGAAAATCTATATGAAAAAAATTCTGATTGATACCAATACATATGCTGCTTTCAAGAAAAACGATACCGACGCTGTCAATACTTATAAAACAGTTGAATATATAGGCGTAAATGTAATTGTATTAGGCGAACTATTGAGCGGTTTTATTGGGGGAACCAGAGAGGCGAAGAACAGGAAAGAACTTGATCAGTTCCTTGATTCTCCGCGTGTCCACCTTATTCAGGTGGATGAAGAAACCGCAGAGTTTTATGCAAGAGTGTATAGTGACCTTAAAAGAAAAGGCAGGCCCATCCCGACAAACGATTTGTGGGTTGCTGCTTCTGCTATGAGACATGGGCTGGCCCTCTTTACGTACGATGAGCATTTTGATAACATCGACGGGCTTATTTTACATAAGGGAGATTTATAAGCAGGAGGCAACATGTCAACGATGACAATCAGGGGATTTGACGATCAGACAATAAAGGCGCTCAGGGAAAAGGCAAAACAGGAAGGGATGAGTGTGAATGCGGCAATAGTAAAACTTGTCCAGGAAGAACTGGGGCTGAAAAAGAAAAAACGCATCGTCGTGTATAACGATTTAGACCATCTCGCAGGGACATGGAGCGAGAAGGAATATAAAGAATTCCATAAAAGGATAAGAGATTTCGAAAAAATAGATGAAACTATATGGAAATAAACTCAATGAACGATTTACGGTCGTTGAACCTTGAACTTAGAACATAGAACAGTAGTTTCAATTGAACGCTATAACGCAACAAACGCTATGAACTCTATGAACAGTTTTTCGAACCTCATGTTTATCAAGAAACAAGACCTGACCCCAAAAGTGACTGAGAACTGATCTATGTGCTTTGTGTTATAATTGAAGAAATTTTTTTGAGAGGTGTTATATGAAATTTAAAGTAGTAATAACATATGATCCAGAATATGATGGTTATGTGATTGATGTACCTGAACTTGTTGGGTGTATGAGCCAAGGTAAGACAATAGATGAAGCCTTGAATAATATAAAAGATGCTATTAAAGGTTGGTTAGAAGTCGAAGAGAATCATGGCAGGTTAGAAATCAGTGAACCAAAAGAAGTTTTTATAGGAGAAGTTACTGTTTAAGTGGGCCTACTTTCAAATATCTCCGGCAGAGAAGCAGTCAAGATATTTCAGAAATTTGGGTATGACATTGATCATCAAACAGGTAGTCACATGATCCTTTATCACGAAACAAGACCAACATTATCAATTCCTGACCATAAAGAGTTAGCCCCTGGTCTATTAAGAGGACTAATAAGAAAAAGTGGGTTAACAGTAGAAGATTTCATAAAGGCAAAATAAATTATCTATAGCCAACTGACGCTTTACGCCATGTGTTTATCAAGTATCCAGTATCGAGTATCGGTCTTTTGTGGTATCGGACATCGAGTTATCAATTTGTTTCGCTATGCGTCGTTGCCCTTTGCGCCATGCGCCTTACGCTTTACGCTATGCGTGGTTTGCCGTTACGCCATGCGACTTGTGTATTTGCAAGAAACAAGACTTGACCCCATGCGACTCGTTTTCTCTTGACAAAGGGCATTTTAATGGGTGACCCCGCCACGAGACCTTGTATTAGATAAAAGAGCATTATGGTAAAATATGACGTAGAGGTGAACTGAAATGAAACGGGAAGATATCATAAACTTTATTGAAACACACAAAATCGAATTTGAGAAAAATTTCGGGGTAAAAAGAATCGGGCTTTTTGGCAGCTTTGCCAGGGGAGAAGTGCGGGAAGAAAGCGATATAGATATTGTGGTTGAAATCGAAAAACCCGACCTGTTTTACCTAATAGGAATTAAGCAGGCTATTGAGGAAGCGTTGGGAGCGAAGGTAGATATTGTGAGGCTCAGGGATAAAATGAACCATGCTTTGCGATCCAGAATAGAACGGGACGCTGTTTATGTATGATAAAGGATTGGTTATCAGTATTCTTAAGAACATCCTTTGGTCTTTAGACCAAATTACCAGGAGATTCCAATCCATTCAATCGAGTGAAGACTTTTTAAGGGACGATATTGGTCTCGAGAAACTGGACAGCATTTGTATGCAATTAATTAATACAGGAGAAGCGCTGAAAGAAATTGATAAACTCACTGAGGGAAGTCTTCTTATACGCTATCCGGATATTGACTGGAAAAAAGCAAAAGGCATGAGGGACATCATAACTCATCATTATTTTGATATTGACGCAGAAACAGTGTTTGTAGTCTGTAAGGAGCGCATCCCTGAAATGCATAAGATTATCCAGAAGATTGTGAATGATCTGGAAGGGTGAAAAATAGAACAATTCCATTGCAAAGCAATAACTCCCAGTTCAGAATGAACTTAATCCCATCGGCTATCCGGTATTGGTCTTTTATCTGGTATCGTCTTTTAAGGTATCGAGTATCAGTAGTTTTCTCGCTTTCAGGCTTGATAGCTTGCCAGCTTGCAGGCTTTTCCCCTCTACCAAGAGGGGTGGCACGAAGAGACGGGGTGTGTTACGCTCTTGAGAGGGGAGTGAGGGGTGTGTGTCCTTTATGCCATGCGACTTGAGGAATTGCAAGAAACAAGACTTGACCCCAAAAGTACAAAAGTGACCCTCTCTCAATTAGAGAAAAAGATACTCCTCTTACCCATGTATTATATGGGATGTTTTCCCGATTCAATTTTAATTAGGCGCTTATGAAGTATTTTGACCCTGTTAAAAAACAATTGATTTATATAGAAAAAAAGGCGGACTCAGATTTTTGGGATAGTCATTGGAAAGCTAATGAACATATTAGGAATGAAATACTGAAAATAAAGAATACATTTGTGAGTAGAACAACAAGGAAATACCTGAAACCTGAAGATGGGTACATTCTTGAGGGAGGATGTGGGGCCGGGAGTAACGTTGCTTCACTGCATAATAATGGATATAAAGTGATCGGGATTGATTATGCAGAAAATACAGTGAAGACACTGAAGAAATATATCCCAGAATTAGATATCAGACTTGGAGATGTCAGAAATTTGCCATTTGAAGATGATTATTTTAATGGATATTGGTCTATCGGTGTTATCGAACATTTTTGGGAGGGCTATGGTGTAATTGCAAAAGAGATGCTTCGAGTTCTCAAGAATGGCGGGTACCTCTTTCTTACTTTTCCTTATATGTCTCCATTAAGACGCCTCAAAGCCGGCATTGGAAACTATAAGGCATGGAAAGATGGTCATGAGAGTGATTCTTTTTATCAATTTGCACTCAATTCAGAGACAGTTATCGAGAAGTATCGAAGCCTTGGATTTAAATTAATTAAGAGTATACCTTTTGATGGAGTTAAGGGGATAAAAGATGAAGTAACTCTTTTAAAACCAGTGCTACAAAAACTATACGAATATCAAGGTATTAATTTGCCAATTCGAGCATTGAGAAAAGCAATTTCGATTATGGCATCACCTGTTGCTGGCCATTGCATATTGCTTATATTGAGAAAAACGCAGTGATAATAATTTCAACCAATCAATAACCCCCACATTATAAATTATTGAAGAAGACCATTGAAATCTTAAGTAAAAATATATTTGGTATTCCCATTAATATTGGTGATACGTTCTGGATTACATTTAGTACGACAACAAAACTCATTTTAAGTATAATCGGAAGCATTTTATTTGCAAGACTTGCAGGCGTTGAATATTTTGGAAAGTACCAATATGTCTTTTCATTGAATAGTGTAGCAGCTTTATTAATTTTGCCAGGTATCGACAATGCACTTATAAATTCTTCGGCAAAAAAGACTGAAGGCGACTTCATCACAGCGTTTAAAAAAAGGCTCAGCCTGTTACCCTTTTATATCCTTTTCTTTTTATTTCTTAATCTTGCTATTTTTATTAATACAAAAAGTTTTGAATTGTTATTATCATTTTTTATTGTATCTATACTCAGTGGTTGTATCGCAATCTTTGACTATCATCTGTCGTATTTTATTGGTAAGAGAGAATATAAAAAGTTATTTGTTTGTACGTTAATGACATCGTTTTCGTCAATCACTGTAGTGCTGTCTTATTATTATTTCTCAAAATATATATTCTATAGCCATGTGCCAATTTATGCTCTCATTGCTGTTCCGCTGTTGTGGAATGCTTGTATTTATACTTATATATTCTTTTATATTAGGAAACGATTGATATATAGATCATCTTATAGTGATGACTTCCTACCATATGCTAAAAATCTTTCATATATGTCAATTGTTAAAAATATTCAAACAAATATTGATGAATTTTTGGTAGGTACATTTTTCAGATATGAATCTTTAACGTTCTACAGTATAGGGAAAAAAATATTTATGAATTCCCTATATATATGGAGCATAGCTTTAAATTATTTGCAACCAAGATTAGTTGGAAAGAGCATACAGGAAGCATATTTTTATTTTAAAAAATATCTTAAGATATATTGGTTAATAGTACCAGGCATTATTATATTCTATCTTCTATTGCCATCAATAATAGAGATTCTGTATGGAAAAGATTTTTTAAGAGCTTCAAAGTATGCTCAATTATTTATGGTTATTATTGTAATTATTATTCCAGCCTTCTATTTGGAAACATACTACAAAGCCAATCAGGCCTATAGGATTCTCTATATCGGAAGGATAATTGATGCACTATCTCTAATTTCATTCGTAATATTTGTCTATTTATTTCACACATATGGGATCATCCTAAATAGGATAATAGCCACGTTTATGCTCAGCTTGATATTAGTATTAATATTTTTTAAAAAAACGAAAAAACAAAAAATATAATCTATGAATTTAATATTATTCTTTACCTACGGTGTTTCTATTAAAACCTGGGACGAGGCAGGTTTGCTTGACAGAGAGATAATTCTTTATAAGAAGCTGATCGAAAATGGTTTAAAAGTAGCATTTATTACATACGGTGACGAATCTGATTATCAATATCAGGATAAACTTGGCGATATTAAAATTATCCCTTTCTATGCTTTTATAAAAAAGCCATCGAACAAAATAATAAGATTTATTCAATCCTTCTTTTTGCCCTTCATATTGAAAGATCAATTAAAGAAAGCAGACATCCTTAAAACTAATCAGATGTCAATGACATGGGCACCTCTAATAGCAAAATCATTATTTAAAAAAAAACTTATTGTCAGATGCGGGTTTGAGTGGTACAGATTTCTATTGAAAAGCAGCCCGTCTTTTCTTTTAAAGAGTTATGTTTATTTAACCGAGCGGCTTTCATACAACTTAGCTGACGGAATCATACTTACCTCTGAGGATGATAAAAAATATATTATTGATAAATTTTACCTTAAAGGTTCTAAAAAGATCAGAATTATATCTAATTACATTGACATAGACTTTTTCAAGCCATCAAATATTACTCAAAAAAAGAAAAATTATTTGATATTTGTAGGGAGACTTACAAGACAAAAAAATCTTTTGAATCTTTTTGAGGCAATAAAAGAGAGTAAATATATTTTAGATATTATCGGAGATGGAGAGATCAAAGAAGGACTAAAAGATTGTTCATTTAAAAACCAGATTAAAATTAATTTCCTCGGCAGGGTTGCTAACAATAAAATACCTGAAATTTTAAATCAATATGAAGTTTTCATCCTGCCTTCTTTATATGAAGGAAATCCAAAGGCATTACTTGAAGCAATGAGCTGTGGATTGGCTGTTATAGGAACAGACGTTGATGGAATAAGAAATATAATCAAGCATAAAGAGAACGGATATCTTTGTAAAACAGATAGCAGCTCAATCAGGGATGCAATAGATAATGTTATGTCAGACGAGACGTTAAGAAAAAATATGGGAATGAAAGCAAGACAATTTATTATTGAAAATTGCAGTGTTGAAGAGATAGTAAAAAAAGAGCTTAATGTTTATAATGCCGTATTAAGAAGATAAGATTTATGCGATGAAGTCGTTGATTAAAAAGCTAATTTTAACTCCTGTTGTTTCAAAGAAGATTGTCAAACAGTTATTAAAAATCCATACCTTGAGCTACAGGTTTATTAGTACATTTTCAGTAGCCGCAGAAGATGGTCTCCATCCAAAGCATAGACTCATGAATTATCATAAATTTTTTGTTGATAATGTTTCGGAGGATGACATAGTTTTAGACATTGGCTGTGGAAATGGCGCTTTGACTTATGATATAGCAAAAAAAGCAAAGTATGTTTTTGGAATTGATATTAATGCAAAAAATATAGAGTATACAAAGAAAAAATATAATGCAGATAATATTACATACATAATCGGAGATGCAACTGAATATAAATTTAATGATAAGTTTGATGTAATAGTTTTATCAAATGTATTGGAACATATTGAAAATCGAATTGAATTTTTATTGAAAATAGCCGGTTTATCTAATATATTTCTGATTAGAGTACCTATGATAAACAGAGACTGGGTGGTTTTATATAAAAAGGAATTGGGATTGCCATATATGAGCGACCCGACTCATTATACAGAATACACTCTTGAATCATTTATCGATGAACTGTCTGAGGCAGGTTTAAAGGTGAAAAATTATACTGTTCAATTTGGAGAAATATGGGCGAAAGTTTCAAAATAAATTCTTTCAATAAACAGAAAGAATATTTGACGAAAAAATTTGATATTTCTTTAAACAATAATTTATTACATATAATTTTAACCGGAATTATTGCGATTGCGTGTGGTTATTTCTTAATTAAAGGTTCAATGCTGCAATATTTACCATTATTTATTGCAGTAATAATTCTTTTTATAGTTAAGCCTCATTTAGGACTATATGCTATTTTCCTATCAGATATCTGGTTTAGTTATCATGAAGGTCCCATCTCTCGAAGAACAATAATTTTATTTTTTGTTGTAGCAATATACATGATCTATTTCTTTTATAAAAAGAGAATAAAAATTGACAAAAAAGTAAATTATATAGTTTATACGATTTTTGTTTTGTTGATATGGGGTTTAATAACTGATTTCCTTATTAATGAATTACCCCTTAAAAACTTTTACGCAAGTTTTGCAAGGTTGTGGTTGCCAGTTCTGATTGCACTTTTATTGTATTTTTTTATCGAGATAGAGAAGCATTTAGAAAAATTTATTTACATAATTATTTTTGGAATCTCTGTTTCCGGTTTAATAGGTATTTTACAATTTTTCTGGGGCGGTGTTTTTTATGATATAGTGCCTCATTCGGAAAAGTTAGATATGAGCGGGGGCATTATTTTTGGATTGTCAGGGCTTCCCCATATTTATGCCTCCCAACTTGCAAGTACCGTTCCATTGATACTTTCAATTATCCTGTTGCAACATAAATTCAGGAGAATATTATTAATTTCATTTGCAATTTTGACAGTTGCATTAATCCTAACGTTTGTACGTTCCGCAATATATGGTTGTGCAATCGGAATCATAATTTTGTTCTTGATCACGTTAAAAAGAAAAAATGCAATAAAAATTAGTATTCTAATAGCGATTCTTCTTTTATT